>NZ_AOMF01000172.1 GCF_000336715.1 Halococcus thailandensis JCM 13552
ACCGTTCGCGCCCTAAAACGAGGATTTTTCTCCCGGCGCGATGAGAGTCGGCCATGAGCGAGTTCGATCTCGATCTCCAGTCCGTCGAAAGCGAGATCGAGGACGAGAACGGTGGGCGCACCCACCGGGTCGTTCTCGGCGTGCTCGACGGGCGGACGCCGAGCGAGGAGTGGATCGCCGAAATCGCCGACGACGCGGTGCTCGTCCTCGCCGTCGAGGGCGACCTGAACCGCCTCGCGAGCGGGTTCGCGAGCGACGTCCGCGAGATGGGTGGTGAACTGATCCACTTCCGGAAGTTCCTGCTGGTGACGCCACCGGGTGTCCACATCGACACCGACCGACTCGACTAACCCTCGACGAACGTCACGAAGTGGCCGTCGGGATCGCGAACCCTGATCCCGTCGTCGAGCCGTTCGACCGATCGCACCGACCCCACCACGGCGTCGAGCGCCGCATCCGGATCCTCGACGCCGACGCCGAGATCGACGTGGACGCCGCCGCGGGCGTCGGCCAGTCCCAGGTGGGGTTCCCAGAGTTCGAGGGCGAACTCGTCGGCCGCGAGCCGCGTCCGGCGGCGCTCGCTCCCCTGATCGACGATCTCCAGCCCGAGATCGGTGTAGAACGATTCGGCCCGGGCGAGCTCCTCGACTTCGAGGACGACCTCGAACATCCCGTGTACGCCCGCCTCCTCCCCGTCCGACTCGCCGAGTTCGACGCAGTTGCCCTCCGTATCGTAGAAATACAGCGAGCGCGCGCTGCCGAAGCTGTGTTCGTCGAGGTCGAACGATTCGGCGAGTCGGTCGTACCAGTCGTCGTACTCGCTCGCGGGGATCGAGAGCGCGTAGTGGGTGTGGAGTCCCCCACGGGGGATGGCCGACGGCCGGCGGAGCACGAGGTCGGTCTCGCCGGCCGAGAGGACGACCTCACTCTCGCTTTCCCGTACGGTATCGAGGGCGAGCTGTTCGCGGTAGAACGCGCTCGCACGATCGAGATGTTTGACCTCCAGGGCGAGCCAGCGCAGCGCCGAAACCATACACCCGGAACGGTCGCCGAGTATAAATATCCGCCACCGACGCGCTCATCCGCCGCCGCCCCGAGGGGTGGGTATGCCGATGAAGGGCTCGGGTCCGGCGGAGTACGAGGAGATCGACCGCTTCGACGGCGGCGTCGGCTGGCTCGCCTACCCCGACGAGCGGATGCAGCGCGCGAGCCACGCGCTCGCGACTGACGAGGGCGTCTGGCTGGTCGATCCCGTCGACGCCACGGGGATCGACGACCTGCTCGCCGAGTTCGGCGACGTCGCGGGCGTCGTCGTCCCGCTGGACCGCCACAAACGCGACGCCGCCGCGTTCGCCGAGCGCCACGACGTCTCCGTGTACGTCCCGTCCTGGATGGACGGCGTCGTCGACGAGATCGATGCACCGATCGAGCGCTTCGATGGTACTCTCGGCGAGACGGGTTACCGACTCCGGATGGTCGCCACGCCGCTGTGGCAGGAGGGCGCGCTCTACCACGAGGAGGACGGGACGCTCGTCGTCTCCGAGGCGTTCGGGACGGCCGAATACATGCGGACCGACAGCGAACGACTGGGTGTCCATCCGGCGCTGCGACTGTTCCCGCCACGACAGTCGTTCGAGGATTTCACGCCCGAGCGCGTGCTCGTGGGCCACGGCGCGGGCGTCCACGAACACGCGAATCCGGCGCTGGGCGCGGCGCTGTCGGGATCGCGCCGTCGCGCGCCGTCGCTCTACCTGAAAACCGCCCGGCTGTTCCTCGCGAACTGAGACGACCGAACCCATGTCCGACGCTCACGACGCGACCGATGGCCGACCCGCGGTGTACGCGACCGCCGGACTGGTGGAAGCGCTGCTCGATCTCGCCCGTGAAGCCGAACCCGAGGAGGCGACGATCGCGCTCGCGACGACGCCGGCCGGCGAGTTCGTAGAAACGCTGCCGCCCGAGACACCCGTGTTCACTCATTTTTACTTCCCGGACGCGGGCCGGTCGCTGTCGGCGGTGTTCGGGATGGATCTCGGCACGCCCGCGGGCCAGACCCAGGGACGGTTCGTCTCGCATCCGCAGGGGCGGCTCGCACTCGCGCGGACCGACGATCTCCACGGCATCGTGTTCGTCGCGGTCCCGCCGTGGGAACGGGGCGACGTCGCGGTCTTCTCGCGCGATGGCATCGAACGATCGCTCGACCTCGTGGCTGCCGAACCGCCGATCGAATCGCTCGACTAGCCCAGATAGCCCAGATCGCGGAGCTGCTCGGCGATCTCGTCGAACTGAGCCTCGGTGAGTTCGCCCTGCTTCTGGTGCTGGATGACGATGCTGCGGAGGAGAAAGCGCACGAGATCGGAGGTGCTCTGAAAACTCGTCCCCTCGATCGTCTCCTCGACTCGGTCGGCGAGATCCTTCGGGATCGAGACGGTCGTGTAGTCGGTCATGCCGATGGGTGGGCGAGCGGTCGGATAGTCGTTGTGTTCGCTTCAGAAAATCGTCCGTTGGTGCGGGACCGAGCGCCGCTACCGACCGCTCCGGCCGGTCGATTCGCGTCGCGTCGTGGCCGCCCACGCGGTGTCGGTCGGGCGCTACGAAACCCTCTCGCGAGCCAGACGGGCGCATCTCCCGCTCGTGGCGTTGATGGTCGGCTACACGGTGCTCTCGCTGTGGATCATCTCCCGGCCGGTCGTCTCGTGAGCGGCGATTCGACGCGCGCACCAGAACGACTATTCTGACGTGTTTCCAAACGGTAGCAATGAACCGACGGCGTCCCCGCGGAACCGATCCTCGCCGTCGAAAACGTGGGGAATATCCTACGTCGAACGGGGATGATGGTGCGCGATGACGCTGTCATCCGTCGTTCTCCACCTCGGTATCGATCACGGATCGACACCGATCGACGGCGTCGCGCTGCCGACCGTCCTCGCCGTCACGGCGGTCGTCTCGCTGGTCGTTCTCGGGCTCGGGATCGTCGCGCTGGCCCAGCGGCGCTCGCGCTCGTATCTGTTGATCACGATGGCGCTCGGCACACTGGTCGGACGCACACTCGTCGGTGGGCTGGCGATGGACGGACTGCTCTCGATGGAGCTCCACCACCTCATCGAGCACACGCTCGACGGCGTCATGGCCGTCCTGTTGCTCGCGGCGGTCTACTACGCGCGGACGATGGCGCGACCGGAGGTGAACACGTATGAACGGGACTCGTAAGCGCGTCGCGCGGCGCATCCACACGTCGCCAGGGATCCACTTCAACGAACTCGTGCGCGTGCTCGATCTCGCGCCCGGACAGGTCCAGTACCACCTCAAGCGACTTTGCTCGGCAGGGGCGGTGACCGACGAGCAGCGATACGGTCGCACACACTACTACCCGCCCGACTGTGACGCGTGGCGGCGCGGCGCGCTCTCGTTGCTGCGCCGCGAGACCGCCGGCGACGTCGTTGCGCTGCTCTGCGATCGCGGGCCGACGCGGCCACAGCCGCTCGCCGACGAGCTCGACATCGCTCGCAGCACGCTCGAATGGCATCTCGACCATCTCGTCGAGCAGGACGTCGTCGTGAAGGAGCGCGACGAGCGCAACCACGTTACACTTGCACTCGTTCGTCCGACCGAGACGGCGCGACTGCTACGGGAGGTCAGCCCCTCGTCGCCGGCGCGCATGGTCGATCGGTTCGTTCGCCTGACCGATCGACTGCTGGAGGACGCGGCCGGAGAATAATCAGCTATCGCCGACGGTGAGCGTTCGCGACGGCATCTCCAGAAAGGCGGTCTCGTACCCCTCGTGGCGGGCGACCTGCGGCGGTGCGTCGGTCGTGATTTCGATCTTATCACCGGACTCGATGCTCTCGACGCTGGCCCCGTAGTGATAGTTCAGTTTTGGATCGAGCGTCGCCTGGAGCGCCCCGTCGAAAACCGTCTCGTTGCCCCGTGTCACCGTTGCGGACAGCGACATCGCCGGCAGGACGTACCGGTTGTGTGGCGTCCGTGCCGAGACGGCGAGATACGTCTTCTCGGCTCCGCCGAACCGGGAGGCGTCGTCGAGCGCTCGGACGTCGAACACGGCGTCGCCGGTCCGGACCGTTCCGAGCGCGCGACCGGGGAGTTCGCCCGTCTTCGGCGCGAGCGCGAGCGGCATCTTCTTCATCTCCATCGGCTCGACCGCCCCGCGCGTGCCGGCCTTCTCGCCGAGTCGATCGAGCATGATGTCGTTCACCGTCCCCGGATCGAACGTGAACGAGAACTCGACGGATCGCTGACTGTCGAACCGGCCCTCGAAGGAGCCGGTTCGCCGGACGGACGTCGGGGGGATATCGACCGCGACGGTGTAGTCGCCGGCACCAGGCAGCGAGAGGTTGTCGCCCGTGTGAAAGCCCATGTTCTGCGAGAGCATCGTCCACGGTGAGAGCGTCGTCACCGAGTCGCCGTTCTGCGAGATCGTTATCGTCGGGTTCGTATCCAGCGGGAAGACGCCCGTCGCCGGATCCCAGACGCTCACCATCAGATGGAGCGAGTCGTTGTCCTCGATCGAGATCTTCTCGGTCTCCGTGCCGGTGACGGTCCAGAACCGGTGAGGGTAGCTGTACGTGAGCGCACACCGATAGCCTTCGGCCGTCCCCGAACCCTCTTCCGACCCGTTCGAGCCGTTCGTCCCGCCGGAATCCGTTCCGTTCGTCGCGCTCGTCGCGTTCGCTCCGTTCCCACCGATCGTCTCGACGCCAACCATCTCCATCCCTTCGATATGCGAAGGGTAGTAGACGGCTGCGGGGCGGTTTTCGGGCAGCGGCGGCATCTGCTCTCGATATCCCGTCTGGACGGAGAACAGCCCGGAACAGCCGGCGAGAAGACCGGCACCCGCCGCGCTCGCGGCCGTGCCGACACGGAGAAACGTTCGTCGATCCATTGCTTCCTCTATAACTGCTCGCTTCGAGTGCGTTCTGGTTCGGCGGTCGAAATCGGGTTCGGTGACTCGCACGATGGGTGCGATGCTATCGATATATCGACGATGCGGCGATCACTGTCGCGGCACGGCGGCGGGCAGGGCCCGTCGCCCACGCGGCGGGAGGAGGTAGTTGCCGCGGCGCGTCACGCTCATGTACTGGAGGATGCCGTTGTTGTTCTTCCGGCCGAGCGCGGACTCCTCGGCGAGATCGGTGCCGGTCATCGACTCGCGCGTGTCGGTGAAATCGCCGATCGTCTGCTGGAGCGAGAGGAAATGCAGCGTCGCCTCCTCGCCGTCGGTCGAGTCGAAGTCCCGCCGGAGAATGATCGGGCGGTCGTTCTCGCGCGCACGGGCGACCTTCTGCGAGTGACCGACCAGTCCCGATTCGCGGGCGGCCGTCTCGGCGGGTGGACAGTCGTCCATCTTGCTCGAATCGCCGAGATTGTCGCCGACACCCTCGACAGCGCCCGATTCGGCGTGCGCGGGACAGAACATCTTGCCGACGCGCTGCGAGCGACTGTCCTGATCGTACCACTGGTCGAGGTGGAGTTTGATCGTCGAGATCTGCTGGGTCGTTCCGCCCGCGAACGGGCCGGCATCGATCGTCACCCCGTCCTCGGTCGCCTGGTTCTTGTCGAACCCAGATTTGAAGCCCATGTACATCGGCGAGTCGTCGGGCACGGGCTCCGAATCGGGGATTCCCTGCACGCCCTGGTTGTCGGCGGGCAGGCCGTCGCCGACGAACCCCGTTCGCCGGTCGATCCGCTCGAACACTCCCGTGAGCGAGGCGTCGATGTCGACGCCGTTCAGTTTCTC
>NZ_AOMF01000173.1 GCF_000336715.1 Halococcus thailandensis JCM 13552
GATGTGTATAAGAGACAGGCTGTAGATCCACCGATTCCGGCAGCGACTCGTCGAAGCGATCGAAATAGGCCGGCGAGTAGCTCACCGTGAACAGCAGGCCGTCGTGCGAGTGAGGATAGGCCCGTTCGAGTGCCTGCAGCGCCCGTTCGGTCTGCCGACGATCGTCTCGCGTCGGCGTTCCTTCCTTTCCGTACCTGAGATACAGCAGTACGCGGTGGCGCGGACCGAGGTGGTTGTCGTTGTCGCCGAGCGCGAGGAACTCGTTCCAGGCGTGCTGGCGCGACGGCAGCGTCGAGAGGTCGTCGGGGCCCTGCGGGAGATCGGGACTGCTCTCGCGGGCGAGACAGGCCGACAGCGCCGCCGAGCCGCCGATCGCGACGGCAGCCTTCACGAACGCGCGCCGGGAGAGACCGCGTTCGGTGCCGTGTGGCATGGTGGATGGAGGTGCTACAGTGAAAAGCCGGTTCTGGTCCGCGTCTCGAAACCCCCGCTACTCAGCCTTCGGCGGGTGCCGCCTCCGCGTCGGCGACGTCGTATTTCTCGCGGAACTCGCCGATGAGCTGGCCCATCTGTGCGTACCAGTCGTTCAGCATGCGCTGCATCTCGTCGGCGATGGCGTCGGGGTCGGCCGGGCGAAAGACGTGGTAGTAGCCGCCCTGTTCGTAGTTGATCTGCTCCTTCCGGACGAACCCCGCCGTCAGCAGCCGCTGGAGCGAGCGATAGACCGTCGATCGCTCGCGGTCGACCTCGGCGGCGACGTCGTCGACCGTCAGCGCCGCGTCGCTCCCGACGACGACCGCGAAACACTCGCGGTCGAGAGCCGTGAGACCGTGGAAACATTCGAGCAACCCCTCGCACTCCATGTCGGCATCGAGGTACTCGACCAGTGCATCGGGCATGGCGAACGTAGGCGAACGACGGCTAAAGGAGTTGTGCATACCGCGCACGACTGTCCACGACCGTCTGCGGGCTTCGATCGCCGGTTCGTGGCTGCCGTGGTCGCCTACCATGGCGTGGCTGCCTGCCATATCGACACGGGGAGGCGAAACGCGTTTTGTCACGGGCTTCGAGGGAGCAGTCGATGGTATCTGTACTGCTGCTCGTCGGCATCGCCGTGGCGGTGTTCGTTGGCTACAACATCGGTGGCTCCTCGACTGGTGTGGCGTTCGGCCCGGCCGTGGGGAGTCGCATCACCGGCAAGACGCTCGCCGCCGTGCTGTTCACCGGGTTCGCGCTGCTCGGCGGCTGGACGGTCGGCCGCGAGGTCGTGACGACGATGGGCGGCGAGATCGTCCCGTCGAGCCAGTTCACCCTCGTCGCGAGCGTCGTCGTGCTCTTTTTCACCGGTCTCTCGCTGCTCATCTCCAACCTGTTCGGCGTCCCCGCCTCGACCTCGATGACCGCCGTCGGCGCAATCGTCGGCCTCGGCGTCGTGACCGACTCGCTCAACGAAACCGTGATGTTCGGCATCGTTTCGGCGTGGATCGTCGCCCCGCTGGTCGCCTTCTGGGCGGGCGTCGTCATCGGTCGCTACATCTACCCACATCTCAACGCCCGCATCTCCTTCGGACGACTCGAAAACGGCCTGCTCAGGCTCGATCGTTCCGGAACGATCCCCCGACCAGTGCTCCAGGAGGGGGCGACCACTCGCGATCTCGTCGGGGCTGCCGTCGTCCTGCTGGTCGCCTGCTACAACGCCTTCTCCGCGGGCGCGTCGAACGTCGCCAACGCGGTCGCGCCGCTGATCGGGAGCAACGCCATCACCGTCGAACAAGGCGTTCTCATCGCCGTGGGTGCGATGGCGATCGGTGCGTTCACCATCGCCCGGCGCACGCTCGATACGGTCGGCGACGGCATCACCGACCTGCCGATCCTGGCGGCGATCCTCGTCTCGCTCGTCGCCGCGACGATCATCACGATCCTCTCGAATCTGGGCATCCCGGCGAGCCTCGCGGTGAGCATGACCTCCTGCATCATCGGTCTCGGCTGGGGTCGATCGAGCCGGTCCGTGACGCTCACCGACGCCGCCGGCTCGGCGATCGAGGGCGAGGGCCGTCCCGACTTCTCGGTGAGCGCACTCGCCGCCGAAGGGGGCGACGATGGCGGCCCACCGGCTGGCCCGACCGTCGGTGACCTTGCCACCGCCGAGGCCCCGACGGGGTCGTCGCCGACCGCCGCATCGAGCGGCGGCGTACCGAAGATCGGCGAGGAAGAACCCGACGAACTGCCGACCGACGATCTCTTCGACGCGGCGGCCACCGGTCGGATCGTCACGATGTGGCTGCTCACCCCGACGGTGTCGGCACTCGGTTCCTATCTCGTCTT
>NZ_AOMF01000174.1 GCF_000336715.1 Halococcus thailandensis JCM 13552
GTCTTTCAGTGCGAAAACAACTATGGTTGATAGGAGACGTGTGAAACTGAATTCGACGATCGATGTGCCGATCGGACGAACACCACGACGGCACGGCCGTCAGTCGTGCCGGCAGCCGCCGGGCCGCAATAGGGGGCAATGAGTCTCGTCGCAGAGTTTACGGTCCGCCTGCCGAAATTCGAGGGCGTCCTCGCCGGCGTGACCGATATGGAACTCGTCATCGAGGGAATGACCGCGTGTGATCCCGAGACGCTCTCGGTGACGCTCTGGGCCGACGGCAACGATTTCGGGACGCTCGAAGCTGGACTCGACGAGGCGTCGATGATCCACGACGTGCAGCCGTTGAGCGACCGCGTCGACGGACGGAAACTGTATCAGATCCGCCTGCCGGCCGCGACGACGACCTACTGGGCGTGGACGGATCTCGGTGGCGTGTTGCTCGACGGAACGCTCAGCCACACCGGCATGTGGATGCGGATGCGCTATCCCGATCGAGAGGCGTTCTCGGAGTACCACGACCACTGCCAGGCGCGGGGCTGTTCGTTCGAACTCAGCGGGTTGAAATGCACGGACGACGCGCCCGAGGACGCCCACGATCTCACGGCTCCACAGACCGAACTGCTCGCTGCGGCCGTCGATGAGGGCTATTTCGACGTTCCGCGCCGCATCACGATGGGCGACCTCGCGTCGGAGTTCGATATCTCCACGCAGGCGGCCTCCGAACGGCTGCGCCGTGGGCTCTCGAATGCCCTCCAGAACAGCGTCCTCGACGGTTCGACGTCGAACGAGACGATCGACCACCCGAACGTGATCGACGGTCGTCGGGCATGACATGGCCAGCCACAACGTTAATCATGAACACGACGAGTCGGTAGGACATGGAGACGGTCAACCCGGCAACCGGCGAAGTCGTCGATTCGTACGAGGAGGCCAGTGCGAGCGACATCGACGACGCGCTCGCGCGCGCCGAGGACACCTTCGCGGAGTGGCGCGAGGTACCCCTCCGCGAGCGCGAGGAGCTCATCGCGGCCGCCGGCGACGTGCTCCGCGACAACGAGCGTGAGTACGCCGAGCTGATGACCGAGGAGATGGGCAAACCGATCTCACAGGCCCACTCGGAGATCCAGAAGTGCCAGTGGCTCTGTGATCACTACGCCCAACACGCGAGCGAGTATCTCGAGCCCGAGACCCATCCCAGCCCGCCCGGCACGACTGTCGAGACCGTCTACGACCCGATGGGGCCCGTACTCGCCGTGATGCCCTGGAACTTCCCGTTCTGGCAGGCGATGCGTTTCGCGGTGCCGTATCTCGTCGCGGGCAACGTCGGCCTGCTCAAACACGCCTCGAACGTTCCCGGCTGTGCGCTCGCCATCGAAGAGGTCTTCGACGAGGCGGGCCTCCCCGAGGGCGCGTTCCAGACGCTGCTGGCCGGTTCGGACAAGATCGACGACGTGCTCGCCGACGATCGCGTGCGCGCTGCGACACTCACCGGCAGCGGACCGGCCGGCCGTGCCGTCGCCTCGACCGCCGGCGAGAACCTGAAGAAGACAGTCCTGGAACTCGGCGGGAGCGATCCGTTCGTCGTGCTCGACGACGCCGATATCGACGCGGCCGCCGAGACCGGCGCGTGGGCGCGTAACCAGAACGGCGGTCAGTCGTGTATCGCCGCCAAGCGGTTCATCGTCCACGAGAACGTCTACGACGAGTTCCTCGATCGGTTCGTCGAGGAGTGCGAGGCGCTCACCGTCGGCGACCCGACCGAGGAAGACACCGATCTCGGCCCGCAGGCACAGGCCGAACTGATGGACGATCTCCAGGAACAGGTCGAGGCGAGCGTCGACGCCGGTGCGAACGTCGTCACCGGCGGCGAACCGCTCGATCGGGACGGTCCCTTCTACCCGCCGACCGTCCTCACCGACGTGCCCGAGGGCTGTCCGGCGGATAGCGAGGAACTGTTCGGCCCGGTCGCGTCAGTCTACTCGGTGGGCGACGAGGAGGCGGCCATCGCGAAGGCCAACGACACGGAGTTCGGCCTCGGCGCGAGCATCTGGACCGAAGACCGCGAGCGCGGCCAGCACGTCGCCCGTCGCATCGACGCCGGCTGCACGTACGTCAACCAGCTCACGAAATCCGATCCCCGCGTTCCGTTCGGCGGCGTCAAGAACTCCGGCTACGGCCGCGAACTCTCCGAGCCGGGCATCAAGGAGTTCGTCAACCGCAAGACCGTCTGGATCGAGTAGTCCGACGAACGGTTCGTTTTCCGGCAGAGCCGACCCGGCTGTTCTTTCCTCGTCTGAAGATGGTCAATCACATGTACGCGGATGGGTTTTCGTCTCCATGAGCGAGGACAAACAGGCGACCCTCGGCGGCGGCGCGGTCGAGGACGGCGAGCCGATGACCGACGACTTCGGCGAGGAGCTCGACGAGAACGGAACCAAGGGCGGCTACAATCGCTACGACGTGTCGAGCCTGCTCCAGAAGGCCGTGCGCCGCTCGGACGAGGAGTGTGCGGCCTGGGCGGCGTGGGAACTCACCCGGTCGGGCCACGCGTGGAACCTCTGGGATCGCCTCGCGCTCTACGTCGTCGAGGATCTGCGTGCGGGCGAGGAGATCGTCCTGCTCATCGAGCGCTACGAGGAACTGGCGACGGAGTTCTGGGACACCGACAGCTGGGAGGGCCGACTCTGCGGGATCCACGCCGCGCTGGCGGCCGCCCGTGCGCCCTCGACACGGGAGGCGACCTACGCCAACGGCTACTTCGAGCAGGTCGCAAAGGAGCGGGCCGCCGCGCGCGAGGAGGGTCGCGAGCCGAAATACGACTTCCCGGTCGGCGATCTCGAACCCGGCGGGAAACACGACGTGATCTTCGACCAGCACACCTACGAGGGGAAGAAGATGGATCGCGGCGGGCGCTACTTCACCGTCCACGGTGCTCGCGTCGGCCCGAACGGCGAGACGACCGTCGGCGAGCGGTGGCGACGCCGGGCGCTCGAACTCGAAGAGCGGGAGTACAGCGACGAGGAGCTCGATCACGCGCTCGCGCCGGTCGACCCCGACGATCGGTGGACCGAACCCGAGGTCTCCAGTACCGAAAGTGGATCCGAGGCCGACGACGCGGGCACCAACTGACACGACTGCCGACGACCGCTGACGAGCGCGGTCGGCTCGATCGAGTCAGACCGATCGGTGGCCGAACGGCTGGATCTCGGTGTCGGTCTCGGCCTCGTGGAGGAACAGCGCGCTGTTGACGAAGCCGATGTGGCTGAACGCCTGCGGGTAGTTGCCGAGCAGATCGCCCGTCTCGGGATCGATCTCCTCCGAGACGAGGCCGAGCGGGCTGAAGTGATCCTCGATCGTCTCGAAGATCTCGCGGGCACGATCGACGCGGCCCATGCGCGCGAGGCAGTCGACGAGCCAGAACGAACAGAGCACGAACGTTCCCTCGTCACCCGGCATCTCGTCGTGTTCGTAGCGATAGACGAGCCCGTCGTCGGTCGCCAGGCGGTCGATGACGGACTCGATCGTCCCCTGGATGCGCGGATCGTCGAACGGGAGGAAGCCCGATAGCGGGAGCAGGAGCAGGCTGGCGTCGAGCTGGTCGTCGTCGAACGCCTGGGTGAAGCTGTTCTGGTCGTCGTCGAACCCACGCTCGAGGACGGTTTCTTTGATGCGGCTGCGTTCGTCGCGCCACTCGTCGAGCGGGGCGTCGTGCCCGTCGTTTTCGGCCATCCGGATGCCGCGATCGACGGCGACCCAGCACATCGCCTTCGAGTGGACGAACTGCTTCGGCCCGCTGCGCATCTCCCAGATGCCGGCGTCGGGGCGCTCCCAGACCTCGCAGACGTAGTCGACGATCTCGCGGACGGCCTCCCAGTCGTCACCGGCGATCGAGCGATCCGACCAGGAGAGCTGGTTGATCGCCAGCACGAGCTCGCCGTAGATGCCGAGCTGGAGCTGGTCGGCCGCGCCGTTGCCGATGCGGACGGGTGCGGAGTTGCGATACCCTTCGAGATGGTCGAGCTCCTGCTCCTCGTAGGTCGAACCGTGCTGGAGACCGTAGATCGGCTGGAGATCGGCTGGATCGACCGACTGGCCGAGTTCGAGGAAGTCGTCGAGATAGTTCACCGCCTCCTGGGTGTCGCCGAGGTTGCCGAACGCGCGCACGGTGAAGGCCCCGTCGCGGATCCAGTTGTAGCGGTAGTCCCAGTTGCGCACCCCGCCGACGACCTCCGGCAGCGATGTCGTCGGCGCGGCGGTGATCCCGCCGGTGCCCTGGTAGGTGAGCAGTTTGAGCGTCAGATCGGAGCGCACGACCATGTCGTGGCCGTAGTCGGCGAAGGGACAGTCCTCCCCGTCGGGACAGGTGTGTGCCCAGTCGCGCCAGAATTCGACCGTGTTGTCGAGCAGGTGCTCACACGAGTCGTCGTCGGTCGGCGCGCGCGTCCCGTATTCGAGGACGAACCATTCGTTGTCGTACTCGGAGAGCGAAAGCGTGCCGTCGGCCGCACTATCGCTGCAGTCGAGATCGAGCGGGCTCGACAGCGTGAGTCGCCTGGCGTCGCCCGACGCGACGACGCCGTCGCTGATCGACTCGACGCGCGAGTCGGCACGGGCGTAGTCGAAACGCGGGTCGAACTCGACGGCGAGATCGACGTCGCCCTCGGTGCAGCTCACGTTTCGGTAGATGCCGCGCACCTTCGGCTGGTTGCCCTCGTTGTCGGGCGACAGCGGCATGAAATCCGTGACACGCGCGGTGCCCGACTCCGTGTGGAAGGTCGTCTGGAGCACGTTCGTCCGCTCCATGTACTGCTGTTCGGCCTCGTACTCGTCCGTCGGGTAGATGGCGAACCGGCCGCCGATCTCGTCGTCGAGGAGGGCCGCGAAGACGCTCGAGGAGTTGAGCCGGGGGAGACAACACCAGTCGATCGCGCCGTCGCGGCCGACGAGCGCACAGGTCTCCAGGTTGCCGATGATGCCGTAGTCCGACAGCGGTTTGTAGTCGCTCATCGCCTCACGCCGCGAGGAAATTCGTTTCTCTGCATGTTGACGACCGTTGTGAGAGCGGGCATATCGGTCTGTCGCCGAGCGGTGGGCGACAACGCTAACAGCGTGTCTCCCCAATGGCTGCCGTGACCGAGATCAACGAGCGAATCGTCGCCGAAGCCGACGACCGCGGCGAGTCGCTGCTCGTCGACGAGTTCCTCAGGCTCATCGAACAGTATCACACTCACGAGCGCCCCGGCATCGCGTGGGCAACCCTCGAAGCGTACACCGAGGCGATGGCGGGCACCGATCACGGCCACAGCCACGACATGGAGGGCGTGCTGGACGCGATCGACGACCGCCTCACCGACGGCGAGTACCGCACCGACGCCGTCTACCGCGTCGGCGACGACCGCGTCAGCGCCTATCCGGCGAGCTGGCACGACGAACTCGGCGGCGAGATCGATCTCCGCGAGTACGTCCGCTTTCTCACGAACCTCGACCTCGACGACGAGAACGGGGCCGAACTCGGGGCGAACGGTGGCGGCGTGCCCGAACAGCTCCTGCTCGAGGTCGCCAGCATCGTCGGCCGGGCCGATCCCGAGGCCGTGAAATCCAGGCTCGAAGACCTGCGCGAACGACACGAACTCGTCGAGGACGCCGATCAACATCCGAACGCACGCGTCCGCCTTCCCGAGAACGCCGACAACCTCCGCGATTCGAGCATCGACTCCTGAACGCTGGCGGGCGTTTCGTACTTTTCGACCGAACTCAGACCGACCGGTACTCGCGATGGATGTCGAGCCCGTCGTCCTCGCGGACGCCACGGACGACCTCGGCGTCGTGGTCGAAGCTCTCGAAGACCTCGCCACAGGGGATCATCGCCGCGTCGCCGTCGAACTCCTCGGCAGCACGGGCCGCGGCGACGCTGTAGACGACGCCGCCGAGACCGGCGATCGCCATCCCGCCGGAGCACATCGGGCAGGGCTCCGTGCTCGTGTACATGACCGTTCGCTCGCATTCTTCCGACGTGAGCTCGCTCGCGCCGCGCCGGGCGAGCGCGAGCTCCGGATGGGCGGCGATGTCGTCGTCGGTGTTCTCGTGGTTGTTCGCCTCCATGACGATCTCGCCGTCGAGAACGAGCAGCGAACCGTAGGGGCCGTCGCCGCGCTCGCCGGCCTCGCGCGCGAGTTCGAACGCCCGTTCCATGTACGCCTCGTGGTCGTCATCGGTCGACATGGCGGCTTCTCGCCGGGCGTGCGGATAACTCGACTGGTTTCGCGCCCGCTCAGTCGGTCTTGTAGACGCCACGCACGTCGGCGATCGGCGTCCCGTCGTCGGTGTGGACCTCGACGTCGACGACGCCGATGGCCCCGCCCTCGCGCACGACGTCGGCGGTGGCGAAGAGATCGCCGGTGCCCGCTTCGAGATAGTCGATCCGCATGTCGATCGTCGGCACGGGCTGATCGAGCAGCGAGACCAGCGCCGCGCCGCCGACCGTATCGGCGAGCGTGAACGTCACGCCGCCGTGAGCCATCGTCCGGTTCGTGTTCCAGGACAACTCCTCGCTCATCTCGACGTGGCCCTCGGCGTGGCCGTCCTCGGCCTCTGTCACTTCGATACCGAGGAGGTTCGTGAACGGCATCTCCTCGAAGAAATCCTCGCTGTCCATGTCCGAATCACTCTCACCGTCCACTAAAGCGCACCGACGTCCCGTCTCCAACGCTAGCGGATTCGTTCTTTCACCCGGTCGAACACGTCCGTCCGGGGTCGGTGCGGGAACTGCTCTCAGAACGCTCACACGTGGCGAAAATATGCGCGAAGCCGACAGCCATAGCCCTCTCGACGTACAACCTCCGTCGATGTCGGCTCTTGGTGGTTCGGTCGTCAGCGTGTGGAATCGGTATCGCTCCGTGCCGATCGTCTATCGGCTCGCCGCCGCGTTCGTTCTCGGGGTCGTCGTCGCGTTCACCGTCGGCCCACCGGCGTCGGCGCTCGAACCGATCGGCGATCTCTTCTTGCGGCTGCTCGGGATGATCGTCGTCCCGATCGTCGCCTTCAGCCTGCTGTCGGGCGTGCGGCGACTCTCGCCGGCTAAGATGGGTCGCGTCGGCGGGATCGTCGTCGGGCTCTACGCGGCAACGACGACGATCGCCGGGATCATCGGGCTAGCCGTAGCGAACCTGCTCGATCCCGGGACGGGCGTGATGCTCACGGGTGGGGGCAGCGACTCCGCGCAGCCACCCGGGCTGCGCGAGGTCGTTCTCGGAATCGTTCCGGAAAACCCGATCAGCGCGCTGGCCAGCGGCGATCTGCTGGCGATCATCTTCTTCATCATCGTCTTCGCCATCGCGCTGGCGCTCGTCCGCGATCGCACCGACGACGAGACGGTGCGCGAGGGTGTCGAGACGTTCTTCTCGCTGGCCGAGGCCGGGATGGAGGCGATGTTCACGATCGTCTGGGGCGTCATGGAGTTCGGCGTGCTCGGCGTGTTCGCGCTCGTCGCGGCCGAACTCGCCGGCAAGGACGTCGGCGCGATCGTCGCGCTCGGCTCGCTGGTCGCCGTCGTCACGCTCGCGATCGCCATCCACATCGCGTTCACCTATCTGCTCGTCATCGTCTCCGGACTCGTCGGCAGATCCCCGAGTTCGTTCCTCCAGGGCGCGCGCAACGCGATGGTGACGGCGTTCACCATCCGCTCGTCGAGCGCGACGCTGCCGGTGACGATGAGCGACGCCGAGGAGAACCTCAAGATCGACGAGAGTATCTACGGCTTCTCGCTCCCGCTGGGATCGACGGCCAACATGGACGGCGCGGCGATCCGTCAGGCCGTCACCGTCGTCTTCGCCGCGAACGTCGTCGGCCAGTCGCTCGGGCTCGGCGAACAGGTCGCCATCCTCCTCGTGACCGTCCTCATCAGCATCGGTACCGCGGGCGTCCCCGGCGCGGGGCTGATCATGCTCACCGTCGTGCTTCAGCAAGCCGGGTTGCCCTTGACGATCGTCGGCTTCGTCGCGGCCGTCGATCCAGTGCTCGGGCGCGTGGCGACCCTCAACAACGTCACCGGCGATCTCGCGGTCTCGACGCTCGCGGCCAAGTGGAACGATGCGATCGACCTCGACGACGGTGTCTGGGCGAGCGACGACACCACCCCATCGAGTGCGCCCGCAATCGACGACTGAGCCTGCCGATTCAAGCCCTGCTGTTTACTTGACCGCCGAAAACGACTGGGCATGGATAGCGACACCGCACGGCCGGCAGCTGGCGAACGGCCAACGGACGACACCCGGCGGACGGACGGCACGACGAACGATCCGTCGGATTTCGGGACGCGATGACCGACCGCATCGTCGTTCTCGGCGCGGGTTACGGCGGCTGTGCGGCGATCCGTAGCCTCGAAGACGAACTCGGCGACGAGGACGAACTGGTCTGGATCGCCGAGGAGGACTACCACCTCCTGCTCCACGAGGTTCACCGATGTATCCGGACACCCGACGCGCGCGAATCGGTCACGATCCCGGTCGGCGAGATCAAGGACGACGACACCCGGTTCGTGCAGGCGACCGTGACCGGCATCGACGTCGACGATCGTGTCGTCGAACTTGCCGACCGCGACGATATCGACTACGACTACGCCGTCGTCGGGCTCGGCAGTCGAACCGCTTTCCACGGCGTCGACGGGCTCGAAGCACACGCGCTCACGGTCAAGAGTCTCGGCGACGCGCTGGCGATCAACGAGCATCTCGTCGACGCTACGCGCGAGGCCTCGCGGAGCGATCCTGCACGGGTCGTCGTCGGCGGTGGGGGTCTCACGGGCATTCAGGTCGCCGGCGAGGTGGCATCGTGGGTCGACGAGCACGACGCGGCGATGGACGTCAATCTCGTCGAACACTCGGCGGACGTCTTCCCCGGCCACGATCACGAGTTTCAGGGGGCGATCCGAAACCAGCTCGAAGCCCACGACGTCGAGATCGACACCCGGACCGCGATAACGGCCGTCGAGGACGATCGGATCGCTTTCGACGAGCGCGATCCGATGGACTACGACGTGCTGGTCTGGGCCGGCGGCGTCACCGGGCGGGACGCCCTCGAAACTGCCGACGTCGACAAGGATCACAACCGGCTCTACACCGACGCGACCCTCAAGACGAGCGACGACCGCGTGTTCGCGCTCGGCGACTCGGCGCTGGTCCATCAGGACGCCGAGGGGGGACCGCTCACCGAAGAGGCGATCTGGGAGACGATCGTCGACGACAATCTCGCGGACGTGCCGCCGCCGACCGCCGAGGCGGCCTGGGAGGAAGGCGAACACATCGGCGAGAACGTCGCGCGCGCCGTCGCGGGCCGCGATCGCGAGCACTGGGCGTACATGAACAAAGGAACGGTCGTCTCGGTCGGCGATGCGGCCGTCGCTCACGACGTCATCGGTATCCCGATCAACACTTTCGGCGGACTCGGCGCACGCATCGTCAAGAAGGGGATCTCGGCGCGCTGGATCGAGTCGATCACGTCGGTGCAGCGCGCGGCACGCTCCTGGAGCGACATGTAATCGCCGCTCCGTGCGGCCGCTCGCTTTACCACCGTCGGGTGCGTAACGCCGCCATGGCGCTGCTCATCGGTACCGACGACGGCGTCGTTCGCTCCGCGGCGGAAACACTCGACGAAACCGAACGGGTGCTCGACGCGGACGATGTGCTCCGTGTTCGAACCTTCGACGGGGTCGCCTTCGCCGCGACGAGAAACGGGCTCTACCGATCGACCGATGGCGGCTCGTGGACGGATCTCGGCGTGCCGCGCGAGGAGGTGTTCTCGATCGTCGCGAGCCCCGACGGCGAACGTCTCTACGCCGGGACGCATCCTGCCCATCTGTACGTCTCGACGGACAACGGGGCGACGTGGCGCGAACTCGATGGGTTTCAGGAGTTGCCCAGTCGCGACGAGTGGCACACGCCGCGCCATCGCAACGAAGCCCACCTTCGCAGCCTCGGCGTCCATCCCGACGCGCCCGATCGGCTGGTCGCCGGCGTCGAGGTCGGCGGCGTCCACGTGAGCGAGGACCGCGGCGAGACGTGGACCGAGCGACGAGACGGCCTCCACGACGACGTTCACCACGTGCTCGTCGTCGGACCCGACGATTACGTCGCCGCCTGCGGCGACGGCTGCTATCGCACTCACGACGCCGGCCGATCGTGGACGCGACTCGACACGGATGTCGATCAGCGCTACTTCCGCGAGACGATCGTGGCGGACGGACGGCTGTACGCCGCCGCGGCGAGCGGGGCACCGCCGAACTGGGAAGGGTCGCGCGGTGCCGACGCGGCGCTGTTCGAGTCGACCGACGGGGGCGATTCGCTTGGTAACGTCCCGTATCCGGGCGCACCGACCGAGGTCGTCCTCGCGTGGGCGGTCCACGACGGGCGCGTGCTCGCCGGTACCAACGAGGGACGGCTGCTCGCCCGCGAAGTCGATGGCTGGACGACGCTCGGCACCGTCGCCACGCGGATTCGCTCGCTCGCGACGCTCAACTGAAGCGCCGGAAGGCGAAAGCGAGTCGACTTCGCGACCGCACGTGTCGTTTCGTACCCACGATTTTGTAACGATGTTCGGTTACGCAGGCCAGTGAACGGCGCGCAGTTTTAACCGTTCACGAACGAATGGGTGAGTATGCTCGTCGACGGGTTCGGCCGCGAGGTCTCGGGGGTGCGGGTCTCGCTGACCGACCGCTGCAACTTCGACTGCGTCTACTGTCACAACGAGGGGCTCGGCGACACGCGCGGCCCGATGGAGCCGGCCGACGACGAGATGAGCACCGACGACGTGGTGCGATTCCTCGAAGTCGTCCGCGAGTTCGGCGTCGAGAAGGTGAAGTTCACCGGCGGCGAGCCGATGCTCCGTCAGGATCTGGAGGAGATCATCCGGCACACGCCGGACGGGATGGAGACCTCGCTCACCACCAACGGCACCTTCCTGCCGGGTCGTGCCGAGGAGCTCCGCGCGGCGGGGCTCGATAGGGTGAACGTCTCGCAGGACGCCCTCGATCGGGAGGCGTTCGCGGAGATCACCGAATCGGGCGCGTACGAGCGCGTCTTGGAGGGTGTCGAGGCAGCGCTCGACGCCGGGCTCGACCCGGTGAAGCTCAACATGGTCGTCTTCGAGGGCACGGCGGAGTTCATCCCCGAGATGGTCGACCATGTGGGGGAGAACTCGGGGCTCAGACTCCAGCTCATCGAGTACATGCCCGAGATCGCCGGTCATCCCGAGTGGGCGATCGACATCGCGCGCGTCCACGACTGGCTCGACGAGCGCGCCGACCGCGTCGAACACCGCGAGATGCACGACCGGCGGCGCTACTGGGTGAACGGCGGGATGGTCGAGATCGTCGATCCCGTCGAGAACGAGACGTTCTGTGCGAACTGCCATCGAGTTCGAGTCACTCACGAGGGCTATCTCAAGGGCTGTCTGAATCGCAACGACGATCTCCGCCCGATGGGCGCGATGAGCAAGGACGAGATCCGCACGACCTTCCGCGAGGTCGTCGCCAACAGAGTGCCCTACTACGGCGAGTACATGATCCGCGACGGCGACGGCGGCTGGGAAGTCAACGAGGAGTACGTCGGCGCGTAGAGCGCGGAGCGGTGATTTTCACGAGCAGTCGTCCGTTCTGAGCGCGCGCTCGGCGGCGGCGAACTCCCTGCGCGTATTGAGGTTCGTGAACGTTCGCGTGTCGGCGTGTTTCTGAATCTCGCTCTCCGTCACGACGACGTGATCGAGCGCGCCGAGCGCCGTGCGGAGTTCGCGCTCGCCACGCGAGAGCGTCGTCGCGCAGGCGTCGACCATCGCGTCGGTGCGGTAGACCGCCTGCGTCGGCTGGAGCCAGCCCTCGTGTCGCGGCACGGCCGCGTCGTGGCCCGCCGCGCGCGCGAACAAGATGGAGACGAGTTCGGGATCGACGAACGGCATGTCGGCGGCGACGACGGCTGTGTAATCGGTATCGAGCGCGCGCAGTCCGGCTCGCACACCGACGAGCGGCCCGCCGTCGGGGTCTGGGTCAGCGACACAGCGGAACTCCATCCCCGAGAGCGCGCGCTCGATGGCCGCCGTCTGATCGGCCCGACAGCTGACGACGAGTTCGTCGAGTCCCGCAAGTCGCTTGACGACTCGGCGCACCAGCGGTACGCCGTCGAACTCAGCGAGGACTTTGTCACGCTCGCCGAAGCGCGTCGAGCCGCCGCCGGCGAGGACGAGCGCGCCGCGCCGGGCCGACGTGTCCTGAGAGTCGATACGACGTCTTCGAGTGCAGACGCTTCGGCGTTTCGGTACGCTGGACCGGCGATCGAAGCGATATCGATCGTCAGTCGGTCGCCGCCTCCGCGGCGCTCGGTGTCCGGTTCGCGCTCTGGAGCTTACCGATCCGCCAGCGGAGCAGGCCGACCGTGACGAGCCCGACGACGAGCGCTCCGTTCATGACGTACAGTGCGCTCGTGTAGCTTCCCGTCGATTCGAGGATCGTCGAGGCGAGCTGTGGACCGGCGACGCCGGCAAACCCCCATGCCGTGAGCGCGTAGCCGTGGATCGCGCTGACCTCCGCGGTGCCGAAGAGATCGCTGAGGTATGCCGGCAAACAGGAAAAGCCGCCGCCGTAACAGGTGATGACCAGGAAGATCAGTCCCGCGAGCAGCCAGACGCCCGCGACCTGTGGCATCACGAAGAAGGCGACGATCTGGATGACGAAAAACGCCGCGTAGGTCGTCGTCCGACCGATGTAGTCCGACAGAGTGGCCCAGACGATTCGGCCGCCGCCGTTGAAGATGCCGATGTAGCCGGTGATGAACGCCGCCGTCGTCGCGTTCGCGCCGGCGATCTGCTGGAGCATCGGCGAGGCGAACGCGAGCAGCATGATCCCCGCCGAGACGTTGATGAAGATGATGAGCCAGACCATCCAGAAGCGAAGCGACGTGCGTGCTTCCGTCGCGGTGAGATTGGTGAGTCCCGACAGCGCGCTTCTCGCTTCCTCCTGGTTCTCCGGCGTGTCCTCCATCCCGGCTGGCAGCCAGCCGTCTGGCGGTTTGGCGAGATAGCTCGCGCCCGCGGTCATCAACACGAAATAGAGCACACCGAGGGCGAAGAAGGTCGTCGCGACGCCGTAGCCCTGGATCAGGAAGTTACCGAGCGGACCGGTGAGCAGCGCGCCAGCACCGAACCCCATCACCGCGAGCCCGGTCGCCATCCCGCGGCGATCGGGGAACCACTCGACGAGCGTCCCGATCGGGGAGATGTAACCGAGACCGAGCCCCATCCCGCCGACGACGCCAAACGTGACGAGAAAGAGTGGGAGGCTCCCGAGAAGCACGCTCGCGCCGGAGCCGATCATCCCGAGTCCGTAGAGGACGGCCGCGGCCAGCCCGGACGCTCGTGGGCCGTACTTCTCGACGTAGCTCCCGAGGAAGGCGGCCGTGATCCCGAGGACGAAGATGGCGATCGAGAAGGCGGTCGTCACGCTTCCCGTGCTCCAGCCCTGTGCCTCGTTCAGCGGTATCTGGTAGATGCTGTACGCGTAGATGCTCCCGATCGACAGGTGGATCGCGATCGCCGACGCCGCGATCAACCACCGGTTCTTGGTCGCGTCTTTGGTAGACATACACTCACAGTCGAACTGCGGCAAGTATTGAGTTTGTCTGGCGGCAAAACCGGCGTCTTGCCACTACGATTATGAGATTTGGACGCGCGTTCGTCCGGCACCGAGCAGCGGATCGGCGACGCCCGCGTGGACGAAGACGGTGCCCTGTCGAACGCCCCGGCTCCGCTCGGCGACGAGTTCGATGCGCCCGTCCCGGCTCTCGACGACGACCCGCTCGCCGTCGGCCACGCCTCGCGCGTCGGCGTCCGTGGGGTGGACGAGAAGGGTATCGTCGGGCGTCCCCACCCCGCTGCCCATCGTCGTCGTGGCGACGTCGCCGCTGCGCGAACCGGTGAGCAACACCAGTTCGTCGTCCGCAATCTCTTCATCGGACTCGACGGTGGGGATCGTGACGAACGGTGCGCGACGATCACCGCTCATGAACTCCTCGCGGTGGAGCACGTCGGTTCCCGTGTCCGCACCGTCGGGGAACGGCCAGCGCTGGCTCTCCATCCCGATCCCCTCGTAGCTCATGCCCGCGTACTGTGGGTTGACGGCAGTGAGTTCGTCGAACACCGCCTGTGGGTCGTCGTATTCGAATCCGTCCCCGACGAGGCGCTTGCCGAGCGCACAGAGGATCGCGAGATCGCTGCGTGCCGCGCCTGGTGGCGATTCGAGCACGCGCGTTCGCTGGACCTGCCGGTCGAGGTTCGTCACGGTTCCGGCTTTCTCCGACCAGATGGCCGCCGGCAGGACGACGTCGGCGTGGGCGGTCGTCTCGGTGTGGGTGACGTCCTGCACCACCAGGAAATCGAGCGATCGGAGGCCGCGCGCGACGCCCTGCCTGTCGAGTTTCGTCACGGCGGGGTTCTCGCCGAGGACGAACGCGGCCCGGATCCCCGCGCCGAACTCGCGCACGAGATCGAGCTCCGTCGGGCTGGGCTCGGCGGGCGGCTCGACACCCCAGACGTCGGCCACCTGCGCGCGCGCCGTCGGATCGGTGACAGGACGACCGCCCGGCAGCTGGTGGGGGAGCGCGCCGGCGTCGCAGGCCCCCTGCTCGTTGTTGAGCCCGCGAAAGAGGTTCATGCCCGCGCCGCGCTTGCCGAGGTTCCCGGTGAGCAGGAGGAGGTTCAACAGTGCGTCGGCGGTCGCGCTGTCGTCGGGGCCGTCGCCCTCGACGCCGGTGCCTGCGACGACGGCCGCCCGCTCGGCCCCGCCGAACGCACGGGCTGCTTCCCGGATCGCTGCCGGATCGACGCCGGCACGCTCGGCGACTGTTTCATCATCCATCTCGTCGACCGATGCGGCGAACGCCGCGAATCCTTCAGTCCGGTCGGCGACGAACTCCTCGTCGACTAATCCCTCGTCGAGAATCGTCTTCACGAACAGCGCGACGACGAGCGCGTCCGTGCCCGGTCGTGGCGCGATGTGGGTGTCGGCGAGACGGGTCGTCGCGTTCGCGCGCGGATCGATATGGATCAGCTGTGCGCCGTCGTTGACCGCGGGCCGAATGTACGAGTCGAACGCGACCGGCTGCTGGTCGGCTGGGTTCGATCCGATGACGATGAACGCCTCGGCATCGGCGAGGTCCGCGAGCGAGTTCGTCATCCCGCCGGAGCCGAGGCGCTCCTCCATCGCCGAGACGGTGGAGTCGTGGCAGAGCCGTGCCCGGTTGTCGACGTTGTTCGTGCCGAGGCTCCGCGCGAGCTTTCCGAAGAGGTAGTTCTCCTCGTTCGTGCAGTGTGGCGCGCCGAGAAAGGCTAGCGCGTCCGGGCCGTGATCGGTGACGATTTTCTCGAACTCGCGCTCGATGCGATCGTAGGCCTCGTTCCAGGAAACGGGTTCGAGGTCGCCGTTCCGGCGCATCAGGGGACGGGTCAATCGGTCCTCGTCGTCGAACACGTCGAAGGCGGCGATCCCCTTCGGGCAGAGTTCGCCACCCTCGTTGACGGGCGCACCCGGCCAGCCGCGCGCCCGGCCCGTTGCCCCGTCGTAGCGGACGCTACAGCCGACCGCACAGAGCGGACAGATGCTTTTGGTCTCCTCGCGTGGCTCGCTCACGGTTCGTTAACTCACCTTACGGCGACGGACGCAAAAGGGTTCCTGGGGTCAGCCGAACTTGCCAGTGATATAGTCCTCGACGCGCTGGCTTTCGGGGTTCTCGAAGATCTCGTTGGTGTCACCGTACTCGACGAGTTCGCCACCGGTGAGGAAGACCGCCGTTTGGTCCGAGATGCGCGCGGCCTGCTGCATGTTGTGGGTGACGACGACCACGGTGTAGTCGTCGGCGAGCTCCTCGATGAGGTCCTCGATCTTCGCGGTCGCGATCGGGTCGAGCGCGCTCGCGGGCTCGTCCATCAGGATCACCTCGGGATCGACCGCGAGACAGCGTGCGATGCAGAGGCGTTGTTGCTGCCCCCCAGACAATCCGAGCGCGTTGTCGTCGAGGCGGTCGTCGACCTCCTCCCAGAGGGCGGCCTGCCGGAGCGCGCGCTCGACGAGCGCGTCCTCGTCGCCGGCGTCGTCGCCGAACAACCNAGACGTTCTTCCGGATGGATTTGGGGAACGGGTTCGGCTGCTGGAACACCATCCCGACGCGCTTTCTGAGCTCGACGAGATCGACGCTATCGCCGTAGATCTCCTGGCCGTCGAGTGCGACGCTCCCCTCGACGCGTGCGGCCTTGATGCGGTCGTTCATCCGGTTCAGGCAGCGGAGGAACGTCGACTTCCCACAGCCCGACGGGCCGATGAGCGCCGTGACGCTCTCCTCGGGGATGTCGAGCTCGATTCCTTCGAGTGCCTGCTCGTCGCCGTAGAAGACGTTGAGGTCGTCGACGGCGAACTTCGTCCCGTTGTCGAAGTCGTAGTTCGTCCACTCCGGTTCGATGCGCTCGTCGCTCTCGCCGGCGGTCCGGTCTCGGTCCTGTTGTAGCGTGCTCATGATTGGAGTTTGGTGTCGAAGTAGCGCCGCGAGGCGATGCCGACCGCGTAGAAGGCGAAGACCACCAGCAGGAGAACGAGCGCCGTCCCCCACGAGAACCCCTCGCCGACGTCGCCGACGCCGGCGGTGATAGTGGCGAACAGCTGGTAGGGGAGCGCGGTCGCCGGCTGGAGCAGTGCGTCGGTGTTGAGGAACGACAGTTCGACGAACGGGAACGACGAGGTGAACGCCGCCCCGAAGTTCAAGAGGTCGGGCCCGGTCTCGGGGAACGGTTCGCCGGTAAGGACGAGCAGGATCGGCGCGGTCTCGCCCGCGATACGACCCACGCCGAGGATCGCGCCGGTCACGACGCCGGGCATCGCCGCCGGCAGGACGACGCTCTTGATCGTCTGCCAGCGACTCACGCCGAGGGCGGCGCTCGCGTCGCGGTACTGGTCGGGCACGTTGAGCAGCGCCTCCCGACTCGTGATGATCACGAGGGGAAGCAGCATGAAACTGAGCACCAGCATGCCCGACAGCAGGCTGCTCCCGTTGCCGATGCGGGGCACGAGGAACGCCAGCCCGAAGAGTCCGTAGACGATGCTCGGCGTGCTCCAGAGCCCGTTCGTGGCGATCTCGACGATCGAGGTCAGCCGGCCCTGTTCGGCGTACTCGGTCAGGAATACTGCTGTACCAACCCCGAGCGGGATGGCGACCGACACCGCGCCGACGACCAGCCAGACGGTGCCGACGATCGCTGGCGCGACGCCGTTGATCGCGTTCGTGATCGCGAATCCTTCCATCACGAACGGCCAGTGGAACCAGACGAGGGGCGCGCTGATGATGACGTACTTATCCCAACCGGGTGGCTGGAACCACGTCACCGGCTCCCAGAACAACCCGAAACGGATGCCCTCGGTCATCGGTCCCCAGCCGCGCACGGCGATGAAGGAAATGAGAACGACGAGCAGCGCGATCATGCCCGCCGCGTTCGCGCTCACGAGCAGCGACGCGCCGCGCGCCTTGCCCTGTGTGCCGAAGCCGGCGGCCGCCTGCGCACCGACCCACGCGAGCAGCAGGCCGGCGACGCCGAGCAGTATCGGCAGTGTCGTCTCGGGCGTGAACGCGGCCGACAGCCCCTCCGGCTGCCATTGCCAGTCCGGGCCGATGACGTCGGTCAGAACGATCCCACCGACGAGGAGCGCGAACCCGCCACCGGTCGCCGCGAGCGCGCTGTCCTCTCGGGGGACGATCGCCAGCACGACCCCGAGCGCCGCGCCGACGAGCGCGCCGGCTGGCCACAATGTACTAAAACCGAGCGTCTGTGCGCTCACGAACCCACCAGTGACGAGCCCGACGAGACCGAAGACGGCCGCGAGCGACGTGCCCGCGGTGTGATCCGGTGTGGTGTCGAGCACGCCGGATTTGGCAGCGACGACGACCGCGATCAGACAGCCTGCCGCTGCGACGAGCGCGAGCGCGAGCACGTCGAACAGCGACGCGCCCGCGATCGTGGTGGGAACGACCTGGACGAACGCGAGCAGGCTCGCGACGACCACGATGGCACCGATCGCGACGACCGCCCCGCCGGCGTACCGCAGTGGGCCGGTGCTGCCTCGGTCGAGCGCGCTCGCAACGCCCGTGTCCGTACTCATGTGTCGCCCCCGAGCGTGCGCTCCATCCGCCGTTCGACGTACTGCGAGCCGATGCTCAGGCCGAGCACAGTGACGAAGAGAACGACGCCGGCAGCGAACAGTGCGCTCATCTGCGAGCCGCTGGCGATACCGTACTGGCTCGCGATGAGGCTGGTGAGCGTCTCGGTGTTGCCGAACACATCGTAGAGCGGATCGGGCAGCACCTGTGCGTGCGCGAGGATCACCGTCGCGGCCATCGTCTCGCCGACGGCGCGGCCGATACCCAGCAGGACGGCGGCCGAAACGCCCGAAAAGGCCGCCGGCAGCGTCACGGCGGTCGTCGTCTGCCAGTCGGTCGCGCCGAGCGCGAGCGAGCCGTCCTTCATCGGGCCGGGGACGCTCGCGATGGCGTCCTCGGCGATCGAGACCACGGTCGGCAGCGCCATCGCGCCGATGACGACGCCGACGACGAACAGGCTGCCGAACGTCGGCAGCGAGAACTGCTCGGCCATGAACGGGTTGAGGACGACGAAGCCGATGAAGCCGTAGACGATCGACGGGATGCCCGCGAGCGCCTCGACGGCGGGTTTGAGCAGGCCACGCGCCCAGTCGGGGGCCATCTCGGCGATGAACACCGCGCCGGCGACGCCGAGCGGGGCGGCGATGGCCGTGGCGATGAGCGTCGTTACAACTGTGCCCCACATCATCGGCACGAGCGAATAGATCGCCGAACTCGGACTCCAGAGTTCCCCGCCCGTCTTCGTCAGAATGTCGATGCCCATGATCCGGAAGGCCGGGATCGACTGCGCCACCAGATAGATCGTGATCAGGCCGAGCACGAGCACCGTCACGACCGTCGCCGCAAGCGCGAGCACGCGGGCGGTCGTCCCCTGTTCCCTGAAAATCCCGTAGACGACGACGATCGCGAACGCCGCGAGCGGGTAGATCACCAGCCCGGGCGCGAGGAAGAAGGTCAGCGCGACCGCCAGCAGCGTGACGCCGAGCAGTACGCCGACGGGGCTGTCACCTACACCCAATCGGCCGACGAGCCCGCGTTCGACGCTCATCGTTGGGTGTCTGGAAGTTTTTGCCGTTGTTTCTTTCGGCGTTTCGGCGGCAGTGCCGAGTAGCCGACGTCCTTGACGAACGACTGCTGGCCGTACTCGCTGACGAGCATACGGAGCAGCGCGGCCTCCTTCTTCGAGGTGCCGTCGTAGGTGTAACAGTGCAGATCGCGCGCGAGCGGGTAGCCGCCCTCGGCGAGATTTTCACCGGGGACGTATTTCGTCCCCTGGAAGGTGAGCGCGATGGCCGGCACCGAGTCGTCGACGAACGCGAGCGCCATGTAGGCGAGGGCGTTCTCGGAGTTGGTGACGATCTGTTTCACCTGCTGGTTCTCGCCCTTCCGGATGTCGACGCCGGGGATCGCGGCGTTCGGGTCGCCGAAGAGGTTGTTGCGGAATGCGGTGTCGGTGCCCGACCCCTCCGCGCGCCCGACGACCTGAATCTCCGTGCTCGGCCCGGAGTAGCCCGGCACCCCCTTCCAGTCGGTGATCTCTCCCTTGTAGATGGCCTTCAGGGTCTCGGCCGAGATTTCCGTGACGCCGGCGTCCGCGATCGCCTGACTGACGACGATCGGCTGGGCATCGACGCCGACGACGTGGTCCACGTACTTTGAGAGCTTCTTTTCCGCGAGATCGGGGAACTCGGCTTTCACCGGCGCGCTCGAATTACCGAGATCGAGACGACCGTTGCGCAGTTTTTCGAGGCCGGTTCCCGAGTGGCTGAGACTGACGCTTATCGCGATCGGCGGTGAATCGCTCTCGGTCGCGTCGAAACCATACATCCCGGCCCAGTAGTCGGCGAGCCGTTCGTCCGTCTCGATTCCGTACTTCCCGGGTTTCCAGTATTTCCCATCGGGCGGGGCCGCGTTCGTTCCCCAGAAGGAGGCCGCCCTGTCGACGATCGGGTACACCGTCGAGGAGCCGCCGGCCTGGAGGGTCGGGACGTCGCCCGCCCCGCTCCCCTCGGAGTCGTTCCCGCTGGCACTGTCCGGCGGCGTCGCGCTCGTGCTGATACAGCCAGCGAGCCCCGCGCACAGCCCGGCCCCGCCAGCCAGTACCGTACGCCGACTCACAGGCGTTCCCTGCATCGTCTGTCGGTAGCCACAGGGAGGATAAATACTCTACTATGAAATCTATATAGCGGTACGTGTCCGCACGGTCGGCGTAGTTAGGCGTCCTCTTCGTCGAAGCCGAGCGCCGCCGAGTTGATGCAGTAACGCTTGCCCGTCGGCTCCGGCCCGTCGTCGAAGACGTGGCCGAGATGGCCGCCGCAGGTCGCACAGACGACTTCGGTGCGCTCCATCCCGTGGCTGGTGTCGCGTCGGAACTCGATGTTCTCGTCGGCGGCGTCCGAGAAGCTCGGCCACCCAGTTTTGGAGTCGAACTTCGTGTCCGAGGAGAACAGTTCGGTGCCGCAGCCGGCACAGACGAAGGTACCGTCGTCGTCCTCGTCGAGCAGCTCGCCGCTGAACTTCGGCCTGTCTCTTATACACATCTCTGNGAGATGTGTATAAGAGACAGCTTTTGGCTGTTGTGGCACGCGACCGAGCAACCGCTATGTGTCGTGAAAATGGAGAATGCTCCGGCAGGGATTCGAACCCTGGTCATCACCGTGAGAGGGTGATATGATTGGCCGGACTACACCACCAGAGCACACCTCTGTGGCTGCACTCGTTCGTAGCGACGAATCGGGTTTAACGGTTGCGCTTTGGGCCTACCCGTCGTCGAACGGCGAGCCGGTGATGTCGGGCTCGTGGCCGTCGAGGCTGACGATGTTCTCACGGCCGACGCGGAGCTTGCTCACTCGGTCCTCCTCGGCCATCTCGGAGAGTAGCGTGCTCACCTTCGACTTCGACCAGTCGGTCTGCTCGACGATATCGCCCTGCTGCATTCGCCCGCCGTTGGCGTCGAGCAGCTCGGCGATCCGGTCGGCGTCGGTCTTCATCTCGGCGGCGCTCACGGCCGGTTCCGGCGGCGCGCTCGTCGCGAGTTCGTCCTCGTTCGTGGCGTCGTCGCCGGTCTCGGCTTCGGCGGCCGCCCCGGGATCGGGCGGCTCGTCACCCGTCCCGGCGATGCCCGATCGCCAGGCGATCACGCCGCCGACGAGAACGACGATGAGTATACCAGCGCCCCACAGGAGCGGCAGTTCTGACGACGAGCCCTCGTCGTCCGCCAGCGCCGATTCCTCGGTGAAGACGACGTGGGGCTGCCCGCTCGCGAACTGTGCCGGCCCGAAGTAGGTCAGCGAATCGGTCGTGTTCGCCGAGCCGTTGGTCGAGGCGTCGGCTGCGGGTTCGACCGACTCCCAGTCGACTTCGAGGTTCGGCCCGGCACGGAATTCGAGTGACATCCCCCTGGAGAGATAGAGCCCGCTCTCGAAGCTCTCGCCGACGGTGTGGCCGCCCTCGGTGGACGTGAAGTTCGTCCAGAGGAACGACATCTCGACGACGCCCGTCGTTTGTGGCTGCGAACTCACGCGCGTCTCACGCCTGAAATCGCGCGCGTCCATCGACCGTCCCGTCGCGTTCGAGCCGCCTGCGGTGAGCGTCGTCGCTCGTTCCCTGAAATCGGTGTACAACGGCGTTTCTTCGCTGCCGAACCGGTTCGCATAGGCACGGAAGCGACTGGTCTGACTCTCGTTGGTGAGTGGTTGGTTGTAGCGCTGCGTCCAGCGCGCAGAGCCGTTCTCGTAGACCGTGACGACGAACCGTGCGTCGTTGAACGACGTCGCGGTGTCGGAGCCGTTCGACGGGGCGGCCTGTGCGTCGCCGACCGCTACGGCGGGGAGCAAAACTGCTCCGAGCACTATCGCGGCGACGAGGCCGAGCACCGACAGCCGCTTCATCCATCGTAGATGATCGGACCATCATATAAAAACGCTATGACCACGACCGTCCGAACGACTCAGGGCGCGAGTCTGTTCTTGCGCCCTTTCATCTGCTCGTCGTAGTGGGCGAACGTCAGTGGACACCACTCGGCGGCGTGATCGAGGATCGACTCGGTGAGATGGCGAATCTCCCACTGGCTGTCGGCCGCGGCACGCATGTCCGCGACGTGCATCAACATCCGGACGTTCATCGACAGCACCATGTTCACCTCGGTGCCGATCGGCAGCACGAACCGGGCGTCCTCCGGCGGCATCCCCGTATCGAGCAGCTCCTGATACGATTCGACCGACTCCGTGACCGATTCGCGGAAGATCCGTTCGCGCTTTTCGACCACCTCGTCGTCGACCGCGCCACCGCTCTGATTGCGCCCTACCCAGTCTGGATCGGTCGCCGACGGCGGCGTGACGATCATCGCGCCCTCACGCACGTCGGCGGGATCGACCTCGTCGAAGGAGACGTAGCGCATCGACTGGACGTCGAAGGAGACGTGGCGATGGCGGGTGAGCTGGGCCATACACGAGCGGCTGATCCCCTTGACGCCGAAGGTCGCTTGGGGGTGCTCGAACGGGCCGAAGTGGCCATGATCGAGCAGGCGGCCGACGAGCGTACGTTTTTTCTCCTCGATCGTCTCCCCGTCGACGGTGCTCATCGTCTCCGCGAACGACTGTTCGCCGACGAAGCCCGACGAGTAGTCGCTGCGCGCGGCGGTACAGATCACTCGTTCGGGATCGTCGGTGGCTTCGAGCAAGCGGACATCCATACTCAACGACGGAACAGCCGGGAGTAATATCCATCGGTCAGCGTCACTACCCCTCCTCTCAGCCAGTCAGCCGGATCGAACTCGTCGAGCCGGTCGAGCCGTTCCCCGCGTCGAACACGTCGGTGTCGATGGTGGTGTTCCCGCCGAGATCGTCGAGCGGCAGTTCGACCGTTCGGTTGTCGGGGAGTTCGAGCACCGTGGTAAGCGAGATCCCCAGATCGGTCCGCTGGCCGCGCTCGATGTGGCTGACCCACCAGTCGTCGAGTTCGTCGTTGCGGATGGCCGCCTCCGCCGTGATCGTTTGCTCGCTACCGGGCGAGAGCACCGTTCCCTCGCCGGTGGTGCCGTTGCCGACGGCGATCCCGTTCATCGTGAGCGTGTAGTCGATGCGAGCGACGGGGATCGGGATTTCGGACGGGTTCCGTACTCGAAGGGCGATGTCGAGCGGCGTCGTCGCGCGCGTCACGTTCCCCCACGTCGCCGACGTGCGCTCGACGACGAGGACGGGATCGTCGACGAACGGAAGGCTCGCGTTGATCGGCCGTGGCTCGCTCGTGTTCAGCGCGCCGGTGATGTCGGTCGTCAGCGTTCGATTCTCGCTCACGCGCGCGGTCCCGAACACTGGCAGGTCGACGGCCGCACCCGTGACGACCCGCGTGCGCTCGCCGCGCTCGACGTGGCTCGCCCACCACGCCGGAATGTTCCGGTTGTCGATGGCGGTCGTGAAGTTCACTGTCGACGTGCCCGGTGCGGCCCGGATGTCGTCACGGCTCCCGGTGCCCATCTCGATGCCGTTCATCCGTATCGAGTGGGTTACGGTCGTGTTGCCGAGCTCGATCGGGATCGGGTTCGGGTTCGTGACGCGGAGTTCGGTCGTGACGAGCGTCGTCGAGTCGTTCACGCCCGCAAAGCGGCTCTCGGTTCCCGTGACCGACGGACGATCGACGGTGAGGACGGCCACGCCGCCGATCGCGGCGAGAACGACGATGAAGAGGACGACGGCGCGCGTGCGATTCATTCGATCGGGTATGCTTTCGCGGTCGGAGGAAATAGGTTGTCGATCGGCCGCCACGATTCGGCTGTGAGCCGCCACAGCACCCGCCGTGATGGAACGAACTAAGTCCCCGCCGGTGATAGCGCCGGCATGGCCACATCCGTCGGGACCGACCGCGGCGTCGGCTTCGCCGTGTTGTTCGTCGTCCTCGCGCTCGTCGGCGCGCTCGCCGCGCTCGTCGGTGGACTGCTCGAAACCCAACTCACCGCCGCCTGGGGGTTCGCCGCGGCCTCGATCGCCGGCGCGATCGCGATCGTGGCGATACATCTGTCGGGGTGAGCGGCTGCCACAAAGCGTTAAGAGTCTCACGACCGTAGTGATCGTAATGACCGATTTTTCCGACGAGGATCGGCGGATCCTCGCGTATCTCCACGACAGCGTCGCGCGTGGCGAGCGCTACTTCCGCTCGAAGAACATCGCCGACCAGCTCGGGTTGAGCGCCAAACAGGTCGGCGTCCGGCTGCCGCGGCTCGACGAGGAATCCGAGGAGATCGACATCGAGAAGTGGAGCCGTGCGAAATCGACCACGTGGCGTGTCACGCCCGGCTGAGTGATCGGGCGCTCTCACGTTCGGGTCGGCGGATTTTTACCGACTGAACGTCTACTGATGATATGACAGTCCGGATCGAACGCACGTTCGAGCTCGCCGTCCCGCCCGAACAGGTCTGGGCCTTCATCGCCGATCCGGGCAAGCGCGCCGAAGCGATCAGCGTCGTCGACTCGTTCGAGATCCACGACGAGACCCACGCTACCTGGCATATCTCACTGCCGATCCCGTTCGTCGATCGCACGATCGCCGTCGAGACCGAGGACACCGAACGCGACCCGCCGACGCACGTGGAGTTCGTCGGGCGCTCGCGCGTGCTCCGGGTCGTCGGCGAACACGATCTCGAAGCCGTCGACGACGGCACTCGCCTGCGCAATCGCTTCACCGTCGAGGGGAAGATGCCGGGCGTCGAGGGCTTTTTCAAACGCAACCTCGACGACGAGCTCGACAACCTCGAAGCCGCCATCCGCGCGGACACGGCGGCCGAGCCGTAGATGCGCCTCGCCTGCTGTCAACACGACATCGAACCCGGCGCGATCGAGGCGAACGTCGAACGCGCGCTCGCGGCCATCGCCACAGCTGCGGACGACGGCGCGGATCTCGTCTGTCTCCCCGAGATATTCTCCGTCGGCTACTTCGCGTTCGACGAGTACGAGCGGGCGGCCGAATCGCTCGCGGGACCGACGCTCGCGCGGATCGCGGACGCGGCACGAACCCACGACGTCGGCGTGCTCGCTGGCTCGATCGTCGAGGAGCTCGCGGCGAGCGCGCGTGACGGGTTCGAGACACCGAGCGAGAGCGGTCTGGCGAACACGTCGGTGTTCTTCGACCGTAATGGCGAACGGCGAGCAGTCTACCGCAAACACCACCTCTTCGGTTACGAGTCGCGAGAGGCCGAACTGCTCGTTCCCGGCGACTCGCTCGGACTGGCCGCATTCGACGGATTCACGATCGGCACCACGACCTGCTACGATCTGCGCTTTCCCGAACTGTATCGCGAGTTCGTCGCTGCAGGGGCGACCCTGATTCTCGTCCCGAGTGCGTGGCCGTATCCGCGCGTCGACCACTGGCAACTCCTCCCGCGGGCGCGGGCGATCGAGAACCAGCTGTTCGTGGCGGCCTGCAATGGCTCCGGCGTGTTCGGCGAGACCGCACTCTGTGGGCGCTCGGCGATCTACGATCCCTGGGGTGAGATTTCGGCGCAAGCGGGTGCCGGCGAGCACGCTGCCGACGAACCGACGATCGTCACGGCCGACATCGATCCCGAACGCGTGACGAGCGTGCGCGAGGAGTTCCCGGCGCTCCGCGATCGGCGATAGAAGCGAGGAGCTTATCAGGCATCGACGCCTTCCTGTAACTGCCGGTACGTGACGCTTTTCTCGTCGCAGCCGGCACACAGCGCTCGTCCCGCCGCGCACCCCACTCGGATCCGGACTCGGCCCACTCCGTCCCGCCCGTTTCGTTCCATTCGTCAGCTGCTGCTATGGCATACGGAGTGTGGTACGACGAGCAAAGGACAACCCCTTTATTCGGCTGCCGGGGCGTAATAGACACCGAATGATGAACGCCAGCGCACGCCCGTTCGATCAATGAGGATCGAGCGGCTCGATCGCGACACGTGGGCGGGGGCGCTTCCCGAGCGTGGCTTCGAAGTCTTCCACACTCCCGAGGCGCTGTCCGTCCTCGACCGCCACGCATCCGGCGACTGCCATCTCTTCGGCGGCTATCGCGGCGAGCAGCTGGTGGCGATGGTGCCGCTGTTCGTCCGCCACGTCGGCGGGCTGCGGATCGTCTCCTCGCCACCGCCGGGCATGGCCGTCCCCAGTCTGGGACCGCTCGTGATGCCGACCAGCCCGAAACAGCGCAAGCGCGAGAAGGTCAACCGCGAGTTCACCGCAGAACTCCTGGAGGCGCTCGATGCCGACTCGCCGCGAACGTTCGTCCGCATTCTCTGCCCGCCTGACTACACCGACCCGCGCCCGTACCGCTGGAACGGGCTGTCGGTCGAACCGGCCTTCACCTATCGCCTCATGGCCGACGACCCCGACGAACTCATCGACTCCTTTAGTCGAAGCCTTCGCCGGGAGATCCGCTCGGGGATGGACCTCGATATCGATATCGGGACCGCTGGTATCAGGGGCGGCGAGCGCGTCTTCAGGGAGACCGCCGCCCGCTACGCGGAACAGTCCGAACCGTTCGGCCCGGAGTGGCCGTACGTGCGTGACGTCATCGAGGAGTTTGGCGATCGCTGTCGCGTCTACGTCGCCCGTGCCGACGGCGACCATCTGGGTGGGGTCATCACGCTGTTCTCGAACGATGCGGCGTACTACTGGCTCGGTGGCACGCGCGCGACCCACGAGAACGTCAGCATCAACAGCCTCCTCCACTGGCGCATCATCAACGATATCGCCGACGATCCGCCGATCGACTCCGTGAACCAGTACGACCTCGTCGGCGCGAACACCGAACAGCTCTGCCGGTACAAATCGAAGTTCGGGGGCGAGCTGACGCCCTACTACGTCGCCGAATCCGGCGGGATGGCGATGGACGTCGCGAAAAGCGGTTATCAGCTGGTGAATCGGGCCGTCGATCGGTTCTAACGCTCGGGTGTCGGCGGGTCGGTCCGTCGTGGCGGGCTGCCGTGCGAGAGGCCGTCGACCCCGGCGGCCCCGTTCGGACTGGTGGCGAGTTCGACGATGACGTCGGTGAGGTTCACCTTGTCGGCCATGAACGCGTCACGTTTGGCGGTCCATCTCTCCGTGAGATCCTCCTCGTCGAGCAGTGACTCGGCGCGCTCGATCGCCTCGGTGAAGGAGGCGATGTTGAAGATCAGCCCCTGGTTTTCGAGCTCGATGAAGTTGCCCATGTCCTCCTCGCCGACGAAGGAGTTCGACCGGATAGCGGGCGTCCCGAGCAGCGCGGCCTCGGTGACCATCGTCTGCGTGTCGGCGACCAGGAGGTGGGCTTCGCTGAGTGCGTCGTGCAACAGCCCGGGATGGAGATCGTACGGCCGGGCGTCGATCCCGTCGAACTCCATCGTGCCGCTCTCGTCGGAGACGAAGACGGTCGCGTCGTCGCCGAGGCGTTCGATCAGCGTACGCCGCTCGGCGGGACCGATGCCAGACTGGCTGACGTCGTGATGTGAGCCGAAGGCGTTGAACCGGCAGATGACGTATTTCTCGTCGGGGCCGACGCCGAGCTGCTCGCGGATGTCGTCGCGAGGGGTGAACACGTCGGGGTGGAGGTAGGCACACTCCTTGAAGCCGCGAAAGCGATAGTGGTTCGCCCCGAGATCCTTGCCGAAGGCGTCGGGCGTGAGGATGGCGTCGGCGAACGGCCGTGAGACGGTGTGATCGAGCGAGGTCGGCTCGGAGTCGAGGATCAGCGTCACCGGCGTGCGCGAGAGCGCACCCGCATGGGCCGCGTACGCGCCCATCCCGAAGATGCGGTCGGGTGAGTATCGCCACGTCTGTCGGAGAATCGAGAGATAGTGACGCGGGAGCTGGTAGAACAGCGATCGTTTTTTCGTCGCCAGCCGGCCATAGAGTCGGTAGGGGAGATCGTGATAGTCGAGGAGTTCCTTCGTACAGCCGTAGTCACGACCGAGAATCAACACGTCGTGACCGCGACGTTCGAGGGCCGCAACGGCGTGTTTGTAGAGATGGACGTGCGCAGGAGTGTTCGTGAAAAACAGATAGTTCATTCAGTCTTGCTTCCGGCGAGGAACTCGATGCTCCTAAACACGTCGGTCCGCCCGCCGCGACACCGGTCGGGCGAAGCCGTTACTCATATACGATCGGGCCGCGCCAGTTGAAGCGATACGCTCAACGCTGTTGGACGACAATCATGACACGGATACGAACTGCGGGAATGGTACTGGTGGTATTGCTCTCGGCGGCCGTCGGCGGCGTCGCCCTCGGCGGAACGGCGGCGGCGCTCGATCCCGGCGCGGGCGCGACCTATCCGCTGACGCCAAGCTCCGACACGCTCGGGACGTTCGTCTACGTCGTCAGACCGGGCGATTCGGTCGCTGAGAACGGCATCAAGGAGATCACGCTCGATGCGGGTCCGGATGCCGACGTCTCCAACGTGACCGACGACGACGTGTTCATCGCGGTGCGTGGCGGCCAGCGCATCGAGATCGCCGAGAACAACACCGACATCGTCGATGTCGCGAACATCAGTGTCTCCTCGAATCAGGCCGGCAACGAGGTTACCATCACGCTTCCGCGGCCGGTCCAGCCGCAGTTCGCCTCCGATAGCCCGAACACCGGGGCGGAGGTCGCGGTCAAGGTGGGGAACTTCACGACGCCGGATCGACCGGGCAGCCATTCGGTCAACGCGACGTTCGCCACCGCATCGGGCAGCACCGACGGACCAACGTCGGTCTCCTACTCGACGACTGCGCCGGAGCTGTCGATGGGCAACCAGAACCTCTCGCAGTTCAGCGATCAGCAGTCGATCAACGTCTCGGCGTCGGTGCCGGGCGGCGGCTACGTCGGGCTGTTCACCACGGCCCCGAACGGCTCGCCAGGTGAGCTCGTCGGTTCGACTGACGTCGCCACGGCCACGTCGAGCCAGCAGTACAGCATCGACGTGAGCGGCAACGTCACGGAGAGTCAACAGCTGATGGCCGTCGCGTACAGCGAGACGAACGGTCGCTCGGCGAGCCTCCGCGAGAACCAGACGTTCGATCCGAACGACGACGAACGGCTGCGGACCAACGGCACGCTCGTGAACGCGACCGCGAACGTCTCGACGCTCGACGTCGACGGACAAGTCGAGGCCGGCGGTGAGTACGCACAGGGCGCACGACTCTACTTCCCGCAGGGTGAACCGGAAACGAGCTACCAGGTGCAGTCGGTCGAGGACGGCGAACTCGGCTCCGCCGCGACACAGTTCCAGACGGGCGCGAACGACACGACGATCCTCGACACGAGCGATCTCTCGGAAGGGCAGTACGCGATCACGCGGATCGCCGACGACTCGCTCGTGAGCCTCGACAACGACAGCACGACCAGCGCACAGGACGATAGCATCCTCATCACTGGCCAGCAGGCGACCACACAGGCGAACACGACGAACGCGAGTGGTGCTGCGACCGATACCGGTGTCACCGCCACTGCCAGCAGCGGCGAGGGTGACGCCGCAACCGGCGGCAACGCCAGCGGAAACGGCTCGGGTACCGCCAGCGGGAACGGCTCGGGCAACGGCAGCGGCAGCAGTTCGAGCGGCCCCGGCTTCGGCATCGCGGTGGCCGTCGTCGCGCTGCTCGGTGCGGCGCTGCTCGCGACGCGACGCAACCGCTGAATCGATCGCTGCGGCATCCGTATTTTCCGACTATCCTTTCGAACTGATAGTTACAGCGTAGCACATGGACGGATCTCGATCGGTCACGGTATGTGGATACGAACCGATAGAAATGAGTATGATGGGGCTGACAGTTACGCCAACGAAGGGAGCCGAACCGTGACCGAAACGGCTGCTATCGGCCGTTGCATCGGTCAGAGGCGGCTCTCGGAGACCAACCAATGAGGGACCCACAGCCATGACGGCGGTACGACGCAGCGCATTCATGATCACCGTAGTGCTCGTTTCGGCACTCGTCGGCGGCATCGCCGTCAGCGGGTCGGCGGCGGCGCTCGATTCCGATACGGCGGCTCCGTACCCGCACTCGCCGGGGACGAGCGCGACCGATTTCCCCGTCTCGGTCGTCGCTCAGGGGAGCGATGCCATCACGCAGGACGGGATGAAATCGATGACGGTCGACTTCGGGGCGAGCGGCAGTTTCGACGGCAGTGTCGAGAACGTCAGTGTCGGGTCGGTCTCGGTCACCGTCGCCAGTTCGAGTAGTCAGCGGACGGTCGATCCGGCGAACGTCTCGACGTCGGACGGCCAGATCACGCTCACCTTCCAGCAGCCGGTATCGGTGAGCGCCGACGATCGCATCGTCGCCAACGTCGCGAACGTGACGACGCCGACGAGCGACGGCAGCTACTCGGTCGGCGTCTCGACGACGACGCCCTCGGGATCGACCGACGGCCCGGTGACCGACGATTATCGCATCGAGAGCGCCTCGTTGTCGTTCTCGAACCAGAGCGCCTCGCAGTTCAGCGCGAACCAGTCGGTGAACGTCTCCGGGGTCATCCCGAACGCCGGCTACATCGGGATATTTACCGTGGCCGACAACGGCTCGCGCGGGCAGCCGGTCGGCAGTAGCCAGCCCATCGTCGCGCTGTACAACGAGCGCAACTACACCGTCAATCTCAACGGCAACGTCAACGAGAGCCAGCAGCTCATGGCGGTTGCCTACTACGAGACCAGCGGGAGCAGCCAGTCCGAACGGCTAAACGGCACGTTCGATCCGAACGAGGATGCGGTCGTGACGAACAACGGTCAGCCGGCGAACGCGACCGGCTACGTCACCACCGTCGACGCCGACGGCCGCGTCCAGTCGGGCAGCGAGTACGACCAGGGCGCACGGCTCTACTTCGACCAGGGCGAAGCGAGCACCGGTTATCAGCTCCGCGCGGTCGAGAACGGCAGCCCCGGGCGAACGGTGAACCAGTTCGAGACCGCCGCAAACGGTTCGGCGACGATCGATACTACTGACCTCCAGCAGGGGCAGTACGTCGTCACGCGGATCGACGACGGCTCGGTCGTCAGTCTCGACAACGACAGCACGACAAGTGCACAGGACGACAGCATCACCATCACCGGTCAGCAGTTCACCGAATCGACCGCCGCGGCCGGCAGTGGTGGGAACAACAGTAGTGCCAACGCGAGCGGCGGCGCGAGCACGGCTGCCGGTGGCAACGATGCCGGCGGCAACAGTTCGGGCAACGCCAGCGGGAACGGCTCGGGCAACGGCAGCGGCAGCAGTTCGAGTGGTCCCGGCTTCGGCATCGCGGTGGCCGTCGTCGCGCTGCTCGGCGCGGCGCTGCTCGCGACGCGGCGCGGGCGCTAACCGACTCGCCGTTTCGATCGGCTTCCGACGAACGGATTTGTCTCGACCGACTCCGATCGGGTGATGACAGCATCGCAACGCCGATCGACGGGGCTCACGGGCGAACTGCTCGGGAAGACGCTGGGCTACGCCCGCGAACGCGACTACACCGGCTGGGACTACGGTGACGGGATGAGCAGCCGGCTGTTGCAGGCGCTCCCCGTCGACAACAAGTGGGTGAACATCGCGGTTCAGGAGACGATCAAGCGCGCGCCGATCAACGTGCGACCGCTCTTTCTCGTCGAACAGCGCCGCAACTACAAGGGGACGGCCATGTTCACGATGGCGAACCTCGCGGCCCACGAACTGGAACTCGGCGAGGGCAGCGGCGTCGACTACGGGCGCGAGGCGCACGATCTCGCCGAGTGGCTCGTCGAAGAGCGGACGCCGGGCTATGCGGGTTTCTGTGGTGCCCATCGCCACGAAATCCAGCATCTCGACATCAAGGGACTACCCTCCTACCCCGACATGGTTTCGACGGCGTACGCGGTGCGAGCGCTGCTCGCGGCCCACGACGCCGGGCTCGATACTGGCGAGGCCGACTACGCCGAGACCGTGCGTTCGGTCGCCGACTTCATCGACGAGGATCTCGAATACGAGGAGATCGACGATGGCGCGCGGATGAAGTACGTTCCGGCGTGGTCGTCCGACCACTACACGCTCAACGCGGTCGCGCTCGGCGGCGTGACGCTGCTCGAACTCGGCGCGCGCTTCGGCGGCGACCATCGCGAACGCGGCGAGAAACTGCTCGATTACGTCGTCTCGTGCCAGCGGCCCGAGGGCGGCTGGATGTACCGCGATCCGCCGTCGGCGTCGCATCTCTCGATGGACAACCATCACAACGGGTTCATCATCGAATCGCTGCTGCGCCACCGCGAACTCACCGGTGCCGACAGATATGCCGGCGTGCTCGACGATGCGCTCGCGTTCTACCGTGAAGAGCTGTTCACGGACGACGGTGCGCCGAACTGGGACGAATCGAACAGCTATCCGCGGGACATCAACGCCGCCGCGCAGGGGATCATCGTCTTCAGTCGTGCCGGCGAGTTCGCGGCCGCCGAACGGATCATCGACTGGGTGCTCGGTACGCTGTACGCCGGCGACGGGAAGTTCCGCTTCCGGCGCGAGCGCTTTTTCACCAGGCGCGTCACGCTGATGCGGTGGTGTGAGGCGTCGATGGCGTACGCGCTGGCGACCTATCTCGATCAGCGCACGTCGTCAGCCTGAGCCGAACGTGCGTCCGAGCCGGAACGGGGCCGGTCGGTTTCGACAGGTTTGATAAGCTTGCTGGAGAAGGAGGGGTAATGATGCCGCCGCTTTGTGTATGGCCACCGTCAGAGAGAGGGGCGGTGCTGTGAGCGACGAACCCACGATCGGTGGGTCGCCCTGCGGTTTGGGTGTACCGAACGGGGAGGGGTGTCGATGACCGACGGGACGACCGTGACAATCGTGCTCGGCACGCGCCCGGAGATCATCAAGCTCGCGCCCGTCATCGACGCCTGCGAGGAACGGGAGATCGCCTACAGCGTCGTCCACACCGGCCAGCACTACTCCGAGGAGCTGGACACCGTCTTCTTCGACCAGCTCGAACTGCCCGCACCCGACCACAACCTCGGCGTCGGGTCGGGCACCCAGAGTGAACAGACCGGCGCGATGATCCAGGAGATCGAGGCGGTGCTGCTCGACGAACAGCCCGAACTGGTGCTCGTTCAGGGCGATACGAACTCCGTTCTCGCGGGGGCGATCGCGGCGGGCAAACTCGACTGCGAGGTCGGCCACGTCGAGGCCGGCCTGCGGAGTTTCGACCGGACGATGCCCGAGGAGGTGAATCGCGTGCTCGCCGACCACGCCGCCGACTACCGCTTCGCGCCGACCGAACAGGCTGCCGGCTATCTCCGCGAGGAGGGGATCGCCGACGACGCGATCCACGTGACCGGCAACACGATCGTCGATGCGGTGATGGGCTATCGCGATCTCGCGGCCGCAAAGAGCGACGTTCTCGACGAGCTCGATCTCGATGCCGGCGATTTCTGTCTTCTGACTGCGCATCGCGCCGAAAACGTCGACGACCGCGAGCGCTTTTCGAGCCTGCTCGACGGCGTGGCCCGATTCGCCAGCGAATCCGATCTCGACGTCGTCTATCCGGTCCATCCGCGAGCAAACGAGCGCCTCGCGGCGTTCGATCTCACGATGCCCGACGAGATCACGCCGATCGACTCACAGGATTTCCTCGATTTCCTCCGGCTCGAAAGCACGGCGACGCTCGTGCTCACCGATTCCGGCGGCGTTCAGGAGGAGACGTGCATTCTTGGCACGCCCTGCGTCACCCTCCGCGACAACACCGAACGACCGGAGACGGTCGACGTGGGGGCGAACCGTATCGTCGGCGTCGATGCCGACGGGATCGTCACCGGGGCGCGCGAGGCGCTCGCCGAGCAGAACGGCTGGGAGAACCCCTTCGGCGACGGCCACAGCGCCGAGCGCATCCTGAACATCGCCGGACTCGGCTCCGCCGCCTCGGTCGGGGAGGTGCACGGATGAGCTCGGTCTGCGTGCACGGACTCGGCTACATCGGCCTGCCGACGGCTGCGATGCTCGCCGACAACGGCCACGACGTCACGGGCTACGACGTCGATACTGACCTGATCGACCGGCTCGATCGCGGTGAGGTGCCCGTCGACGAACCGGGGCTCGACGAGTTCGTCACGGACGCGCTCGCGGACGGGCTGTCTGTCTCCTACGACGTACCGGCGGCCGACTACCACCTCGTCTGCGTGCCGACGCCGCTCGACGGCGATCGGGCCGATCTCGCGTACGTCGAGAGCGCCGCCGAGACCGTCGCCGAGGTGCTCCGGGCGGGCGACACGGTGATCCTCGAATCCACCGTCCCGCCGGGGACCACGGTCGAAACGGTCGCGCCGATCCTCGAACGCTCCGGCCACTCCGTCGGCGAGTTCTCGCTCGCGTACTCGCCCGAGACCGTGCTACCGGGCAACGTCATCGCGGAGCTGCGCGCGAACGACCGCGCGGTCGGCGGCATCGACGAGCGATCGGTCGAGCGCGCGGCGGCGCTGTACGGCTCGTTCATCGAGGGCGATCTCCGAACGACGGCGAACCCGACGCTCGCCGAGTTCGTCAAACTCATCCAGAACACGTATCGCGACGTGAACATCGCGCTGGCGAACGAGCTGGCGATGATCGCGGCCGACTACGAGCTCGACGCGCGTGAGGCGATCTCGCTCGCGAACCACCATCCGCGGGTCGATCTCCACCAGCCCGGTCCCGGCGTGGGCGGTCACTGCATCCCCATCGATCCGCTCTTCTTGGGACAGGGTTCGGAGAACCTCGACCTCATCGAGCGGGCCCGTGAGATCAACGACGGGATGGCCGAATACGTCACCGATCTGCTCGACGACGAACTCGACTCGCTCGCGGAGTCGTCGGTGGCGATCCTGGGCGTCGCCTACAAGGGCAACGTCGCCGACGCACGCGAGAGCCCCGGGCTGCGCCTCGCCGAGGTGCTCCAGGCCCGGACACAGGTGGCGGGAGCCGCCGGAGCGGGTACGGCGGGCGTCGACGTTCGCCTGCACGATCCGTACGTCACCGATCAGCGGTTCGCGCTCGCTCCCTTCGACGAGGCGCTCGCAGGGGCCGACGCGATCGTCGTCGCGACCGACCACGACGAGTACGCCGCGCTCGATCCCGACGACGTCGCGGCGCGGCTCGCGGGGAACGTCGTCGTGGACGCGAAGGGACTGCTCGACAGGGATCGATGGGAAGCGGCCGGACTGCGGGTCGTCCGGCTATGAACGGCCACGGAGCGCGCGCCGAACACGCGCCAGCCACGCGAACGCGGCCGATTCGAGCGTGGATCGATCTCGTGAGTCCCTCGCATCCGTTCTTCTTCGCGGCGTTGGCCGAGGGGCTCGACGACGTGGCGGTGGCGACGACGGTGCGCGAGAAGACCGAGACCGTCTCGCTCGCCCGCGAGGTCGGCTTCACTCATCGCGTCGTAGGCCGTGATTTCGACAACTCGCTGGTACGGAAAGTGGGTATTCCGCTCCGGACGGCCCAATTGGCCCTCGAAGCACCCGATGGCGACGTTTCGCTCTCCTCGCGCAACGCGATGTGCGTTCTCGCCTCGAAGCTCCGGGGCATCCCTTCGATCCACTTCACGGACAACGACATCACCGCCCACATCGACGGACTCTGGGTCGAGGAGCTCTACAACCGCTTCGAGGCCGCCGCGACGCACAACGTCGTCCCGGCGGCGTTCGCGACCGAGGAGCTGACGCGCTGGGGGGCCGACGAGAGCGCGATCCACACCTACGACGGCTACAAGGAGGACGTCTACGTCGCGAACTTCGATCCCGATCCGGAGTTCCCGGAGCGGCTGCCGTTCGCGAGCGGCGAGTATATCGTCGTCCGTCCGGAGGCACTGACGGCGGCGTACGTCGACGCCGACTCGATCGTCCCCGAACTGCTCGCGGCGGCCGCCGAGCGCGACATCGGTGTCGTCTACCTCCCGCGCGGGCGTGGCGACGAGGTTCATGCACGCGACTACGCGGACGACGACGTGTTCGTCCCCGACGGAGCGGTCAACGGGCTCCAGCTCGCGTGGCACGCTCGCTGTGTGCTCACGGGCTCGGGCACGATGTCGCGCGAGGCGGCCTGTATGGAGAAACCCGCCGTCTCTTTCTTCCCGAACACGCTGCTGTCGGTCGATCAGGAGCTCGTCGCCGACGGGCGCATCTTCCACTCGCGGGACGCGGACGCGATCATCGATCACATCACTGGGCTCGACGAGAGCGACGTCGCCCCCGACCGTGATCGGGCGCGCGCGGTGCGCGACGAGGTCGTCGCACTGACGAACGAACTGCTGCAGTCGTGCTGTGGGGAACGATGAACGACGATCCCTTCGTGCCGGCGAACGCGTTGACACGTGCGCTGGAGTGGGCGCGCGAGCGCGACTACGCTGGCTGGGACCCCTACGACGGGTTGAACAGCCCGTACGCGAAGCCGTTCAAACGGAACTGGTTCACCCGTCTCGCCTGGACGCACGCGGTGAGTCGGTTCCCGATCAATCTTCGGCCGGCGCTGTCGATCCCCGAAGAGCGCAACCCGAAGGGGATCGCGCTGTTCGTCCTTTCCTATCTCCATCGCTACGAGGCGACGGGCGAAGAAGCGGATCTAGAGGAGGCCGAGCGGCTGCTCGACTGGCTGCGCGAGTATCAGTCACGCGCGTTCGACGAGCCCTGTTGGGGCTACAACTTCGACTGGCAGAACGCGCGGAAGTTCTACCTGCCGGCCTACCGACCGTCGGTCGTCGTGACGGTCTTTTGTGCCCAGGCGTTCGTCGCCCACCACCGGATCACGGGCGACGAAGAGTCGCTGGCGATCGCCGAGGGTGCCTGCGAGTTCATCCGCAACGAGATCAACACCCGCGAGGTCGCCGGCCACGAGGCCTACACCTACACCACCGACGATTCGTTCGTCGTGATCAACGTCAACGCCCTCGCCGTGCGGCTGTTCGCCCTGGTCGCGGCCGAAAACGGCGACGACGCGCTCATGGAGCGCGCGGACGAGCTCGTCCGCTTCGTGCTCTCGGCACAGGAAGAGAGCGGCGCGTGGCACTACTCGATGCCCGCCGACCGCTCGCACATCAGTCACGACAACTTCCATACGGGGTTCGTGCTCGAATCGATCCGGGAGTATCTCGATGCGGGCGGCGACGTCGCCGGCGCGGCGGCGAGCTACGAGCGCGGGCTCACGTTCTATCGCGAACACCTCTTCGAGGCCGACGGTGCGCCGAAGTTCGAACACGATCAGAGCTATCCCCACGACGCCCACGCGGCCGCCCAGTCGATCCGGACGTTCGTTCGCGACGGCCGACCGGAGAGCGTCGAACTCGCCGAGCAGGTGCTCGACTGGAGTCTCGACGAACTGTTCGACGAGACGGGCTACTTCTACCGCCTGCGCGGACGGTTCATCGACGACGAAACGCCGTACATCCGCTGGAGCCAGGCCTGGATGTGCTTCGCGCTCGCCTCGGCGGTGCGCCAGCGCGCCGACCGCTCCTGACGACGGTTCGCGGTGGGCGATCGCCGATCCGCGAACGGATGTCTCTGAATACTGACGAGAGATTCGTCCCCGATGCGAGCGGCTCACGGGGCGAAGACTCGCTGTTCGCCGTTGCGCTGCTCGAAGCGATGGCGTGCGGGCTCGTCCCTGTCGTTCCCGCGGTCGGCAACGTTTGCGACGCCGTGACCGACGGCGAGAGCGGGATCGTCCTCGACGAGCGGACGGCCGACGTTCGCGACCGCGATCGGTCGGCTCGACGACGACATCTCCGAGCGGCTGTCGGCAGCCGCGCCAGCCGTCAGCGACCGATTTTCGGCCGAACACGCCGCCGAGGATCGGGCGGCGGTGTTGCAGACGCTGCGGGCGTCGTGAGCGCCCGGGTCGCAAGTCATATCCCTCGATATATTGTCTTGAGGGACACATGAAACTCGGCGGGGTCCGCGACGGAACGGTGTACGGTACGCACGGACTCGACGTTGGAACGTGGAGCGCCGACGACGGATTTCTGACGCTCGGCTCGTTGCCGAACCCCGAATCGGGGGGCGAGAAACTCCGCTTCGACGCGATGAACCGGCGCGCTCCGAAACGCCTGCTCCGGCCGCTGACGGGGCTGTACACGACGGCGAACGTCTGGCCGCTCGGTGATGACCAGCTGCTCGCGACGGTCTCCCGGTGGCTGTTTCGCTCTCCCGACGGCGGACGCTCGTGGACGGTCGTGCACGAACTCCCGGCCTCCTCGGGGCCGATGGGCGTTCTCCCGACGGCGCTCTGCGAACACCGCGGACGGGTGTATCTCGCCGAATACCCGCTCGGCGACGAGCCGGCACGCGTCCTCGAAAGCGACGACGGCGGGCGAACGTGGTCGCCGCTCGTCGAGCGAACGGACGTTCGGCATTTCCACGGGCTGTTCGCCGATCCCTATGGCGATCGGCTCTGGGCGACGACCGGCGACACCGATACCGAGAGCGCGATCGGCGTGCTCTCGGCGGACGGGTTCGAGGCGATCGGCAGCGGCAGCCAGCGCTGGCGCGCCGTCGGCCTCGCCTTCACGCCGGCGGCGATCCTCTGGGGCGTGGACAGTTCGTACACCGATCGATCGGCGATCCTCCGTCTGCCGCGTGAGCGCCTCGACGATTCCGATCCCGAACCGGAGACGCTCGCGACGACCGCCTGTCCGGTGTATTACGCCGAGACGGTCGATCGGCCGGACGAACATTGGCTCGTCGTCTCGACGACATCGACGGGTCGAATCGACAGCACCGCCCCCGCGGGAGTCGAACGGAACACCTGCGATGGCGTCGCCAGGGTGCTCGCGGCTTCCTCGGCGTCGGACTACGAGGACTGGTACGAACTCTACGCGACCGAGCGCCGCGACGCGGTCGGCGAACACGTCGATGCGGTCCCGTCGTCGAACGGCTATCTGTTTCTGGCGACCGATCCCGAGCGCGGCCTGCTGATCAACCCCTACAACACGACCGACGACAACGGCGAGATCGTCACCATCCCGCCCGCCGCGTTCGACGAGCGGGCGTTCAGGCAGGACACCGACACGTGCGCGGATGGTGATGGGAACGACGGCATCGACCGGGCAGCCGATACCGATGGAACTGCGAGGACACGCCGATGAGCGAACGACTGCGCGTCGGCGTGCTGGCGAACCCGATGCTCACGCGGTTCGAGGAGGAGGCACTCGAAAACGTCGCCACGCTCGACGGGGTGACGATCGACGAAGTGGTCGTCGACGGTTCGGTGACGGAGGGATCGGCGCTCGCGGCGGGGGCCGACGCCGTCAATCAGGGTACCAGCATCTCGCTCGCCGATCTCAAACTGTTCGTCGACGTGGTCCGCGAGAGCGGGCTGAAGGCGTTCATCCACGGCGACGAGAAACTCGGCTGGCTGCTCGGCGAGACCGAACAGATGGACTGGCTCCAGTCCCGGCCCGTCACCGAAGTCGACTGCCTGCGAGAGGCGTCGATCCGTGAGTGCGAGCCGGTGTCGGCCGGCGGAGCCTGGAACACGCTGCCCGACGACGTGACTTCGGACCTCGGTGACTCCTGCGATGTGGTGATCCGCTTCGGCTTCGGCCTGCTCAAGGGGCCGATCCTGGATGCACCCGAACACGGCGTTCTCAGTGTCCACACGAGCGATATCCGGGAGTATCGCGGCATGGGACACAAGATCTCCTTCGTGAACGACGATCCGAGCGCCGCGATCACGCTCCAGCAACTCTCGGAGGAAATCGACGGCGGGCGCATCGTCACCGTCATGTCGCGCGAACTGCCGCCCACACCCACGCTCGACGACGTGTGGGACGCGGTCTACGCGCTCCAGACGGAGATCTTCGCCGCCGGCATCGAGCAGCTCCAGGCGGGGGACAGTCCGTCGCAGCCGGACGAACTGGGGCCGTACTACCCACACAGCCTCCAGCAGCGCAACCCGCGGTTCGTCGCGCGACTGCTCGCGAAGAACAACTGGCGGCGGCTGCAAAAGCGTCTGTCGTGAGGTTGCAACCGGTGCGTTAATCCCCCCGACCGTTTTTTAGGGAGTGGTATCGACGCCCCATCGACGGCTCGATCCCGCGGTCGGGGCTCCTGGATGGTGGGCGGAGACGGTGGGTACTGACAATGGCGAGCAACGAGGAGATGGCCGACTCGGGGTTCGGATCCCGTACATTCGGCGGTACATCCCCGACGAGAACTGAATGTCACAACCGCAGTCTTTTGATAGACCCCTCAGTCGACCAGATAGCCGAGATCGGAGAGCTGTTGCTTCATCGCGTCGGTGAACTCCCCGTCGCGATCCTCCGTCGAGACCGGTTGGCCATCCGTTTCGAGGATCGTTTCGAGTTCGTCGTCCAGATTCTCGACGACAGCGGACTCGTCGTCGGAGACGTCGCTGGTCTCGTCGGGGAGGGCGAACAGTTCGGCGCGCTCGTCGCTTTTCAGATATTTGAACTCGTCGGTGCGAAGCGCGTGCAGCGTCGCTTCGTGGTAGCGTTCCCGGTCGAATTCGGCGTTCAGTTCCTCGAACCGATCCAGGTTTTTCAGCGTGCGCTTCGCGCCGCGCTGGGTGAGGGTGTGCTCGCGCGTTTCCTCGCGCAGATCGACACCCTGCATCCCCGTCGTGTCCGCGTCGGCGGATTCGAGCAGCGTCGTCATCAGATCGGCGTGCTGGACGGTCTCGCCGTCGTGATCGACGAGCGCGTCGGCACCGTGGACGATGCAGGGGACGTGGGTCACGGCGTCGTCGGCGACGACGAGATGCGCGAGCATCCCCTGTTCGCCGAACAGTTCGCCGTGGTCGGCGGTGACGACGAAGACGGTGTTGTCGAGATCGAGCCCTCTGATGTGGGCGAAGAGATCGCCGACCAGCTCGTCCGTGTGGGCGATCTCGGCGTCGTAGAGCGCGTGGAGGACGTTCCACTCGTCGTCGCTGAGTTCGCAGCCGTCGGCGATGAGCTGGTGGAAGTTGTCGTGGTGGTACTGGCCGAACGCCAGCGCCTCGTCGACGGTCATCTCGAAGTCGTCGGCGTAGGGCTCCAGGAAGCGCCGTGGTGGGTGGTAGGGGTGGTGCGGGTCGCCGTAGTGGGCGTAGAGGAAGAATGGCTCGTCGCTTCCGGCGTACGAACCGATCCGCCGCTTGGCGATCTCGTTCATCACGAACCCGGTCCCGTGTTTTCTGGTGTCGGTCGTCAGTCCGGGGCCGTGGCGACGGCAGTTGTGCAAGTATTTGAGCAGGATGCGCGGACCGGCCTCCTGAACCAGCGTGTCGGCGCTCAGCCACGTGAACTCGTCGAAGCCGCGATCGAGATCGGTGCCGCCACTCAGATGGGAGTTCGGCGAGAGACAGGTGGTTCGGTAGCCGGCGCGTTGGAGGCGCTCGGGCACCGTATCGAGCTCCGCGGGGATGGCGTCGTTCTGCATACCTGCCCCGTGGTGGGTGGGTGTCGTGCCGGTGAGGATCGACGCGCTCGACGCGAGCGTCCAGATGCCGTGCGTGTGGCAGTTGTCGAACGAGCGCCCGCGCGTGGCCCCGGCGATGCGGTCGAGGTTGGGCGTCGTATCGCGTGTGTAGCCACCCATCGTGGTGTGATCGGCACGGGTGCTTTCGAGGGTTATCCAGACGACGTTTGGCTGTCGCATTCTTCCGGAAGGGTTTCACGCTCGGTGGCTTATGCACCTCGGTATGGCGCGTCGTTCGCCGGCACCGATCGCGTGTGGACACACCACGCGGCGGTCGAGAGCGGTAAACGTTTATAACGCCGCTTCGAGAGTGCGAGTACGTTTGGCTGCGCCACGGACGCGGCATGGATTGATACGATGAGTACGCTCACGACCTCACAACCGAACAACCGCGCACAGAAACTCGCGCTCGTCGTCGGCTATCTCGCGCTCGCCGGTGGCGTGTTGTTCGCCTACGGCAAGCCCGCAACGGGCTACGAGATCGACATCTACGGCTCGACGCCGATCGGCTTCTGGCTCGGCGTCGCGATCGCACTGCTGGTCGCGGTGTTCGTCACGCTGTACGCGCCGGAGGGCTACGTCAGTCTCGCGGGCCTGAGCCTCGGCGGCGGCTCGATTGTCGCGATCGCGGGGCTGCCACTGCTACGGAGCTACTTCTACTACGGCTCCGGCGACGGCCTGACACATCTCGGCTGGACGCGCGACCTTCTCGACGGATCACTGAGCGCGTTCGGGCTGTTCTATCCGGGCGTCCACACTTCGTCGCTGTTCATCCGCGGTGTCGCGAACACGACAGTCCCGCGCTCGTTGCTGTTGATCGTGCTCGCGTACGTCGTCGCCTATCTCGTCTTCATCCCGCTCTGTGTCCGCTCGATGACCTCCCATCGCGGCGCGATGTTGCTGAGCGGACTCGCCGGTCTCCTGGTGCTGCCGATCAACCACATGGGGGTGAACTACATGACGCCCCACCCGATCTCGGATTCGATCCTCATCACGCCGGTCATCGTCTATCTGCTGATCAACTATCTCACCAGTCCGACCGACGTCTTCGAGTCACGCCTGCCGGTATCGGCGGTGAGTGCGACCTTCGCGGTCGCGCTCGGTGGCCTCGTGCTCTTTCACTCACAGCAGGCCGCGAATCTGATCATACTGTTCATCACGCTCTCGGGCGTACAGCTTCTCTATCGATCCATACGACCGGATAGCGCCATCGCCTCTCACCGGACGATGTACGGGCCGACGGTGTTCCTCATCGGCTCGTTCATGCTCTGGTCGATCGGCCGGGGACGGTACGAAAGCTCCGTCAACGCGGTGCTTCGCGAACTGTTGAGCTTCCTCACGGGCGGGGCCGAACTCGGTGCCTCGACGGCCAGTCAGGCGGCATCGCTGACCGCCATCGGCGGCTCGATCGTCGAGCTGTTCCTCAAACTGTTCGGCGTGAGTCTCGTCGTCGCCGCCCTTGCGGGGCTCCTGATGGTGACGAGTCTCTTCGGTCGGCTACGCGACGCGCCCGACACGACGGCGTTGATCAAGTACTTCACTATCGGGCTGGTGGTGTTGATCCCGTACTCGCTGCTGTTCTACATCGGTACCGTCTCCGAACTGTTCTTCCGCAACGCCGGACTCATCATGCTGTTCGCGACGATCCTCGGCTCGATCGCGCTCTATCGCTACGTCTCCGGGCTCTCCGAGATCGCCCCGATCGGCAGCGTTCGCGCAGTATTATCGGTGATCATCGTCGCGATGCTCGCGCTCTCGGTCGTGGTCGTCTTCCCGTCGCCGTACATCTTCCAGCCGAACGATCAGGTGAGCGAGACCCAGATGTCCGGCTACGGGTACGCCTTCGAGCACAGTGTGGAGGAGACGCCGATCTATGGGCTGCGGAGTGGGCCGTGGCGGTACAAACACGGCGCTCTCGGCGTCGAAGGGACGCCCGTCTCACAGCATGGTCGCGGGATCCCGGGTGAGAACCTCAGCGCACTTGCGGGCCGGACGTCGAACGACCGATACGTGGCCGTGACAGAGGCCGCCCGCGAGCGCGAGGTGGAGGTCTACCGAAGCCTGCGTTACAGCCGCGAGAACGTCAGCGCGCTCGATCACCAGTCCGGCGTCAGTCTCGTCCAGACGAACGGCGAGTTCGACCTGTATCACGTCGCCGGCAGTTCGCCCGCCGACAGGGCGAGCGCCACCGTCGCGAACGAAACCCGTACCGCCGGTGCGAACGGGACGACGCCGCGGGCACCGCCGGCGAACCGCTCGGTGTTCGGCAACGCAGCGACGCCGTCGCGCACGCCGACGGCGACCGCGACGCCAACCACTACCGCAACCGCAACGGCGACTGCCACCGCGACACCGACCGCAACGCCGACGACCACCGATTCCGAGTCGATATTCGGCATCATCGACGGGTTGTCGAACGACACGACGACGCCGACGAGCGGACCGACTGTCGGCGGGTAGACGGGCGTTGCGGACGGTGTGTGGGTGACGATGCGAATGGAAACGGTAATGGGCGTCACGAGAGGAAATCCAGCCAGTATGTACCAACTATGAACGAGGGTGATGCCAGACGCCGAGCGCTCGTTCTCGGTCTCGACGGCGTGCCCTGGGAGCGCCTGCGCGCGTGGGCGGCGGCGGGCGAGCTGCCGAACGTCGCCGCCCTCATCGACGAGGGTGCGGCGGGGCCGCTCGCGAGCACGCAGCCCGCGAACACCGCGCTCGCGTGGCCCTCGATCGCCACCGGCGTCCGGCCGGACAAACACGGGATCTACGCGTTCTACAAGCTCGGGACGAACTACCGCCATCGCGTCAACACCGGCGAGGACGTCGCCCAGCCCGCACTCTGGGAGCTCGTCTCACCCTCGACGGTCGTCAACATGCCGATGACCTACCCCGCCTCCTCCATCGACGGGCGGATGGTCACGGGGATGATGACACCGAACCGGGACGAGGGGTTCACCCACCCGCCCGAACTCGCCGCGACGATCGTCGATCGCGTGCCCGACTACGAGATCGGGCTCGATTGGAACGAGTATCGCGACCGACCTGGGGAGTTCCCCGACGCGCTCGCGTCGCTTGTCGCCGCCCGTCGCGAACTGATGAACGACTTTCTCGCGGACGACTGGCGGCTGTTCTTCTTCGTCTACACCGCTCCCGACCGCCTCCAGCATCTCCTCTGGGACGAGGAGATCCTCCTCGATCACTACAAACAGCTCGACGCCGTACTCGGCGATGCCCGCGAGGCGGCGGCCGACAACGACGCGAACCTCTTCGTCGTCTCCGATCACGGGTTCGGGCCTATCGAGAAGAACGTCCACGTCAACCGGGTGCTCGCCGATGCCGGCTATCTCACGCCGAAATCGGACACCGGCACGCGAAGTACGCTCTCGCGGATCGGCCTCACCAAGGAGCACGTGCTCGGCGCGCTCGACAGGTTCGATATCGACGTCGACGAGCTCGCCACACGGCTGCCGGACGCGCTCGTCGATCGCCTCGCCACCGGCATCCCCGGCGAGAACGTGCGTTACGACGTCGCTTACGACGAGACGACCGCGTTCGTCCACGCCCAGGGCACTCTCTACGTCAACGACACCGAGCGCTTCGAGCAGGGGATCGTCCCGCCGGGGCGGATCGACGCGCTGAAAGCCGAACTGACCGACACCTTCACACGAGTCCGTGATCCAGACACCGACGAGCGCGTTCTCGACGTTCACGATGGTGACGAGCTGTTCCCGACCGACGACGCCGCGCCGGATCTCGTCGTCGAGCCGCGCGAGGGCTACTACGTCAAACCCTCGCTCTCCGAGACGGTGTTCTCCGATCCCGGCAGTCACGCCGCCGATCACCGTCCTGAGGGGATCTTCCTCGCCGAAGGACCGGACATCGCCGCCGGCGCGACGCCGACCGACGCGAGCGTGTTCGACGTCGCGCCGACGGTGCTCCACAGCATGAGTACGGCGGTGCCCACGTCCGTCGACGGGCGCGTGCTCGACGAGCTGTTCGCGCCCGATTCGTCGGCCGCCGACCGATCGATCGAAACCGTCGATATCACGGGTTCCGGTGACGGGCCGGGCGACGGTGGCGACGGCGGGAGTACCGACGAGGACTTCAGCGACGTCGAGGAACGCCTGCGAGGGCTGGGGTACGTCGAGTAATGCGCGACACCGAACTGCTCATCGTCGGACGGCAGGGACCGGGCGGCATCGGCCAGTATATCAGCGAGCAGCGCCGCCATCTCGCCGGCCGACTCCACGTGTCGGCACACAAGAGCGGCGCGTTCGACACCGAGGGCGTCGGCGCGTTCGTCCGCTCGCTGCTGGTCATCCTCTGGAACATGCTCTCCTATACGATGCGCTCGCGGCCGGACATCGTCCACGTCCACTCCTCGCACCGGTTCTCGTTCTACCGGGCGGGTTACTACGTGCTCTTCAGCAAGTACGTCTGGCGGTGTCCCGTCGTCTTCCACGTCCACGGCTCCTCGTTCGACGTGTTCGTCTCGACGGAGTCGCGACCCGTGCGGTGGTTCCAGTCGGTCGTGTTCGGTGCCGCCGACGAGATCGTCGTCCTCTCGGAATACTGGAAGGAGACGCTCTCGAAACACACCGACCCCGAGAAACTCACCGTGATCCCGAACGCGGTCGACGCCGCCGACTACACGCCGTCGTTCGACGGCGACGTCCCGCACATCGTGACGGTCTCGAACCAGCTCCCGCGCAAGGGCGTCGTCGAGTTCGCCGAGGCGGTCGACGAGCTCACCGACCGTGATCTGGAGTTCCGGGTGACGATCGCGGGCAAGGGACCGCTCTCGAACCACTCCGAGCGGCTGGCCACGACCTACGACAACGTGGAGTATCTCGGCTACATCTCCGAGGAGAAAAAGCACGAGCTGCTCGGTGCGGGCTCGATCTTCGTCCTGCCCTCCCACGCCGAGGGGCTGCCGATAGCGATGCTCGAAGCGATGGCCGCGGGCAACGCCATCGTCTCGACGACGGTGGGCGCGATTCCGGAAGTGATCGACGACGAGCGCGGCCTACTCGTCGAACCGGGCGACGCCGACGGGCTCGCCGACGCGCTCACGGAACTCGTCGCCGATCCCGAGCGCGTGGCCGCGATGGGCGAGGCGAACCGGCAGGCGGCGAGCGACGAGTACGCCTGGGAGACCGTCACCGAGGAACTGCTCGCGACCTACGACCGCAATCTCGCCGCCGAGGCGCTCCGCTGAGCGTTGTTCTCGTCGACGGATTCGCCAGCACGACCACAAGAGCGAAACCCGACCCGTGAGAGAGGAACGATATGATCGACAGCCGAGGGGCCGGGAGGCCGCGATAGATGCACGTCTGCATGCTCACCGCGGGGACGTTCCCGTCGGACGAGCGCCTTACGCGGACGGGCGCGGCGCTGCGAGCGGGCGGCCACGCGGTGACGGTCTGTGCACGCGGGACTGGCGGGCCGACCGGGGCGATCGTCGACGGCATCGACGTTCGGCGACTGCCCGACGACGACCTCTACTCGGGACCCAAAGGTATCCTCGACGGTGCGCGCTACGCACTGAGCTACGTTCAGCCTGCCTGGCTGCGTGCCGCGAGCGAGATCGACGACGAACGGTCGATCGACGTCTGCTGTGTGGCCGATCTCGACCTGCTGAAGACGGGACTGAAAGTCGGATCGAAACTCGGCGTTCCCGTCGTGGCCGACCTGCCGAGCGCGCCGGCCGCCACGACGCCAGCCGAAAGCGTGCGTGGCGGCCGGCTGCGGCAGTACGCCCGCCGCGTGTTCCACTCGCCCTGGCGACGTGACCGGACACTCGGAAAACGGATTCCCGACGTCGATCGTCTGGTGACGACCTGCGAAGAAGCGCGTGCCGAGTACGTCCGCGAGCGGGAGATCGATCCCGAGCGCGTCGCGGTCGTCCGAAACACCGTCGAACCCGACCTCGCCGCGGGAACCGAGCCGGCCGACGGGTTCGGGTTCGATCACGAAGCGGCGTTCGTCGTCACCGTCGCCGCCGATGGCGTTTCCCAGGAGTCGCTCGAAACGGTCGTCGTGGCCGCGGCGCGGGCGGCCGACCGTGCCGCCGATCTCCGCGTGCTGATCGTCGGTGATCTCGAAGAGGCGGCGCTCGACGATCTCGAACGACTTGCGCGGCGTCGCCTGGCCGCCGGCCGAGTCAGCTTTCGCACCGAGGACGGGAAACTCGCGAGCTATCTCACCGCGAGCGACGTCTGCGTGCTGCCCGAGCGTTCGCAGGCGACGGAGACCACGGTTCCACGGGCGTTCTTCACGGCGCTGGCGTTCGGGGTTCCGGTGGTCGCCGGCGAGACGCCGCCGCTGAAGCGACTGCTCGAACGAACCGGAGCGGGACTGTGCGTGCGACACGGAACGGGTGCGCTGGCCGGGGCGCTGTCGGAGCTCGCCGGTCCGGACCGGCGAGGCGAACTCGCCACGAACGCCCAACTGGCAGCCGAGGGCGCGTTCGACAGCGAGCGCGATGCCGACCGACTGTGCGAACTGTACGAGTCGCTGCTCGCGACGCCGGAGCCCGACGTTACGGTTCCGCGAGCAGATTCGTGAGCGCCATCAGATACGAGCCGATCTCGTAGGAACCCTTGTACATCTGGTCGTCGACGTCGAGGCGGTCGTCGACGGTGAGGAATCGCATCGGTACGCCGAGTTCGCTCAGTTCGACGAGATCCCCGCGGCTGCTATCGCCGTAGATCCAGGCCATCGCACGGCTCACCTCGGGACCGAAGTCGTGCTCGCCGCCCGCCGCCTCGTAGTGGGCGACCGCGTTGACGAAGAACGTCTGGTGACACTCGTAGAGGAAATCCCAGTAGGCTGGCCGGAAGCCAAGGCGTTTCGTCGCGCCGCGGCGTGCGCGCTGGATCGACGACACCTCGTCCTCCCAGACGAACGCGCCGTCGTCGCGCATGCGCTCGTCGATCGTCCGTTCGAGCACGCGCTCGACGTTTTCGAGATAGCCGGTCTGTCCGGTCACCTCGATCGCGCGGGCGAACCCCCAGCAGGAATACATCTGATTCTGGTGGCGACGGGTGGTGTGGTTGTCGAAGACGAACAGCCCGTCGGGCGTGAGTCGGTCGTTCATCAGCGCTAGCGCCTCCGAGAGTGCCTCTCGAACGACCGATCCGGACTCGCGCTCGGCGAGATACGACCAGCCGTAGGCGACTAAACTGTGCTCGGCGTGGGTGAAGTCGAACCGCTCGTGCGAGTGCTCGAACAGTTCCCACGCGACGCGCTCGTGGGTCGCGTCGAACACTTCGGCCGCGAGCGAGAACGCACAGACGAGGGGACCGATGCCGTAGCTCGGCATCTCCGAGAGCGTCCCGTTCTCGATCTCCTCGGCGACGTAGTCAAGCGCGCGCCGGAGTTCGTCGTCGTACCGATCGGTGCCGAGCGCGGAGACGCGCCACTGGAGCGCGCCCATCAGGCCGAAGGGCGCGTAGCGCCACAGTTCGCGGTCGTCGGGCGTCCATTCGAACTCCGGGTTCTCGCCATCGCCGACGATCTCGTAATCGAGCGCGCGGAGGATTTTTCCGTCCTCCGTGTCCCAGAAGCCGTTTTCCTCGACCGGGCGGAACAGGCAGTCGAGCGCGTCGTCGAGATACTCCTGATAATCGAGCGGTTCGGCCGCGAGCACGAGATACGAGGCGTCGTCCCAGCGCCCGCGGGCGGTGAGTTCGTCACTCGCGCGCTCGGCAGCGCCGACGAACGGCTCCTGGAGGCTCGCTGGGAGCGCGTTGAGCGCCATGTGAACGTAGTACGGATACTGAAAGACGAGATCGGCGTCGAGCAGTCGCCAGTCGGGCGCGAGCAGCGAGAGCGCCTCGCGGGGCTCGTAGTAGTGGTTGTCGGGCCAGCCGTTCGCGGCGTAGGGCGAGCGCGGCGTCGGCACCGAGAAGACGAACTTCCCATCGCTATCGAGCACGCGCCCCACTTCGGCGGTGAGCGATTCGACGTCGAGGAACTTCCAGTCGTAGGGGCCGATCGAGACGGCGGCGTCGAACGCGTCGTCGGCGAACGGCAGCGATGGCCGTTCGGGATCGGTGCTTCGGTACTCGTCGACGGCGTCGCCGATCGTCTCGCTCGCGTAGGAACTTGCATCGTCGGAGAAGTCGACGCGCGCGAGCGAGTCGGCCGCGACGCCGCGGGTGACGTTCGCTTCGGAGGCGAGGTCGAGCACACGCCCGCCGTCGAGTTCGGCGAGCGCGCGCCGGCGTTCCTCGTCGCGGAGCTGCTGGATGAGCGGGGTGGTCGGGGGCTGGCGCACCCACTTCCGGAGGATCGCGTCGCGGGTCACTGTCGGCAACGCGCTCTCGCCACACATTTAGCTATTCCTTCGCTCGTCTCGACCATGTCCGACGACTCACTCGTTTCGGTCGTGATCCCGACCTACTACCGTAACGATCGCCTCGGCGAGGCCATCGAGAGCGTCGTCTCACAGACGCAGCCGACCGAAATCATCGTCGTCGACGACTCCGGCGAGGGCAACGCAAAGTCCGTCGTCGACGAGTACGATCTCACGTACGTCGAACTCGATCACAATATCGGATCGAATCCTGCCCGCAGCGTGGGTGCCGAGCGCGCCTCGGGAGAGTACGTCCAGTTCCTCGACGACGACGACTGCCTTCACCTGGAGAAACTCGGCAAGCAGGTCGCGCTGCTCGAACGCACGGGTGCGAGCGTCGCCTACTGCGGAATGACCTACGAGGACGGCACGACGATTCTCCCAGACTCGACCGCCCGCGGGGACGTGCTCGCTCGCGCGCTCGAATTCTCGCTGTCGCCGTGCGTCACCTCGACGATGCTCGTCGCGCGCGAGGCGCTCGAAACGGCGCTGCCGCTCCCCGACCGCCCTGGCGGCGACGATCTCGGACTGATGATCGATCTCGCGCGCGAGCACGAGTTCGAGTACGTCGACGAGGCGCTGGTCGATCGCGCCGTCATCGAGGACTCGCGTGGCAAATCGCCGGGACTCATCCGCGGGCGCAGGGAGATCATTCGCGAGTACGACGATCTCTACGACGATTTCCCGGACTCCGTGCGAGCGAACGCCCTGGCGAACACCGACAAGCTGGAGGCCAGGATGGAACTGCGCGGTCGTCGGTGGTCGCTCTCGACGGTGCGCTCGTTCGCGCTCGCGTGCTATCATGCACCCTCGCTCCGGACGGCGATTCCCCTTTTCGCCTCGCTGTTCGGACAGGTAGGGATGGATGCGATGCAGCGCGGCTACTCGCTGGTTCGATAGCGGCTATTCGTCGCGCGACGCCCGCCAGTTCATCACGGCGTCGCGTGCACGGCGTGCAGCGCCGAGCGCCCGCCGGCCGAGCAGCGCAAAGAGCATGATGAACGCGCTCTCGGCGGTGCGCTCGTAGCCCATCGCGCGCCGGGCGTAGTGGAAGGCGCGCCGGCGCTGACCGCGTTCGAGCGCGACCCGTGCGTGCGCTCGACACTGCTTCTCGCGGAGGCGGCGCTCGATGTCGGGGTGGCTCTCGATCTCCTCGCGGTACTTCTCCCAGATCATTTGATTGACTTCGACGCCGTGAGTGAGCTGCTGTGAGATGTTGTTCGTGTGGAAGATGCGCTCGACGAGGCGCTCGTCGACGTACTCGAACTCGTACTCCTTGGCGAGGCGGATGCAGTGATCCCAGTCGACGCCACGAGGGAAGTCGGGGTCGAACCCACCCAGTTTGAAACACTCGGCGCGCAGCATGTGGCTCGAATGGGGATGGAGGCCGAATCGGGCGATGACGTCGGGGTAGATGTCGCCGCGGCGCTCGGGGCGATAGACCCGAACGACTCGTTCGCCCTGCTTGACCACCCCGCCAGTGTAGACGATCCCGACCTCGTCGTTCGCTTGCTCGAAGGCCGCGAGCTGTTTTTCGATCTTCTCCTCGTGCCAGCGATCGTCGTCGTTGAGCACGCAGACGAACTCGCCGTCGGCGAGCTCCGCCGCACGATTCATGCTCGCGGAGATCCCACGGTTTTCCTCGTTGTGGCGGACGCGCACGCGGTCGTCGTCCTCGTAGGCCGCGAGTCGTTCTTCCGTGTCGTCGGTCGAACCGTCGTCGACGACCACGACCTCGATCTCGTCGTGGCTCTGTCCCAGCACGGTGTCAATGGCCCCGGAGACGTAGTCGGCGCGGTTGTACGTCGGGAGAATGGCGCTGACGAGGGTCATGGATCGGGTTCGACCCATCGCGGTGAAAACCCCTCGTGTCGCGGCCGCGGCGTGAACCCAGCCTTAAGTCCCTGAGCGTGTTCCGGACGGTATGCACGTCTGTATGCTCCTCCCCGAGCGCTTCCCGCCGGACATCCGCGTCCGGAAAGAGGCGTCGGCGCTGCGTGCGGCCGGCCACTCCATCACGCTGCTCTGTCGCGGCGGGCCGACCGAGCAGAGCTTCGCGCGCCTCGACGGGATCGACGTCGAGCGCCTGCCCGCCGATCGGCTGTTCGCTGGTCTTTCGGGAATGATCGACGGGCTCCGCTACGTCGCGAGCGCCGTCCATCCGGCCTGGCAGCGCGCCGTCCGGGAACTCGATCGACAGAACCCGATCGACGCCCTCCACATCCACGATCTCCCGCTCGTACAGACGGGGCTGGCGCTCGGTGAGGAGCTCGACGTGCCGGTCGTCGCCGATCTCCACGAGAACTACCCGGAGGCGGCCCGGCAGATACAGCAGATGCGTGGCTGGGGCGAGATCGCCCGCGATCCCGAGGCGCTCGTCCAGCGCGTCGCCTTCGCACCCTGGCGACTCAAGCGTCTCGAGCGGGAGTGCGTCCGGCGTGCAGATCGCACAGTCACCGTCTGCGAGGAGGCCCGCGCACACTACATCCGTGACTGCGATGCGGAGCCCGCGGACGTGACGGTTGTCTCGAACACCGTCGATCTCGACGCCTTCGCTGGCGACGTCGAACCGCCCACGACGCTCGATCACGATCCCGACTCGTTCGTCGTCTCCTACGTCGGCAACTTCACGCGTCACCGCGGGCTCGACACGCTCGTCGAGGGGTTCGCGCAGCTCGTCGAGGAGAGCCCCGACGCCGAACTGCTGCTCGTCGGGACGGGCAACGACAACTACGTCGCGGGACTGAAGGCGCTCGCGCGCTCGCTCGGCGTTCGCGAGCAGGTCACGTTCACCGGCTGGGTCGACTTCGCCGACGTCCCCCGCTATCTGGCCGCGAGCGACGTCTCAGCCGTCCCCCACGCCGCGACGGCACACACCGAGACGACCGTCCCGCACAAGCTCTTCCAGGCGATGGCGATGGGCGTGCCGGTCGTCGCGAGCGACGTCGCGCCGCTCGCGCGCATCGTGGGTCGCACCGACTGTGGGCTCGTCACGCCGGCCGGCGACGGCGACGCGCTCGGCACCGCCCTCACTGAACTCACCGAGGAGGACCGGGCGAGCGACTGCGGGGAGAACGGCAGGGCGGCTGTCGAGGACGAATACAACTGGGCGCGCGACGGCCAGCGGCTGTGTACTCTCTACGACGGACTGCGCGCCGAGGGGTAGCACCGACACACTCTCCTCGATGGCCCGACAACCGTCGGCGATGAGCACCTCCGATCTCCCCGAATTTTTCGACGAGTTCACCGAGCGCGACTGGCGGAGCGACGCGGACGGCACGGTCGGGATCGCGATGATCGGTCTCGGCTGGTGGACGCTCGAAAAGGCGCTGCCGGCCGTCGAACGCTCGGAGCTGTGCGAGACGACGGTGCTCGTCAGCAGCGATGCGGAGCGCGCGACGGAGACAGCCGAACGCCACGAGACGATCGAGGAGGGAATCACCTACGAGCAGTTCCACGACGGAGCGGCAAGCGAAGAATACGACGCCGTCTACATCGCCACGCCGAACGCCATCCATCTGCAGTACGCCGAGACGGCCGCCGAGCTCGACAAGGCGATCCTCTGCGAGAAACCGATGGAGGCGAGCGTCGAGCGCGCCGAGGAACTGGTCGAAGCGGGCGAGTCGGTGCCGCTGATGATCGCCTATCGGATGCAGACCGAACCGGCCGTCCGCCGGGCGCGCGAGTTGATCCGTGAGGGATTCGTCGGCGACCCCGTCGCCGTCCACGGCGCGATGACCCAGCGCCTGCTCGACATCAACTCCGACACCGACCAGTGGCGACTCGATCCCGATCTCGCGGGCTATGGCGCGAGCGTGATGGATCTCGGTATCTACCCGCTCAACACCGCCCGGTTCGTCCTCGATTCGGACCCCACCTCGGTCCAGGCGTCGATGAGTTCGAATCACGACGCCTTTTCCGACGTGTCCGACGAGCGCGCGAGCTTCCGCGTCGATTTCCCCGACGACGTCACGGCCGTTTTCACCGCGAGCCAGAACGCCGCCCAGTCGAGTCATCTCCGGATCACGGGCACGGCGGGCGAACTCGAACTCGATCCCGTCTTCTTCCCCGACGAACCGCGGAAACTCCGGGTCCGACGGGGCGATCTCGACGCCACGATCGACTTCGACCAGCGCAGCCAGATGACCGAGGAGTTCGACTACTTCGCCGACCGCGTGCTCTCGGAAACCGAGCCACAGCCGAACGGCGAGCACGGACTGGTCGATATGCGCGCGCTCGAAGCCATCTACGAGGCCGGAGAGAGCGATTCGCCGGTTTCGCTCTGAACTGGGTTCCTCACGGCACCGGTACTACCACTCGGCGACGGAACCGTCGTCGTGACGCCAGATCGGGTTGTGCCAGTCGATCTCGCCCGCCTGCTCGCGGACGTGCTCCTCGTCGATCTCGATCCCGAGCCCCGGTCCATCGGGGATCTCGACGAACCCGTCTTCGTAGTCGAACACCGACGGATCGGCGAGATAGTCGAGCACGTCGCTCCCTTTGTTGTAGTGGATCCCGAGGCTCTGTTCCTGGATGATCGCGTTGTGCGCGCAGGCGTCGACCTGGAGACACGAGGCAAGCGCGATCGGACCGAGCGGGCAGTGTGGTGCAAGCGCGACGTCGTGGGCTGCGGCCATGCTGGCGATCTTGTGGACCTCGGTGATGCCGCCGGCGTGTGAGAGATCGGGCTGGATCACGTCCACGCCGCCGCTTTCGAGCAGCGGTGCGAAATCCGTCCGCGAGTAGTGGCGCTCGCCGGCCGCGATCGACGTCGTCGTGTGGGCGGCGATCTCCGGCAGGAGGTCGTCGTGCTCGGGTAGCACGGGCTCCTCGACGAACATCGGATCGTGCGGTTCGAGCACCGCTGCGAGCCGTTTGGTCATCGGTTTCGCGACCCGACCGTGGAAGTCGACGCCGATCCCGACCTCGGGACCGACCGCCTCACGGACCGTCGCGAGTCGCTCGCCGACGGCCTCGATCGCGGCCGGCGATTCGATGCGCCGGAACTCGGCGGTCGCGTTCATCTTGAGCGCGTCGAAGCCCGCCTCGACGCGCTCGCTGGCTGCCTCGGCGACGTCGCTCGGGCGATCGCCGCCGACCCAGCTGTACACCTGCATCCGATCCCTGACCGGGCCGCCCATGAGCTCGTGAACGGGCGCGTCGAACTGCTTGCCCTTGAGATCCCAGAGCGCCTGATCGACGCCCGCGATGGCGCTCATCAACACCGGTCCGCCGCGATAGAACCCGCCGCGGTACATCGCCTGCCAGTGGTCCTCGATGGGGTCGGGGTCCGCACCGAGCAGATGGCTCTCGAACAGCTCCTCGACGGCCGCTCTGACCGTGTGTGCCCGCCCTTCGACGACGGGTTCGCCCCAGCCGACGCGCCCGTCACTCGTCTCGACGCGGAGGAACAGCCAGCGCGGCGGGACGGCGAACAGTTCGTAGTCGGTGATCTCGCTCATATCTCTGGTCGGTTCGAACGGCTGAAAAACACACCGAGTCGATCAGAGCTGTGGTTCGATCGTTTCGGTATCGTCGAGGTTCCGATTGTGCAGCGCCTCGCCGGTCTCGCCGTCGAACAGGTGGATCGCGTCCTCGGGAAGCCGCGCGATCGCCGGCTGGCCCGCCTCGATGCGGCGCAGTCCGCCGATCGTCGCCACGAACGTCCGGGATTCGTCCATGTCGAGCTCCGAGGCGCTCTCGTCGCCCTCGAAGGCGAGATAGACGTTGTTGCCGCTGCCGACCGGCTCGACAACGTCGACCACCGTGCGGAAATCGTGCTCCCCATCGCCCTCGTTGGTGTCGACGAGTTCGATGTCCTCGGGACGCACGCCGAGGGTCACGTCGGTCGCATCGCCGAGGTCCGCGCGCGTCTCTTCCGAGAGCGGATAGTCGAAGTTCTCGCCGACGAGACGTTCGTCTTCCACTGTCGTCTCGAAGAAGTTCATCGACGGCTCGCCGATGAAGCCCGCGACGAACCGGTTTGCGGGTTCGTGGTAGGCCTCCAGTGGTGTGGCGACCTGCTGGAGCCGCCCGTCGTCGAGGATGGCGATCCGATCGCCCATCGTCATCGCCTCGGTCTGGTCGTGGGTCACGTAGACCGTCGTCACGCCGAGGTCCTCCTGCATCCGCTGGAGTTCGGTCCGCATCTGTGAGCGCAGTTTCGCATCCAGGTTCGACAGCGGCTCGTCCATCAGAAACACCGCCGGACTGCGGACGATCGCACGGCCGAGTGCGACGCGCTGCTGTTGGCCGCCCGAGAGCTCGCTGGGTGTGCGGTCGAGCAGCTGTTCGATGCCCATCATCTCCGCGGCGGATTCGACCTGATCGCGGATCTCGTCGTCGGACATCTCCGTGCTCTCTTCGAGCCCGAAACTCATGTTCTCGCGCACGGTCATGTGCGGGTAGAGCGCGTAGCTCTGGAACACCATCGCGATATCCCGATCGGCGGGCTGGCGGTCGTCGATCACGGTCCCGTCGAGACTGATCGTTCCCGACGAGACGGATTCGAGCCCCGCGATCATCCGGAGCGTCGTGCTCTTCCCACAGCCCGACGGCCCGACGAGAACGAGGAACTCGCCGTCGTCGATCTCGAGCGAGGCCTCGTCGACGGCGATGATGTCGTTGCCGCCGTCGTCGAACCGTTTCGTGACGCCATCGAGACTCAGTTCGGCCATTCGATACCTCCGTTCGTTGGTTTGGATAGTAGTTCGATCATCGTTGTCTGTCTACGTTCGACCGGCAACACCCTGTGCGAACTGATCGCCGAAGATGATGAAGACGAGCAGCGTCGGCAGTGCGGTCAGGAACGCGCCGGCCATCCGCAACCCGAAGTCGACGCCTTCGAGGCTCGTCCCCAGTCCCACGAGCGAGAGCGTCACCGGAGCCGATGGTCCCGTGCCGCCGACGAGGATCAGCGCGAACAGCAGTTCGTTCCAGATCTGTGTGAACTGGTAGATCAACACCACCGCGAACATCGGCCCAGACAGCGGGAGGACGATCCGGCGGTAGATCTCGAAGACGCCAGCGCCGTCGAGACGCGCCGCCTCGACCATCTCGTCGGAGAGGCCCATGTAGTAGCCCCTGAACAGCACCGTACTGATGGGGATGCCGTAGGCGGTGTGGGTCACGATCAGTTCGATGAGATCCGCGTGATACGGTTCGAGCAACGGCAGCGCCCACAGCGGCGACAGCGCCGTTTCGAGCGGAATCATCGACCAGAACTGTGACAGCGGCACCAGCACGGCCTGATACGGGATGAACACGCCGGCGACGAACAGCGCGAAGATCGGGATCTGCCCTTTCCAGCTGATCTGTGTCAGCCCGTAGGCCGCGAGACTCCCGAACAGCGCGCCGAGCACCGTCGCCGGGATCGTCATCACCAGGCTGTTGACCAACCCCGACGAGAGGGTATCGAGCGCCTCCGCCCAGTTTTGGAGGGTGAACCCGTCCGGTCCGGGCGGGAGATACGGCGCGGTGTTGATGACTGCCTCGTTGGTCTTGAACGACGTGACGAGCCCTGCTTCGAGGGGTATGAGGAAGTAGACGGCGATGAGCGCGAGCACTGCGTACAGGAGGATTCGTTTCCCGCCGATCGCATCGCGCAGATCACTCGTCGACGATTCGCCGTCGGTCGCGTCGGCTGTAACGGTTTCCTGACTCATAGTGCACCCCTGCGGTACTGACTGTAGAGATACGGGATGACGACGAGCAACGCGAGGACGTAGAGCACGATCGCGATCGCCGAGCCGTACGCCCAGTGCTGATTCGAGTACGCTTCACGAACCATCAGCGTGGCGAGGATGTCGGCTCCCGCAGCAGGACGGTACTGGCCGAACAGCGCGTACAGGAAGTCGAACGCTTTGAGCGCACCGATCATCAGCACGACGAGCGCGCTGATGACCGAGCCCCTGAGCTGGGGGATGATGACTCGCCAGTACATCGTGATCGTGCTCGCGCCGTCGATGCGCGCCGCCTCGAAGTGTTCGTCCGGGATCGCCTGCAATCCGGCGAGAAAGACCACCATCGCGTAGCCGCTGAACTGCCAGACCAGCGCGAAGATGACCGCTCCGAGCACGAGCTGTGGGTTGCCGATCCAGTCCGGGCGGAGTCCGCCGAGGCTCAGCACCGAGTTAATGATGCCGTTGTCGATGTCGTACATCCACGCCCAGAGCTGGGCGGTCACGACGAACGAGAGGCTGAACGGCAGCAGATACACCAGCCGGAACGTGTTCTGCAATCGAAGCGTCCGATCGAGCAGGATCGCGAGCACCAGCCCGAGCACGAGACAGAGGACCGTGAACGCGACCAGCAGGACGAACGTGTTGCGCGCGGCGTTGATGAACGCCTCACTACCGAACAGTTCGGCGTACTGCTGGAAATCGAGCGCGGAGTAGTCCGGATCACCAAAGCCCTCCATATCCGTCAGCGAGATGAGGAAGTTCCAGCCGATCGCCCCGTAGACGAACAGCCCCATCAGCAAGAACGGCGGGAGCCAGAACGGCAGCGAGCCGACGAATCGGCTGTTGCGAAGCGATCGCAGTCGATCCGACAGGCCTGTGCCGGCCGAGCCACGGCTCACGGTCGCCCCGCCGTCGGTGCGAACCGGGCTCTCGTCGTCGCCGGTGTCGCCCACGAGTCGGGTACGAAGGTCGCTCAGCCGTGATCGGATCGACCGTCCCACGTCAGTTCGATCCGGAGACGGCATCGAGCATCCCCTTGGTTGCGGAGTCGAGGTTCCCCGAGCCGAGGAACTCGTTGGTGATCACGCCGTCGATATCCGAGTGGACATCGGGCAGCACGGCGAGCCCGTGGGCGATCGTCGGCGGTTTCTGCGAGACCTCGCTGTACTCCTTGATCGTCTTGGTGAGATACGGACCGAACTTATCCGTAGGGGCATCGGTCCGCGGGGGAATCGACCCTTTGTACTGGTTGAACGCGACCTGTGCTTCGGTCGTGCCCAGGTAGGAGAGCCAGGTCTTTGCGGCCTCGGGAGCGGGCCCGTCGGCGGGGAACGGGAACGAGTCGAGATGCATCCCGTACATGTCGTCGGTACCGGGGAAGGTGACGTTGTTCCAGTCCTTTTCGTACTCGAAGTCGTCCTGGTTGCGATAGGAGCCGGCGACCCAGTTGCCGTTGTGGACGAAGGCCGCGTCACCGCTCATGAACTTCTGATTGGCCTGCGTGAAGCCGATGCTCGACGCGTCGTCGTTGATGTGGTCGTAGTAGTTCTGGACGGTCTGGAACGCCTTTCGTACCGCCTTCTCGTCGCCCTCGCCGTTGATGTAGTCCATGAACGCCTGATAGCCGGCCTGCCCCTGCATGACGACTTCCCAGAGCTGGAGCGTCGTGAACGGCGCTTCGAGCCCCTGTGCGAGACCGACGGCGTCGGTGTTCTGCTCGACCTTTTTGAGTGCGGCCGTCAGATCGCTCGGTTTCGAGAAGCTCGTCGGGTCGACACCCGCTTCCTCGACGACGGAGACGTTGTAGAAGAGGTCGTTCATCCGGTGGGAGCCGATCGGTACCGCAACGTACGGCCCCGAGCCGACGGATTTCGAACTTTCACCGACCTGTGAGTACTGTTTGGCCTCCTTCGTGTAGTTCTGCTTGAGGTCCTTGGTCCAGACGTCGTCGCTGATGTCGCCGAGAAGCCCGGCGCTGGTGAACTGGACGAGGTTGTTGCCGGGCCAGTCGGCCCACGAGCTGGGGAGGTTGCCGTTCTGTGCACGGTTCGAGATGGTCGTATCGAGATTGGTGTTGCCGCCGCCGCCGATGGCCTGGAAGTTCGTGTCGACGTCGGAATGGGCCTCCTCGAACTTCTCGATGAGGTTGTTGATGGCTTTCTTGCCGTCGCCGCCGGTCCAGCCGTGGAGGACCTGCAGCTCGCCACCGCCACCGGACGAGCCGCCACCGCTGCTGTTGTTTCCACCGCTGCCGTTCCCACCGCCGCCACCGCCACCGACACAGCCGGCGAGACCGACCATCGCGCCGGCGCTCGCCGCAGCGGTGCCCTTCAGATACGTCCGCCGAGAGTAGTTCGATTCGGAGTCAGACATCGTTCGCCTCAAACGGCGTAACGAACCATCATATACTTTTCGACGGATCGAACGGACCGCCCGCTTTCGGTTTCAGGCTCGATTCGGGAAATTTTTCGGGAGCTGAGTAGCCGCTGGCTCGACTTCGCTCGTTCGGTCGAACGCCGTGGAACGGAGTTCCACGAGCTCGATGCGGCTACGCTTCGTCGAACAGCTCCTCACCGTCGACCATATGCTCGGCGACGGCATCCATATCGAGCGTCAGCCCGAGCCCCGGCTGCTCGGGGATCTCGATCGCGCCCTCCTGGATGACCGACTCCTCGACGAGATCCGCCCACCAGCCGAGCTGATAGGAGTGGTACTCGACGGCCAGCGAGTTGGGGATGGCCGCGCCGACGTGGGCGCTCGCCATCGTCCCGATGGGTGAGGCGACGTTGTGCATCGCCACCGGCACGTAGTAGCTGTCGGCCATGTCGGCGACTTTTCTGGTCTCGCGCATCCCGCCCATCTTGGGGAGGTCGGGCGCGACGACGTCGACGGCCTGTTCTTCGAGGAGCCGACGGTAGCCGTGCTTGCGATAGACGTTCTCGCCGGCGGCGATGGGGGTGGTCGTCCCGCGCGTGACCTCGCGCTGGACGTCGTGGTTCTCCGGCGGGACGGGGTCTTCGAGCCACCACACATCGAAATCCTCGATCGCCCGCGCGATGCGTTTGGCGCTCCCTCCGGTGAAGGCCCAGTGGCAGTCGAAGGCCGCGTCGGCCCGCCCGTCGAGGCGCTCGGTCACCGCCCGAACGATCTCGGCTTTGTGATCGATCTCCTCGTTCCGGAGGTGGCGGTTGGCCTTGTCCTTCTCGTGGCCCGAGGGGACGTCGAGATCGAACTTGAGCGCGTCGTAGCCCAGTTCCTCGACGACGCGCTCGGCCTCGTCGGCGTTCGCCTGCGGGTCTTCCTCTTCGCCCGCGTGACAGTCACAGTAGACGCGCACCGAGTCGCGGTATTTCCCGCCCAACAGCTGGTAGGCGGGCAGTTCCAGGATCTTACCCGCGAGATCGTGCAGCGCGATCTCGATGCCCGAGATGGCCGTGATGACCGTCCCGCCGATCGAGCCCTCGCCGGACATCTTCTGGACGAGATGCTCGAACAGCCGATCGATGTCGAGCGGGTTCTCGCCGACGACGAACGGTGTCATCCGGGCGATGATCTCGGGCACGCCGGCACCCCAGTAGGCCTCGCCCGTGCCGACGATGCCCGCGTCGGTGTACACTCGCACCAGCGTCCACGGGAAGTTGCCGTCGACCATCGTCGTCTGCACGTCGGTGATCTCGACGTCGCGCCCGCCGCCGCGTTTGGCCCGCACGCCCATCGTCTCCGACGAGAGCTCACGCATCGTGTATTCGGCGTTCGGGTCGTGCAGGTCGGCGTAGTCGATCCCCATGATTCGATGTTTACTCGCATTCTAATAAAACGATGTCGTACCGGATTAGTCGAGCGTCGCCAGTCGGTTGAGTGCCGAGACGATCCGCAGGACGGCGGCGGCTTCACCGCGGTCGTAGACGAGTTCGTCGGTTCTGATGACGTGGTCGAGCACGGCCCGCGAGGCGTGTTCGGGTGCGGCGGCGATCCCCTTCCCGTCGGCGACCCACTCCATCACGCGCAGGTCGGACTTCGAGTCACCCATCACGAGCGCGAACGGGTCGTCGACGCCGAGCACGTCGAAAGCCGCCTCGACGCCGGCGACCTTGTTCAGTTCCAGACTGCCGACCTCGGCGGCGTCGGCCTCGTAGTAGGCGACGTCGATGCGCTCGAAGGCGTCCGACAGCGACGCCGGCATCTCGTCGGGATCGCGTTCGGATAGTCGGTCACGTCGTTCGAGCACACCACGGATCTCGGGATCGGCTGCGGCGTAGAACGCCCGTGCCCACTCGCTTCCCTCCTCGCTGTCGGTTCCCTCCGCCACGACCGTCCCGAGCAGATCGACGAGATAGCAGAGCGCTCGGTCGATGATCTCCTCGGCCTCCGGACTGCCGGTCTCGGCGTTCGGTTTCAGGGTGACGTTGAACTCGTTGCCCTGGAGGTGACAGCCCTCTCGAATCCTGTCGGGGGCCTCGGGCAATACGCGCGAGCGCAGCGCGTAGAAGACGTCTTGGATTCGCTCGTCGAGGCGCTCGTAGAGCAACTTCTTCGTCTCCGAACCGTGACCGGGCGTGAACACGCCGGTGCCGGCTTCATAGACGATGCTGAGGCTTCCCGAATGGACGAGCTCGCTGCCGAGTCCTTGGATAGCGAACCCCTTCACGTTCTCCAGGGTCTGGCCGGTGCAGATGACGACCGGGATGCCCGCCTCGTGGAGTTCGGTCAGGTAGTGGAGCGTCTCGCGCGGGATCTCGTTGTCGGTGCCACCAGCGGATCTGAGGGTCTCGTCGACGTCGAGCACGAGGACGTTCACCCCGCGGTCGTGTTTGGTCAGGAGATCGAGCGCGGTGAACGCCTCCTCGCGGCTGGCGTGGGCGGCGATATCCGCGAGCGTCTCGCCGTACTGGAACGCGTCGCGGATCTCGTCCTTTCGCCCGTCGAGTTCGGTGGCGATCTCCTGATAGCCTTCGAGCGCGACGCGGGAATCGACCGGTGGGAAGACGCCGATGAACCGCTGGTGGTCGCGCAGGCCGTCGGTGTCGAACGACTCGTAGAGCTCGTAGAGGAGATCGTACCGGTCCATGTCCGACCGGGGGAGCCGAGCGCATAAGCGTGTTCGCCCGCCCGATTCAGAGCAGATCTTCGGCGCGGATGGTGGCTTCGAGCGCCGATCGCTCCTCGTCGTCCATCCTGCGGAGCGGGCTCCGTAGCGGGCCGGCGTCGAACCCACGCAGCGAGAGTGCAGCCTTCACGCCGGCGAGATATGGCCCACCCTTGAACGCGTCGCGCACCCGATAGAGGGTACTCTGGCACTCGCGTGCGTGTTCGATATCGCTCGCGGTGTACGACTCGTGGAGATCGACCAGCAGTTCGGGCAGTGCGTTCGCCACCGCGCTCACGCCGCCGGTACAGCCGACGAGTCGGCCGGGGAACTGCAGCGAGTCCGAGCCCGCGAGGAAGACGAGCTCGGGATGGTCGTCGATGGCGCGACTGAGCCAGGGGACGTCCTTGCTCGAGTCTTTGACGCCGACGAGCCCGTCGATCCCGGCGAGCGCGTCGAGCGTCGCGTAGCTGAGCGCGTTCCCGGTCTTCGAGGGGATGTGGTAGACGTAGATCGGGAGTTCGGTGGCCTCGGCGACGCGGCGGTAGTGTTCGACCGCACCCGTCTCGTCGAGCGGGAAGTAGTAGGGTGTGACGACGACGAGCCCGTCCGCACCGGCATTCGCGGCGCGCTCGGCGCGGTCGACCGTGTGGTACGTGCTCGGCGCGCCGACGCCCGCGATGACCGGCACCTCGCCGCCGACCTCGTCGACGACCGCCTCGACGACGCCGGCCTGTTCGTCGCCGTCGAGCAGGGCGAACTCGCCGTTCGTTCCCAACGGAAAGACACCGTGGACACCCCGATCGACGACGAATCGGGCGTGGGCGGCCGTCGTCTCGTAATCGACCGATTCGTTCTCGTGGAAGGCCGTCACCATCGGCGGGATGACACCGCCGAGATCGAGCGGATCGTCGTTCGCGGTCGCGTCGTGGCTCATGCTGCCCGTTCTCGGTGTATCATCATAAACGTTCAGAGAACGGATTCCGCAACGCCTACCGTGCCGCCCCCGTAGGTCGATTCATGACACCGGACGTGCTCACGCTCGGCGAAACGATGGTGCTGTTCAGCCCCGACGAGCCGGGGCCGACGAAACACCAGCAGACGTTCAAGAAGAGCCTCGGCGGTGCCGAGAGCAACGTCGCGATCGCCCTCTCGCGGCTCGGCAACGACGTGACCTGGCACAGCACACTCGGCGCGGATCCACACGGCAACTACATCAACTCGTTCGTCCGCGGCGAAGGCGTCGATACTTCAACCGTCGAGTTCACCGACGACGCGCCGACGGGGATCATGTTCAAGGAGCGCCGCGCGCTCGGCGAGACCTCGGTCTACTACTACCGCCACGGCTCGGCCGCAAGTACGATGACGCCCGACGACCTTCCCGCCGACGCCATCGCGGGGGCCGACTATCTCCATCTCACTGGTATCACGCCCGCACTGAGCGACTCCTGCCGTGAGGCGACTCTCGCAGCCGTCGAATGCGCACGCGAGGCAGGGACGACGATATCGTTCGATCCGAACATCCGCCACAAGCTCTGGGAGAGCGACGAGGAGATGCGACGAACGCTACTCGCGCTCGTCGAAAAAAGTGACATCGTCCTTCCTGGCATCGAAGAGGGACGGACACTGTTCGACACCGACGCACCCGACGAGATCGCGAACGCGTGTCGTGATCGAGGGGCTACCATCGCGGTCGTCAAACTCGGTGCCGAGGGTGCGCTCGTCGACGACGGTGAGGCGACCCGCGTACCGGGCTACGAGGTCGAGCGCGTCGTCGATCCGATCGGCGCGGGCGACGGGTTCGCCGCCGGTTTCCTGGATGGCCGCCTTCGCGGACTCGATGCGGTCGAAGCGACGAAGCGTGCCAACGCCGTCGGCGCGTTCGCCACCACTGTGACCGGCGACGTCGAGGGACTCCCGACCAAGCGTGAACTCGACGTGTTCCTCGGCGAGCGCGAGGCGCTGCACCGGTAGCTGCGCCGTTTCGTTCGAAATCGTCGCCGACAGCTATCGGCGGATTTCCTGGAGTCGTTCGAGCAGTTCCAGCAGCCGTGCGTGACCGGCCGGTGCGTACGCAACCGCGAGGAGCGCGAGCGCACGTGGGTCGCGCTCGCCGGTGACGACTGCCTGCCGGAGTTCGTGCCGTGCCTCCGAACTCCTGCCGGCGCGCAGCAGTCGCTTGCCGTACTTGTACCGTGCCTTACGTTCGAGCGCCGCACGGTGGGCTGTGAGAACGGGCAGTCGGTCGGCGAGATCCGCGATCACCGTCAGTTCGGTCTCGTACATCAGTTCGAGATCGGAGCTCATCGATCCTTCCCGGCGGGTGTAGCACGCGAGCGGTTCGGCCACGCGCGCGGGTCGGTAGCGAGCGAATAGTCGCGCCCAGAGGTGGCGATCCTCGGCAACCGGCAGGCGCTCGTCGAAGCGCTCGTCGACGAAACAGTCCCGGCGGGCGAGCACGGTCGGCATCGGCACTCCGCCCTCGTAGAGGAAATCGATGTGGTGGCTGTCGGGATCGTGGACTGGCAGTGCGGACTGCCGGCGTTTTTCACCATTTTCGACGAGGTAGACGTCCGAATAGACGACGTCGGCACCATCGGCGACGGCTGCGAGCTGTCGGTCGAGTTTCTCGGGCAGCCAGCGATCGTCGGCATCGAGAAAGGCGATCAGTTCCCCGGTGGCAGCGTCGAGCCCGCGATTGCGCGCCGCTGCGAGGCCGCTGGGCTCCTGGAACAGGTACGTAAAACCGTCGACGCGGGTGGCGAGTTCGCGTAGCCAGGACACATCGGAGCTATCGACGACGATTATCTCGATGTTCTCGTGGGTCTGGGCGACAATTGATTCGAGCGCCGGATCGAGATACTCGCTGTCGCCGTAGGTCGGGACGATCACCGACACGAGCGGTCCCTCGCCTCCCTGGAGCGATTCGGGTAGCGAGACCGCTGGATCGCGCATCGCCGTCCCTGGTCGGGCGACTCGCTTGAACGTTCGGAGTCGGCTCGGCGAGCGTCGGCGACGGAAAGGTACTAACCGACGTGGTGAGGACACGGAAGCGAATGCGGGACGTGCTGCTCATCACCGTCGATTCGCTCCGCGCCGATCACCTCTCGGCGGCCGGCTACGAGCGGGAGACGACGCCGTGCGTCGATCGACTCGCGGCGAACGGCCATCGGTTCACGAGTGCCTTCGCCCACGCCTGCGCGACACGGGCCTCGTTTCCCTCGATTCTCACCTCGTCGACCGCGCTCATGTACGGTGGCTACGAGCGCCTCTCCGAGAACCGAACCCTCGTCACCGAGGCGCTCCCCGCCGCCTACCGGGCGGGGGGCTTCCACTCGAACCTCTACCTCTCGGCGGAGTTCGGTTACTCGCGTGGGTTCGACACCTTCTTCGACTCGAAGAGCGACCCGTCGCCGGCAGCCCGACTGAAAGGAGCCGTCGAGGAGCGCCTCGATGAGGACGGCTGGCTCTACGGCGTTCTGTCGAGAGCGGTCGACACGGCCGAGAAGGAGGCCGGCATCAACGTCGGGTCGGCCTACGTCCGGGCCGACGAGATCACCGAGAGGGCCATCGACTGGGCCGAGAGCGAGTGCGATGGCCCTCGATTCCTCTGGACGCACTACATGGACGTCCACCATCCCTACCGCCCGCCCGAGCGCCACCAGCGCGCGCTCGGCGTCGATCTCGTCCCCGAACGCGAGGCGATCAGGCTCCGCCGGAAGATGATCGAGGCCCCCGACGAAATCACCGACGACGAACGCGAGACACTGATCGACCTCTACGACGCCGAGATTCGCTTCACTGACACGGAGATCGGTCGATTGATCGAGCACGTTCGGGAGACCTGGGGCGACGACACGATGGTGATCGTCACCGCCGATCACGGCGAGGCGTTCGGCGAGCACGGCGGCTACAGCCACACGCAGACCTTCCACGACGAGATGCTCCACGTCCCACTGATCGTCGACGTCGGGGGCGATGGCTCGGCGACCACCCACGACGAACTGGTCGGGCTAGCCGACGTCACGCCGACGATCGTCGAGTACGCGGGCGGCGAACAGGCAGAGTCGTTCGTCGGCCACAGTCTCCGCCCGCTGCTCGACGGCGAGGGCGATTGGCCGCGCGAGCACGTCGTCGGCGACTGGGCCGACGGCAACCGTGGCGGCGGCGAGCGCCGCTTTGCCTACCGCGACCGGCGCTGGAAGTACATCGAGCGCGGGGACGGGAACGTGCTCTACGACCTCACGGCCGACCCCGGTGAATACGAGAACGTCGCCGACGGTCATCCAGAGGTATGCGAGCGGCTTCGCGGCGTACTCGACGACCATCGAGAGCGGATCGCGGCGAGCGCCGACGAGCTCCGAACCGTGGAGATGGACGAGAGTACCAAGAAACGCCTCCGCGATCTCGGCTACGCGGAGTGAGCGGTAGCGATGCGTATCGGCCAGACGTCGATCGTCAACTTCCTCTCGCAGGTCGCCACTTCCGTATTCGGCTTCGTCGTCACCGTCTATCTCGCGCGCGAACTCGGCGATGCGGTGCTCGGCAACTACTTCCTGGTGGTCTCCGTGCTGGTCTGGCTGAAGGTACTCGGCGGGCAGGGTATTCAGATGGCCGTCCGCAAGCGCGTGAGCGAGGGGGAATCGGAGGGGGCGTTCTTCGGCGCGGGCCTCGCCGTTCAGCTGGCCGCGTTCGTCGTGCTCGCCAGCGGTGTGCTCGTCTTTCGCGAGCCACTCAACGAGTACCTCAGAACCGACGCGGCGTTCGGACTGCTCGCGCTGCTCGCGACGGGGCTGCTCCTCTGGCAGGTGCGCGCGGCGCTCGAAGGCCGCCATCGAGTGGCGCTCTCCTCGCTGCTCGGCCCGTTCGACCGCACCGCCCGCGGTGCGCTCCAGATCGGCGTCGTGGCGGCCGGTTTCGGGACCGTCGGCTGGTTGCTGGGCGGCTACGTCGTCGCCGAACTGCTGACGGCTCTCGTCGGCCTCTCGCTGCTCGCCATCCCTCCTCGACTCCCGACCCGCGAGCAACTCCGGAGCCTGCTGGAGTACGCCAAATACTCCTGGTTCTCGGGCATCGAATCGCGCACCTTCTCCTCGATGGACACGCTGGTGCTCGCGATCCCCGCCTTCGCGATCTCGTCGGGCCAGATCGGCGTCTACGAAGTCGCCTGGAATCTCGCGTCGGTGCTCGCGGTGTTCGGCGCGTCGGTCAGCACGACGCTGTTCCCGGCGATCAGTAAACTGTCGAGCGCCGGCGAGGACGGCATCGAGGGGCTCATCGACGACGCGGTGGCCTACTCCGGTCTGTTCGTAATTCCGGGCCTCGTCGGCTGTGTGGTCGTCGGCCGGCGCGTGCTCGCCATCTACGGTGCGGAGTTCACCCGCGGCTACACGATCCTGCTCGTGCTCGTGGCCGCCAGACTGCTCTACGTCTACCAGTCACAGTTCACGAACGTGCTCGCGGCGATCGACCGACCCGACAGCGCATTCCGGGTCAACGTCACCTTCGTCGTCACCAACCTCGTGCTCAACGTGACTCTCGTCGCGCTTGTCGGCTGGCTCGGCGCGGCCGTCGCCACCGCGACCTCGGCGACGGTCGGACTGGTACTCTCGTACTGGTATCTCCAGCAGTACGTCACGATCCCGATTCCGATCGGCGAACTGGCGAACCAGGTGCTCGCCGCCGTCGCGATGGGTGTCGTCGTTTTCGTCGCGCGCGGGTTCGCCGGTGCAGGCGTCGCGTGGACGGTCGTGCTGGTCGCCGTCGGCGGTGGGACGTATTTCGCCACGCTCACCGCTCTCTCGCGGCGCTTTCGGGCGACCGTCCGGCGGAACCTGCCGGCTGTGGGATAACCGTCGATACCGATGGTGTGGTGAAAGCCGAAGGGGTTTGGCGCTGCGACGCGGTCTTCCGAACGATGACGTTCGCCGACTGGCTCGCCGAAACCGGAGCGCGGGTCGAGAGCGATGGAATGGCTGGCGTCTGCGCGAGTGCCTATGAACTGTGGATCGGCGCGCTCCGCCGGGCCGACCGCTTCGCCGACCCCGGCGTCAACATTTACGACCGCTCGTGGGACACGCTCGTGATCCTCGACGGCTGTCGCGCCGACGTTCTCCACGGAATCGCCCACGAATACGAGTTCCTCGACACCCCGAGCACCCACCGCTCGCCTGGCTCGACTTCCTACGAGTGGATGGAGCGGACGTTCACCGAGGAATACCGCAAGGAGATGGAACGGACCGTGCAGGTTACTGCGAACCCACATTCCCAACGGTTTTTCGACGATGCTGATTTTCGAAAAATCGATCCAGTCTGGCGTGATGCATGGGACGAAACTCGCGGAACAGTACTCGCACGTTCGGTGACGGACCGCGCTATCGTCGCTGGCCGTGAGAAAGTCGGAACTGATGACCGTCTTCTCGTTCATTACATGCAGCCACACTTCCCTTCCGTTCCTGCACCGCTTATGAACGGGGTCGGTCTCGACGATTGGCTCGACGGGTCCGAGCATGCGTGGCAGGGCTTACGTCGGGGAGAATTCACCGAACGCGACGTTTGGCTGGCATACGTGGAAAACCTCCGCTATGTACTCGACGACGTGGCGATTCTTCTCGAAAACCTCGATGCCGAGCGCGTCGCTATCACCGCAGACCACGGTAACGCCAAGGGTGAGTGGGGTATCTATGGCCACCCGAACGTTCCCCTGAACGTCCTCCGGAACGTTCCATGGTTCGTGACAAGCGCGACCGATCACCGGACGCGCGATCCAGATGTGGATTCAACGACTGATGCGGAACCGTCCGACGAAACGGTTGCCGAGCGACTCGAAGCACTCGGCTATGCAGACGAAGGTACGTAATATAGACGACATCATCTACGCGTATCCGAGCGATTCGAGCCGTTGCTGAACTACGGACGATGTTGTGGTGGTTTCCTCAACGGCGCGACGTTGAATTCGTTCGCGATGGGTTGCAAGATGGTTCCGGAACCTCTCCGCACTGGCCGTACACTCGTCACCTCTCTCACCGACGATCTCTGCTATCGAGAGACCGTCTGGTGTTTCGTATCCGTATCCCGATGCCGTTGCGACGCCGGCCAGTTCGTGATCGGCCTCCGATGGGTCTCCACCGTCGGCGGCGACTCGTGCAGCGCTTCGGCGGTTGATACCGTGGTGTTCCGCGAAACAAGCGTACGGCTCGTCGGTAGCACTATCAGATTGTTTGACTTCCCATTCGTCGACCGATTCGGTCGGCAGAGCTCGGCCATCCGATGGAGCGTTCACCTCCATCAGTGCCAGTACCGTCTGGTGAACGTCGAGAATGCTAGTTGGCACGGTACACTGCTGGTCGGGAACACCCTCCCCCGAGATGATGCACGGTACGTGTGTGAGGGGTGGATACACTCCATATGCATGCTGCCAGACGCCGTGTTCACCGAACATCTCTCCATGATCGCTGAGCGTGATGACGTAGTCGAAATCCTCACGAAGCACCGAAAAGATCTCTTCGTAAATATCGGCGAGATAACGGACACTATCGTCGTAAGCCCGCTCCAAGAGTACGGAATCGATGGGTGGGCCCTCGCCAAGAGTTGCGGCGAGACCGTTGTAGCTATCACCGTCCTGTAATGAATCGCTATCGGACCGTCGATACGATTCGGGTGGTTCGTATGGCCAATGAGCCTCCATTAGGTTGACGAAGAGGAACTCGTCGCTACCGAAGGAGGTCTCCCGAACGAACTCGAGCGTTTCACTCGCACCATCGTCGTCGGGCTGTTGGGAAATACCGAGATCCCGTAGTTTGAGCAACGCACCACGTTTTATCGACGGCCATGTCGCACAGTCTTCGGTGACACAACGCCGAAGCCCGGTGAGATATCGCCATGGCCCGCGGTTGCGTGTTTCCGTGACGAACGTTTCCCAGTCGAAGGTGTCTGTGTCGAGGTTCTGTACTCGCCACCCGCCGTCGAAGGAATCAAAACCACGGTCGAACGCAAAGGGGGGAGTGATGTTGACGTTGTTCGAGAATCCACGCGTCGTGTGGCCGGATTCGCTGAGAGTCTCGGCCAGCGTTGGCTCCGAACAGTCGAGTGTCGTGTTCCCAGCGTGAACGCCGATCTCGCTCGGGTATTTCCCGGTGAACAACGATGCATGCACGGGAACCGTCCATCTTCCGGTCGCCCACATGTTCTCGAACCGTATTCCCGATAGCCAGTCGAAATGGCGCTGAAACGCATCGTATCGGAGTGTATCCAACACCACCAGCGCGACGTTCATCACCATCGCTATCGTCCGGCTCTGTATTACTCTTTCTCCACGCTCGACTTCGGATAGTCGGCGACGCTCTCGTGCTCCCAGATCAGGTCGAAGTAGCGCTTGAGCCCTGCCACAAAGGAACCGTTCTCGGTGAGCGCGGCCTGTCGCATCGACAGCGGGACGTCCTTCTCCTCGACGAGGAGAATTGCCCGCCCGCTCTCGTAGTCCATGCTCGGATCGGCAAGCGTCCCCCGCCACGGCAGTTTCTCGGTGCTGAATCGCACGCCGACGGCTGGATACTCGCTCTCGATGCGATCGACGAGATCGGCCTGGATCGCGGCGTTGTCGGCGTCGAGCTGCTCGGGATGGAGCAGCAGTACCGCGATGTCGATATCGCGCTCGACGGCGTCGGCTAGCGCCGGTGCGACGGTGTCGAGATATTCGATGCTCTTGGAGATGATCCGGAGCTGCTCGTCGGCCTCGTGGTAGAGCCGCCGGGTCGCGGACTCGCTGGGTTCGCCGACGTCGACGACCGAGAACAGCTCCTCGGTAGGGGTCACGTCTTCGCTCGCGCGCTCGTAGCGCGGCTCGAACTCCTCCAGAAAGGCCGCGCGGTGTTCGTCGAGGTCGGCACGAAACCCCTCGTACTCCTGGCGTCGGTTCTCGACGGCGCGCTCGAGGATCGTCTCGGGCGATTGGGGCTGGTAGCGCTTCGGTCGTTCGGGGATCACCTTCACGAACCCTCGATCGGCGAGCGCGTCGAGAACGCCATAGATGCGGGCTTTGGGGATGTCCGTGCTCTCGGCGAGCGTCGGGGCGGTCGTCCGTCCTAGTGTGAACAGCTCCGTCAGTGCCCGTTCTTCGTACTCGGTGAGGCCGACTCTGTCGAGAGTTCCGGTTGGATCGCTCATGGTCGCCCTCCGGCGGGCGGGGTTGTAAACGCGCCGTCGGGGAAAGCTATTTAACGTCCCGGCGTCACGAGTTACTCGGAGAGCGAGTAACTATGGAAACGGACACGTCAACCGACGACGATCATCTCGCGGACGTCCCGGACGGCTGTGGCTGCACCGAGATCTGGGAGCATCTGAGCGAACAGCGCGACGAGGAGTGAGCGGTCGGGACGCGACGTGAGTGCCAAAGGGTTTTGCGCGTGGCCCGACCAGAGCCGTCAATGGCCGATCGCGGTGACGTTTGCGTTCTGATCCCTACCTTCGACGAGGCCGCGACCATCGGGGGCGTCGTCGACGGTTTCGTCGAGCGCGGCTTTTCGAACGTGCTCGTCGTCGACGGTCACTCGACCGACGGCACGCGGGAACTCGCCCGCGAGCACGGCGCACGCGTCATCGAACAGTCCGGTCACGGGAAGGGCGGCGGCAAGGGCCAAGCCGTCCGCGAGGGCGTCGCGCACTCGACGGCCCCCTACGTTCTGATGCTCGACGGCGACGGCACCTACCGTCCGGCCGATGCCAAGGCGTTGCTCGACCCGCTTCTCACTGGCGAGGCCGACCACGTCATCGGCGATCGGTACGCCGACATGGCCGACGGTGCGATGACGCGGTTTAACGGGGTGGGAAATCGACTCATCAACCGTGCCTTCCGCACCGTCCACGGTCGCGACGTCGGCGACGTTCTCAGCGGCTATCGCGCGTTCACTCGCGAGTCGTTCGAGCGGTGCCGACCGACGGCCGAGGGGTTCGGCATCGAGACCGAACTCGCCGTCGAGTGCGTCAAACACGGCATCCCCACGCAGGTCGTTCCGATCACCTACCGCGCCCGGCCCGCCGAGTCGGAGACGAACCTCCGGCCCGTGCGCGACGGCGCGCGCATCCTGCTCACGCTCTATCGCCTGGCCAAGACGAACAACCCCCTGTTCTATTTCGGGAGCGCCGGCGCACTCTCGGGGTTCGTCGGTGCGGTTCTGGCCGCCTACGTCCTCGTCGAGTGGCTCACGCTTCGTATCTCCCACGAGGTGCTCGCGGTCGCGGCGGCCTTCGCGGTCATCGTCGGCGTCCAGCTGGTGATGTTCGGCGTGCTCTCGGACATGATCCTCGCGATCAATCGCGAGCAGACGCGCCGGTTCGAGGGGCTCGTCGAAAACGTGCGGAACGATTCGCGATCGGCGGCCGACGACGAGCCGCGAGCCGAGCGCGCTCGCGTGGACGACCGGCGCGAGCGCGTGAGCGGGCGGGCGGGCGAACGCGACTAGAAGAGCGAGCGGAGCCGTCCCAGAATCCCGGTGGAGGCCGAGCGGCGGTGGCGCTCGAACACCGGATGGAGCGCGTCGTGTAGTTCGTCCGCGGAGTCGAACCGTTCCTGGTCCGCGCGATCGAGCGCCGTCGAGAGCGCCAGCCCGTTGCCGGCGGGGTCACAGGGGATCTCGGGGTCGTCGAGCACGCGGACCAGTTCCGCCGAGCCGATGGGATAGGAGACGTCGGCGCGGTCGAGGCGCTCGGCGAGCGCGGCGATGCCGAACGCGAGGCTCTCCGGCTCGTCGGCGTCGTCCTGCGGCGGTCTGACACCCATGACGGGGCGTAACGACCGAGCAACGAAAAACCTGCGGCACGAACGCTCGTCGATCCCGTTCGTCGGTCGGTGGGGAGACAGGGTGAAGGTTTATTCGCCCGCCACCGGGAACCGTTCGTATGGACGTTGGCGTGCTCACCGTACCCCTCGGCGACCAGCCGCTCGACGAAACGCTCGCCTATCTCGGCGATCTCGACGTCGACACCGTCGAACTGGGCTGTGGCGGCAACCCCGGCGACGACCATCTCGTGCGCGAGGAGTATCTCGACGACGAGGCGGCCCAGGACGAGTTGCAGGAACGACTCGACGAGCACGATCTCCGGGTGAGCGCGCTCGCGACGCACAACAACCCGCTCCATCCCGACGACGAGCGCGCCGCCGCGGCCGACACCGAACTCCGAGAGGCGATCGAACTCGCCGCCCAGCTGGGCGTCGACACCGTCACGACCTTCTCGGGGCTGCCCGCCGGTGGACCGAACGACGAGGTGCCCAACTGGATCACCGCCCCGTGGCCGGCCGAGCACAAGGAGGCCCACGATTACCAGTGGGAGGTCGCCGAGGACTACTGGACGGAACTCGCCGCATTCGCCGACGAGCAGGGAGTCGACATCGCCATCGAGATGCATCCGAACATGCTCGTCTACGAGCCGACGGGGATGGAGCGACTGCGCGAGGCCACCAACGAGCGCATCGGTGCGAACTTCGACCCCTCGCATCTCTACTGGCAGGGCATCGACGTGCCGCGCGCGATCCGCTATCTCGGCGAGGCGATCCACCACGTTCACGCGAAAGATACCGGACTCTACGAGGCCAACGCCGACGTCAAGGGCTATCTCGACACGACACCCTACACCGAGGAGGCGGAGCGCTCGTGGCTGTTCAGAACCGTGGGCTACGGCCACGGCGAATCCCACTGGAAGGAGGTCGTCTCGACGCTCAGAATGGTCGGCTACGACGGCGCGCTCTCGATCGAACACGAGGACTCGCTGACGAGTTCGCGCGAGGGCCTGGAGAAGGCCGTCGACGTACTCTCGCGGGCGGTGTTCGCGACCACGCCCGGCGACGCCTACTGGGCGGAGTAGTCCATAGTTGATGATGCTTTAGACACGCCACAGCCGTGATGGTTCTGTGGTCGTCGTTTCACGACTAGGGCCAACCTATCCTGCCAGTGTCGCGTGCTCCTCATGAGGGCAAGCGGTTGCCTTTGGTCCCGACAGGGACCGTGAGGTACCGTGATATGGATGCGAACACTAGAACTGCTGGAAGATGAGGTTGCGCTAATTTTGCATCCTTTAGATGTGGTCATGACTCTGCTTGCGCTCGAACTCGTGTACGGCGTATAATTAGGGGCGTATCCTATTAGTGAGAATTCATCCGATGTACTGGGTTAGCATCCGTGAATTCGATCGTATCCGGAGAGGGGGACGGTTCTAACACTATTTCACTTCGTCTCTAGCCTAGAGGTTTATATCTCTGGAAGTATTTGGCTACTCTAGAGTTATGAGAAAAACTCTAGAAATCTCAGATGAGACCTTCGACACACTCAATGAACTTGGAGGTACATTCGATACCCTTGATGAAGTACTTCAAAAACTAATTCGCGATGCAGGGCACGAAGAATTACTCGACAAAGACAATGACGAAGAAGGAGATAACGGAAACTCCAACACCATGAGTGCACATGATCGCAAGGAGAGGTTCATCAAATCTCTCAAAGAAGACGAGCAAGTACTAAACGTAGAGAAAATCAAGCGCAGCGCCTGGAAAGTCAAAACTCGCAAGGGGAAAAAGATAGTTTGGATCCACTATCATTGTGATTTTGAATTCTTCGGAGGTTCCTGGGAAGTCAATCATAATCTTGAGGATCGGGGTGATCTGATTCATCTTTTCCTTGGACCTCAATCAGAAGACTACTATGTAGTCCCAGACAGCGATCTCCACTCGGGGAAATTTGTGGTATATGATACAAAGGATGGGGGTAACTGGAAATTCAGCACCAAACGTGGTGAGCCGAAAAATTTGGAAGCGCTAGAATCTGAATATTCTAGTCTGGGTCTGATTACCAACTAATATTATGATCCTTGTGGCGATCGGAGGGTGCGGTTACGCATGAAGCCGCTGGGAGACGATATTGTGACTACGATTCGCTCCAAGTATAGACTGTGACGTTCATCCGATGAGGACACTGAGCGCACGATGGTGCGACTTTTGGACCTCATACACGGTGCCACTCATCAACATACAAATTTATAGAACAATAATCAACCTAAATATACTTTATTATAAATAATATATAAAATAAAATTATTTTTATAGTTTGTCGAGATGAGGGATGGAGACGCATATGAAAGCATCATAGTTGTTGTCCGTCACTCGCTGACTGGCGCTGAACACTTACCCCGAAACCTAAGACGCCCTCGACTGTACGCCCAATATGGCACTAAAGATCGGCGTGCTCGGCTATCGGTTTATGGGCAGGGCCCACTCGAACGCCTTCGCGCGCCTCCCGATGTTCTTCGACGACGCGCCGGCCATCGAGCGCCACACGCTCGTCGGGCGCGACGAGGACGCGCTGGCGGCTGCCGCGGATCGGTTCGGCTTCGCCAACACGGAGACCGATCGGGAGGCCGCCATCGACGAGGTGGACGTCTTCTACAACCTCGGGCCGAACCATCTCCATCCCGAGCCGTCGATCGCGGCGCTCGACGCCGACGTGCCCGTGTTCTGCGAGAAACCGCTCGCGCCCACGGTGGCAGACGCAGAGCGGATGGCCGAGGCGGCTGCCGAGAGCGACGCGATCGCCGGCTGTGCGTTCAACTACCGGTTCGTGCCGGCCATCCAGTACGCGAAGAACCTGATCGACGCGGGCGAGCTCGGCGAGATCCGCCACGTGCGCGGGCGGTATCTCCAGGACTGGGGGGCCGACCCCGAGGACCCGTGGACGTGGCGCATGGACGAAGAACTCGCGGGCAGCGGCGCACTCGGTGATCTGGGCGCGCACACGATCGATCTCGCGCGCTTTCTGGTCGGCGAGCAAGCTGGCGACATCGAGCACGTCAGCGGCCACCTGGAGACGTTCATCGAGGAGCGACCCGTGGAAGGAGGCGACGAGAGCCGGCCCGTGACTGTCGACGACGCCTACTCGGCACAGGCCGAATTCGCGGGTGGGGTGATGGGCACCTTCGAGGCCTCGCGGATGGCGAGCGGCCACAAGAACGATCACACCATCGCGATCCACGGCTCGGAAGGCAGTCTGAAGTTCTCGCTCGAACGGCTGAACGAACTGGAGTTGCTCCGGGAGGGCGACAGGGGCTACGAGACCGTTCTGGTGACCGACGAGACCGACCCCTACGTCGAGCACTGGTGGCCGCCGGGACACGTCCTCGGCTGGGAGCACACGTTCGTCCACGAGGACTACGAGTTTCTCTCGGCGGTCGCCGAGGGCGAACCCTACGAACCGTCGTTCGCGACGGCCTGCGAGGTCCAGCGCGTGCTCGGGGCCATCGAGCGTAGCGACGAGCGCGGCGAGTGGGTCGAGGTCGAATAACGGGCGGCTCTGCCGGCGACAGTACGCTTATCCGCGGCTCACGGTTTGTTTCGACGATGACGAACGACCAGCCACTCCGCGTGGGACTCATCGGCACCGGCTACATCGGGACGACCGTCGGCGGCCAGTTCCATCACCATCCGCAATCGATAGTGACGGCGATCACCGAGATCGACGCCGACAGACGCGCGACCGCCGCCGAGCGGTTCTCGGTTCCATCGGAAGCGCTCTACGAGGACTACGAGGAGATGATCGCGGACGCGTCGCTCGACGCGATCCTCGTCGGCACGCCGCACACGCTCCACTACGAGCAGATCATGGCGGGGCTCGACGCCAATCTGCACGTCTTCTGTGACAAGCCGCTGGCGACCGATCTCGGCCACGCGAAGGAGATCGCCGAGCGCGTTGCAGCGACCAATCGCACGCTGATGGTCGGCTACCAGCGCCATCTCAACCCGGCCTTTATCTCCGCACGTGAGCGGTTCGCGGATTCCGAACCAACGTGGATCACCGCCGAGATCACCCAGGACTGGCTGCCCCGGTTCACCGACACCTGGCGGACGGATCCCGATCTCTCGGGCGGCGGCATGCTCTACGATACGGGGAGCCACCTGCTCGACGGACTGCTCTGGACCTCGGGACTGGAGCCGACGGCCGTCTTCTCGCGCATGGAGTTCGTCGACGACGAACGGCGCGTCGACAGCGAGGCCACGGTATTGATCGAGTTCGCGAACGGCGCGACCGCGAACGTCTCCGTTTCGGGCGATCTCCCCTGCGTCCGCGAGCACATCCACCTCTGGAACGACGAGGGCGCGGTCTCGCTCGACGGTCGCCAGTGGGAGCCCCGTAGCGTCACCGATATCGACACCGCGAACACCGAACACGTGCCCTACATCGACCACGACGAGCAGGTGAACAAGGCCGAGGCGTTCCTCACGACCATCGAGGAGGGGAGCACACCGCCTGCAACCGTCCACGACGCGCTGCGTGTCACCGCCGTCACCGAAGCCGCCTACGAGTCCGCGCGCGCCGGCGAGTGGGTCGGCGTCGATCTCGACTGACCGTCGAGTCGGCGGAACCAGCGTGAATCGACCGTTTTCAATGGAGAGGCGATAAGACGAACGACGAAACCGGTAGCATTAATAAGAAGTTGAAACGACGACAGGAGAATGAGCGTCGTCGCCGTCACCAAGAAGGAGTTTCTGGATGCCGGTCGTTCGTACACGTTCGTCGGGCTCGTCGCGCTGTTCGTGGCCTTCGGCGTCTTCTTCGCGGCCATCCAGTGGATCCCGAACCTCTATCAGACCGCCGCCGGCGATCGTAGCACGCTGGCGCTGCTGAACAGCATGCGACAGCCGTCGGTCTTTTTCGTCCCGCTGATCGCCCTCGTCGTCGGCTACGGGGCGATCGCCGGCGAGCGCGCGAGCGGCAGCATCAAACTCCTCCTCGGACTGCCGAACACGCGACGGGAGGTGTTCGTCGGAAAGCTCGTCGGTCGGACCGCCGTCGTGACGGTCGCGATCGCGATCGGCTACGGCTGTGCCGCCCTCGTCGCCGTGCTCTCGTACGACTCCTTCGCGCTCAGCGAGTTCGTGGCGTACACGCTGCTCTCGATGCTCTACGCGGCGGTCTGCATCTCGATCGCGATCGGGTTCTCCGCGAGCACGAACTCGAGATATCGGGCGCTCGCCGGCGCAGCCACGGTGTACGCGACGTTCCTGCTGCTGTGGGACGCGGCCGTGACGCTGCTTCAGGTCGTCTTCGTCGGTTACGTGGTCCAGCCGGGATCGCTCCCGGCGTGGGTGTCGTTGCTCAAGTATCTGAACCCGTCAACGGCGTTCGCCCACGCGACGATCGCAGTCATCCCCGACGTCAGCTCGATCACGATGTTCCCCTATCTGGAGACGAGCTTCTGGGTCGACTGGTACGGCTTCGTGGTGCTCGGCTTCTGGACCCTGGTTCCGTTGGCGCTCGGCTACTGGTCGTTCAGTCGAGCTGACTTGGAATGAACTACGATCTCGAACGAGCGACCACACCAGCGGTGGGCGACGTTCAAATAGCTCCCGCCGACACGATCGGGTATGCCCGATCCCGACGTTCTCGTCGCCGGCGAGGCACTCGTCGATTTCCTGCCCGACCGATCGGGGCCGCTCCAAGACGTCGAGATGTTCAGCCGGCGGGCGGGCGGCGCACCGGCGAACGTCGCCATCGCGCTCGCGCGCCTCGACGAGCGGCCGTGGTTCCTCTCGAACCTCTCGACCGACGCCTTTGGCGAATTCCTCGCCGACACGCTTGCCGCCGAGAGGATCCCCGAACGGTTCCTCACTCGCGATGAGGAGCATCGGACGACGCTCGCGTTCGTCTCTCACGACGCCAATGCCGACCGGAATTTCGAGTTCTATCGCACCGCGACCGCCGATCAGCATATCGACCCCAGCGTCGTCAAGGACGACGCACTCAGAACTATCTCGTGGGTCGTTCTGGGCGGCGTCGCGTTCGCGAACGAGCCCACGCGCACGCGACTGCTCGACTTCGCCGAGCGTGCGCACGAGCACGGCTGTACGATCGTCCTCGATCCGAACAGGCGACCGGAGCTCTGGCCCGATGCGGCGACCTACGAACGGGTGCTCAGCAAGGTACTCACGTTCACCGATATCTGCAAGGTTTCGGACGAGGACCTCGTGAGCACGCGCTTCGACTACGAATCGCCCGACGCACTACTTGATGCCGGGCCACACACCGTCGTCTCGACTTGCGGAGCGGACGGGGCGCGTGTCGTCGCCAGCGAGGACGCACCGTGGGGACCCGCCGAGTACGATCACGGGGGCTACGCTGTCGAACCGACCGACACGACAGGTGCAGGCGACGCTTTTCTCGCAGGAGTGCTATACGGACTCGCGAACGGCGAACCGCTCGACGAGACGCTCGCGTTCGCCAACGCCGTCGCCGCGCTGACGACGACCGAACAGGGGGCGATCGCCGCGCTACCCGATCGCGAAGCAGTGGCTGCGTTCCGTGATCGTTCGGAAAAGGGCGGTCGAAACTCGTAGCGGTGTGTCGGTCTACGCGCCGGGAACCGCGCCGGCGACGAACCACCAGCTCGTTCCCGACGTTGGTTCGTCGTTCTTCTCCTCGGCTCTCGTGCGATCCCTGCGGTGTTGCCAGTCCATATTCGAACAAAGGATTTACTCGGACTTGAATATTATGTTCTATCGATATTTCTGTCGTGGACGTTCACGAGGGATGGCCGGCTTCTGAACTACTGGCCCCACTGCCACCACGGCGGCAGCCGTTCGAGCACGGCGACCAGCCGGGAAAACAGCCGAACGGCACCGATCGAGAGGAGCGCCGCGACGACGAGCGAGCCGACCGTCGAGTCGGCGACCACGCCGACCGCAGCGCCGCCGACGGCCGCGAGCGCGATGGCCAGGCTGTGATAGACGAGACGGACGAGAGCCGTCCCGTAGCTCAACGATGGCCAGTCGAACGACGCGCTCCAGCGGATCGTGCCGATGGTGAGCGACAGCGTCGTGACGGCGACCAGCGCGGCGAACTTCGACTCGGCGTCGAACGGCGCATCGAGCAGCGCCAGCAGCGTCGGCAAGCCGAAGACGACGACCTCTGCGAGACCGAAGAAAACACCCTCGATCCAGCGCTCGGTTCCCTCCTTTCGTGTCGTGCGCGGTCCGGCCTTGCGCCGTTCGGTGGACCCGTCCGTTCCACGCCGGCGCATCCGTCGGCGACTACTCCTCGCGGCTCACGCGGATGACCTGGAGCAGCGACTTCACCGGAACGCCCTCCAGCTCCTCGACGCCGCGTTTGTCGACCAGCACGCCACAGCCGACCGGGCTGCCACCCTCCGCGGTGATGGCGTCGATCGTCTCGGTCATCGTCGTGCCGCTGGTGATGGTATCGTCGATCACGTAGCAGTCCCGGCCACGGATCTCGGCGAAGTTCCGCGAGAAGCTCCCGCTCAGATCGTCGATGTCGCCCTCCTCCCACTGGTGTTTCCGGGGTGCGTACGCCGCGAGATCCGCATCGAGTTCGAGCGCCACGGTCGTCGCCAGCGGCGTGCCGGCTTTCTCGATCCCGACGACGAGATCGACGTCCTCGCCGCCGAGGAGATCCGCCATCGCGTGGCCGACGTCGGCGAGACGGGTGCTATCGCGCCCGAGCGCGCTCCAGTCGACGTGGATGTCTTCGAGCGCGTCCGACGACGACTCCTGGGTGGTCGTGTCGCTCCCCTCGCCGCGGTCGACCAGCCAGCTCGCCGTCTCGCGGGAGACGTTCAGCTCGTCGGCGATTTCGCCGTTCGAGAGACCCTGACCCGCCAGCTCGTTCGCGCTCTCGATGAGGTCGTCGACGTTCTTCATCGCCGGGGGTTGCCCCCGGCCGGTAATAGGTGTTGTCCGTCGGTTTCGTCAGTGCCGCAGCGTCGTTCGGTGGGTCGTGTCACGGCCCGATGTCGGCGACGGGATCTCACCGCGGAGATCGATCTCGCCGGCGATGGCACCCGGGGTGAGCGTGTCGGTCGACCCGTCCCGTCGAACGAGGCGGTTCACATGCTCCATGCACGACCGCAGCGCCTCGACGGCCGCCGCGCGCGTCGTCACTCGCCCGATCGAGCACTCGCTCGACGACTCCCCGGCACGCAGACGACAGGTGACCTCCCAACACTGCGTCAGCTCGAACGGGAGCGGCTGTGTTCCGTCGACACACGTTGCCTCGACCTCCAGCCCGCCCGCGCCGTGTGCGAAGACGAGTTCGTCCGCATCGATGCGCTTGCAGACCCAGCCGGACGGCGGTTGCACGTCCTCTGGCAGTGGACTCATTTCTATCCTCTCCACTTGCTTCAGACACACGACAGCATCGTCGGGGTTCTGCCTGCACCTGCCGGCGGGCTAATACCCTAGGCGAACTCGATGTCTTCGGTGAACCGATCGACGAGCACGACGAGCGCGCCGCCGGCGATCGCGACCGCGAGGACGCTGCCGATCGCCATCGGCGTCGTATCCGGGGTGTTGTTCAGCACCTTGATCGCGGGCAGCCTGAGTGCGCCGACCATCAGACTCACGAGGAAGGTGAGGGTGGCCTCACGGTAGTTCGCGAGCGCCCATCGAATGGCGTAGGCGATCGAGAACAGGCCGATCAGGGCTCCGACGCCGAACGCGACGACGACGATGCCCGGTTCGACGAGCGCCGCGAGGCTTCCGCCGGTGGCCAGCGCGGCGAGCGCGTTCGTGAACTCGGTGAGTGTCTCGGTCAGGTAGGTGTACTGGCCGAGCAACAGCAGGAAGAACGCGCCGGAGACGCCGGGCAGGATCATCCCTGCGATAGCGATCGCGCCCGCGACGAAGACGAACAGCGGCGAATTCGGCACGGCGCTGCTCACTTCGCCGGAGACGAGAAAGGCGAACATGAACCCGACGACCGCGACCACGATCCGCCGAGTGGTATCGAGCGACACCTGGTCGGCGAGGACGATCGCGCTTGCCGCGATCAGCCCGAAGAAGAACGCGAACAGCGGGCCGGGATAGGCTCGCTGGGCGATGTGGACGAGCCGCGCGACGGTCACGATGGCCGTGACGATCCCCAGCCCGAGCGCGAGCAGGAAGGGGATGTCCATCGCGACGAGCGCCGTCCGGAACTCGGCGCGGCCGCGTCGACGGTGAAGTCGCGGGAGATAGCGCAGCGCGCGCGGATCGAGGCTCGTGATAGCCTGGATGAGCCGCTCGTAGATACCGGTGATGAGCGCGATCGTCCCGCCGGAGACCCCCGGCACCGCGTCGGCAGCGCCCATGAAGATCCCCTTCAGATAAACCGTGAGCAGCTCGCGGCCGCCGTTCATCCGTCTACCCCCACTCGTGCCTGAGCCGACACACCGGCCTTGGGAGCCGCCAGCGCGCTCGCCGAGCCGTTCCCGGTCGTCGAGGTGTTCGTCGTCCTCGACGAGGCGTTCGTCGATGCCGAAGTGTTGCCGGCTGTTGCGTTGCCGCCCGAGGCGTTTCCGGTCGTCGTGTTGCCGGAATCGTTCGTGCTCGCCGGTGCCGAGACCGACGTCTCGCTGAGGTCGACCGAGACGGTCTCGTTCGTGCGGCCGATGACCGCACCCTCGGGCACGTCGGCGGTCGCCGTCCACCGGCTGGCGTTCCCGTCCGTGCCCGTCACGGGTGTCCGGAAGCTGTACGGGCCGGTCGCCTGCACCGAGACGTTCGTCGCGCCCTTCTCGGTGCCCCACTGCTCGTAGCCGGTCGTCGAGTACGGCAGCGTCATGGTGAACTCGCCTTGTGCGTTCGTCGTGGCCTGCTGTGTGTAGTTGAACGTCGTGTCATTCGTGGTCGGCATTCGCATCTCGACGGTCGCTTCGACCGTGCTGTTCGGCGGTCCCTCTCCCTCGACGGTCGCCCCGTCGACGCGCTCGAACGTCTTGACCCAGTTCGTCGGGGTCTCGAACAGTTCGGTGGCGTTCAGGCCGGTCGTCTGGAGGCGCTGGAGCGCGCTCCGGTAGAGCGGTCCGGGACCGCCCGCGCTGCCGATGGCGTTCTCCTGGCTCGCGTGGACCAATCGGTACTGTTCGAGCGCCGGCACACGCTCCTGGGGATAGCTGCCGACGCCGCCGATCTGGGCGGTGCCGTCCTCCTGGACGAACTGGCGTGCGGCGGACATGTTGTCGAAGCGCTTGACCGCGCTCTCGTTGCCAGATGGTGTGAACGCGCTCCGGAGACTCCCGTTCGACAGCCGCTGTGGGCTCTCGTAGTCGAGCACGACGGGTTTCTGCTCGACCGCGCTGCCGTGGTAGGTGTACAGCCGCGTGCGCATCGTCTCGTAGTGGCGCTGCTCGTAGGCCAGGAACGCCGTCGTGGGCTGTTGCTGACCGCTCGACTGGCTGGCGATCGGCGTCAGATCGTCGTAGATCGACAGCGGGCCGTCGTTGTACCACGTGAACGGCACGCTGTACAGCGCCCCGCCGGCCGGATCGGCCTGCTTCCAGTCGACCATCACGTAGCGCACGCCCTGGCCGTCCTTGGTGCGTGCGATCTCGCTTGCCCGCGACGCATTGGGAGCGAGCAGGAAGTTCGCCGCCTGTCCGGCGTTCTGCTGGAACGGGTTGGCCGTCGGGATCCGCTCGCCGAGCGTCGTGATCCAGTGGCCGTAGTCCCACCACGAGAGCACGCCGTAGGCTCCGTCGGGATAGTCGAAGTCGTCCGTTCGCTCGTACTCGCCGTAGTAGTCCATCGACTCGTTGCCGCCGCCGTAGGTCCCCTCGGCGGGTGTGTTGTTCGCCATCCAGTTGAGGCTGCTATCCCAGCCGGTGATGCCCTGACCGACGCCGGATTGCTGGTCGGCGTAGTCCCCCGCGGCCGTCGCACTCGCGCTACCGCCGATGGCGAGCGGTGCGGTGATGAGGAGAACGACCGCGAGCACCGAGAGCACCTGATACGCCTGTAGATTGCGGAGACTGGAGCGCGCCTTGGTCGAACCCACGTACTGCAGCACCTGTCCGACGAAGTACGCATTGAGAACGGCGACGGGAACGATGAGATAGTAGTTGAACCGCTGCTGGGTCAGCGTCGCGGCGGTCATGAGCACGGCCCAGATGAGGACGAACAGGATGCCGGCACGCTCGCGGCTGCGTCCGAGGGCGAGCCGAAGGACCATCACCGCTGCGCCGGCGATCGCCGTCACCAGCGCCAGCCGATAGGAGCCGAGGAGGAACTGTCCGGGGTTGCGCGGCGGGATCGCCTCGGCGACCGTCAGCGAGGTCGCGCTCGAGCCGAAGCCGACGACGCGTTCGAGCTGGCTGACGAAAAACGAGAACAGATCGGGCAGTGCGATCGCCATCACGAGCGCGCCGAGCACGAAGAGACCGAGGATCACGCCGGGGTAGTAGAGCCGCGGCAGGTCGCGCGCTTCGAGCTTGCGCGCGAGCCACGACATGAACACACAGCCGATCGCACCCGCGAAGGCCATCGCCGGATGGAGCAGCGAGAAGTTCGTCACGCTCACCTCGACGGTGTTGAACGAGATCAGGAAGCCGATGCCCGCGACCGTGAGCGCGACCGCACTCACGATGGCGACGTGTTCGGGACTCTCGCCGCGGAGATACTCGATCGGGAGCACGACGAGCAAGAAGAGTCCGAAGATCCCCACGAGCAGGAGGCCGGGCGGCCACGCCCAGACGTAGAGCACGATGGCGATGCCGGCGAGAACGCCCCAGCCGAGCGGCCGGCGCAGGTTCGCGAGATCGCGTTCGACGAACTGCTCGTAGACGGGTTTCTCGCGCTCGGCGACCGCGAGCGCGATGACGATCGCCGCGACCGCGAGCACCTGAAAGAGCACCTCGGCGGCGTGATGGTCCGAAAAACCCGCGACGGAGCGACTGAGGAACGTGCTCGGCGAGAGCGCGAGGATCGCGACGCCGACGACGCCGCCGAACCGGCCGCCGAAGCGCTTACCGAGATAGTAGGTGGGGATCGCGACGAGCGTCCCGATGACGGCCGGTGCGAACAGGAGGACGAGCGCCGTCGTCTGCTCGGACGGACTGCCACCGCCGACGATCAGCGCGACGGTGGCGACGAGCTGGTCGTAGAGCGTGCCGAACTGGCCGACGCTCGTCCCGGTCGGAAAGCTCGTCCACGGGTCGAACGGCATCGTCTGCGGCCAGTGTCTGACGACGTAGCGGACCTGTCGAAGGTGATACCACGCGTCGTTGCCGCTGAAGTAGACCTGCCCGCCGACGAGGAAGTTCCGCCAGTTGCGAACGCGGATCCAGAGCATGAATCCGGCGAGCGCGAGCAGCAGAGGGATATGGTACAGCCCTTCGACCCGGTCGAGCAGCGGCCCGAAATCCGGGAGCCGTTCGGCGAGCTGCTCCCTGCGTTGACTCATTGGCCGTATCCAGTCACAAAGTGCGCATAAGGCTTGTGAAACGTCACACGAGCCGCTGACGGACGCGACGACGAACGGAAACAGCTATCCGCCGACCTCTCACAGAGAGCGACATGCGGGTCTCAGTCGTGCTCTGTACTTACGACGAGGCGTCGTTCGGACGCTTTCGCGACGCGGCCGACAGCGTGCTCGCCCAGAGCCATCCCACCGAACTCGTGGTCGTTGTCGACGGCACGCCGGCGCTCGCAGAGCGCGTCCGCGAGACCTACGGGAGCCACGACGACGTCCTGATCCATCTCAACGACGAGAACCGCGGCCTGCTCGAAAGCCGGAACACGGGCGCGGAGCTCGCCTCCGGCGACGTCGTCGCCTTTCTCGACGACGACGCGCGCGCCCACCCCAGATGGATCGAGCGACTCGTCGCGGCCTACGAGGACGAAGACGCGCTCGCGGTCGGTGGGCGGATGGTGCCCGAGTGGGTCGCCGGCAAGCCGTCCTTCCTCCCTGCGGAGTTCTACTGGCTCGTCGGCGTCACCCACCGCGGATTCGGGCCGGGCGGCGACGAGAAGCGCGAGGGGGAAGTCAGGAACACGTTCGGGTCGAACATCTCCTTTCGCCGCGAGACCTTTACGAGCCTCGGCGGGTTCGACCCGGCGATCGGCGGACGGAAAGGTGACAGGAACCTCCAGGGTGGCGAGACCGAACTCTGTGCCCGCCTCGATGAAGAGTACGGCGAGGGAGTCCACTACGTGCCGGCCGCCGAGGTCGCACACAAGGTCTTCGACTACCGGACGAAACCGCGCTGGCTCGCCGACCGCGCGTTCTGGCAAGGCTACTCCAAGCGGGCGATGGAGGGACTCGTTCCCGATTCGACCGGCGAGGAGAGCGCGTTTCTCGGCCGATTGCTCACCGACTTCCTCCCCAGCCGGCTCCGAGAGCTGTCCCACGAACCGACCGCCGGGAAGCTGCTCCAACTGATCTCGCTCGTCGCGTTCACCAGTTTAGTCGGGCTCGGCTACTGTTACGGTGTCCTCAGCCCGCCCGACGAGTTCGACCGATGAGCGCGGACGAGACGACCAGCGAGCGCGACGACCTGCGAGTGCTCTGGCTCACGCCCGACAAGCCGGCCGACATCAGCGTCGGTCGCCGCCGCATCGCCGACCAACTCGAAGCCAGTGGGTTCGACGTGACGCTTCGAGGCACGACGCCGCGAACCGTTCTCCAGTCGTTGCGCGAGCATGATAGATACGACGCGGTTCTCGGCACGACCCGCTCCGGTGCGTTCGCGGGCGCGCTGCTGAAACTCCTTGGCACACCGCTCGTCGTCGATCACATCGATCCCATTCGGCAGTTCGCCGACACACACGGACGACCGCTCTCGCTCGCGGTGCGAGCCGCCGAGAACGCCGCCTTTCGATTGGCTGATCACACCCTCTACGTCTACGACGAGGAGCGAGAACGGGTCTCGCGCTACGCCCGCGAAACGACCAAAACCGACCTCGGGGTGAGCTACGAGCGCTTCGCGAACCCCGATCCTGATATCGTCGGGGCTGCACGCGATCGACTCCACGCCGCGGGCGTCGATGCCGACGAACAACTGGCGATCTACGTCGGTGGTCTCGAACCGATCTATCACGTCGAGGAGCTGCTTGCGGCGATGGATCGTCTCGATGACTGGACGCTGGTCGTACTTGGAACGGGATCGCTCGCGTCGGCCGTCGAGCGCGTTGCTGGCGAACACGAGAACGTCGTCTTTCTCGGAACGGTGCCCCACGAGTCGATCCCGGGCTATCTCCACGCCGCCGACGTCGGCGTCTCGCTGGTCGACGATCCTCACACGCTCAAGGTTCTCGAATACGCCGCGGCGGGGCTCTCGGTGGTGCAGGCACGCGGTCGTGCCGAAGCACGATTCGGGGAGTACGCGGCGTTCTGTGAGCCTCGTCCCCCGGACATCGCCGCCGCGATCGAGCGCGCTGGCGAGCGGGAGGACGACGAGGCGTTCCGCGAGTACGCCAGCCGCTTCGATTACGAACGGGTTGCTAATACCTATCGAGAGGTTCTCACCGACGTTTTGGGTGAGTAATCGGGCGGCACGACGAGTCGATCCCGAGCGATTCAAACGCGCTCGCGCCCCTCTCGACGTATGGACGACGACTCACACGAGAACGTCGTGCCGGGCAGCGACGAATCGCTCGATACGCCCGACGTGCACGGCTACGAGTTCCGTGACGGTGTGGATTTCAAGGAGCTGCTCGCGAGCTACGCGACGACGGGGTTCCAGGCGACGGCGCTCGCCGAGGCCATCGACATCGCCGAACGGATGCAGGAGGCCGACGCGACGACCTACCTCACCTGCACCTCGAACATCGTCTCCTCGGGACTGCGAGAGGTCGTCGCGGCGCTCGTCCGCGAGGGCTACGTCGACGTGCTCATCACCACCTCGGGCGCGCTGACCGAGGACGTCATCAAGACCCAGAAACCGTTCAAGATGGGGTCGTGGAACGCCGACGAGGCGGCGCTGCGCGAGCAGGGTATCAACCGGCTCGGCAACATCTTCGTCCCCTCGAATCGGTACGTGTGGCTGGAGGAGTATCTCTACGACTTCTTCGACGATTTCTTCGCCGAGGAGAAAACCCGGACACCGACGGCGTTCGCCCGCGAACTCGGGGCCACCCTCGACGACGAGAACTCGGTGCTCAAACAGGCCAGCGACAACGACGTGCCCGTCTACTGTCCGGCGCTCACCGACGCCGAGGTCGGTAACTTCCTCTACTACTATCGTCAGAGCTACGATCCCGACGTGGACATCGCGCTGCTCGACGACTACGAGACGCTCATCGAGGGCGGGATGGATGCCGACACGACTGGTCTGATCGCCGTGGGCGACGGCGTTCCGAAACACCACGCGATCATGACGAACCTCTTCCGGGGCGGGGCGGACTACGCTATCTACATCTCGACGGGGATGGAGGGCGACGGCTCGCTGTCGGGCGCGCCGCCGACCGAGGCCGTCTCGTGGGGGAAGATCAAGGACGACGAGCGCAACTACACGCAGATTCAGGCCGAGGCGACGCTCGTCTTCCCGCTGCTGGTCGCCAGCGCGTTCTTCGAGGACTGACGAACGTCGCTGTCGAGAGGGTGTTGTGACTATCGGGTGGACGTCAAAAAAATCGTGAACTGAGGGGGTTTACTCGTGGTTCGATACGGTCTTCTGGTAGTTGTCCTCGGCAGCGTCCCAGTCGACGACCTCGAAGAAGGCGTCGATGAAGCTACCGCGGTCGGGACCGTAGTCGTAGTAGTACGAGTGTTCCCAGACGTCGAGCGCGAGCACGGGATGAGCGCCCCAGAGCGCGCCCTCGTCGTGGTTGTCGACGGCTACGTTGCGCAGCTGGTCGGCAACCGGGTCGTAGATCAGGAGCGCCCAGCCCGAGGCAGCCGACGCGGCGGCCTCGAACTCGCCCTTCCAGCCCTCGTAGGAGCCGAAGTCCTCCTCGATGCGGTCGGCGAGCTCCCCGGAGGGTTCGCCGCCGCCGTTCGGACTCATGTTCTCCCAGAACATGGTGTGGAGATAGTGTCCACTACCGTTGTGGGTCACGTCGCCGAGCGCGCCACCCGTCGAGGAGTAGTCGCCGGACTCGCGGTTCTCCGCGAGGGTCTCTTCGGCGCTGTCGAGACCGTTGACGTACCCCTGATGGTGGGTGTCGTGGTGCCAGTTGAGCACCTGCTCGGAGATGTGCGGTTCGAGGGCGTCGTAGTCGTACGGGAGCGGTGGAAGCTCCGGATTGGATCGTTCGGACATTGGTCTCTCCTCCACGCTATGACACGGGTGGACCTCTGTTAAATGTTGAGGGGCGGCTGGTACCAATAGGCACGAATCGGTCGCCGGCAGCGTCATAGATGACTGCAAATACTGTTGGAGGCGATCGTATTTCCTTCATCGATCGAAAACCGATCGATAACCAATGTCTGACGAACAACCTGGTTCGGACGGGCGGATCGGCGCGCTCGCACGGGAGCTCGATGCACTCCCGCTCGGCGACCGCCTCCGACTCGACCGGGCCAACTGGCGACGTATCGGGATCGCACTGGTCGTGTACGCGATATCGCTCTGGCTCCTCACTGCGTTCGTCGTGCCACAGTTCACGCCCGACTCGGCCGACTCGGTCGGTCTGTTCGTCCCGGTCATCGTCGTCTCGGCGTTCGTCTTCGAGACGCTGGATTCGGCCTCCGGGATGGGGTTCGGCGCGACGATCGGGGCGCTCCTGTTCGTTCTCGGCTACGACCCGCTCGCGGTGACGCCCGTGCTTCTCCTCTCGGAGGCAGCCACCGGCATCGTCTCCGGGCTCTTCCACAACGAGTTCCAGAACGTCGAGTTCGGCCTCGACAACGACTCGGCGGTCGAGGCGACGCGCGTGCTCGGGATCATCGTCGGCGTCGGCGTGCTCGCGGTCGTCGTCTCCGTCGTTCTGACCTACTTCCAGTTCTCGATCCCGGACGTGTACATCAAGAGCTACGTCGGCGTCGTCGTGCTGTTGATCGCCTCGGTCACGATCGTCCAGAAGTACGTCGGCTCGGCGACCGACTACCGCCCCCGACTGCTGATCGGCTTCGCCGTCTTCGCCGGATTGAACAAGGGGATCGCCGGCAGCGGCTACGGCCCCGTGATCACGCTCGGCGAGATCATCTCCGGAGTCTACGAGAAGAGCGCGACCGCGATCACCTCCGCCGCCGAAGGGATCGTCTCGCTGGCCGGCATCGCCACCTTCTTCGGCATCACGGCCGCCGGCGTCGAGATCAATCTCATGCTGCTGCCGTCGGTGTTCGCCGGCGGGTTCCTCGCGGCGATCCTCGCGCCCTACACCGTCCGAACGCTCCCGAACCGCGCGCTCCAGTATCTCGTCCCCGGCTACGCGCTGGTGCTCGTCGCCATTCTCTTCGCGCAGGTGCTCTGACTACCCCTCGCCACGGGCGCGCTCGAACATTTCGATGGCTTCCTCGCGGCGCTCGCCGTGCTCACAGATCGGTGCCGGGTAGTCGGGTGCGGCCGATTCGCGCTCCTCGTCGCTCAGTTCGTTCCAGGAGTGGATCGTCTCCGGATCGGTGTCGTCGAGCTCCGGGACGTAGGTTTTGATGTAGTCGGCGTCGGGATCGTACTTCTCGCCCTGGGTCATCGGGTTGAACACCCGGAAGTAGGGCTGGGCGTCCGTCCCCGTCGAGGCCGCCCACTGCCAGTTGCCGTTGTCGTTGGCGGTGTCGTGATCGACGAGGCGCTCGCGGAAGTGGGCGTAGCCCTCTCGCCAGTCGAGCATGAGGTCCTTCGTCAGGAACGAGGCGACGATCATCCGCACGCGGTTGTGCATGTACGCCTCCTCGCGGAGCTGGCGCATGCCGGCGTCGACGATCGGATAGCCGGTCGTCCCCTCCTTCCAGGCCTGAAATTCCCCGTCGTCCTCGCGCCAGTCGATCGGGTTCTCGTAGCTCTTGTAGTTCTCGACGACGAGTTCCGGATTGTAGAACAGGACGTGTGCGAAGAACTCGCCAAAAGCCAACTCCCGGCGGTAGGCGTCGATCCCGTCGCGCTCGTCCTCGTCGGCGTCCTCTCTCATCTCACCGACCCGCTTCGTGACCTCCCGGACGCCGATCGTGCCGTAGTTGAGGTCCTGCGAAAGGCGAGACGTACCCTCGTCGGCGGGATACTCGCGACCCTCGTCGTACTCAGCTATCCCGTCGTTACAGAACGCGTCGAGTCGGTCGCGGGCCGCCTCGGTGCCCGCATCCGGGATCTCCGCAGCCGGTTCGTCGAAGCCGAGGTCCTCGATCGTCGGCAGCGCCTCGTTCTCGACGTCGGCGAGTGCGTCCCCGCCGGGGTCGGGGTATGGCTCCTCCTTCTCTCGGTCGAGCCATTTGTCGCCGAAGTACGAAAACACCGAGTAGGGATCGCCGTCGTTGGTCGTGATGGTGCCCGGCTCGTGGTGGAGTGCGTCGTGGAACGCCTCGTGAGCGATGCCCGCCTCGTCGAGCGCTTCCCGAACCCGCTCGTCGCGCTCCCGTGCGAGGCCCGTGTAGTCGTGGTTCCAGAACAGCTCGCCGACACCGTGTTCGTCGGCGATCTCGGGGAGCACCTCGGCGGGGTCGCCCTCGACGGTGTAGAGATCGCTGCCCCGCTCACGGTAGGACTTCTGGAGGGAATCGAGCGCCGCGAGCAGGAACGCGACCCGTGGCGGGCTCGCGTACTGGAGCACGTCGGGATCGAAGACGAAGACAGGGAGGACGGGGCCGTCCTCGGCGGCCGCCGCGAGCGCGCGGTTGTCCGCCGCCCGGAGATCGCGGCGATGCCAGTGGATGCGCATACTGGTCCAATGGGTGGATCGTCCTAAGCGGTTGTCCTGTTCGTCACCGTTCGTCGCCGGACCACCGGAAAGCTACCGTTGGTAACTGAACTGCGTACATTCGGAACTATTGGTTGTTCGAGGGGCAACCCTTTAAAACGTGGCGTGCATCCACACATGGGAATCCATGACGAATCTCGTGACGGACGTCGCGTCGACGGTCGAGAACCATCCCGAGGCGACGGCGATAGCGTACGACGGACAGGAACTGAGCTACGAGGCGTTCTGGTCCCAGACAGGACAGTTCGCCGCCGGTCTCGACGCGGCGGGCATCGACCCCGGCGATCGAGTCGGCATCTATCTCCCGAACCTCCCGCAGTACGTCGTCGCCTTCCACGGTGCGCTCAGGGCCGGCGCGGTCGTCGTCCCGATGAACCCCCAGTACAAGTCCCGCGAGATCGGCCATCTCCTCTCGGACAGCGGTGCCGAACTGGTCGTCACGCTCGCCGATCTCGTTCCCGTCGTCGGATCGGTACGCGAAGAGACGGCCGTCGAGACCGTGGTGAGCGTCGGTGGCGATGCCGACGAGTCGATCGCGTTCGAGGAGTTCCTCGGCGAGGGTGAGCCCTCCGTCGTCGAGCGAGCGGATGACGACGTGGTCTGTCAGCCGTACACCTCGGGCACCACGGGCCAGCCGAAGGGCGTGCTGCTCACCCACCGCAATCTCGCCTCGAACGCGCGAATGGCCGCCGATCTCGCTCCCGACGGGACGGGCGTCGGGGACCGCTCGATCGGCGTGCTCCCGCTCTTTCACATCTACGGGATGACCGTCACGATGAACGCCGCGCTGTTCTCGGGGGCGGCCTACTACCCGCTGCCTGAATGGGACGCGCAGACGGCGCTCTCGCTCATCGAGAACGAGGAACTGACGATCATGCAGGGCGTGCCGGCGATGTACAACGATCTCGTCAACCAGCCCGAGGCCGACGAGTTCGATCTCTCGACGCTGCGATTCGTCAACTCCGGCGGGAGCAGCCTGCCGATCGAGGTGCTGCGTCGGTTCGAGGAGCGGTTCGAGCTCCCGCTCTACGAGGGCTACGGGCTGACCGAGACCTCACCCGTCACACACTTCAACATGCCCGATGCCCGCCGGGTCGGCTCGATCGGGCGCACTCTCGACGGTGTCGATGCGATGATCGTCGATACCGACTTCGAGCCGGTCGAACGGGTTCCTGAGGGGCCAGTCGACGAGAGCGAGACAGATCTCGACGCGATCACGGGCGAGCTCGTCGTCGCCGGGCCCAATGTGATGAAGGGGTATCACGACCGGCCGGCAGCCAACGAGGAAGTGTTCACCGAACAAGACGGAAAGCGATGGTTCCAGACGGGCGATATCGGCTACTGGGACGAGGACGACTACTTCTACATCGTCGATCGGGAGAAGCACATGATCGTGACGGGTGGCTACAACGTCTATCCGCGCGAGGTCGAGGAGCTGCTGTTCGAACATCCCGACGTGGCCGATGCCGCAGTCGTCGGCATCCCCGACGAGCGCCGTGGCGAGACGGTGAAGGCGTTCGTGGTTCCGACGCCGGACGCGGCTGTGACAGAAGACGAGATCAGAGAGTTTTGTCTCGAACGGCTCGCGGAGTACAAACACCCGCGCGAGGTCGCGTTCGTCGACGAACTGCCGCGGACGACCACCGGGAAGGTCCAGAAGTTCGAACTCCGCGAGCACGAGGAGGATGCGGCGGGTGCCGAGGGCGAAGAGGGCGAGGAGGTGGCCGAATGAGCGACGACGATGCGGTGCTGGTCGCCGTCGAGGATGGCGTGGCGACGCTGACGCTGAATCGACCGTCGGTGCGCAACGCGCTCACCGAGGAGATCTCGTCCGGCATCATCGACGCGCTTGCAGAGTTGGAGGGCAGCGACGCGCGCTGTCTGGTGATCGAGGGCGCTGGCGGGGCCTTCTCCGCGGGCGGCGACGTGAACGCGATGGCCGAGCGGCTCGCGGGCGACGTGGCGCTCGACGAGGCTGTCCGTCACATCAGCCAGGAGACCAGCCGGGCGGTCAAGCGCGTCGCGGAGTTCGATCTCCCCGTGGTGGCGAAGATCGACGGGATCGCCTTCGGCGCGGGCGCGAACCTCGCCATCGCGTGTGACGTCCTGTTGGCGAGTGCCGAATCCGGGATCAGTTTCGGCTTCCGACAGGTGGGGCTGGCAGTCGATTCGGGCACCTCCTATCTCCTGCCACGGATCGTCGGCGCGAACACGGCTCAAGAGCTCGTGATGACCGGCGAACTCGTCGAGGCCGAGCGCGCCGAAGAACTGGGACTGTTCAACCACGTCTATCCCGACGACGAGTTCGACGAGCGCGCCGACGAGTTCGTGGAACAGATCGCTACCGGACCGACCGTGGCACTGCGCACCTCGAAACGGCTCGTCCGGCAGGGGTTCGAGAGCTCGCTCGATCAGGCGATGGAGAACGAGGCCGCCGCACAGGCCGCCGTCTTCGAGAGCGACGATCACCGTGAGGGTGCGGAATCGTTCATGGCCGGTGAGGAACCCGATTTCGAGGGGCGATAGCTGGCGGTGGCCGCCGGCCGCGGCCGGCGGTCGCGGTTTGCGGTAGCGGTGCGGCCCTGGTGGATGAAGGGCGAGGTCGTTCGAAAGGCACGGAGTGCCTTTCGTGATGACGAAACGGCTTCGCCGTTTCGAACCACGCGCGAGCGACTGGAAGGAGCGAGTAGCGAACGAAGTGAGCGCGCGCCGAGGGCTTCGGCGGTGCTGTGCGGTGGTGGTGAGTCGTTTGTGTCCGCGCAAGTGGAACGAGCGCGGTTCGCCGGGAGTGACCGAGCGTAGCGAGGGAGCGAGCGGGAGTTTTTAGCGTAGCTTTTTGCAAGGACCCTGAGCGAGCGCAGCGAGCGAACGGGGACGCAGTAAAAAGGTCCGTTTAGAAGCCTTCGCCGAGCAGTTCGCGCGCGATGACGTTCTTCTGGATTTCGCTGGTACCCTCGTAGATCTGGGTGATCTTGGCGTCGCGGTAGAACCGTTCGACGTCGAAGTCGTCGACGTAGCCGGCACCGCCGTGGATCTGGACGGCTTCGTCGGCGACCTCGACGGCGACGCGCGAGGCGTACTCTTTAGCCATCGAGGCGAGCGTGGTCAGCTGTTCGTTCTTGTTGTCGACGCTCCAGGCGGATTTGTAGGTGAGCTGGCGGGCGGCCTCGATCTGAGTGTGCATCTCGGCGAGTTTGTGCTGGATGGCCTGGAACTGGCCGATGGATCGGCCGAACTGCTCGCGCTCTTGAGCGTAGTCGAGCGCGCGTTCGAGCGCACCCTTGGCGATGCCGACGCCCTGGGCGGCCACCCCCGTTCGGGTCGCGTCGAAGAACTGCATCTGTTGGAGGAAGCCCGCGCCCTGCGTGCCGACGAGGTTCTCCTCGGGCACGCGCACGTCGTCGAGGAGGAGTTCGGCGGTGTCGGAGGCACGAATGCCGAGTTTCCCCGTGATCTTCTCGGCGGTGAACCCGTCCCGATCGGACTCGACGATGATCTGCGAGAAACCATTATATCGGCCCTCGGCGTCGGGATCGGTCTTGCAAAGCACGACGAAGTAGTCACCCACGGAGCCGTTGGTGATCCACATCTTGTTGCCGTTGATCACCCACTCGTCCCCGTCCTTTTCCGCGCGGGTCGAGACCGAGGAGACGTCGGAGCCGGTGTCGGGTTCGGAGATGGCCGCGCCCATGATCGCGTCGCCGCTCGCGATCGGTGGCAGATACTCCTCTTTCTGTTCGTCGGTGCCGGCCGCGATGATCGCCTCGGCTCCGAAGCCGGTGCTCGCCACGCAGAGGCCGATGCCCGGATCGACGGCGAACAGCTCCTCGGAGATGATCGCCGTCTCCAGCGTCGAATAGCCTGCGCCGCCGTACTCGGCGGGGATGGTCGCGCCGAGCATGCCCATCTCGCCGGCGGTCTCGATGAGATCGTGGGGGTACTTCTCCGCTTTGTCGTACTCGCTCGCGATCGGGGCGATCTCGTTTTCGGCGAAGCGGCGCACCTCGTCGCGGATCTGTTTCTGCTCGTCGGACAGCTCGTAGTCCATAGACGTTCGTTACACATCCCCATACCAAATAAGTTCGTAATCTGGAATGAACTCACGAGACGTTTCTGCAGGAGGGCGGTCGCTCGGCCGGGATCGGTGGACGTTCGAGGAGAATGCTGTGGGGGACAGAAACGTTGAAGCCCCGTCGGTGAGTTCTAACGATGAATCATGAACGTCGACGAGATCGACACGATCGCGGTGCTCGGTGCCGGGAACATGGGCCACGGCATCGCCGAGGTCGCCGCGCTCGCGGGCTACGAAGTCCGTCTGCGTGACATCAACGAGGAGTTAGTTGAAAACGGCTACGACCAGCTCGAATGGAGCGTCGGCAAGCTCGAAGAGAAAGACCAGCTGTCCGAGGAGGAGGCCGACGCCGCTCTCGACCGCGTAACGCCGCTGGTCGATCTGGAGGAGACGGTCTCGGGAACGGACGTCATCATCGAGGTCGTCCCCGAGAAGATGGAGATCAAACAGGACGTCTACGGCGAGGTCGAGCAGTACGCGCCGGAGGACGCCCTGTTCGCGACGAACACCTCGTCGCTATCGATCACCGATCTCGCGGAAGTCACCGAACGACCCGAGCGGTTCTGTGGGATGCATTTCTTCAACCCACCAGTCAGAATGCAGCTCGTCGAGGTCATCTCGGGCGAGCACACCAGCGACGAGACGCTCGACACCGTCGAGGCGCTCGCCGAGGAGTTCGGCAAGACCCCTGTCCGCGTTCGCAAGGACAGTCCGGGCTTCATCGTCAACAGAGTCTTGGTCCCGCTGATGAACGAGGCGGCGTGGCTCGTCGAGGACGACGTGGCGACGATGGCCGAGGTCGACAGCACCACGACGTTCGAACTGGGGCTGCCGATGGGGAGCTTCGAACTCGCCGATCAGGTGGGCATCGACGTCGGTTTCCACGTGCTCGAATACATGCACGAGACGCTCGGCGACGCCTACGAGCCGTGCCCGTTGCTCGAAGAGAAAGTCGAGGCCGAGGAGCTGGGCAAGAAGACTGGCAAGGGGTTCTACGACTACGAGGACGGCGACGGTGCGGATATTCCCACGGACGCCGGCAGCGAGGAGATCGAAGCCAGGCTGCTGGCCGTGATGGCCAACGAAGTCGCCAAACTCGTCGGCAACGACGTCGCGCCCGTCGACGACATCGACGAGGCGGTCATGCTCGGCGCTGGGTTCCCCGAGGGCCCCGCTAAACTCGCCGACAGCGCGGGTCTCGACTCGCTCTACGAGACGCTCGACGAACTCCACGAGGAAACCGGCGCGGCGCGCTACGAACCCGCCGACGCGCTCGAAGCGCACACCGACGAGGGGTTCTACGGGAGCGACGACGAGGAAGAGGGCGTCGAGTTCGAGAGCATCCGCATCGAGCATCCCGGCGACATGGTGGGGAGGATCGTCATCGACCGCCCCCATCGGATGAACACGATCAACCCGCAGATCCTCGACGAGCTCGACACCGCGATCGACGTGCTCGAGGACGACGATGACGTGCGCGCGGTGTTGCTCGTCGGTGCCGGCGACGACGCCTTCTCCGCCGGTGCGGACGTCCAGTCGATGGCGGCGAACGCCGACCCGCTCGACGGGATCGAACTCTCGCGCAAGGGGAAGGAAACCTTCGGCAAACTGGAGGAATGTCCGATGCCGGTCGTCGCGGGCATCGACGGCCACTGTCTCGGCGGCGGGATGGAGCTCGCGATGTGTGCCGACCTCCGGGTGGCCTCCGAGCGGTCGTCGTTCGGCCAGCCCGAACTCGATCTCGGCCTCCTCCCCGGTTGGGGCGGCACCCAGCGCCTCCAGCATATCGTCGGCGAGGGTCGTGCGAAGGAGATCATCCTCACGGCCGACACCTACGACGCCGCCGAGATCGCCGACTACGGCTTCCTCACCGAGGTCGTCGACAACGGCGAACTCGAGGAACACGCCCACGATCTCGCTGCCGATCTCGCGGGCGGGCCACCGATCGCCCAGGAGTTCACCAAGCGCGCCATGCTGCGCGGCTGGGAGGACACCGAGGCCGGCCTCGAGATCGAATCCCAGGCGTTCGGCCACCTGCTCAACACCGACGACCTGATGGAGGGCGTCACGGCGTTCATGGGTGACTCAGACCCCGAATTCGAGGGGAAGTAACCACGGAACGGAACGCTTAACAGGCGGTATCGGGAACGAACGGATGCGTTCGCTCGGTTGGTGTAGTCCGGCCAATCATTTCGGCCTTTCGAGCCGATGACCGGGGTTCGAATCCCCGACCGAGCACTCTTCTGCGAACGACGTGACGAAGAGCGCTTGAGGAGCGGATTCGAGCAGGCCAGTCGCGCGCAGCGATAGCGAGCACTACTGATGGATCCACAGACGTGCTCCGCACACCCGAACCGTTCCGTCCATTCCCTGTCGGCGAACGAGAGGGCGCTCCCGATGGGTCGGATCCGACAAAATGGGCTCCGGAAACCATTATCAGCGCGTGCAGGCACAACCGTTTCCCGCTGGCTGGCGATACGTTTCGGGAGGATGTCTGAGAGAATTCTCGGCCCCCTGTCCGACCGTAGACGGCTCGGCTGGTGGCTGTTCATCGGACTGCTCACTATCGTCGCAGCGTTTCTCGCGTACTCGTTCGTCGGTATGATCGTGCTCGGCGTCTTCGGCTACTACGCGACCCGTCCGGTCAACCGACGTCTGCGGCGGACGGTTGAATCGGACAGCATTGCAGCGGGCATCACCGTTCTGGTGGTCGTGGTTCCGATCCTGCTGCTCATCGGCTACGTCGGTTTCAATCTCTTCCAGCAGCTCCAGCAAGCGATCGGTACCGGTGGCCCAGCGACGTTTGGGCTCGTCGACCTCAGTGCGCTCCCGGCTGCTCAGCGCGAAACCGTCACTACGCTGCTCCGCGATCCAACCCAGTTCATCAGCCAACCCCAGCAGACGCTTCAAACCGTGGTTCAACTCGGAGGACAGGTCCTCGGAGCAGTTGGAGGCGGTATCGTTTTCTTGGGGCTCGTCGTCGCGCTTTCGTTTTTCCTGTTACAGAACGATGTGGCTCTCTCGCGCGGATTCCGCGAGCTGTTCGGCGGTCGTGATACCACCGCGTATGCGTATGCCATCGCGGTCGACGAGGATCTGGAATCGGTGTTCTTCGGCAATCTCCTGTTCGTCGTCGCGATGTCGGTCATCGCGGTGGGCACCTACGAGGTGACGAACCTGCTCGCTCCCGAAGCACTCCACGTGCCGATGGTACTCGTGTTGGGGGTTCTAACCGGCATCGCCAGTCTCATACCGATCGTCGTCGGCAAGGTGATCTACCTGCCGATCGTCGCCTATCTCGGGTCTCAAGCGGTGCGTTCGGGCGGGAGTTTCCTGTTCGTCGGCGGGGCGTTGGTAGCGTACTTCTTGATTCTGGATATCCTCCCACAGACGTTCCTGCAGCCGTATATCACTGGTCGACAGCTCGATATGCTGGTGTTGATGTTCGGCTACATCCTGGGGCCGATCCTGTTCGGCTGGTACGGATTTTTCCTCTTACCGATCGTGTTCATCGTCATGCTCGAAGCGATTCGGATCATCCTCCCCGAACTGGTCCACGGCGAGGAACTCACTCCGGACGTTTCGCTCGGTGAAGGCGTCGGAACCGACCCACAGTCCGCACATGAGGCTCCTACCGGAGAGACGACCGATACGTCGCCCGAAAACGACGATACGACCACCGACTGACGGTTGGCTGAAAAACAGCGACGACCGTGGGTCGTCTCATGCGTACTGCACAATTCTCTCCGCCAGACCTTCCAGTTCCACTCTTCACACGTACCTCATTTCCAGGGGTTCGACACGAGTTCCGCCTGCACCGTCGCCCCGACCTCGACGTGACAGTCCGATCGTGGCTTCGCGATACAGAGCAGGATGTAGCCCTCGGTGCTGTGGTGTGGTTTTAGCGCACGCGCTCGTTCGGTATGGACGAGATCGCCCGCGATCAGTCGACCCGTACAGGTGCCGCAGGCTCCGTACAGACAGCCATAGGGAAGCGTCTGCTCCGTCCGTCGGGCGGCTTCGATGACGGTTTCGTCGGCAGCGACCGTGATCGTCCGGATTGGGCCGTCGCGCCAGTCGAGCGTCACCTCGTGGGTGACCATCTACTGCCAGACATCGCTCGTGCAGTCGCCGCCGGGCCAGCGGATCTCGTGGGCGCGTGCCGGGCCACCGGGTGCGTCGCCGAAGTCGACGAGGAACTCCTCGTCGAGCTCCATGCGTCCCTCCCCGGGATAGACGTCGGCTTTCATCATCAGCGAGCCCTCGTCGGCGATGTCGGGGTAGAACTGGTTGTCCCACGACGAAAACAGTGATGTGGTCCAGTAGAGCCGGCGGCCGTCGCGGCTGAGCTGGAGCATCTGTGGCGCACCGCGGATCTCCGTGCCCTGGATCGACTGTCGGTCGCCGAAGTTGCCGCCGGCCCAGATCCGATCCACGAATCGTCGCTACTTGTGACGAGCAGTACCATCGATATGATAATAAGTGCTTGATGGTACCAACCCACATATTTGGTCGGGCATCTCCTGATGATCGATTAAGGATGTCGCGGACATCCGTGCAGATGTCGACCTAAATTTATAATTTAACATCCATTTCCTGCGTCGATCGTGGCTGACTCGAGCACTGTCTCTCGCGGCAATCGGTACGTTCACGATTAGCTGGAGCGAAGCACACGAGTCCGAATACAGCCGAAAAACGGCCGGCGAGAATCAGACGTCGATGACGTTGTTGCAGTGCGTACACGGCACCTGATCCGAGCTATCCATCTCGTCGTACTCAGTCTCGTTCCCGCATTCCTCGCAGGTCACTGTCGCCATGGTTCGGTTACGATTTCGTACGGTATGAACGTTCGGCGTCCTGTGGGGACCGTCGTCATGACCCCTTGGAATCGCTCCGAGTTCCGATCGGTTCGGATTCGCACTCGTCACCCGATCCATCGATGACTCCGAGACGGTCCACGGCCGGACGATCCACGGTACGCACGCTCCGGGTCCGTGATACCGCCCCTCGCACAACCCTTATCCCCGGATGGGCGTTGGGTCTGCTTGCAATGGCAACTGGTACGGTCGACTTCTTCAACGACACGGGCGGTTACGGCTTTATCGACACTGAGGACTCCGAGGAGGACGTTTTCTTCCATATGGAGGACATCGGCGGCCCGGACCTCGAAGAGGACACCGAAGTCGAATTCGACATCGAACAGGCTGACAAAGGACCGCGAGCGACCAACGTTACCCGACAGTAACGCCGCTCAGCGGACGCAGACGAACGACGAACCATCGATTTTTACGTGTAGCTCGAAGCCGAGCGACGGCCATCCCAATCGCGGAATCCAGTGGAAAATCGAACCGCTCAGATCGCCGTCCAGCCGCCGTCGACGAACAGGAGCTGGCCGGTGATGTAGGCGGCGTTCTCGCTGGCGAGGAACAGGGCCGCGCCGGCGTTGTCGTCGGGATGGCCGGCCCGCCCGAGCGGAACGGGTTTGATGAACCCGCCCTCGTCGCCGGCAGCTTCCTGGGCCTCGTCGGACCAGCCCTCGGTGAACTCGGTGGCGATCTGACCGGGCGCGATCGCGTTCACCCGGATGTCGTGCTCGGCGAGTTCGAGCGCCGTGCCCTTGGTGATCATCTTGATCGCCCCCTTGGTCGAGTCGTACTGGACCTGCCCGTGCTGAGCGACCCACGAGGAGATCGAGGCGGTGTTGACGATGCTCCCCGGTTCGTCGCGATCGATCATATCCTGTGCGGCGGCCTGCGTCCCGAAGAACACGCCCTTCGGGTTCGTCTCGTGAAGCCGGTCGAAGTCCTCTTCGTCGACGTCGAGGAAGGCCTCCGAGTGCTGGATGCCGGCGTTGTTCACCATCACGTCCACACCGCCGAACTCGCGAGCGGCCTCGACGACCGATTCGAGTTCGTCCGGATCCGAGACGTCCGTCTCGACGTACTCGCCAGTGTTGCCCGATTCCGAGATCAGTTGGTGGGTCGGAACGCTCTCCCCGTCCATCTTTGGCTCCTCGCGCACGTCGGCGACGATCACCGTCGCGCCCGCGCGTCCGAATCCGAGCGCGATGGCGCGCCCGATACCCGCGCTGCCGCCGGTGACGATCACGGTCTCGTCGCTGTAATCGAAGGTCGCCGTTCCCATAGCTCCTGCTCGCACGTCGACCCCTTAAATCCGCTGCCGGCGCTACTCGCGGCGGTCCTGCAACTGCACGACGCCCGGTTCGCCGACGTCCACGCGATCGCCGATGGAGACGATCTCGACGACGCGCGGGTGCTCGTAGGAGGCCGCGTGCTCGTGGACGATCTTCGGATCGGAGCCGACGCCCTTCCACATGTCCCAGTGCACGGGCATCAAGCGATCGAGATCGAGCTGGTTCGCCGCCTCGACGACTTGCTCGCCGTCGTTGTACCAGTCGGTCGGGTAGGTCTCCGGCGGACTGTCCTCCGTGTGGAAGATATTTCCGACGGTACCGTAGGCGAGCACGCCGAGATCGATGTCGAATTCGTCGGCGATGTCGGAAAACTCGTCGGCCGGCCGTGAATCGCCCGCTGCGAAGAAGGTGCCCGATTCGTGTTCGACGACGTAGGTCACAGGCTCCTCGGCATCCGGATCGTTCGCGCCGCGGACGTGGATCGAGAGATCGCCGACGGTGAGGTCGTCACCGGGCGCGACGGTCTCGGCTGAGGGAGCCTCGACGTCACCGTCGTAGTTCGGCGCGTCCTGGGAGGCCGCGGGCGTGTAGAGGTCGCCGCCGCAGTCCTCGACGAGCGCGCGGTGGGAGGGCGGATGCATGTGGTCGATATGCTCGTGGGTGACGAGGACGGCGTCACAGAGCGTGGCGTCGGCGGGGTCCATCGGCACGGGAATCATCCGGATCGTGCGCGGCGGCGAGCCGTCGCCGAGATACGGATCGAGGTAGATCGTCGTTTCGGCGGTGCGGAGGACGTAGCCATTACAGCCGAGATACCAGACCGCGAGCCCGTCCGGGTCGGCGGCCTCGATCTCGTCCTGTACGAACCAGTCGCCCCACGTCGAGTGTACCATACCGCGCAGGCTTCGCCCTCGATGCTAATATACTGCCGGCCGGCTCTCGTCGATCGTCCGCGCCACCCGTGGTCCGCTGCGGTCGGCGCGCGCTCGCGGTCGTGTGTGAACGGTGCGAGGCACGAACGTAGTGAGTGTGATTCGAGACGCCTGCGGCGTCTCGTCATTGTCGAGCAAAGCTCGACTTGCAGTCAGAACGCATCACGTTCTGACGACATCACGAGAGAGCGAAGCTCTCTCGAACGACCTCGATGCGAACGGGGAGGAACGACCCGTGAGCGAAGTGAGCACCGAGCGCGAATACTGTGCGAGGTCTGCACGAGCACGGCGAGTGCAGGCTCGTCAGGACGGAGTTCTGACGGTGGATGAGTGAACGACCGAAGGGAGTGAGCGAATCGGCTGGGGAAGTGGGCGGTGCGGGGCAGTTGCGGTCCCTCATTTGAGTCAGGATTCGTCGTTAGGAGATCCGCTTCCATCGGCACATCCGAAAATACGATTGCTCGCCCGAATTCGACCTATTCGTAGGTCCGTCCGCCGGCTTTGTGCTCGTCGATGAACTCCCAGTCGTACTCGACCCCGAGGCCTGGTCCGTCGGGAACCGGGACCGTGCCATCGCTGTCGATCGAATCGAGCTGGTCATCGTACTCCTCGTAGATCGGCGGGGCGGTGTTCTGACAGTCGGGGTGGACGAGCGCCATCTCGTAGTAGTTCGCGTTGCGCATCCCGGCCATACAGTGGCGCTGAGCCGGCCCTGGCGAGTGGATCTCCACGTCGAGACCGTGGCCCTCGGCCATGTGGGCGATCTTCATCGCGCCGGTGATGCCCGCGTCGTACTCGGGATCGGCGCGGACGAAGTCGGTCGCCTCGCGGTCGACGAAGTCAGTGTGCGATTCGAGCCCGCGGACGTGTTCGGTCTGGAGGATCGGCGTGTCGAGCTGCTGGCGAAGCTTCCGGTGGGCGTGCTGGGAGATGCCGCCGTCACGGAACGGGTCCTCGTACCAGAGGAACTCCTGTTCGTCGCACGCGCGGCCCACCTTCAGCGCGTCGCCGAAGGTCTCGTACTCGCAGGCCGGATCGATCATCAGATCCATCCCGGGCACGCGCTGGCCGACCGCACGGACGGTCTCGACCTCACGAGCGATGTCCCGGCGTTCGTCGCTGCCGCCCCAGCCATGAATTTTGAACCCGCCGTAGCCCATCTCCTCGCACTGCTCGGCGAAGTCGGCGTAGGCCTCCGGCGAGTCCAACCCTCCGTTATCGTCGGCGTGGTAGGTCGAAGCGTAGGCGGGCAGGCGCTCGCGATACTGGCCGAGCAGTTCGGCGATGGATGCGCCGTAGTGTTTGCCGGCGAGATCCCAGAGCGCGATGTCCACCGGGCCGATCCCCATGCGGTCGTATTTTCGGAGCGCGCGTTTCATCTCCGACCAGTGGCGCTCGCGTCGGAGCGGGTTCTTGCCGATGAGATAGTCGGCGACCTCGTGGAACTGGGCGAACGCCGGCGAGTTGCCGCCGACGAACTCGCCGGTGAGATCCCCGTCGGTGTGGACACGAATGCTGAACAGCCGACGTTCGGTGGTCTCTCCGGGCTCGTAGACGAGGTTGAACCCTGGGTCCGAGCCGACGTCGGAGAGCGTGTAGCTGAACTCCGTCGTTTCGATGCGCGTGATTTCCGGCGGCATGACGGCCCGCTACACAACCGTGATAGAAAAACCCATCTGTGTCATTCGGCTTTTCGCTGTCGGCACTCCTCGATCTCGTCGATCCGCCGATCTCGATGATCACGTGTCAGCGCCGCGTTCACTGGCCCGTCCGTCGAACCGGTGGCCGTATATGGCGGCCGACACAACCCCCGAACAATGACTTCCAGCACGGACCGCACAGCCACGGATCGGTCGGACGGCCGTCTCGGAAGCCGGCGTCTCGGGCGCGCCATGCTCACGGCCGTCCTCCTCGTCGCCGGGCTCGGCTCCATGCCGGTCGCCTCCGCCCACGGCGGGACCGTCACCGTCAACGGGTTCAGACTCGAACAGTGGTTCGGGCTCGTCCCGCTCGTCGTCGGTCTCGGGATCGTCGTCGCCAGTCAGTATCTGCATCGCCTGCGGCCGGCAGCGGCCCGCTATCGTCTTCACGGCACTATCGTCGGTCTCGTGGTGGGGATCTTCGGCGCGATCTGGATCGTCCAGCTCTCGCCCTACGAGTGGCTGACCGCTCAGCCGATCGTCCCACGGGCGATCCACGCCCCGCTGATGCTGCTCGTGGGCGGGGGAATCATGCTCGCGAGCGTGCTCGTCGGCCAGTTCCGCTGGTCCCGGCAACCCCGATTCGCCGGTCTCGGCGTCCTGCTGGGGCTGTGGGTCGCCTATCCCGGCCTGTCGGCGTTCGGGCTCTACACCGAGACGAACTCGCTGGGCTATCTCATCGTTCTCGGCCTCGTCGTCGGGCTCGGCTACGTCCTCTATCGGGACGCCGGCGGTCTGATCCGTCAGCTCCTCGCCGACCGGACGGCCCGGCGGTTCGGGATCGCCGTCGGCGGACTTTCGGTGCTCTTCTTCGCGTTCTCGTCGGGCATGCTCTATCTGATCCCCGACGACGGCACCGGCGTGTCGCTCTCGGAGCAGATCGTCTCCGTGCTGCCGGTGGCCGACCCGCTGGTGATGTGGCCGGCCGTCGAGTTCTGGTATCCCGACGTGCCGATCGGCGGGGTAGTCTCAGTCGGAACGGTGCTCCTCGTCACCCTGTTCGGCACACTCATCGGGTTGAACGCGGCACTCTTCGCCTTCCAGTCCGGTAGCGGGACTTCCCAGACGGGCGCGGGAATCGCCGGCATCGCCGCCCCGCAGGCGTGCTGTTGCTGCGGGCCGGCGCTCTCGCAGATCGCCGTCGTCGTACTTGGCCCGTCGGCCGGCGCGCCGATCTATCTCCTCTTTGGCGACCCCTCCTCGTCGATCGGCTCGCTGTTTTTCGTCGCCAGCGTCGCCGTCCTGACGGGGCTGCTCGTCCGTGCCACCGACCGGCCCGACGAACCCCAGCCCGAACCCGCGACCGCGCCCGCGTAACTCGCGGACGATACTTCTTACACCCGAGCAGTTCGGCTGCTGTTGACGACGAAGTGGCTACCGTTCGGATGAACCAGCACTGGCTCACGACGAGCAACTCGAATATAGAAACGAACAGCACCCGCGCCCGAACGATGAAGAAGAGAGCGCGTCGCCCGCCCTCGATCGATCAGTCCTCTCCGTCGGCGATGAGCCGTGACTCGACGAGATCGACGACGGCCTCGCGGGCGGCGGTTACGTCGTCGTCGGTCGTCACGCGGCGTAACATCGCGCCGGTGACCGTCGACACCAGCAGCGTGGCCGTCTCCTCGACACCGATCTCGCGGAAGCTCCCGTCGTCGATGCCGGCGGTGAGCACGTCGACGAACGCATCGTGGATGAGCCGGTCGACGCGGGTGAACTGCTCGCGGTAGGCCGCCTTCGAGAGTGCCCGCGAGCGCAGCTCGAACAGCGCAAGCTGGAACTCCCGATGTTCGTCCGGCGGCGACTCCGGGAGAAATTCGTCGACGAGCGTCCACAGCTGTTCGTCCGGGCTCTCGTCCCTGTCGATCGCGTCCTCGATGGAGAACTGGTCGAGCAGATACGAGAGAAACGCGATGAGGATCTCGTCTTTCGTGTCGTAGTGGTAGTAGAGCAGCGATTTGCTCTTGTCGAACTCGTCGGCGATCGCCTGGATCGTGAGGTCGGCGTACCCGTGCTCACAGAGGGCTCGGTACGTCGCCTCCATGATATCGATCTGTGTCTCGTTGCGGGCGGTGTCCGCACTCATAGTAACTAACTATTCAGTCAAGATGGAAAAACGCATCGCTCCGCGTGTCGGTTCGCTCATCACTTCGTCTCACTCACGGGCGCGACGGGATTTGAACCCGCGACGTCTTGGTCCGGAACCAAGAACTCTATCCACTGAGCTACGCGCCCACAGAACAGGAGAGGGAGGTCGGTGCTTTAGGCGTTGTGATAGCTCAGGGCGTTTCGTTCGTTTCGAGCGTCATGTCGGACGTCGGGTAGGCGACACAGGTCAGCGTGTAGCCGTCGCCGACTTCGTCCTCGCTGAGCATCTCCTGACCATCGTGGGTGAGATAGTCCTCGGAGGGGCCGTCGGCGACGTGGCCGCCACAGGAGAGACACTGGCCCGCACGGCAGGCGTAGGGAAGGTCCCAGCCCTGCTCCTCGCCGGCTTCGAGCAGCGTCTGGTTTTCGGGCACTTCGAGCGTCTCGCCTTCCTTCTCGTACTCGACCTCGTACACCTCGGCCTCGTCGTCCGGGATGGCGGCCGGACTCTCGGACTCCTCGGCCTCCTCGCTCTCGGCGAGTTCACCCTCGGCACCACCCTCGCCGCCGATCGCTCCGGCCGGTGCCCCACCGCCACCGATCGACCGGTTCATCGGCTCGGGGAAGTTCGTGTCCGGAACGCTCTCGGCACGCCGTTCGAGAACCGACTGCGAGACGTCGTCAGGGATGGGGCGCTCGGTGCCCGAGGAGAGATGCAACACCACCGTCATCAGCACCAGCAGAACGCCTATCGACAGCCCGAATGCCTCGACCATATCCGGCGTATGGAAGGGCGGTTTAACTACCTATTGATTCCCCGCATCCACCTTTTTGCTGCGGGGGTGCGCGCCGGTGGCGTCTGCTCGCGGGCCAGGGCCCGCTCGCACGGGCCGAGGCGGTGGAGCCGCCTCGCAGCGCTCAAATCCTTGCAAAATCTGGACCAAAAATTTCCGCTCATTCGGTCGACGCCCTCGATCGCAGTGTTTTCGTGAACGACCGCAGGGAGTGAACGAGAGCCAGAGAGACGCGAAGTCGTTCGAGAGAGCGGAACTCTCTCGTGATGTCGTCAGAACGTGATGCGTTCTGACTGCAAGTCGAGCTTTGCTCGACAATGACGAGACGCCAAAGGCGTCTCGAACTACGTCTCTCGTGAACCGCGCTCACTTCGCTTGCGCGGACACGGCTCCGCTCCGCAACCGTCCCGCACGGCACCGCCGAAGCCCTCGGCACTCCCGCCGGTCGTGCCTCGCCCTTCATCCGCCAGGTCCGTACCGCCACAGCACCGCAGCCGTCCGGCGGCCGCACCGCCACCGCCGCGCGATCGCCACCCTCGTCGTCAAATCTCACCGCCTGTGTCCGGGCCAACAGCTATGGTCGCTGCGTGACATCAACGACCATGAGCGACGGGGATTGGCGCGCGGCCGAGCGCGACCACACCGACGAAGTCATCGGCACCGACACCATCCCGCGACTGTTCGAGCGGAGCGCGACCCGCAACGCCGACCGCCCGGCTCAGCGATACAAGGGCGGCGTCCACGAGCGCTCGCTCGCTGGGACCGTCATCAGACGCGCCGACCCCGGCGAGTACGTGACGCTCAGCTACGAGGAACTCCAGTCGATCGTCCGCTCGCTCGCGGCCGGTTTCCGCGATCTCGGTGTCGAGAGCGACGACAGAATTGGGATCTTCTCCGCGTCGCGCATGGAGTGGGCACAGGCCGATTTCGCCCTGCTGGCCGCTGGCGCTGTCGTCACGACGGTGTACAAGGAATCCTCGCCGCGACAGGTGGAGTATCTCCTCGACGATCCCGGTGCCACCGGTGTGATCGTCGACAGCCGCGACCGACTCGAACGCGTGCTCGACGTCGAGGACGCACTCGACCTCGAATTCGTCGTCGTTTTGGACGATATTTCGACCGACCGTGACGGCGTGTTCACGATCTCGGAGGTCTACGAGCGCGGCGAACAGGCCTTCGACCGCGCGGCCTACGAGCGCTGGCTGAGCGAGCGTACCTCCGACGACCTGGCGAGCCTCATCTACACCTCCGGTACAACGGGCAAGCCCAAGGGCGTCAGGATGACACACCGGAACTTCCGTGCGAACATCAATCAGCTCAGAAAGCGCTTCGGCGATCGTCCCGACAAGTCTGCAGACCTCCCTTCGGTGGGTCGCGAGACGGTCGCGCTCTCTTTCCTCCCGCTCGCACACGTCTTCGAGCGCCTCGCGGGCCACTTCTTCCTGTTCGCGAGCGGTGCGACCGTCGCCTACGCCGAGAGCGCCGACACGGTGGCCGAGGACATTCGAACCGTCCAGCCGACGACGGCAACCAGCGTCCCGCGCATCTACGAACGCATCTTCGACTCGATGCGCGAGGACGCCGACTCGGCGATCAGACGCCGGATCTTCGAGCGCGCGGTCGCGGCGGCAAAGCGCACCAGCCGTCGGGACGACCCGGGCCGGACGCTTCGCTTCGAGCGCGCGCTCGCCGATCGCCTCGTCTACAGCACCGTGAAGGAGGCGATGGGCGGCAACATCGAGTTCTTCATCAGCGGCGGCGGCAGCCTCTCGCCCGAACTCGCCAGACTGTTCGACGGGATGGATCTGCCGATCTACGAGGGCTACGGGCTCACCGAGGCCGCACCCGTCGTCTCGGTCAACCCGCCCGAGGCACCGAAACCCGGCACGCTCGGCCCGGCGCTCACCGGTGTCGAGACGAGACTCGACGCGTCGGTCCTGCCGGCCGATCAGTACGACCGCGATGGCGATGTCGGCGAGCTCCTCGTCCGTGGGCCGAACGTTACTGATGGGTATTGGGAGAATCCCGAGGAGACGGACGCTGACTTCGAGGACGACGGCTGGCTGCGGACCGGCGACATCGTCGAACGTGATGTGGATGGCTATTTCGTCTATCACGAGCGGCTGAAACAGCTGCTGGTGCTCTCGACGGGGAAGAACGTCGCCCCCGGGCCGATCGAGGACGCCTTCGCCACCTCCGAGCGGGTCGAACAGGCGATGGTGCTCGGCGACGACGAGAAGTTCGTGAGCGCTCTGGTGGTCCCGAACTTCGAGGGACTGCGCGCGTGGGCCGCCCGGAAGAACGTCGAACTGCCGAGCGAGCGCGCGGCACTCTGTCGCGACGAGAACGCTCGCGAATGGGTCGACGCACACGTCGAGAACGTCAACGAGGAGTTGGAGCCCCACGAGCAGATCAAGCGTTTCGAACTCGTCCCGACCGCGTGGACGCCCGAGAACGACCTTCTCACGCCGTCGTTGAAGAAAAAGCGCCGCAATATCAGAACTCGCTTCGCCGATCGGATCGACCACATCTACGCCGCCGAGCAGCCAGCGGCCGACGATTAGCGGGCCCCGATTGGATCGGTGGAAAAGCCGGCAAGCGGTCTACGCCCGGTCGATGACGCCCGTCGTCGTGGCGAGTTCGCGGGCGGCGCTCTCGTTCATCCCGTTGCCGAGGATCTGTCTCTTATACACATCTCTGATGGCGNCGCTCAGAGATGTGTATAAGAGACAGTCGCGGATGTTCGTCCATCTACCTTCCTCACCGCTGTGGAGATACTCCGTCAGGATCGAGCCCACACCGACCTGATGACCGTGCAGTGCCGCGCCGGGGGCGATTCGGTCGAGCTGATGGGAAAAGAGGTGTTCGGCCCCGCTGGCCGGCCGCGAGGAGCCGGCGATCGACATCGCCACCCCCGAAGAGACGAGTGCCTTGACGACGACCCAGGCCGACTCCTCCAGCCCGCGCTTGATCGAATCGGCGTTGTCGACGAGCATCTCGGCGGTCATCCGACTCAGCGCACCAGCGTACTCCGAGTATTCCACGTTTTGGAGGCGGTGGGCGAGCTGCCAGTCGCGGACGGCAGTATAGTTCGAGATGATGTCGGCACAGCCGGCGGTGGTGAGCTCCCAGGGCGCGTCGGCGATGATCTCGGTGTCGGCGACGACGGCGAGGGGTGGCTCGGCGGCCACGCTGTGGCGCGAGTCGCCCTCGGGGACCGACCCGCGCCCGGAGACGATGCCGTCGTGGCTCGCGGCCGTCGGCACGGAGACGAACCCCATGTCGAGCGAGTCGCTCGCCATCTTCGCGATGTCGATCGGTTTGCCGCCGCCGACGCCGACGAGAAAGCCTGCTTCCTCGGCGCGGGCGGTCTCGATGACGCGCTCGACGGCCTCGAAACTCGCTTGCTCGACGACGACCGTCGCCGGCTCCATCCCGTTCGCGGCGAAATCGTCGACGACGCGCTCGCCGGCGACCTCGCGGGCCGTCGGACTGGTCACGACGAGGGGATCGCCAGTCAGGTGGAGTTCGGCTATGGCCTCGGTCGCCCGCGGGAGCACGCCGTGGCCGACCACGACGTTGCGCGGCAGCCGGATCCACGTGGTCTTGTCGAACATGGCCCCTCTCGCCGCCGGGTCGGCAAACCGTTTGTCCTCCGCTGCCGGCTCTCGCCCGGCGAACAGTCATACGTACCCCGCGGGTAGCACCGCCGATGAACGTCGCACTCGTCGTGATGGACACGCTGCGCTTCGATACCTTCCGCGAACGGTTCGACTGGCTGTCGGGGATCAGGTTCACGAACGCGTGGGCGACGAGCCACTGGACGGTTCCGGTGCACGCCTCGCTGTTCGCCGGGAAGTACCCGAGCGAGCTCGGCGTCCACGTCGATAACCAGTCGCTCGACTGTCCGGAGCCCGTGATCGCGGAGCAACTCGGCGAGGCCGGTTACACGACGCGTGCGTTCGCCAGCAACATCATCCTCGCCAGACCGTTCGGCTTCGATCGCGGCTTCGACGAGTACACCGGCACGTGGAAGTTCCGCGCGCTCTCGGGCGACGTCTTCGATTGGGAAGCGTTCGCCGACGAGCCTCAGGGACCGGCCGCGTACGCACGGGCGGGCTGGGACTGTCTCACCGAATCCTACGAGACGTGGCCATCGCTCGTGCGCGGGGCGCGCGTCGCACTCGATCGCGTCGACGAACCGCCGGGCCACGAGAGTCGGGCGGCACTCGACTACGTCCGACGAACCGACGTCGGCGACCACGAGTTCCTGTTCGTCAACCTGATGGACGCGCACATGCCGCATACCCCGCCCGAGAGCTACCGGACCGCAGAGATCGACGAACCGTACGAGACGGCGACCGAGTACAACGGCCTCGTCGCGACCGCCGGCGACGGCCCCGATACCGATCCCGCCGTGCTCAAGCAAGCCTACGACGACAGCGTGCGCTACCTCTCTGACGTGTACCGGGAGATGCACGAAGAACTCCTGGACGATTTCGACGTCGTCGTTACTATCTCCGATCACGGCGAACTGTTCGGCGAGCACGACGTCTGGCAGCACTCCTATGGGGTGTATCCCGAACTCGCACACGTCCCCTGCGTGATCTCCGGGGACGGCATCGACGACGCGACCCGCACCGAGCCGATCAGCCTGCTCGACGTCCACCGGACGCTGCTCGATCTCGCGGGAATCGGGGGCGAATCACGGGGGAACGGACTGCTCGACCTCAGCGGCCCGACCGTCACCGCGGATCCGACCCCGCGGGACTGCCTCGTGGAATATCTCGGGCCGAACCCCCGCAACCGGGAGAAAGTCGAGCGACTCGGCTACGATCCGACCCGATTCGACGAGGAACTGTTCGGCATTGCGGCCGGTTCGTCCTACGGCTACGAGACGAACGACGGCTTTCGTATCGTCGGTGACGCCGACGAGAGTGCGCTCCGGGATCGTCTCGCCGAGCTCCGCACGGACATCGACCGGCGCGACGCGCGCTCCGAGCGGGGGGTCTCGGAAGCGACGCGCCGGCAGCTCGAACAGCTCGGCTACGCTTAGTCGCCGATGGCGATCATCCGCGAGAGGTCGTTCGACTGCGTCGCGGCGAACGCTTCGAGCGCCGCCCGTTGGTCGTCGGGCATCACTTCGAGCACGACGATCCCCTCGAAGTGACGGTCGAGCAGCCGTGCGGTCGCCGTCATGTCGATGTCGCCCGCGCCGAACGCCAGTCCGTCCTGGACGGGTGTCGAATCGCAGAGATGGATCACCTCGATCCGATCGCCGTACTCCACGAGGAGCGACTCCAGTTCGTCGAGGTACTCCCGCTCGGCCATGAACAGGTGGGCGACGTCGAGAACGAGGTCGTGGCCCGGTCGGAGGACCATGTGACGCAGGTGGCGGGCGCTCACGCCGGTCTTGTTCTCGTAGCCATACGGCGATCGCAGATCGAGCGCCTCGACGTCGGCCGTGTCGACGTGGTTGACGAAGCGCGAGTGGAAGACGACGTACGCGTCGCACGCCGTCGCGAGCCGGTCCGTCCGGTCGAGATACTCCCGCTCGGCCAGCGGGACGTGTGGCGTGTGTACCGATACGATCCGGACGTCGCTGCTGGTGACGGCGTCGATCGTCTCCTCGACCGGTTCGAGGTGGTGGCGTTCGAGGTACAGTTCCACCGCCTCGAACCCCCGGTCGGCCGCAGCGGCGAGCGCGTCCGGTTCCGGCGGGCACTTGCCAGCAATCAACATTGTCCATCATACTAGTCCGATCGCCCTATCCTCACCACTTGCAGTGGAAAGGGCTATTTCCCTATTTACATATGGGTACCGACATTTTTGCCACGACCGTTACCCCGCATCGGTCGGCCGGACGGTCAGCTGATCGACGCTCACGTGTGCTGGCCGCGTGAGCGCGTACTGAACGGCCGCCGCGACATCCTCGCCATCGAGTGCGCGCATCGACGCGACGAGCGTTTCGACGTCCGCCTTCGTTCCCTCGTCCGTGATCCGGTCCGGGAGTTCGGTGTCGGTCACGCCGGGTTCGACGACGGTCACGCGAACGCCGTCGTCGGCGACCTCGGCGCGGAGCGAGTCGGCGAACGCCACGACGCCCGCCTTCGTGGCCGCGTACGCGCCGAAACGTGCGCTCGGGCTCTGAATGGCGTCGGACGAGAGGGCGACGACGTGGCCACCGTCGCCCGCCCGGAGCGCGGGGAGTGCGGCGCGCGTGACGGTCATCGTCCCGAGCAGGTTGACCTCGACCATTTGCCGCCAGTCGTCGCGGTCGGCACGTTCGACCGGTGCGGGCAGCATCACCCCGGCGTTGTTGACGAGCGCGTCGATCCCGCCGAACGCCTCGGTCGTCCGCGCGATCATCTCCTCGACGGCCGCCCTGTCGGTGACGTCCGTGGGTATCGCCAGCGCCGTGCCACCGTCGTTCTCGATCGCCGTTGCGAGCGTTTCGAGACGATCGGCCCGCCGTGCAGCGAGCGCGACGTCGGCTCCCGCCGCCGCGAGCGTTTCGGCCGTGGCCGCGCCGATGCCCGAGGACGCGCCCGTGACGAGCGCCACCGTTCCGTCGAGTTCGCCGGTCGCATCGTCCATGGCCGAAGCACACGCGGCGGGCGAATGAAGCTGTCCCCGGCTCTGTCTCTTTCCCCTCCCTCTTCCCCTCAGAGCGTGTCGAGCACCGAGAGCACGCGCTCTTCGGCCTCGCGGTCGGGACCGTTCTCGCGGCCAGTCCGATCGCTCGCGCGGTGCTCGTCGACCGTTCGGGCGAGCGCTTCCTCGATCGGTGTTGCCTCCCAGCCGAGCGCCGAGAGCCGATGGGTATCGAGCACGTGTGGGTACGAGCGATACAGCGGGAAGTCGTCGAGCGCCAGATCGGCGGCAGCGAGTTCGCGCTCGTTCGCGGTCACGATATCGACCTCGGTGTCGAGCGCGTCGGCCACGAGTTCGATCCACTCCGAGAGGATCGGCAGTCGGCGGTCGCCGACGTTGTACGCCGCGCCGGGGGTGCCCTCCTCGGCGACGATCCGGAGCGCACGGGCCACGTCCTCGACGAAGACGAGGTGGCGCAGACAGTCGCCGTCGCCGGGCACCAGCACGCGGTCGTGGTTGTCGACCCGATCGAGCCAGTAGTCGAACCGTTCGGTGTAGTCGTGCGGGCCGTAGACCACCGGCGGGCGTACGCTCATCGCTTCCACACCGTGGGCAGCGGCGTCGCTCACGACGCGGTCGATTTCGGCCTTTCGCGGGCCGTAGGTCTCCTGTGAGTCGTCGGTCGCCTGCTCGGCGGTGCAGTCGTGGAGGGCGGTCTCGCCCTCGCGTTTGGGGATTTCCTCGCTCCCGTAGGCCGCACCGCTCGAGATCACGACGTACCGGCTGTCGTCGAACAGCTCGATCGCCGTCCGAACCTCGCCGGGGTGGTAAGCCACGCAGTCGACGACGACGTCGGGATCGCGCTCGGCGGCGCGTTCGAGATCGGCCCTCTCGGTGCGATCGCCCTCGACGTGTTCGACGTGCTCGCCGAAGGGATTGTCGTGGGTGCCGCGATTGAACACCGTGACTCCGTACCCGCTGTCGAGCAGTTCGGTGACGGTGTGGCGGCCGATGAACCGCGTGCCGCCGATGACGAGTGCGTTCATGCCGGAGCCACTCGTGGCCGGGACAAAAGTCGTCGGGAATCGGCGATGGTGCTCGTTCGTCAGGCCGGCGGGTGCACGGAACACTGATACTGCCGGACGAAATGTGTCGGGTATGCCCGGCCCGGTCTTTCTCGACGGCGAGGCGATCGCGCTCAGAACGCCCGCGGAGGAGGACGTCGAGTTCCTCCAGCGCAACATGAACGACCCGCGGGTGCGCCGCCCGATCGGGTCGTTCGGACCGGTGAGCGAGAGCGACGAGGAGGAGTGGATCGAGAACGCCAACGAGGACGGTGTCTCGCTGCTCGTCTGTGTCGACGGCGAGCCGGTCGGTACGATCGGTCTCTCGGACGTGATGGAGTCGTGGGGCTGTGCGGAGATCGGCTACTGGCTGACGCCCGACGCCTGGGGTGAGGGCTACGCGACCGAAGCGACCGACCTGCTCGTCGAATATGGCTTCGACCAGCGCCGGTTCAACAAGATCGTCGCTCATGCCTTCGCCTTCAACGCGGGCTCGCGGCGCGTGCTCGAAAAGGTCGGTTTCGTCGAGGAAGGCGTTCTCAGGAGGGAGGCGTTCGTCGACGGCGAGTTCGTCGACGTCCACCGCTACGGTCTGCTGGTCGACGAGTACGCGTGAGTCAGAGGCCGAGCTCGCGCCCGATGACGAGATGCTGGATCTCCGATGTTCCCTCGCCGATCTCCATCAGTTTGGCGTCGCGGTAGAACCGCTGTGGCGCGAAGTCGGTCGTGTAGCCGTAGCCGCCGAGCACCTGGACGGCGTCCTCGGCGACCTCGCGGCTGATCTCGCTCGCGTCGAGTTTCGCCAGCGCGCTCAGGCGGCCGACGTCGGCGCCGGCGTCGTAGGTCGTCGCGGCCTTTCGCGTGAGGAGGCGTGCGCGCTCGATCTTCCGATCCATGTCGACGATCGTGTTCCGCACGGCGTCGAACTCCGAAATCGACTGACCGAACTGCTCGCGCTCGGTGGCGTACGATTTCGCCGCCTCGTAGGCCCCCTGTGCCAGCCCGACCGAGAGCGCCGCGATCGAGATGCGTCCGCCGTCGAGCGTCTTCTTCGTCTGCTCCCAGCCCTCACCCTCCGCCCCCAAGAGGCGATCCTCGGGGAGTCGGACATCGTCGAGTTGGATCTCACACGTCGGCGAGGCGTTGAGCCCCATCTTGTCCCAGATCGTCGTGACCTCGAAGCCGTCGTCGTCCGGGTCGACGATGAACGTCGAGATCCCGCCGTAGCCCGCACCGGGATCGGTGACGGCTTTGACGAGTACGGAGCCGGCCTCGCTCGCGTTCGTGATGAACTGTTTGGTGCCGTTGAGGACGTACTCGTCGCCGTCTTTCTCCGCGCGGGTGTCCATGTCGCTGGCGTCGCTGCCGCTGCTGGGTTCGGTGAGCGCCCAGCCGCCCATCTGTTCGCCCTCGGCCAGCGGGCGGAGCCACTTCTCCTTCTGCTCGTGCGTGCCGAACAGTTCGAGCGGCTTGGAGGCCAGCGAGACGTGGGCGGCGTACGAGAGCCCGATCGATCCCGAGACGCGCCCGAGCTCCTCGGTGACGAGCGAGTACATGAGCTGATCGCCGCCGAGGCCACCGTACTCCTCGCTGATCGGAACGCCCATCACGTCGAGTTTGCCCAGTTCGTCGAACACCTCGGCGGGGAAGCGGTGTTCGTCCTCGATCTCCTGGGCGAGCGGAGTGATCTCCTCCTCGCAGAACTCCCGGACCGTGTCGCGCATCATCCGGTGCTCGTCGGGCAGGTCGAAATTCATACCGCCACTACGACGGCGGGGGGATAAAACCCTCGGCAACGATCATTGGTGATCACCGGACGCGAGGGTTTTACGCGCCCGTGTCCGAGTTCGGCCGTGGCAGTCCGTCGATTCGTCCGCGGTCGCGTCGAGTGGTCGCGCCTCGAAGCCGTCTGTCGGGAGGTCGCGGCCCGGTACGGGCAGTCGACCGTCCACGTGAACTTCCTCGACGGCGACAACTGGCTCTCGACGCCCTGCGTCGTCGACGACCGCTGGTTCGTCAAGATCATCAGCCCACAGAACGCGCTGGTCCACGCGCTGTTCACCGCCGGACGAAACCTCGGGATGTTTTCGAGCGGCACCGAGGGCTTCTTCGAGCGCCTCGACAGTCCCCTGGAAATGGCCGAACACGAACTCGCCGCCACCCGCCGCATCCGCGAGATCGGCGTCAACGCGCCCGAGCCGATCGAGGCGTTCGGGCACGGCGATCTCGGCGTGGTCGTCCTCGAATATCTGCCCGCGTTCCGCACGCTCGCGGAGCTCTCGCCGGCGGAGACGGCGGCGATCGCGCCGGATCTCGTCGCGTCGCTCGCGCGGATGCACGCGGCGGGGTTCGGCCACGGTGATCTCCAGGCCGAAAACGTCCTCGTCGCCGACGGCGAACTGTACTTCATCGATGCGACGAGCGTACGCGAGGACGCCTCCGTCGACGCCCGTTCGTACGATCTCGCGTGTGCGCTCGCGGTGCTCGAACCGACTCTCGGCGGGCGGGCGGCAGTCGACGTCGCCAGCGAGCGGTACAGTATCGAGGAGCTGCTCGCCGCCCGCGAGTTCGTCGATTTCGTCGGCGTGCGTCCCGACCACGACTTCGACGCCGCCGTTCTCCGTGCCGAGATCGAAAAGCGCGCGGCGTAGTTCCGTCCCGGTCATGACCGGGAACAGCTATACCCGAGCGTCGCCCCTGAACGGGGTATGGCAGAGACCACGACACGGCGACCGCCCAGCGAGTTCGCCGATCTACTCGGCCAGCTCCCGGCGGATGCAGGGGATCGCGAGTCGATCGCCGTCGAAGCACCCGACACCGGCGACGAGCTCGGCACGGTGCCCGCCCACACCGCGGCGGACGTGCGCGTGGCCACCGAACGCGCCGCCGACGCACAGGCCTCCTGGGCCGACCGCTCGTTCGACGAGCGCGCAGCCGTCGTCGAGCGCTATCACGATCTCGTGCTCGACGAGCAAGCGGAACTGCTCGATCTCGTCCAGCGCGAGAGCGGCAAGAGCCGGCGCGCAGCCTACGAGGAGCTACTCGATATCGCCATCACGAGCCGGTACTACGCCTATCACGGCGACGAACACATCCAGTCACGCCGGCGCGCTGGCGCGATCCCGCTGCTGACGAAGACCGTCGAACACCACCATCCGAAGGGCGTCGTCGGCATCATCTCACCGTGGAACTACCCCCTCACGCTCGCGGTCTCGGACGCGATTCCGGCGCTGCTCGCCGGCAACGCCGTCGTGCTCAAACCCGCGAAGGAGACGCCGTTCACCGCACTGCGCGCCGTCTCGCTACTCCGCGAGGCCGGCCTTCCCGACGACGTCTTCCAGATCGTCACTGGCCGCGGCTCGGAGATCGGTACGCCGCTCATCGAGAACTCGGACTACCTGATGTTCACGGGGAGTACGGAAACGGGTCGGACGGTCGCCGAACAAGCTGGAGCGAACCTGATCGACTGCTCGATGGAGCTCGGTGGGAAGAACCCGCTTCTCGTGTTCGACGACGCCGACCTCGGAAAAACCGTCGAGGGTGCGATCCGCGGCGCGTTCACCAACGCTGGCCAGCTCTGTATCTCGCTCGAACGGTTCTACGTCCAGTCGGGCGTCCGCGAGGCGTTCGAGCGACGGTTCGTCGATGCGGTCGACGAGCTCGAACTCGGAACGAGCCTCGATTACGAGTCCGATGTCGGATCGCTGGCCTCGGCCGACCAGCTGGAGAAGGTCGAATCCCACGTCGAGGACGCCCGTGAGAAGGGGGCGACGGTGCTCACGGGTGGCGAGGCACGGCCCGACGTCGGCCCGTATTTCTACGAACCGACAGTGCTCACCGACGTCACCGACGAGATGACCGTGGCGAGCGAGGAGACCTTCGGCCCCGTCGTCGCCATCCACGAGTTCGACGAGGTGAGCGAGGCCATCGAACTGGCGAACGACTCCGAGCGCGGGCTGAACGCGAGCATCTGGACCGAGGATTCCGATCTCGGCCACGCGGTCGCTCGCCGGATCGAGTGTGGCACCGTCAACATCAACGAGGGCTACGTGGCGACGTGGGCCTCGACCGACGCGCCGATGGGTGGGATGAAGGAGTCGGGGCTCGGCCGGCGACACGGCCGCGAGGGAATTCGCAAATACACCGATGCACAGACGGTGGCCGAACAGCGCCTCGCACCGATCGCCGCCCCGGCCGGCGTTCCCGAGGAGCTCTACACTGCGGGGATGACGGCCGCGATGCGCGTGCTGAAGCGGATTCCTGGGCTTCGATAGCTGGATTCATCCGACCCACTAACTCGTTGCCCGATCCAGCGAGAAACGAAACGGGCAACCCCGGAGCACGGCTACACGCACTCGATGGCTGACGCCGACACCGAACCGTCCCGACCCGTCCAGACGGACTATCTCGAACGGGTCGCCGAGCGGCTCGAAAACTCCTACGACCTCGAACGCGATCGAGCGGTCGGGGACACGACGTGGACGCTGTACGGCCGGCTCACGCTCGAACGCGAGAAGTATTTCCTCCATCCGACGGTCTCCTACGCCCGACACGACTCGGACGAACATCTCTTCGTTCGCTGGATCGACGCGATCGACGCCGAAACCCTCGACACGGCGATCGATCTCGGACATACTCTCGCCGACGACTGGATCGAGGCCGACGAGCGCCACTACAGCACCGACTTCACGTTCGTCTTCGTCGCCCCGACGATCCCGGAAGCGGTCGCCGACCGCGTCGCGGGGTTCCGCGACCGAACGCTGCTCAAGTACGGCTACTACGGCCACTACGAGGTGAATCTCGTCGTCGTTGCTCCACGCTCCGAGGAACTCGCCGCGAGCGAAAAGGCCGACGTCGCCGCGGCGTTTCGGACGTGGACACCGCCCGTCACCCGCGATCGTGGTCTCTTCGGCCGGCTCGCGGACGCGATCTTCGACTGATCGATCGATAGCGAAAAACGGATCGACTACTGGTCGGTGCCGCCGTCGGCAGCGGTGACGTTCTGCCCGCGGACGTCCCGGATGTTGCCGAGACCCTGCCGGAACAGCGCCATCGCGAGCACGAGGAGGATCGTCCCGATGACGATCTGGAGGCCGAGCGACCACGCTGCCGTCTCCGCGTTGCCGAGGATCAGCCCCTGATAGAGGTTCTGATAGAACTCGAGATAGACGAGCGCACAGACCGTCACGACCGACATCAACACCATCGGCACCCCGGTCGAGACGAGCTGTTTGCTATCGTCCCAGTTCGCCAGCCAGACCGTCGCGGTGAGCAGCGCAAGCGCGGCGAGTAGCTGGTTCGCACTGCCGAAGAGCTGCCAGAGCGGCGTCCACGTGCCTGACGCGATCAGAACGTAGGCGACCGCACACTGGACAGCGCTGTTGGCGTAGCGGTTCGAAGCCACCTCCTGGGTCGTCGTTTCGGGCGTGCCGACGATTTCCTCGAAGAGATAGCGGCCGAGCCGGAGCGCGGTGTCGGTCGAAGTGAGCAGGAAACTCACCATCACGAGCGCCATGAACGGTGCGCCGAAGCTCGCCGGGATCCCGAGGCTACTCAGGATCACGCCACCGCCACCCGCGAACTTCGGGAGCGCGAGCCCGACGCCGCCGGTCGCGTCGGCCGCGGTGACGCCCACGACCGCGACCGCCGACAGCGCGACGGTGGCGAGCAGTCCCTCACCGAGCATCCCGCCGTAGCCGATCAGGCGGGCGTCGGTTTCCTTGTTCAACTGTTTCGCGGTCGTCCCCGACGAGACGAGCGCGTGAAAGCCGCTGATGGTTCCACAGGCGATCGTGACGAACAGCATCGGGAACAGCGGGCTGGACGCCCCGAGCGTGCTGTTGCCGCCGAAGCCGGTGAACGCGGGGATGTTCGTCACGAGCGCTTCGTTCGCGCTGCCGAGCACCGTGCCGACGATGATCGCGACCAGCGCGCCGCCGACGCCGGCGTACAGCAGGAACGACGAGAGGTAGTCACGCGGTTGCAGTAGCGTCCAGACGGGCAGCACGCTCGCGATGAACGAGTAGACCAGAACGATCGGGATCCACTGGGTCTGTGTAAGCTGAATCGGAAAGCGGAGTCCGACGAAGACGCTGGCGAACGTCAGCGCCACGAACAGCACGGTGCCGGGGACGAAGGGGAGATCGAACTGGTAGAGATAGACGCCGAAGACGAGCGCGAGCGCGATGTAGAGCATGCTCGCGGTCGCGGCGCTCGGATACTCCTGAAACACCAGTCCGACGACGTAGGCGAACACGGCGACGACGAGGATGATCGTGAGGAAGGCGAACCAGAGCAGGAGATCCTTGCTCTCCTCGCCGACGTACTCGCCGATGATCGAGCCGATCGAGCGGCCCTCGTGGCGGAGACTGCCCGAGAGCGAGACGAAGTCGTGGACCGCGCCCATCAGTGGGTTGCCGATGGCGATCCAGAGAACGGCCGGCAGCCAGCCCCAGAGGAGGCCTGCGGTGATCGGGCCGACGATCGGTGCGCCGCCTGCAATACTCGAGAAGTGATGACCGAGGAGGACGGGTTTCTTCGCCGGAACGTACTCCTGTCCGTCCTCGTACTTGTGTGCCGGTGTCTCGGCGTCCTCGTCGAGCCCAATAAATTGGGCGAGATAGCGTGAATAGCCGATATAGCCCACGCTGAACAGGACGAGTACGCCGACGACCAATCCGATGAGTGCAACCATATGTGCACGGTACACTACTCAACTTTCATGATAAGGGTTTCCATACACTGTTCGATAGTATAGTGTGTGACAGTGCACAACTCTCTATCCGGGGTCGGGTCCGAACGTGGTCTCGCGAACGTCGTTCGACCGTCCGTCTGTACTGACGTCGTCAACGACCGCATGCTGCTCGATCGTGTCCTGCTGGTGGGTGACACACTCCGACAGCGCGACGTTTTTGTACCCGGCGGTCGCAATTCTTGCCGAGATGAGTCAACAGCTCAGCGAGCCGTCCCAACACTACGTCGACGGCGAATGGATCGACGGCGACGGCGCAGAGACTTTCGAGAGCACCAATCCCGCGACGGGCGAGAGCCTCGGCGAGTTCCAGCGCGGCACGGACGCGGACGTCGACCGTGCGCTCGCGGCCGCCGACGACGCCTTCGAGGAGTGGGCCGGGCTCTCCTACACAGACCGCGCGGAGTATCTCTGGGAGATCTACCACGAGCTCAAGGAGCGCCACGAGGAGCTCGGCGAGATCGTCTCCAAGGAGTGTGGCAAGGAGATCTCCGAGGGGAAAGCCGACGTCAACGAGGCGTGGGACATGGTCGAGTGGGCCGCCGGCGACGCCCGCCACCCCCACGGTGACGTCGTTCCCTCGGAAATCGCCGGCAAGGACGCCTACATGCGCCGCAAACCCCGCGGCGTGATCGGCTGTATCACGCCGTGGAACTTCCCGGTCGCCATTCCCTTCTGGCACATGGCCGTCTCGCTGGTCGAGGGGAACACTGTCGTCTGGAAACCAGCCGAACAGACACCGTGGTGTGGCCAGGTCATCGCCGAGATGTTCGCGGAGACCGGCATCCCCGACGGCGTGTTCAACATGGTGCAGGGCTACGGCGACGCCGGCGAGGCGATCGTCGACGACGACCGCGTTCAGACCGTGCTGTTCACCGGGTCGGCCGAGGTCGGCCACGAGATCAGTGGGAAAGTCGGCGGCGAGGCGGGCAAGCTCGCAGCCTGCGAGATGGGCGGGAAGAACGGCATCGTGATCACCGACGAGGCCGACATGGAGACGGCCGTCCACTCGGCGGTGATGAGCTCGTTCAAGACGACGGGCCAGCGCTGTGTCTCCTCCGAGCGGATCATCGTCCACGAGGATATCTACGACGAGTTCAAGGAGCAGTTCGTCGACATCGCCGAGGACGTCGCCGTCGGCGACCCTCTGGACGAGAACACGTTCATGGGGCCGCTCATCGAGGACGAACACAAGGACAAAGTCACCGACTACAACGACCTCGCCTACGACGAGGACGTCGACGTGCTCGTCGATCGCACGGAACTCGACGAGAGCGAGATCCCTGAGGGCCACGAGGACGGCGTCTGGGTCGGCCCGTTCGTCTACGAGGCCGATCCCGAGGCCGACCTCCGCGTCACTCACGAAGAAGTGTTCGGCCCGCACGTCGCGCTCATGCCCTACTCGGGCGACATCGAGAAAGCGGTCGAGATCCACAACGACACCGAGTACGGGCTCGCCGGAGCCATCATCTCCGAGAACTACCACGAGATCAACTACTTCCGCGACAACGCCGAGATCGGGCTCGCCTACGGCAATCTCCCGTGTATCGGCGCGGAGATCCAACTCCCGTTCGGCGGCGTGAAGAAGTCGGGCAACGGCTACCCGAGCGCGCGCGAGATCATCGAGGCCGTCACCGAGCGTACCGCCTGGACGCTCAACAACGCCGAGGGGATCCAGATGGCACAGGGTCTCTCGGCCGACATCACGACGAAGGACGACTGAGACAGCGGTTCGATTTTTTCGTCAGTCGGCAGTGTCCGCGGCTGCATCGAGTGCGGCGATATCGTCTCCGTCCTCGACGAGTCGGCCGTGGCACTCCGCCGGCGGGCCGATCCATGCATCCAGCTCCAGCGCGCGCTCGATGAGCCGTCGGTAGAGCGTCCGGTAGCCCGGGAAGTCGTCGCTCAGATAGCGCGGATGCCAGAGTACGGTCATCACCGCGTCGTTCGCGGCGGCCTCCGTGAGTAGTCGTTCGCAGGCTTCCCAGGCCCCGTCGGCGCTGTCGTGCTGTTCGAACAACGCGACCTCCATCAGTGTCAGCGGAAAGACGGTAAAATCGTCGCCGAACGGGTGGATGGGGTCGTAGCCGTGGGTGAACCCGTACTCGGTGCTCGATCCGAGCGAACTGTCGTAGGAGAGCCCGATCGTCCGGTGGTGGTCCCACGTCGCGGGCACACGGTTGAGGAAGTGCTGACGGCCCCCTTTCACCGGGTGGCCAAGCACACGTTCGACCATCTCCTTCTCCGTCACGAGGCGCTCGCGGTCATCGTAGGAGTCGTAGGAGCCGTGGAGACCCACCTCCCAGCCGCCCGCGTCGAGCTCCTCGATGACCCTCGCCATTCGCGGAGCCGACACGTCGTAGCGCCCGAGATGTTCGATCCAGTAGCGCGGGCGCAGCCATTTCCCGAGGGAACGGTTTCGCAGCCCGCGCTCGGAGAGGAAGTAGAACGCCGAGCGCACGCCGAACTCGTCCTCGAGTTCCATCAGCGAGTCGAACTGCCAGTAGGGGTTGATCTGGGGTGCGAGCCCTGCGAGTCGCGAGGGATCGCGCTCGACCAGCGCGTCAGAAATCGCCTGATAGCTCTTGTACGGCCGGTCGACGTCGTGGGTGAGACAGAGTGCGAACTCAGCCATCGGTCTCTTCGAGCAGCGCGACCATCCGTTCGGCGGCGTCGCCGTCGCCGTAGAGTTCGGGCTTTTCCGGCAGCGTGATCTCCCGGTGGAGTTCGCGCTCGATCGCCGCCTCGTCTGCTCCCACCAGCGTGTTCCAGCCGGCGTCGACGGTCTCGACCCACTCGGTCTCCTCGCGCAGGGTCACACAGGGCGTATCGAGGAAGAACGCCTCCTTCTGCACGCCGCCGGAGTCGGTGGCGACGCGCTCGGCCCCGTCGAGCAGGCGGACGAAGTCGAGATAGCCCTGCGGTTCGATCACCGTCAACTGCTGCTCGACCGTCTCGCGGAGCCCGTAGGTCTCGAGGCAGTCGGCCGTCCGCGGATGGATCGGGAGGACCACCTCACGATCGGCCGCGCCGAGCGCGCGCATGATCGCCGCGAGGCGCTCACGATCGTCGGTGTTGCCGGCGCGGTGGACGGTCGCGAGGACGTACTCGCCGGCGGTGAGGTCGTGGTCGTCGAGCACCGTCGAGTGATCGGCCGCGCGGGTGCGCGCCCAGAGGATGGCGTCGTACATCACGTCGCCGGTCAGATGGACGTTCTCGATCCCCTCCGTTTCGAGGTTCGTGACGCCGCGCTCGGTCGGCGCGAACAGGAGGTCGGAGACGTGATCGGTGAGGATGCGGTTGGTCTCCTCGGGCATCGCGTCGTTGTGACTCCGCAGGCCGGCCTCGACGTGGGCGAGGGGAGCGTCGGTCTTGGCGGTCACGAGCGCACCCGCGAGCGTGGAGTTGGTGTCGCCGTAGACGACGATCGCGTCGGGCTCCTCGCGCTCGACGAGTTCGCCGAAGCGCGTCACCATCTCGCCGGTCTGCTGGCCGTGCGTGCCGGAGCCGACGCCGAGATTGTACTCGGGTGTCGGAATGGCGAGCTCCTCGAAGAACACCTCCGACATCGCCTCGCTGTAGTGTTGGCCGGTGTGGACGAGCACCTCCTCGTGGCGATCGGCGAGTGCACGCGAGACGGGGAAGGCTTTGATGAACTGTGGGCGCGCGCCGACGAGCGAGACGACCTTCATCGTCCCTCCCGGTCGGCATGGCCCGTTCCCTCGTACTGTGGCACGCGCAGCCCCTCGTTCGTCTCCAGATCGTAGGCCATTCCGACCGCGATCGCGATCACGCCGACGATGAGCAACAGCAGGGAGAGCGCGCCCTGGACGAACCCCACTCCGCTGTCGATCAGCGTCCCGAGCGTGAACAGTCCGCCGAGCGCGCCCACGATCGTACTGGCGATGCCGGCCGAATAGAGCAGGATGAGCGGGTGGAAATCGTGGATCACGTAGCGGGCCACCAGTCGGCGGACGAAGTTCCGCGCGAGCAGCACCGAGAGCCGCGGCACGAACGACGAGTAGCGAATCCCGCTCTGTTCCTCGCCGTAGACCGCCGGGTGGGAGACGTCGGCAACGCGACACTGATGGATGTTGAGCGTCGTGAGCATGTCGTTCAGAAAGCCGTAATCGTCGTACAGACCGTCGATGTCGATGCGCGCGAGCGCGTCGCCCGAGATCGCCGTAAAGCCGTTCTGTGGATCGCTCATCCCCCAGTAGCCGCTCGAAATCTTGGTGAGGTAGGTGAGCAACGAGTTACCGAAAAACCGCCAGTTCGACATCTGCTTGCGGTCGCGGTGGAGCAGGCGCGTCCCCTTCGCGTAGTCGGCCCAGCCCTCCGCGACCGGCTCGACGATGCGCGCGAGCATGTCGGGGTTCATCTGTCCGTCGGCGTCCATCACCGCCACGACGTCGATATCGTCGTCGAGGGCGTGGCGATAGCCGGTCTTGGTTGCCCCGCCGCGGCCGTGGTTGGTCTCGTGATGGATCGGCTCGACGACACCCTCGAAGGTCGCGCCGCCGTCGGCGAGCGTCGTCGTCTCTCGACGGTTGCGGTTGGCGCGCTCGGCGTGGCGTTGGATCTCCGCCCAGGTGTCGTCGGTCGAGCAGTCGTCGACGGCGTAGACGCGATCGACGTACGCCGGCAGGGTCTCGATGACCCGCCCGACGAACGCCTCCTCGTTGTGAGCTGGTATGACCACGCCCACGCGCTTGTCGTTATACATCGCGACCGCTCCCTATCGTATACACCCTGTGTGGGGTGTCTGATAAATCAAGCGCTCCGCGCCCATCGACGACGACCAGCGGCGAGGGGAAGGCCTGCCAGTCGATCCGCTCGAACTGTTCGTGTGGCGTCACCATGACGACGCCGTCGATCGCGCGATCGGTGAGCCCATCGATGGAGACGGGCGTCGCGTCGAACTCATTGAAATCGTCGATCAGCGGGTCCGCACAGAGCACGTCGGCCCCGGCGGCCGCGAGTCCGTCGATGATGGGGCCGGCGGGCGTCGCGGCGGTCTCGGCGACGCCGGGCCGGTAGGCGACACCCAGCACGAGCACCGTCGTCTCGTCCAGAGAGCGGCCCTCGGCTTCGAACTCCTCGTGAAGTTTCCGCACCGTGAATTCCGGCATGCTGTCGTTGACCGCGCGTGCCGTCCGGAGCAACGGCGCGTCCTCGGCGCGATCGTTGGCGAGGAAGTAGGGGTAGTAGGGGATACAGTGACCGCCGACGCCCGCGCCGGGGTCGTGGATCTCACAGAACGGCTGGGTGTTGGCGGTCGCGATCGCCTCGCGCACGTCGATCCCGAGTTCGTCGGTGAACCGGGCCAGCTCGTTGGCGAGGGCGATGTTCACGTCGCGATAGACTCCTTCGAACAGTTTGACCGCTTCGGCCGTCGTCGCGTCCGCGACGGTGATGACGCCCTTCGCGTTGAGCTGTTCGTAGATGGTGTGGGCCGCCTGCGTGCTCTCGTCGTCGATCCCGCCGACGACTTTCGGGTAGGCACCCCTGATGTCCTCGAGCGCGCGCCCGCTCGACGTGCGCTCGGGACAGAAGGCGACGCCGAACTCGCCGGCCGAGAGATCGCTCTCGGCTTCGAGCAGGGGTGTGACGACCTCCCGACAGGTCTTGGGCGGTACCGTACACTCGACGACGACGAGATCGCCCGCCGACAGCCCCGAGGCGACGTCCCGGACGACGGATTCGAGGATCGAAATGTCGGGATCGTTTCCCTCGGTGAGTCGCGTCGGGACGATGACGACGTGGACCGACGCTTCCGCGGCCGCCGTGCGGTTGTCGGTCGCACGGAGCGCGTCGTCCGCGACGAGCCGTTCGACGAGTGCGTCGAGACCCGGTTCGCCCTCGACGTGGCACTCGCCGCGCTCGATCCCGTCGACGACCGCCTCGTCGGCGTCCGCACCGACGACGTTGCCACAGACCTCGGCGTACGCCGCCGCCAGCGGCAGCCCCATCTTCCCGAGCCCGTACACTCCGACGGGGATCTCCCCGTCACGAAACGCTTCACGCGTGCGCTCGCGTGCGCCGCCGTAGGGCGCGACGGACTCGGCACGACTCATCGAACCTCTGCCTCCATGCGATCGTCGGCCAGCCGGTCGATCCGGCGGGCGACCGACAGCGCGCGGAGGCCGTCCTCGGCGGTCACGAGCGGCGTCGTCCGCTCGCGAACGCAGTCGACGAACGAGGCCAGCTCCTCCTTCAGCGGCTCGCCGCTGTCGACCATCGGCCGTTCGACGACACCCTCGTGGCGGTAGTGCATCCCACTCTTTCGCTCGACGTATTCGGGCAGCGAGTGGCGGTGGATGGCGACCGAGCGATCGATGTAGTCGACGGCGATCCAGCACTCGTGGGTCGTGATCGAGAGCTGTCTGATCTTCTTCTGGGTGACGCGACTCGCGGTGAGGCTGGCGACGACGCCGCCGTCGAAGCGCAGCTGAGCGTCGATATAGCGGTTCTCCTCGGCACCGAGGGCGTTCACCGTCGTGACGTCCTCGCCGATGAGCGAGAGCACCACGTCGATGTCGTGGATCATCAGGTCCATCACGGCGTTGTCCGCGATGGTGCGCTCGCGCGGCGAACCGAGTCGCTGGGCGTCGATCGCGATGATCTCCTGTTCGTCGAGGATCTCGGCGACGGCGCGCACGGCCGGGTTGAACCGCTCGATGTGGCCGACCTGGATGACGGCATCGCGATCGTGTGCCAGATCGGCGAGCTCTCGGCCGGTCTCCGGATCGGCGACGAACGGCTTCTCGACGAGCACGTCGACGTCCGCCTCGATGCACTCGCGGGCGAGATCGGCGTGGTGGGCCGTCGGCACCGCGATCGAGACCGCGTCGGCGTGATCGAGCAGTTCCGCCCGCGAACGCGCCTGGGTGCCGTGGCTCGCGGCGATCTCACGCGCCCGGTCGGCGTCGGTATCGGCGACGCCCACGAGCTCGACGTCCGGGAGTTCGGCGTAGACGCGCGCATGGTTCTGGCCCATGCTGCCGACGCCGATAACGCCGACCCGCGTCGGCGCTGTACTCACTCGACCACCTCCGTGGCGATAGCGTTCACGATGTCCGTGATGTCCGATGGGGAGAGGTTTGGATGTACCGGTAGCGAGAGGACCTCTCGGCTCGCGCGCTCGGCGACCGGCAGCGAGCGCTCGACATCGCGGTAGGCCGGCTGTTCGTGGATCGGGATCGGATAGTAGATCCCGCTGTCGATGTCGGCCGCGTCGAGCGCCGCGTCGAGCGCGTCGCGGTGTTCGCTCCGGACGGTGTACTGGTGGTAGACGTGGCGTCGCCCGTCGGGTTCGACGGGCGTGTCGATGACGTCGGGCAGCTCGTCGGTGAGCCGCTCGGCGTTCGCACGCCGTGTCTCGTTGTACTTCGGCAACCGATCGAGCTGGACACGGCCGATGGCCGCGAGCACACTCGTCATGCGGTAGTTCTGGCCGACGGTGTTGTGTTCGTAGCTGTCGCCATCGGGGTCGCGGCCGTGGTTGACGAAGCTCGCCGCGCGTTCGGCGACGTCCGCGTCGTCGGTGAGTACCATCCCGCCCTCGCCGGTGGTCATGTTCTTCGTCGGATAGAACGAGAAACAGGCCGCGTCGCCGAACGAGCCGACGCGCTCGCCGTCGAATTCGGCACCGTGGGCCTGTGCGGCGTCCTCGATCACGAGGAGATCGTGTTCGTCGGCGATCTCCAGCAGGTGATCCATCGTGGCCGGCAACCCGTAGAGATGGACGGGCATGATCGCGTCGACGTCGCGCTCGCGGACGATTTCCTCGACGGCGTGGGGGTCGATCGTGTAGGTTTCGGGATCGATGTCGGCGAAGACCGGTTCGGCACCCGCCAGCCGGATGGCGTTCGCGCTGGCGATCATCGAGAACGGCGTCGTCACCACGGTGTCGCCCGGCCCGAGACCGAGCGCCTCGACGGCCGTGTGGAGCGCGGTCGTCCCGTTGGTCGTCGCCACGCCGTGGGCAGCACCGCAGAAGTCGGCGAACTCCTCCTCGAAGGCGCGTACTTCGGGGCCGTCGGCGAACTGGCCACTGTCGAGAACGTCCACGACACGTTCCTTCTCGCGCTCGCCGAGTTCCGGGTCGGCTATCGGAATCATAGTTGGTTGGCTCCTGTGAGGTCTTTCGGCAGTGGTTCGTGGCGTGCAGGGACGCCGACCGCCAGCGTCTCCGGCGGGACGTCCTCCGTGACGACCGCGCCGGCGGCGACGAACGCGCCTTCACTGACGGTGACGTCCGGCAGCAGCGTCGCGTTCGCGCCGATCGAGACGTCGTCTTCGAGCGTCGGGCCGACGAGCTCCGCCTCGCGGCGCAGAGGGTGTGGATCGTTCGTGAGCACCGCGCGCGGTCCGACGAACACCCGATCGCCGATCGTCGTCTCGGTCGGAACGTACACCCCGGTCTGGAGGCTGACGTGTGAGCCGATCGTCGACGAGCCGTCGATGGTGGTGTCGGTGCCGACGAGCACGTCGTCGCCGACGATCGTGTTCTCGCGAACGACGGCGTTGTGACCGGTGGTGAACTCGTCGCCGATCGAGCTGTCGGCGTAGACGATGGTGCCGTCACGGATCGTCGCATCGTCGCCGATCACGGCGGGCGGGGCGTCGGCGTCGTGGACGTAGCCGACGGTCGCGCCGTCGTCGACGGAACTGTTCGCACCGAGGCGTGCGCGCGTCTCGTCGCTCATCGGGGATCTCCGGGCGTCGGTCGGCCGGCCGTCGTGCCGTCGGACGAGCGGGTTACGGGGTCCGTCCCGGCGGCGCGGCCGTCTTCAGCGGTCGTGTCGTCTGTGATATGGTCTGTCATTCGATGGAGGTGGGTGGAGCGAAGCGATTGAATGACTGGTCGTGTTCGATCTCATTGAGGTACACTTCGTTCTCACATATGTGTTTTCCCATCCGACGAAAATCGCAGCCTATCCGTCTGACGTCCGTCATCCGTGACCGGCCGCCGATCACTCGCGGCGCGAGGGGATGTAGCGGCGGATCACGGGCACGCGGATGCCGAGGCGCTCCTCGATCTGTTCGATCGGGATCTCGTCTTCGGCCTGGAGACAACCAGTGACGGCGACCAGCGCCACCGCGACGAGGCCGGCACCGATGGCGAACAGCGGCAGCGTGACGACCGACAGCTCCACGACGTTCGACAGCCCGAACGCGAGTGGGAAGAGGACGAGCGGCAGGAGGACGAACGTCTTGACGGTCGATCGCGAGAACGGCGAGATGCCCGACAGCCGCCAGAGCACCAGCATGGCGATGGCGTTGAGCGAGAAAAACGAGAGCGCCGAGGCCAGCGCCGCACCGACGACGCCGTACGACGGCACGAGCACGACGTTGAGAACGATGTTGAGCACGGCTGCAGCGGTGTTCACCACGAGGATATACGTCGTGTAGCCGAACGCCGAGAGCGTGTCCTGACACCGCCCGTTGGCCGCGCTGGTGAAGAAACCGATCGAGAGGATCGCGAGCGCCGCCGACGAGCGCGGATCGGTCACGTCGAAGACGATCTCGACGACGTCGCCGGAGAAGGCGACGAACGTCAGAAAGAGCGGGAAGGCGACGATATAGATCCACTTGGTCGTGATCTTGTAGATGCGATCGACCTCTTCACGGTTGCTATCGTCGTCGAGGCGTGAGGCCAGCGGGAGATAGAGGAAACCGAACACCGAGAGGATCACGGGTAGCCCGGCCGCGAGCGGATAGCCGTAGTTGTAGATGCCGGCAGCGTTCGGGGCCGACGCGAGTGCGCCGAGCATCAGCGTGTCTACCTGCGAGAGGATCGAGGAAACCGCCGAGGCGACCACGAGCGGAAGGGAAAACCGAACCATCGCGCCCGCGTGCGTCCGGAAGGGGCCCCGGAGCGAGAGCAGTCGGTTGAGCAGGATGTGTGCAACGACGAGGGCGACTACCGCCGCGGCGACGTAGGCATAGCCCGCCGCGAGCACGCCCATCCCCATCCCGAACAGCAGGACGAGGAGGATGCCGACGCGCAGGCCGTTGTAGAGCAGATCGTACGCGTAGGTCCGGTAGATGGTGTTCTCGTGGCCACGGATCGCGCCAACGGCGACGCGCAGCCCGACGACGAGCGGGATCGCTATCGCGAACAATGTGACCAGCAGCGGCGGTGAATCGGCACCGAAGAACACGCGCCGCACCCAGTCGCCGCCGGCGATCAGCCCGCCGGCGATGACGATCCCGGCGAGTCCCGCGATGACGATGCCCGTCACCCAGACGCCGCGCACGTCGCGCTCGTCGTCGAACCGGGACATGAAGCGTGGGATCCCCTCGTTGAAGCCGACGAGCGCGATCGTCGAGCTAAGCATCAGTATCGAGAACCCCTTGCTGAACGCGTCGAACGCGGGCTGGGAGAGCACGCGACCGAGCAGCACCTGTTCGAACAGTTTCGAAAACGCGCCCAGTAGACTGCCGATCAGCATGAGGCTCGCACTCGACACCAGCGACGAGAGGTTCGACTCCTCGGCCGCCGACTGTTCGTTCGCCATTCAGTACCCGTCGGAGGCCGCCGATGTCGGTCGCGCCGATCTCGATCGGGAGCGACGCGTGAACTGTACGGAGGGACTCATTACGTCAGTCCGACTCCAGCACTGCCAAACAGCCTTTCGTTCTCGCCTCGGGCGGCCGCGCCGTGCATCGGTAGATTCACGGCCGCCGCACCGACTACCACCACCGAATGGACGACGAACGTCGCCCCGGATCGGGGCTGGAGACGCTGCTCGTCGGGCTGGATGCGGCCTGCGGGCCGGTGTTCGACCGCCTCGACAAGCGCGGGGCCGAGCTGCCGGCGCTGGAGGGAATCCTCGCGGACGGCGCGAGCGGCCCGCTCGAATCGCAGCTGCCGCCGTGGACCGCGAGCGCGTGGCCCTCGCTCTACACGGGGACGAACCCCGGCAACCACGGCGTCTTCGGCTTTCTCGACTACTCGGGCTACGACTGGGACGTGGTGAACGCGACCGACGTGCGCGAGCACGCACTCTGGGAACTGCTCGACGACGAGGGGAAATCGTCCGTCGTCGTCAACGTGCCCGTCACCCACCCACCCAAGGAATTCGACGGCGCGTTGATCCCGGGCTACGTCGCGCCCGATTCGCCGACCTGCCATCCTGACGGACTGCTCGACGACGTCCGCGAGGAACTCGGGGCGTACCGGGTCTATCCGCGCCACACCGGCGGTAGGGAGGCGACTACTGAAGAAAAGATCGACGAGTATCGGACGGTGACGCGGATGCGCGGCGAGGCCTTCCGCTATCTCTCCGATCGCTTCTCGCCGGCGTTCGGTTTCGTCCAGTTCCAGACGACGGACACCGTCTTCCACGAGTGTCCCGGCGATTTCGCCGCGCTCCAGGCGGTCTACGAGGCCGTCGACGAGCAGGTCGGCGAGATCCTCGATGCCTGCGATCCCGACACCGTCATCGTCGCCAGCGATCACGGCATCGGAAAATACAGCGGCTACGATGTGCGCGTGAACTCCCTCCTGCGCGACGAGGGCTACGTCGAGACAGCCCGTGGCGGCGGGATGCCCTCGTGGGACGTGCTCCGCGACGAGCAGTTCTTCGACGACGAGGAAAGCGAGAGCGGCACCGACGCGCTGCTCGAAAAGGCGATGGGCGGGCTGACGCGCGTGGGTATCACGAGCCAGCGGATCAACGCCGTGCTCGACCGTCTCGGGCTCGCCGAGTTCGTCGTCGCCCACGCACCCAAGGCGATGGTTCGTGCCGGCACCGAGCGGGTGGATTTCCCCGCCTCGACGGCGTACGCACGCTCACATATCGAGTGTGGCGTCCGACTGAACGTCGCCGGGCGCGAACCCGACGGCGTCGTTCCGGCCGACGAGTACGAAGAAGTCCGGACGGAACTCATCGATCGCCTCGCCGCCCTCGAAACGCCCGACGGAAAGCCGGCGTTCGACGACGTCGCCCCCCGCGAGGACTACTTCCACGGCTCGGAGGCCGAGGATGCGGTCGATATCGTTCTCGTCCCCCGTGATTTCGACCAGTTCCTCTCGACGCAGTTGCGTGGAGAGACGTTCGGCCCGCCGACCGAGCCCTACAACCACAAACGCGACGGGATGATCGCCGCGACGGGTGCGGGCATCGATAGCGACGGATCGCTCGCGGACGCACATCTGTTCGATGTCGCGCCGACCGTGCTCGCGTCGCTCGGACTCCCGCGCGGCGACCACATGGATGGCGGAGTGCTGGATATCGTCGAATCGACCGGTGAGCGGACCTATCCGGAGTACGACGGACAGGCGCGCGAGACGACCGACGAACAGGCAGTCGAGGACCGACTCTCGGATCTGGGGTATATGGAATGAGCATCGAGATACGCAGCGCGACCGACGACGATCTGGACAAGTGGAACAGCTACGTGGAGCGCTCGCCGCAGTCGAACCCCTTCCATCGACAGGGGAGTCTCGCGGCGCTCGCGGCACACGCCGACGCCGATCTGCACCCCCTGATCGGGTTCAAGGGGCAGGAGCCGGTGGGGATCTTCCCGATCTTCGCCGTCGAGCGACTGGGGGTGCCGATGGCCTTCTCGCCACCGCCCGATCTCCTGGTTCCGTATCTCGGGCCGGCGCTGCTGAACATGGGAAAGCTGAAACAGCGAAAGCGCGAGCGCCGTCATCAGCGGTTCGTCGACGGCTGCATCGAGTGGGTCGACGAGCATGTCGGACCGCGCTACACCCACGTCCGCAGTGACTATCGGTACACGGATCTCCGCCCGCTCGAATGGAACGAACTGGCGGCGTCGCTCGGCCACACGTACACTGTGGATCTCTCGATCGGCGCGGACGAACTGTTGAAACGGTTCAGCAGCGACGCGCGGAGCAACGTCCGCGACGGAGTTCCCGAAAACTGCACCATCGAGGAGGGCGGCGAGCGGGCGATCCGGCGCATCGTCACCCAGATCTATCGCCGGTACGAGGCACAGGACAAGTCCTACGGCGTCACGCCAGGGTTCGTCCTTGACCTGCGCGAGCGCCTGCCGGAGGGCTGCCTGCGCGCGTACGTCTGCCGGATCGACGGCCGATTCGCCGGCGGGATGATCACGCTCGAAGACGAGGGCACGATCCACCGCTGGCAAGGTGGCGCGAAACACGACGCCGCCATCCCCGTCAACGATCACGTCGACTGGTGGATCATGCGAGACGCGATGGAGCGCGACATTGACTCGTACGATCTCGTCGGTGCGGATTCGCGCCGGCTCAACAAATACAAGGCGAAGTTCGATCCCGATCTCAGAACGTATCACGAGGCCGAGCGCGCCGGCACGACCATGCGACTCGCGCGAGCGGCCTATACGACTCTTCGCTGATTGCGTCGTCGCTGATGTTCCTCAGTGCGAGCTTCGACCCGTCACCCGGCCGAGGGCACGCCCGATGATCCCGATACCGGGACGCCCGTCGTAAAGCCAGAGGGCGACGACGCCGACCATGAACAGGACGTACGCCACGCCGATGGGACTGAACAGCATCGGCAGGAAGTCGCTCATGTAGTAGGCAGCGTTTTCGAGCAGTCCCGCACCGGCTCCGGGGCCGACGATCGGGTCCGAGACGTCGACGCCCGGGCGAGCCATCGCGGGCCAGAACAGCGGCCAGTAGGAGGGGTCGCCGGTTGCGAGCGAGGGCAGTACGTCGGCCGGGAGATGCGAGAGATAGCCCACGACGAACGCACTCGCGAGTTGTGTGTACGAAAGGCGACGGGCGACGACGAGCACGAGCGCCGAGAACGGGAGTGCGAAAAAGAGCGAGTGCGCGAGCACGCCCGCCGGCAGGAGATCGAACGACCACGACAGCGGCTTGTCGACGAGGTCGGCGAACTGCGTGCCGACGACGAGCGCGATCGTCGCCGCGCCGGTCGGCGTGCGTCCGCGGAGATGGGTGAGCAGCGAGTAGCAGAGATAGCCGACCGCGACGTGACCCCAGGGGAACACGTCAGGCACTCCCGTTGCCGCCACCGGCTCCGCCGCCACCAGCACCGGTTCCGCCACTACCGGCTCCACCGCCACCCGAAACGTTCACCGAGAGATGGACCGACCGATAGGCGTTCTCCTCGGTGGGGTTCTGCGGTGGATCACCCTGATAGAGCAGGTAGACGAGCTGCAGGTCGTTCTCGGCGATGTTCGGCGTGACGGTGTGCTGGCGCTGCCACGTCCGGTTCTCCGGGACGGTCTGTGTCGAGAACCGCTCGAGTGTGTTCCGCGTGAGCACTTCCTCGCCGTCGTAGCGCTGGAGCTGGGCCACCACCGAGTAGTTCGCCGGTTCGCCCTCGTGGTTCTGGAGCTGGACGGTGAGCTGTTGGGGCTGATCGACGGTCATGTTCGGCGGATAGTCGCCGACCGTGAACTCCCCGGAGCCGTCCTGCGTGCCGACGGCGAAGTTCGTCGTCGACGAGCCGTCCTGTGGCACCGCGAGCGCGTAGGTCATGCTCGCAGCGCCGACGAGTACGCTGAGCACCAGCACGACGTTGAGAAGTGCGTCGACCGACGAGCCGGTGAGCCCGCCGACGAAGTCGTCGATCCAGTAGCCGACCGGCACGCCGAAACGCTCGTCGCGCGGCAGCCCGAGTCGGCGGACGAACCCGATGGCGGCACAGATCACTGCAAAGCCGACGAGCACCGCGACGATCGGTCCCGTATGGTAGGGCGAGTCAGTGCCGAACAGGAGCGTGGAGAAATCGAGCACGAGCGCGAGCAGCGGCACGAGGAACAGGCTGAGCCCGAACGAGAGCGCCACACGCTCACCCCAGCGGACGCCGCGGTGTTGGATCGACCGTAGGCTCGAAAACGTCCGCGTCATGCCCGATAGCGAACTCACCTGGCCCGCGTTCCGCGAGGGGCGACCGGGGAACAGCGCCGACAGCACCGTGTAGCCAGGGACGAACAGCAGGAGTGGGATCCCGACGATGAACTGCAGCGTCGAGGGGAGACCGACGACGAGGAGACCGCCACCGACGAGCGCGTAGGCGACGACGAGCAGGAGGTCGCCCGGCAGCCCGCCGAGGGCCGAGGCGCTCTCGGCGTAGCGGTCGGCCGTCGTGTTCTCCGAGAGTGAATCACGGGACACCGTATTCGCCCTCTCGGGTGGGTGGGTTCTTGAGTGTGTTCGTTCGCCATCGCCCGGCGGTCACGCGACCCCACCAGCGAGTCGTGTTTCGATAATCAAAACGTACGTAGTTGTAGGTAACTGATACGCACTTGTTATGGTTCTCCAGTGTATAGGGGAACGAACAGGGGAGCTAAATGATGGAGGACTGGGATACGATCAGTTTCGTGATTCGCTCGCAGTACCGCGTGGACGTACTCTCGCGGCTGGTCGAGGGGCCGGCGACGCCGTCACGCATCGCCACCGACGAGGGGATTGCCATCGCGCACGTCTCGCGGGCGCTGTCGGGACTGCGCGACGACGAGCGTGGGATGGTCGAGCTGCTCGTCTCCGAGGACCAGAAGAAAGGCCGCGTCTACGGCATCACCGAGAAGGGCGAAGCCGTCTGGGAGCGTCTCGAAGCCGAGAACATGCTCTGAGCCCGCCGATCGTCCGTCTCGCTGGCAGCAGAGCCGATCGACCGGTGTTCGCCCCCACTAGTAGAGCCTCGTTCGGGACGGACAGGCGCCATTTATATAGATGGACGGAGCACCCTGTTCTATGAGCGAACGTTCGGGAGTGCGGGCGGGCGAGCACGGGCGATCGTGGCTCGCTGCCGTTGCGCTCACGGTGATGGTCGTCGGATCGCTCGCCGTCGTACCGGGATCGGCGGTGGCCCAGGAGAACGCGACGTTCATCGTCCAGCAGGGCGATACGTGTACGGAGGTCACGCCGCTCGGCGACGGCAGCCAGACGGTCGAGCAGTTCTACGACTACACGGTGCTCGACGATCAGGCGAACTACAGTTCGCTCGGCACCACCGATATCCAGGAGAACCAGGTGAGCCAGCTGTTCGTCTATCGCGGTAGCGACGGGCTGAGCCTCGTCTTCCTCCACGACAAGATCAACGAGCCGTACGGGTTCGTCGCCACGGGTGACATCTCGGGACTCCCCTCCGATGGCGAGTGGGCCGTCGAGGACGACAACTACACCAACCGTGACGACACCTTCGAGTACACCGACACGGGCGCACACATCGAGTGGAACTCGAACGGCGAGCGTACCGACGGTGCAGCCTTCCGCGGACTGGGGAGTTCGGACTACAGCACGATCACCGCGGACATCGCGTTCAACGACGAGGTCGACCGCTACCCCTTCGAGGAGTGGAGCGGCTCGCCCAGCGACAACGAGATCGACAACTGGATCGTCCGCTCGGGCGACGGCTCGACGACCGAGCTCGACATGAGCAGTCCCGTCGAGATCAGTCCCGGTAGCTGTAGCGGCGGCGTGAGCACGTTCACGGCGACGCCGAACGGATCGGATGCGAACGCGACGACAGACACGACCGACGGATCGACCGCGGCCGACACGCAAACCGCGACCGACAGCCCGACGCCGACTGAGACGGCGACCGCAACCGACACGCAGACCGCGACCGACACGCCGACGGCTGCCGAGGACGATGACACGACCGCCGACAACGGGAGCGACGACGGAGCCACCGCGACCGACGGCGGCGGACTGGTCGGCACGAGCTCGCCGACACAGACCGACAGCAGTGACGCGTTCGGGCCCGGATTCGGTGCGGGTGCCGCGCTGCTCGCCGTCCTCGCGCTCGCGGGCGTCGCGCTCGCTCGCCGCCGCTGATTTCGGCGAGCCTAAAAACTCAAGTAGGGGTGGGGCGAAGCCGCGTCGATGAGCACATTCGAACCCTACGATTTCGACGACGTGAGCGTCGTGATGGGTACGTACAACGAAGAAGCCGCCATCGAGAGCGTGCTCGATTCGATCGACGAGGCGACCGATGGCGCTGCCGAGACGGTCTGTGTCGACGGATCGAGCGATTGCACGGCCGAGATCGCCCGTGAGCACGGCGCGCGCGTCATCGAACAGGAGCCACAGGGCTACGGCGTCGCCGTCGCCCGCGCGCTCCGAGCGGCCGATCGCCCGGTGATCGTCACGACCGACTGCGACGGCACCTATCCGATGGACGCCCTTCCCGAGTTCCTTGACGCGATCAACGGCGGCGCGGACGTCGTCAGTGGTGATCGCCTCTACCACGGGGCCGCGACGATGCCGCCGTTCAACCGCCTCGGCAACCACGCCTTCGCCGTGCTGGCGAGCCTCCTGCTCGGCGAGCGCGTCCACGACACGACGACCGGAATGCGCGCCTATCGACGCGAGGTGATCGAAGACATCGAGTGGACCGAGAACACCGGTCTCTCCGCTGAACTACTCGTCCGCCCGCTCGCGCGCGGTTACGACGTCCACGAGACACCGATCGAGTACGGCGAGCGCCTCGGCGAGACGACGCTCGACCCGCTCTCGGATGGGAAGGAGATCGCGCGCTCGATACTCACCGTCGGTCTCGAAGAGCGCCGTCGGTAATCAGGCAGCCGTGAGGTTCGCGTCGATCGACACGCCGTCGCTGGTGCCGTTGACCACCCCGCGTCCGCCGCCACAGCGATAGGTCGGACAGACCTCTTTCGTGGGCGTGAGCGCGCGGATCGTAGTTCCTGAACGGTCGAACGGAAGCTCGACGCGGTAGCCGAACCCGCCGGTCGGCCCTCTATCGACGAACACCGACAGCGTGAGCGTGTCACCGGTGAGCGGTATCGAACTCCCGTTGACCGGCGTGATCTCCCCGCGGAGTCGAGCGCGTTCGTCAGCGACGAGCCGGAGGTCGAGCGTTCCGTTGTCGCGCGTCGTCGTGTAGTACGTCTGATTGTCGCCGTTCGCGAGGCGCACCGTGACGCTCTCGGGCGAGCCGGGGATCCCGAACTCTCCGTCGACCGCGAGTCGATCGCCCGAGCGGACCGTGATCGGTCGGAGGGCACCCTCGGAGGCGTCACCGGTCGTCGGGCTCCACGACCCGTCGTAGACGTAGCGGTAGTACGACCGGTTCGGATAGGCGTCGACGACCGCGAACTGGCGTTCGGCGAGCGCGTAGACCGCGTCGCCGCCGAAGCCGGGATCGTTGCGCAGCGCCTGGAACGGATGGCTGAGCCAGCGACCGTACGTCGTCGGGAGGAAGACGAGCGCGTTCGCCAGACTCCGATTCTCGAAGGGTTGGTAGGCCTGCTCGTACTCGCCGGTGACGTTGCCGTTGCGTTCGAGCGGTTCGCTCGCCGCACTCGCCGTCACGCCCGCCAGCGCCACGCCCGCGACGAGCAGACAGACCGCGAGCGCGACGCTCGCCTGTCGGGCGTCGAAACGTGCTCGTAGCAGACGGCTGAGTCGAAGCGCGCCGCGGAGGCCGGCGTACGCCGCGAACGCCGCTGTCGGAACGAGTAGATCGAAGTGGTAGTACGGCCCTAGGAAGGCGATCAGTCCCGTTCCTGATTCTTCGAGATCGCCGAGAATGTTGAAGTTGCCCCAGAAGAGGACGTTGCCGACGGGGATCGAGACGAACAGCCCGGCGAGCACCGCGGTCCGGGCGTGCAGTCGGTTTCGCGGGACGACGATCGCGAGCACCGTCCCGCAGGCCGCGAGCGCCGTTCCGAGCACGCCGGCGATCCCCCACCGGCCGAAGAACGTCGCGAGCACCTTCGCGTTCGCCGTCAGCGCGAGCGTCGGCGTATACTGCTTGGCGTGGCCGAGGATCGCTCGCTTCCCGAAGCCGATGCCGTCAAGCGGTGCGAACGCCGCGTACGGGAAGGTGAACGGATCGCCGGTGAGGAAGGCGTTGTAACCGAGCGCGACGCCCACGCCGAGCAGCCCACCGGCGGCGGTCAGACCGTTGCGGATCACGGCGTCACGGCCATCCCGCAGCGTCCAGAGCGCGTGGACGACGAACGGTGTGGCGAACAACACGGCGGTGTAGGGTCGCGAGAAGAAGGCGATGCCGATGGCGAGTCCGGCGACCGCCGCCAGCGCTCGATTCCCAGTACGGTCGGCACGGAGATACGCCGCGGCGAACAGCAGGTTCCACAGCGTCGTCGGCGCGTACGAGAGGAACGTCGACGAGTTGATGAGAAAGAGCGGCGAGAACAGGACCAATCCGCCGGCGAGCAATCCTGCCGCACGTGCGAACTGCCGGCCCTCGTGGCGGAAGGTTTCGGCGACGACGATCGCCAGAAGAGCGACGTTCGCCGCCGCGATGGCGACGAGCGCGAGCGTGTAGTCGCCCGCGAGCCGGCCGAGCGCGAACATCGCGGCGGCGACGGGCGCGTACTTGGGGTAGAACCCCTGTTCGCTCCCGACGAAGAACCACGGTCGGAACGATTCGGGGACCGGCGGCCGGAGGAACAGCTGTCCGTCGAGCAGCATGCTAGCTTGCTGGAGATACACCCCTTCGTCGTGGTTCAGCGAGAGATACGGGAAGAGCTCCGTCGAGACGATCCACACGGCGAGCCCGCCGATCAGGGCGAGGGCGAGCGCTCCGAGTCGGAACCGTCGTCCGTCGAGTCGCTCGCCGAGCTGTCCCATCACTCGGCGGGATACCACGCGAGCCGGTGGTCGGCGACGAACGAGACGGCGACCCGCTGGTCGAGGTGGATGTCGGTCGTGTGGTTGTGCTCGCAGTGGATCACGTCGCCCGTATCGAGTTCGACGCGGTAGACGAACGACGAGCCGGTGTACTGGCGGTGGACGACCCGTCCGTTGCCCGCATCCTCGTCCGCCACAGGGTTCGCCCGGAGGTCGTCCGGCCGCACGAGCACGTCGATGTCGGTGCCGGCGTAGTCGTCGGTGAGCCCCTGCATGCGCGCCGTCTCGAAGCTCCCGATGCCGGTGTGGACGCCCGCCTCGTCGACGCTGCCCGACAGGAAACCCGCGCGACCGAGGAAGGCGGCGACGAAGCGCGATTCGGGCTGCTCGAAGACGACCTCGGGACGGCCGACCTGTTCGAGGCGGCCGTCGTTGAGCACGGCGACGCGATCGGAGATAGACAGCGCCTCCTCCTGGTCGTGGGTGACGGAGACGGCGGTGACGCCCGCCGCCTCCAGGATGCGACGGACCTCCTCGCGCATCCGCACGCGAAGGCGCACGTCGAGGTTCGAGAAGGGTTCGTCGAGCAGCAAGAGGTCGGGCTCTGGCGCGAGCGCGCGGGCGAGCGCGACGCGCTGTTGCTGGCCGCCCGAGAGCTGATCGGGCGTCCGCTCGCCGAACGATTCGAGACCGACGAGTTCGAGCAGCTCGGCCACGCGTTCGTCCGTTCGATCGCCGTCGGCGTCGGTGAGGCCGAACGCGATGTTCTCCTCGACGGTCATGTGCGGGAACAGCGCGAAGTCCTGAAAGACGATGCCGACGTCGCGATCCTCCGGATCGACGGAGTGAGTATCGTCGGCGACGCGCTCGTCGTCGAGAGTGATCGTTCCCGCCGTCGGGGTTTCGAGCCCCGCGATCAACCGCAGCGTCGTCGTCTTCCCACAGCCCGAAGGGCCGAGCAGCGTCAGTAGCTCGCCCTCGCGGACCGACAGCGAGAGTTCGTTCACTGCCGTTTCGGCCCCGAACTCCTTGCTCGCGTCGGCGAGCTCGAGCACCACGTCGGCGGTGTCGGCGCTTCCCGGCGCGCTGTCGGGCGCGTCAGCCCCACGCGAGCGGTCGGTGGCGGCTTCGGGATACGGTTCCTGAGTGGATTTACCGGACATCATCGCCCTCCTGTGTGAGGATGACGAGCATCGAGAGTCCGGAGACGGCGACGAGCACGAGCGCCGGTACGGCGGCCGCCCCGTAATATCCTGCGTCTTGGACCTGCCAGATGTAGGTGACGAGCGTCTTGAATCCGGAGGGATGCAGCAGGAGCGTCGCCGGCAGTTCCTTCATCGTCGTCAGGAAGACCAGCGCCGCACCCGCGACGACACCCGGCGCGATCAGCGGGAGCGTCACGCGCCGGAAGCTCGCGAGCGGCGAGTGGCCGAGCGTGCGCGCAGCTTCGAGCAGTGACCGATCGACCTGGAGCACCGACGACTGGGTGGTGCCGACCGCCTGCGGGATGAAGCGGACGACGTAGCCGAAGATCAGCAGGGGGAGCGTCTGATAGAGCCCCGGCAGATAGCGCACGCCGAAGTAGACGAGCGCGAAGCCGACGACGACGCCCGGTGCGGCGTAGCCGAGATAGGTCATCCGATCGAACAGATCCGTGAGCGGGCCATCCGTCCGCGCCGAGAGATAGCCGACCGGCAGCGCCGCGACCGTCGCGACGAGCGCCGCGAGCGCCGCGACGACGACGGAGTTCAGACCGTAGGACCACTCGAAGGCGAACCCGCCGGCCGAATAACCCGGCCCGCCGCGGAACAGCCACATCGCCAGCACGCCGAGCGGGACGAGCAGACAGAGCGCGACGACCAGCGTACAGAAGGCGAGCGCCGGCCACTTCCAGGCTCCGAGCGAGATGGTGTAGCCACGCCGTCCGCCGGCGTAGGCGTTTCCGTCGTCGGCCGAGAGGCGTGACTCGATGCCGAGGATGGCGACGGTGAGCCCCAGCAAGAGCACCGAGAGCAGCGCCGCGCGGCCGCGGCCGAAGGCGTTGTACTCGACGAAGATCATGCGTGTGAACACGTCGTAATGCATGATCGACGGCGTCCCGAAATCGGAGAGCGTGTAGAGCCCCACCAGCAGCGCGCCGGCGGCGATCCCCGGCGCGATCTGTGGCAGGACGATGCGGCGAAAGGCTCCGAGATAGGAGTGGTTCAGGGTTCGCGCGGCCTCGATCTGACTGGCGTCGAAGGAGAGCAGCGCCGCGCGCGTGGTGAGGAAGACGTATGGATAGACGAACAGCGTGAGGACCAACACTGTACCTTGCAGCCCGTAAATCGTTGGAATGGATTCGACACCCAACGGGGCGAGCAGGTCGGCGAGCGTCCCTCGCGGGCCGAACGCCGAGACGAACGCGAACGCGCCGATATAGCTCGGAACGACGAGCGGGAGCGCCAGCAGAACGGTCCAGAACCGTCGGAACGGCAGGTCGGTGCGTGCGGTCAACACCGCGAGTGGCACGCCGAGCAGCACCGAGCCGGCAGTGACCGCAGCCACGAGCAGCGCGCTGTTGACCGTGATCTGGACCGTCGAGGGCGACGACAGCAGCGCGAGCGCACTCTCGATGCCCATGTCGAACGCGCGGACGACGAGCCACGCGATCGGGGCGACGACCGCGAGCGCGATCGCGCCGGCGAGCGCGAGCAACCCCCCTTTGAGGACGGTCCCGCGATCGATGTCGATACGACCGTCGCCGAGGGTACTCATCTCAGAGCACTCCGGTCTCGCGCATGAGTTTCAGGGTAGGTTCGAGGTTCGAGAGTTTCGCGAGATCCAGCTCCGGCGGGTTGAGCTCGTCGATCGTCGGCAGTCCGCCGACGGGCGGGACGCCCGGGATCATCGGGTAGGCGAACGTCCGCGTGGCGAAGAACTCCTGAGCCTCGGCGGTCAGGAGGTGTTTGATGAAATCCATGGCGAGCTGGCGGCGCTCGGTCCCTTTGATCACCTCGACGCCGGCGGCGTTGATGAGCGCGCCCGCATCACCCTTCGTGAACGCGAGCTCGATCGGCGCGTTCGGGCGGGCGGCCCGCACGCGCAGCGAGTAGTAGTGGTTGGCGAAGCCGGCCGCGAGCTCGCCGTCGGCGACGGCGTTCGAGACGAGGAACTCGTCGGGATACTCGGAGATCCCCTGTTCTTGCATTCCCGTGAGCCACTGTTTGGTCTGCTCTTTGCCGCGAAGCAGCCGCATCGCCGTGACGAACGACTGGAAGGCCCCGTAGGTCGGTGCCCAGCCCATCGACCCCTGCAGTTTCTTGGCATCGGTGAACTTCTGGACCTTGTTCGGGATCTGGTTCGCCGAGAGCTTGTTCGTGTTGTAGGGAACGCTCCGTGCGCGTCCGGCGACGCCGACCCACTGGTCGTTCGGGTGGAACGACTTGGGGACGGGCTTGACCACCTTCTTCGGGAGCTTCATCGTCGCATCGTTGTTGGCGACGACGCCGAGCGCACCGAGATCGACCGCCCAGAAGACGTCGGCCTTCGGCGAGCCGCTCTCCACCTCGGTGATGAGCGTATTCGCGAGCTGTGAGGAGGAGGCCGTCCGGAGCTTCACGTTGAACTTCGGATACATCTTCTGCAGCAGATCGAGGAACTGGGTGTAGAGTCCGCCCTCGCCGCCGCCGAGATAGACACTGAGCGTCCCCGAGAGGTCGGGGAGATCGTCGATGCGCGGCCCCTTCAGCGGCGGGCGACTTTCGACGAGCGGGCCCGACCCTCTGAACGATGTGATGCCGACCGAGCCGTTCGCGCTCGCGTTGCCGGAGGCGTTGCCGACGGTGCCGTTCGCCCCGCCGCTGGCGTTGCTCGACGCGTTGGAGCCGTTTGCACCGCTCGCGTTGGCCCCGCTGTCGCCGGACGAACAGCCGGCGACCAGCGCGCCGCCGGCCACGACGGCCGACGTGCGGAGGAACCGTCGCCGTCCCAGCCCGGAATCGCCGTGATCGTCGGAGCCGTTCGCCCGTGGATCGTCACCAGCGCGTCGCGTCATTGCAACATATGATTTAGGACAGCCTAAAAACCCTGTCGTTCCACGGTCGATCCGTCGCGCCCAGCGACGCCGCTTGGCGGTATGTCGTTTCTGGTATCGGTTATGAAACCGCGATGCCCATGGCGTGGCTCGGCGTCGTTAGTTGGTGACCTCGATCGTCTCGTGCATGCCGAGTTTGTAGTGATCCTCGGTCTCGCCGTCCTCTTCCTCGACGATGAGGCAGGCGAGCTCGTACGTGCCGGGTTCGAGCTTCATCTGCAGCTTCTTGCTCGTGCCCTTGCCGATGTCGTCGACCTCGTCGAGCTCCTCATAGGCACCGTCGTCACTGCGCTCTCTGACGACCAGCTCGTGGACCTCGTGGCCCTTGTTGACGGCGTTGAACGTCACCTGCCCCGACGGCACCGATTTCGCGTCGGGTTTCACCTGCCACTCGTCGAGCACGACGCGCACCTTCCGGTCGCCGGAGGCACCCGGGGTTCCGCTGGCGTTGCTACCGTTTGCGCTGCCGTTGCCGCTCCCGTTCGCACCGCCGCTGCCGTTGGCGCTGTCGTTGCCTGACTCTGCACCACCGGTACAGCCGGCGAGTCCGGCCGCCGCGGCGAGGCTTGCCATACCACCTTTCAGTACCGTCCGTCTGTCGAAATCGTGTCCTTTCATTGTCTGTCACTGGCTATTTTTGGCCAGCCTAAAAATTGGTGGTGGGTGGTAGCTGTTATACCTACCGGTTCAGTCGTCGGCGCTGGCGGCGGCCGGTACGGCGATCGAGCCCGGATCGAGCGCGTCGAGACAGGCCAGCCAGTCGTGCATGTACTCGCCGACGTACGGGAGGAACTCGCCGTTCTCGCAGTCGCTCCAGTCGCGTTCGACGAGTGCGTCGGCCATCGCGGCGAAGGCACCGGCGTACGAATCGGCGTCCGCGGCCGCGTCGTCGACGGCCCGCCAGAGGCGCTCGTTGGCGTCGAGCGCGGGGAGTTCCGAGCGGAGATCGTCGAACGTCGAGCGCTCGGCCTTGTTGTGCTTACAGAGCGGCCCACCGGTGATGATCTGCGTGTCCAGCACGTCGCAGGCGCGCTTGAGGAAGACGCCGCTCCAGATGTCGTCGAACCGGCCGACGTCCCAGGGGTTGTCGTCCATCGGGAGCTGGTAGAACGCCGGGATCACCTCGCGTCGGAAGGCGAGATTCATCGAACAGACCGTGAGATACTGCCCCTCCGCGGCGACGAACGGCTCGCCGAAGTCGTCGGCCGAGAGCCGCGTCTTGGCCTGGCCGTGGAGATCGCCGTCGGCGAGGATGCGAGCGGCGTCGAGGTCGGGCACGTTCGTCCAGAGCCCCTGCGAGGCGACGACGTTCGTCACGCGCGTTCGGTCGGTCTCGACCTCCTCGTCCATCGCCGAGTAGGGGTAGCCACGCGGGTAGAGACCGTGCTCGTCGGCGTTCTCGTAAAGGACGTTCACCCACTGCTCGTCCGAGCGGACGCGCTCGACCTCGTGTTCATCGTTCAGGTTCGCGAGATGCGTCCCGAAGAAGTCCTCGTCCATGTGCGGGCGGGTGTCGTCGTCGATGAATATTCCATACTCGAACCCGTTCGCCCAGCAGTAGAGCAGCCCGAAACTCGTCTGGGCGTGGCTCGCGGCGGGGACGAGATGCGAGAACTCCGTGACGGACTGCTCGTCGTACCACTCCTCGCGGGCAGCGCCGTCGAAGACCTCGCCGGCGAGATCGAGTTCGTCGAGCATCGTCGCCATCGCCTCGGTGTCACAGAAGTCCTCGGTCACGAGCACGACGTGGAGACGGTCGGTGTCGAAGCCGTGCTTGCGGGCGTTTTCGGCGTAGGCTCGTACGCACTCGAACTCGCGTATCGTCGGAACGATCACACAGATGTCGGCCGTCATTGCGATGTCGCGTGTTTTTAGGACGGCCTAAAGAGTCTGTCGTTGTCGCTCCGATAACGCCAGTACCATTCAATGGTAACGAATGGTTCGGGTACGTTCACAGTCGCGACGGTGATCTATCGTGGCACAGATTTAGGTAGCTACACGTAGAGCAACGACACAGAGACATGACGCTCGACACGCAGACCTGCGTGGTCACCGGCGCGTCCCGCGGGAGCGGCCGCACCGTCGGGCCCGTACCGGGCTCTCCGACCGACCGAACTCTCGCCAGCAACGGCAGCATGGGGTGGTAGCGTGGCGGCCGAAGACGACGCCAACGCCGGCGAGAGCGATGCACTGGACGAATCGGCGATCGAGGAGCTGCGGCGACGCCGCACCGAGGCGGCACTTGGTGGGGGACAGGCTCGCATCGACGCCCAGCACGATCGGGGCAAGCTGACCGCCCGCGAACGCATCGACTACCTCCTCGACGAGGACAGTTTCGAGGAGTTCGACCGGTTCGTCGAACACCAGTCGACGAACTTCGGCATGGCCGAGAAGAAGTACGCCGGTGACGGCGTCGTGACCGGTTACGGCGAGGTCGACGGTCGGACGGTGTTCGTCTTCGCCCACGACTTCACCGTCCTGGGTGGGTCGGTCGGTGAGGCGGTCGCCGACAAGATCTGCAAGGTGATGGACAAGGCCATCGAGAACGGTGTTCCCATCATCGGCCTGAACGATTCCGGCGGCGCACGCATTCAGGAGGGGATCGCCTCGCTCACCGGATTCGCCAAGATCTTCCAGCGAAACACGAAGGCGAGCGGGCTCGTCCCGCAGATTTCAGCGATCATGGGACCGTGTGCCGGCGGGGCGACCTACTCGCCGGCGCTGACCGATTTCACGTTCATGGTCGAGGACACCGCCCAGATGATGATCACGGGCCCGGACGTGATCGAGACGGTCACCGGCGAGCAGATCACGATGGAGGAACTCGGCGGTGCGAGCGCCCACGCTAACGAGAGCGGCGTCGCCCACCGGACCGCCCCCTCCGAGGAGGAGGTGCTCGACGACATCAAGCGACTGCTCTCGTATCTCCCGCAGAACAACGTCGAGGCCCCGCCGCGGGTCGACTCCTGGGACGATCCCGACCGGCGCTGCGAGGTCGGCGAGCTGGTGCCCGACGCGCCGCGCAAACCCTACGACGTGACGAACGTGATCGGGAACATCGTCGACGACGGCTCCTTTTTCGAGACGCACGGCGGGTTCGCGCGCACGCTCGTGACCGGGCTCGCGCGCATGGACGGCCGACCAGTCGGAATCGTCGCCAACCAGCCGTCGGTCAACGCCGGCACGCTCAACATCGAGTCGAGCCAGAAGGGTGCACGGTTCGTCCGCTTCTGTGATTCGTTCAACATCCCCGTTCTGACGTTCGTCGACGTGCCCGGGTTCATGCCCGGTACCGACCAGGAGCACAACGGGATCATCCGCCACGGCGCGAAGCTGATCTACGCCTACGCCGAGGCGACCGTCCCGCTCTCGACGGTAATTCTCCGGAAAGCCTACGGCGGTGCGTACATCGTGATGGGTTCGAAACTCTTGGGGGCGGATACGAACTACGCGTGGCCCGGCGCGGAGACCGCCGTGATGGGTCCGCGCGGGGCGGTGGACGTCCTCTATCGGGACGAGCTCGCCGATGCGGACGATCCCGAGGCGACCCGCCAGGCGCTGATGGACGAGTACCGCGAGGAGTTCGCCAACCCTTACTCGGCGGCCGAGCGCGGCTACGTCGACGACGTCATCGAGCCGAACGAGACCCGTCGACGGCTCATCCGCGACCTCGACGTCCTCGATCGCAAGCGCACCGACGGACCGCCGAAAGACCACGGCAACATCCAACTCTGATGACAGCGACATCACTGCTGGCCGAAACCGACGACGTGGACGACGCGGACGACGAGCAAGCGGTCACGAACGAGGCTGTTCTCGACGATGTGAGTCTGTCGGTGCCCGCGAGCGCCGACCGCGGCGAGGCCGCGGCCATCGCCGTTGCCATCGGTGCACACCTTCGTGATCGCGCCGCGGCCGCTGCGAACGCCGACGAGGAACCATCGGAGCACTGCGATCGCTGGTCGCTCTCTGGCCGCCTCGACGGGCGGACGCCACCCCGTGGGGTCGCCCACGGCGAAGAGTGGAAGACGGCGGGGCGGCTCCGTCGGTAGCGTCGAAACATCCATAACGGGGGCGGGAGACGACCCGGACGAAATGAGCACGAACGTGGCCGTCATCGGCGCGTCGATGACCCAGTTCGGACAGCGCGAAGCGTGGATCCAGGGGCTGCTCGCCGAAGCGGGCGCGGCCTGTCTCGACGACGCTGGCGTCGCGCCCGACGCCGTCGAGCATCTCTACGTCTCGAACATGGCCAGCGGCGAGTTCGAGGGCCAGACCGGCGTCCCGAACGCGCTGGCACACGATCTCGACTGCCTGCCGGCCTACACACAGCGCGTCGATCAGACTTCTTCGAGCGGGGGCGCAGGCATGTACGCCGCCTGGCAGTCGGTCGCCTCGGGTGCGAGCGAGATGACGCTCTTGGTGGGCGGCGAGAAGATGACGCATCGCTCGACGGGCGAGGCCACCGACGTGATCGCTTCGCTGACCCACCCCGTCGAGTACAAACACGGCGTGACGCTGCCGAGTTTCGCTGGGCTGACCGCGCGGCGCTACCTTGACCGCTACGACGCGCCACGCGAGAGTCTCGGGAAGGTCGCGGTCAAGAATCACGAAAACGGCGTCGACAACCCCCACGCCCAGTTTCAGAAAGAAGTCGATCTCGAAACAGTGTTAGAGAGTCCGATCGTCGCCGACCCGCTTCGTCTGTACGATTTCTGTCCGATCACCGACGGGAGCGCGGCGCTGATGTTCTGTCCGGAATCGGTCGCGAAGGAATACACCGACGAGTACGCGCTCGTGAGCGGCGTCGGCGGCGCGACCGACACCCACGTCGTCCACGAGCGCGCGGAACCGACGGTGATGGGCGGCGTGGTCGAATCGGGGAAGGAAGCCTACGAGATGAGTGGCTACGGCCCCGAGGATATCGACGTGGCCGAACTCCACGACATGTTCACGATCCTCGAATTCCTCCAGATGGAAGGGCTCGACTTCGCCGAACAGGGCGCTGCCTGGGAGCTGGTCGAGGAGGGGAAAACCGAGTGCGACGGCGAGCTGCCGATCAACACCTCCGGTGGGTTGAAATCGAAGGGCCATCCCCTCGGCGCGAGCGGCGTCGCCCAGGGCTACGAGATCTACAAGCAGGTGCTCGGCGAGGCTGGCCCGCGACAGGTCGACGCCGACGTCGGGCTCGCGTGTAACGTGGGTGGGTTCGGCAACTGTGTCATCACAACTATCATGGAGGCGGGCGCATGAGCCGCGAGAGCGATTCCGCCGCTGGCGAGCCGGCGATGGCAGCGGCCCGCTACGCGGACGGTTCGATCACCTACCCGCCACACCCGCTCGGCCCCGATGGCACGGAACGAACCGGCACGATAGATCTGAGCGAGCACACCGCGACGGTCGTCACGTGGACGACGAGCACCGCCACGCCGCCCGGCGTCCGCGAGCCGAACCACCTCGCGATCGTCGAGTTCGAGATCGAGGACGAATCGGTGCGCGCGCTCGGCCAGCTCACGACGAACGATATCGAGATCGGTGACGAAGTGCAGCCCGTCTATGCCGAGGAACTACGGGATCCCGAAGCTGGAATCCGCGAACCCGCGAGTCAAGACTGGGACGGCTATCGGTTCGAACCTGCCGATTAGGGCGCGCCAACCGGCAGTTCCTCGCGCGTCGATTTTTCGGACTCTTCCGATTCCGCCGTCGTTTCGTCACCTTCGAGCGCATCGAGCGCCTCACTGACGGTGTACGAGCGGTCCTCGTCGGCGTGCGGGAAGACGGCGCTGAGTCGGTCGCCCTCGTAGACGGCGAGGCTCATCACCGGCAGGACGAGCGCGGTGTGTGACTCGCCGGTGATCGACGAGTGACACTCGCGCGTGTCGAAAAACGGGGCGAGGCTGACGCCGTGTCTGCGCGCCCAGTCGTCGAACGACGCGTGCGTGTGGTGTGTCTCGCGTTCGGAGCAGCCGGTGTCGATCGGTACCCGCTTCTCCCACGTTCGGACCGTCGCGCCAGCGACCTCCCCATTGGCGTCGAGTCGTCGGAGCCGCTCGCGGACCCCCGACTGCGAATCGCGCGCGACCGCCGGCACCGACGATCGCACGAACAGTTCGAGCTGTACGTTCCCCTCCGGCAGCGATCGTGCCCCCTCCATCACATGCGGAGAGATGTAATCGAGACTATAAACTCTTGTGGCCGCAGTGACCGTTTACTCCGCGTCCTCTGCGTCGTCGTTCTCGACCGCATCGCGGATCGAATCGAGCTCGGCGTCGACGTCGATGGCGACGTCGTCGTCCGATTCGTCGCGTTCGTCGCGAGCGGGGATCGACCGTTTGTCGTGGGTCGAACGATTCACACGGCGATCACCCTCGGCGAGTCGGTCATCGATCTCGTCGCGGAGTGCGCGGGCCTCGTCGGCGAGCGTGCGCGCGGTCGGGTCCTGTGGTCGCCCGTCGAGCGCGCCCTGCAGATCGTCGAGTACGTCGTCGAGGCGATCGAGCGCGTCGCGGCCGAGGCGTTCACCCTGCCGTCGCGTCTCGCGCCCGCGCTCGCTGACCTCCTCGCCGGCGCGTGCCAGTCGGAGGGCGGCCTGGAACGCTTCGAGCGCCCGGACGTTCGCTTCGAGGAACGCGATGAGCGCGGGGATCGCGAACTCGTCGGCGAGGTCGAGCAGTTCGCCCGGCGTCGGCGGGCGGGGAAGTCCCAACGGTCCACGTGGTGGTTCGCGCGGCCCGCGCCTTTCGAGTTCGTTCTGGAGTTCGGCGAGCGTCGACGAGAGGTCCTCGGCGAGGCGTTCGAGTTCGGGGTCGCGTGGCGCGTCGCTCATATCCGCAGTTCGGGGTCCAGCGTGAAAAGGTCGGGTTCCCGTATCGTTCCCGACCTCCGGCAGCATTTCGAATATGGTGACAACGTTTATCACGATGTGGCTCCTCGGTGCAACTAGCGGCACCGAAAACCGACACTACCCAAAACCAATGAGCACGTCCCCACAGGAGTCGCCCTCCGACACCTCGGCGAGCGTACCGGCACGCGAAGAACGCCTCGTCGCCTTCGAGCGCGAGGACGGCGCAGTCGTCATCTACGACGAGCGCGAGCACACGGCGTGGCTCCAGTCGAGCGGTGCGGTCCCGATCGCCGACGCACGGTAGCCACCACCGTTTTTAGCCCGCTCGTTCTCACGCACGACATGCATCGACGGGCAGCAGCCTTCGCCGAGCGGGCCGAGCAGGAGTACGGCATCGCGGTCGATGTCCACGAGTTCCCCGACGGAACCAGGACGGCGAGCGCCGCGGCCGCGGCCATCGGCTGCGACGTCGCCCAGATAGCGAGTTCACTCGTGTTCGTGACCCCTGATCCGGTCGTCGTGGTCACGAGCGGGGCCAATCGCGTGAGCGAGGCGAAACTCGCCACCGTTCGTGACGTCGACGAGAGTACGGTCGCAATGGCCGACGCCGACGCGGTGCGTGAGACCGTCGGCTGGTCGATCGGTGGCGTCCCGCCGTTCTGTCACGATACGTCCGTGCCGGTCTATCTCGACGAAACGCTCCAGGCGTTCGATACCGTCTGGGCCGCCGCGGGCACGCCGGAGGCCGTCTTCCCGATCGCGCCCGAGCGCCTCCGCGAACTCGCCGACGCACGGCCCGTCGACGTGGCCGAGTAGCTCCGACGATTCAGTCGAGCGGATCCTCGATATCGCCCGCGATAGCCTCGAAGGCGTCGGTCGCGGTCACGAGGCCGACCACCCGTTCGTCGTCCGTGTCGATGACGAGTGCGAGTTCCTGGTTCTCCGCTTGAAAGCGGTCGATGAGATCGCTGACGGGGATGTCGGACGGGACGGTCAGCGGACTGGTGGCGAGCGATTCGAGGTCGCGTTCGCCGTTCCGGAGGGCATCGACGTCCGAGAGCACCGCTGGCGTGTAGACGACGCCGACGAACCCCTCCAGATCGATGTCCACGAGCGGGAATCGAGTGTGCTGGCGCTTGGCCATGAGCTCCAGGTTCGCGTCGACCGGTTCGGCCGTCGAGAGCGCGACGATGCCGCTGCGCTCGACCATCACCTCCGCGACCGATGTCTCGCCGATCGCGAGCGCGTTGATCACCTCGCGTTCGCGCTCCGCCGTGAGCGATCCCTCGTGCAGCACCGACCCCATTCTACTTCGAAGTTCGCTCCGCGAGGTCGGCGGGCTTTCGTCCTCTTCGACCTCTTCGTCGGCCCACGACCGGGTGATCGTCACGCCGACCAGCGAGAGCAATCCCTTCGCCACCCAGTCGGCGAACCGGATGATCGGGCCGAGCGTCGTCGTCCACCAGTAGAGGATCGGTGCGCCGTAGCGCGCGGCGAGTTTCGTCCGCTCGATCCCGAAGTAGGTGGGTGCCTGTTCACCCACGATGACGTGGAGGAGGTTGACGACGACGAGCGCGAGCAGCACCGAGAGGGCGGTGTGCCCGTCCGAGCCGCCGCCGAGCAGCCCCGCGAGCCCGGTCGCCCGTACGACGGGATCGAGCACCGATGCGAGCGCCGGCTCGGCGACGACGCCCAGGCCGACGCTCGAAATCGTGATCCCGAGCTGACAGCCCGACAGGTAGATCTCGAGTTCCTCGGTCATCTCCCAGGCGCGTTCGAGGCCGCGCTGCCCCCGAAACTCTTCCTCGGGGAACTGGCGGACGCGGGTCATGGCGAACTCGGTGACGACGAAGAAGCCGTTCGAGAACAACAGCGCGAGACCGCCGACGAGCTGGAGAACCGTCGCGAGATCGACCATCGTCCCGCGTTTCCGGCTCAGTTTCAAAACCCTTCTCATCGGTTATCGTGGTCGGCGTCCGACGCCGCGGGCCGACGGTTTTTACCTGCCGCCGACCTCCGCCGACGTATGCGATCGACACTCGCTGCCGCATGTCTCGTTCTGCTCTGTATTGCGGGAATGGCCATCGCCCCGACAGCGGCCCAATCCCAGCCGGTCCAGCCGCAGCAGGGCGACGGCGTGCGGACGCCGAACGCGACGATGGTCTTCACCGATCAGACCACGAACGGGACGACCGTTCGACTCAACTCCGTCAACCTCTCGGAGGGCGGGTTCGTGGCGATCCACGACGCGAACCTCACGGACGCGAACGACACCGTCGGCAGCGTCATCGGCGTCTCCGAGAAACTCAGTGCTGGCCCGCATCAGGACGTCCGCGTGCAGCTCTACGGGCTTGACGGGCGCGAGTTCAACCAGTCGCGCCTGCGGACGAACGGCTCGCTGACCGCGATGGCACACTTCGATTCGAACGGGAACGACCGCTTCGACTTCGTCCGATCGAACGGGAGCGTCGACGGGCCGTACGTCGCGGGGACGGGGACGATCACCGAGAGCGCCGTCGTCTCTGTCGAGCGCGAGGAGACGACCCCCGACAGCGCGCTCGACATCGGTCTCGTCCCGATCGTCGCCGCCGGGCTCGTGGTTGTCTTGCTGATCGTACTCGCCGCGGTCGTGATCCGGCGTCGGCGGTAACCTCAGCCCTCCGATCCACTTCGTTGCGAGCGATACCAGCCGCGGAGCGCGCCGAGACCCGGTCGGCCGTCGCGCAAGCCAGGCCAGCACCGCGAGCGCGACGAGGAGGAACTCGAACGCCACGAACGGCGTGAGCTCGAAGTCGAGTAGGTGGATGGCGAACCCCATGCTCGTGTCGTATGCGGGCTGGTCGAGCACCGGCCAGCCGAGATAACGGATGTAGGCGTATTCGCTGCCGAGCAGCGGCGACAGCGCGTCGGCGAACGGGTGAGTGATGTAACCGACGGCGAAGGCGAGCGCCGGTCGTGCTAGCCCGTGCCGGCGGGCGTAGGCATAGACCAGCGTACAGACGATGGCCGCCGTGAGCAGCGAGTGGGCGAACGAGCGCCCGCTCGGCAACACGTGAAACGTCCACGCGAGCGGTTTGTCGACGAGATCGGGAAACTGCGTGCCGACGGCGACTGCGACCGCCGCCCCGGCGCTCGGCGCCCTCCCGAAGCGCCAGCGCGAGAGCGCGGTGTAGACGAGATAGCCGACGGCGAGATGTCCCCACGGCCACATGCATCCCGTTACTGCCGTCGCCGCCTTACCCGCTTCGAAGCCGTCCGACGCGCTCCCGGATGGTCGGTATTTAACTCCTCGCTCACCCTCCCGGGAGACATGACCGTCGCACTGCTCGCCCACGAGAAGTTCCCAGAAGACGCGAAAACTGCCGTCAGCATGCTCCGGTACGCCGACGAGGAGATCGTCGCGGTGCTCGATCGCGACCGCGCCGGCACGCGCGTCAGCGATCACCTCTCGGATGTCCAGGACGCGCCGATCGTCGCCGGGATGGATGACGTCGACGACTGCGACGAACTGCTCGTCGGCATTGCACCGATCGGCGGCGGCTTCGACGACTCGTGGCGACCCGACGTCCGGGCCGCGCTGGAACGTGGCTGTGACGTCACCGCCGGACTGCACTACTTCCTGAACGACGACGAGGAGTTCGCCGAACTCGCCGCGGCGAACGACTGTGAACTCCGCGACGTGCGCGAGCCGTCGCCCGATCTGACGGTGAGCGAGGGGGTCGCCGACGAGGTCGACGCCGAAGTGATTCTCACAGTCGGAACGGACTGTTCGGTCGGGAAGATGACCGCGACGCTCGAACTCTACGAGGCTGCCCTCGATCGGGGCGCGGACGCCGCGTTCGTCCCGACGGGCCAGACGGGGATCATGATCGCGGGCTGGGGGAACCCGATCGACCGCGTCGTGAGCGACTTCACCGCGGGCGCGGTCGAGGAGATGATCCTGGAGAAGGGCAACGATCACGACTACCTCTTCGTCGAGGGTCAGGGCTCGATCGTCCACCCGGCCTACTCGGCGGTGACCTGTGGCATCCTCCACGGCGCGATGCCCGACGAGCTCGTGCTCTGTCACGAGGCGGGCCGCGAGGCGATCCACGGCTACGAGGACACCCCGCTTCCGGCGCTGCCCGAGTATATCGATCTCTACGAGAACCTCGCCGGTCCGGTCCACGACGCCGACGTCGTCGCGGGCGCGCTCAACACCCGATCGCTCGACACCGACGAGGGCGCGCGCTCGGCGGTCGATGCCTACTCACAGACGCTCTCCGTGCCGGCGAGCGACCCGATCCGCTTCGGCAGCGACGAGCTGCTGGAGGCGCTGTTGTGAGTCTCGAAACGAGTTTCGAGCGGCTGACGCTCGATCTCGCCGACCCGTTCACCATCTCCCGTGGAACGCAGGAGACTGCCGAAAACGTGCTCGTACGGATCTCGGACGGCGAGCACGAAGGTATCGGCGCGGCCGCTCCCTCCGAACACTACGGCGAAACCGCCGCGACCGTCGAGGCCGTCCTTCCCGATCTGCTTGCCGTCGTCGAGGAAGTCGGCGATCCGCACGCGCTGGAACGTATCGAACGCCGGATGGCCCACACCGTTCGGGACAACCCGGCTGCGCGCGTAGCGGTCTCGATCGCGCTCCACGATCTCGCGACGAAACGCCTCGACGTCCCGCTCCATCGCTACTGGGGACTCGATCCCGAGACGACGCCAGCGACCTCCTTCACGATCGGGCTCGACGGCACCGAGCGGATGCGCGAGAAGACCGAGAGCGCGGTCGAAGCGGGTCACTCGGTGCTGAAAGTGAAACTCGGCACCGACCGCGACCGCGAAATAATCGACGCGATCCGTGACGTCGCCCCCGATGTCCGCCTGCGCGTCGACGCCAACGAGGCCTGGACGCCCCACGAAGCGCTCGACAACATCGACATGCTCGCCGATTTCGGCGTCGAGTTCGTCGAACAGCCCGTCCCAGCAGAGAACGGATCGGGGCTCGAGTACGTCCACGAGCGCTCACCTCTCCCCATCGCCGCCGACGAGTCCTGCGTGACGCTCGCGGACATCCCTCATGTCGCCGAGCGTGCCGACATCGCCAACATCAAACTGATGAAATGTGGCGGACTGCGCGAGGCGACGCGGATGATCCACGCGGCGCGCGCCCACGGGCTGGAGGTGATGTGTGGCTGCATGATCGAGTCGAACGCCGCCATCGCCGCCGCCTGCCAGCTCGCACCGCTGCTCGACTACGCCGATCTCGACGGTTCGCTGCTGCTCGCCGACGATCCCTACGAGGGAGTGCCGATCGAGGGCGGCGAGATCGATCTCCGTGGTGTCGAACGATCCGGAACGACTGCTCGAGCGATCGATTGAGCAGGCACACGGCTCGGAATCGTCGCGAAACGCCTCTTATCGGCTGCCTTCCAGTGATTCGATACAGTTCTGTGTAGCGATAGCGTGCAAAGATTTATGTGATATGGCAGTATTTTAGCTAGTGGACGGTAGGAATTACGACGAAAGTCGTGTGAATTGGGGCGACCCGAGATTCGACCCCGTCCACGAAACAGAAAAAATGGACGACAACAACACGTTCCTCAGTCGACGACGCATCATCAAGGGAGCCGGCGTGGCTGCCGGTATCGGTCTCATCGGCGGCGGCAGCCTGCTGTACTCCTCACAGCCCGCACTCGCCGCGGTTGGTGATAACCCGATATCAGCTGATAACCTCTCCATCTCGGCCAACAACAATGCCGTGACCGAGGTGACTGTCGAGCCTAAACTCAAACTCGAGTGGTCGAGTTTCAGTTCGGGGATCTCCGGGTTCGACATCGATGTCAAGGCTGGACCATCGGGTGGATCTCTCAGTTCGGCAGAGAATTTGACCGGTGTCAGTGACGGAAACGCGGCCGGTGTTTCGAGCTACTCGGTCCAAGGAACTGGTGGCTCGAACTCCGATTCGGAGGGGATCGCGGATATCTCGCTTGCCGGCATCGGCCTCGTGAGCAGCGGTGCGCTCACGCAGTCCAACCTCCCGAGCGGTGTCACTGATGGGGCGTCCGGCACGGAAACCGTCAAATTTCAGGTGACGGTGACTGCCAACAGCGCGAGCGGCAGCGGCACCGCCACCGACACGTCACCCGACCCGGCAGGATCGTTCGAGGTGACGCTCAACAACGACGCCGGGACCACCAACGCGACCGGGCACATCAACACCAGCGGCACCAGCGGGTAACGCACTCCGCCGCGATCGACCCGGACGACGCGTCCGGACACTTTTTCGCATCGAGCGACCGATCATCCACGCGACCCGCAGCCACCATACCGCATGACACAGGACACGACTGATCTCCACACACGCATCGACTCCCGATCGGCCTTCGCCAACGTGCTGGCGCTGTCGGGCTACGTCGGCCTCGCGGTCGGCCTCTGTCTCGAAGCCTACCGGCTCTATCTCGTCGACTCGGCGATCGGGATGGGCAGCGCACCCGAGTGGGTCACGCTGAGTGGCTCCTCGCTGCTCGTCGGCTCGATCGTCGTCCTGCTCTACGCGCGCGTTCTCGACGAGGTCTTCGCGGGTTGGCTCGATATCGCCGTGATCGGGCTGCTGGCCGGCCAGTGGGGGGTCGCTCTGGCGTCGTATCTCGATGCGACGGTCGGCGGTCCCGGCAGCCCGTACGGCTTCTTCGTCATCGCCGCTGCCGGCCTGTACGCTCTCGTCGCAGTCGCTGCGGCGCTCAACTATCTGCGTCGGTGCTGGCCGACGATCGGCGGCGTGGCGAGCCGGAACTCTCAGGAAGAGTGAAGCCAGCCGCTGCTCGCGCCCATAGAACTATGTAAGACCTCGTGAATGTGTGGGTATGGCACTCGAAACCGTTCTCCTGGCGCTCGGACCGAGTGACGCCGAGCGCGTCGACAGGCTGGCCGCGGAGACGATCGACATCGCCGGTCCATCCGGGGCGACGGTCGTTCTGGGTCACGTCTTCACCGAATCGGAGTACGAGCGCGCCGTCGATCGGTTGGGGTTCGACCCCACGGCAACCGAGGTGTCGCCACAGGAGGTGGCGGGTCGCCACGCGACGGTTCGCGAACTCGCCGAGCGGCTCGAAGCGGCGGACGTCGATATCGCCGTCGGCGGTGCGATCGGCGACCACGGCGAGAGCATCGTCGGGTTGGCCGAGGAGTCGGGAGCCGACATGGTCATCGTCGGTGGGCGGCAGCGCTCGCCGGCCGGGAAGGCGGTGTTCGGCTCGACGGCGCAGACGGTGATGCTCTCGGCACCCTGCCCGGTGACGTTCGTCCGGGCGGATACGTCGTGATGGCCCCGATCCGTCCGTCTGACGGCGATTGCTTGCCTATGCCCCCAGTAGATATAAGTATATGTGCAATATCATTTCAGGACGATGCGTGAGTCCATCACACATGGAGGTGGTGAGCGCTCCCGTCGCACCTTCCTGCGGACCGCGGGCGCGTCGGGAGCTGCGGTCGCGCTCGCCGGGTGCATCGCCGGCGGCAGCCAAACGGATGCGAACACCGTCCGGTGGGTGACCGATTCGACCGGGGCGGACAACGCGGGCGCGATACGGAAAGCGCTCTGGAACGCGGGGCTGTCGAAGGACATCTACCTCGACGTCATCGCCGGTCCCCAGAACACGGGTACGCGCCAGTCGCAGTACACCCGGTGGCTCTCGGCCGGGCTCGAGGATCCCGACCTCCTGATGATGGACAACGGCTGGGCGCTCAACTTCATCAACCGCGACCAGCTGCTCAACCTCAGCGACAACCTGCCCGAGCGCGTCCTGAAGAAGGTCAACAACGACTACTTCCAGGCCAGCGTCGAGACCGCCAGAGGCGACGACGGCGACCTCTATGCGGTACCGCTGTTCCCTGACTTCCCGACGATGCTCTACCGGAAGGACCTGGTGAAACAGGCGGGCTACAACCCCGAACAGGAGAACTGGGCGACGGAGTCGATGCGCTGGAAGAAGTTCTCGAAGGTCGTCGCCGACACGAAGCAGCAGGCGGGCCTCCAGTACGGCTTCTCCTTCCAGGGGAACCTCTACGAAGGGCTCGCCTGCTGTGACTTCAACGAGTTCATGACGAGCTGGGGCGGGGCGTACTTCGGCGGTCGGGACACTCTGTTCGGCCCGATCGGCAAGCGGCCGGTGACGGTGGGCGAGAAGCCGGTCGTCGATGCGGTGAAGATGGTGCGGACGTTCATCTTCGGGTCGAACGCACCCAATACCCTGGACGGCTACGAGCAGATCTCGCCCAATGCGGTGCTCGGCTGGATCGAGGACTCCTCGTTGGGCCCGTTCACCGGTGGGAGCGCGGTCGCGCTGCGCAACTGGCCGTACGCGATCGCGACCGCCGGTGCCGACGACGCGCTCGGCACGCAGAAACTCGGCGTGATGCCGATCCCCTATGCCGTGTCCGAGAACAAATCGAGCTACAAGAACATCGGCGGGCCGGTGGCCGCCCTCGGCGGCTGGCACATGACCGTCAATCCGAACTCGAACCAGCGCGAGAAGGCGCTTCAGGTCATCGAGGCGATGACCCAGCCGTCCTTCCAGCTCAAACTGTTCGAACTCACCGGCTGGCTCCCGCCGAACCAGAAGGTGCTCGACTCGCGGCAGGCGAAACAGGTGCCGATCGTCGGCAACTACATCGAACAGCTGCGCGTCGCCGGCGAGAACGCGATTCCGCGCCCCGTGAGCGTCGTCTGGCCACAACAGTCCGGTCAGATCGCCCAGCAGGTCCACGCGGGTCTCTCCGGCGATAAACCGCCGAAACGGGCGATGAATGAACTGAAAGACCAGCTCGCCGCGATCGAGAACTACAACCAATAATGGCAACTGAACGATCGACCGAGGCCGGCCGACGCTCCGGCGTATATGCACGCGCGGTCCGCTGGCTCGAAAACCTGAGCGAGACGGCGTTCGCCTACCTGCTCCTGGCACCGGCCTTCCTCCTGCTCGTGGTGATCGCCTTCTGGCCGCTGTTGAGCACCTTCCGGATGTCGCTCTTCGCCGACAGCATCAGCGGTGCGGCCCAGCTCGGCGAGTTCGTCGGGCTGGAGAACTACATCAACCTGCTCACGGGACAGCTCGATACCGTGGCGCTGCCACAGCCGTTTTTCGATCCGAGCGCACCGTTCCAGAGCGCGCTCATCGTGACCTTCATCTTCACCATCGTCAGCGTCTTCTTCGAGACGATCATCGGGCTCGGTCAGGCACTGGTGCTCGATCAGAAGTTCCGGGGCCGGCGCTGGGTTCGCGTCGCCATCATCATCCCGTGGGCGGTGCCGATCGTCATCCAGGGGATGATGTTCTACCTGCTGTTCCGGTCGGGGATCGGCCCCGGCGTCGCCGTCGTCGAGGCGCTCGGCGGATCGACGTCGCCGCTGGTCAACAGCGCCGAGGCGCTACCGATCATCATCCTCGCCGATATCTGGAAGACCACCGCGTTCATGGCGCTGTTGATCCTCGCGGGGCTCCAGAGCGTCGATCGCAGCCTCTACGACGTGGCGAAGGTCGCCGGCGCGACGAAGTGGCAGCAGTTCAAGACGATCACGTTCCCGCTGGTGTTGCCGACGGTGCTGGTCGCGATGTTGTTCCGCACCATCGCCGCGATGCGGATCTACGGGTTGATCGAGACGACGGCGAGCTGTACGACGGTCCCCTCGTTGTCCTGTCTGGTCGTCACGACCTTCAGCACCCGACGGTACGGGACCGCTTCGGCGGTGGCGTTCGTGACGGCGGCGATCATCGGCATCGTCGTCTCGGTCTACATCGTCAGATACTGGCAGGGTTCGGAGGGGGGTGTCTGAGATGGCGGGCGCACAGGCGAGCGAGACGAGCGACGAGGACGACGCCGGCCCGTTCACCCGTTGGGTACAGAAGTCGATCCGCAACCCCGATCGGACCTATCGGGCGATGTTCTACGTCGTCACGATCTTCTTCCTGATCACGACGCTGTTCCCGTTCTACTGGCTGCTGGTACTCGCGCTCACCCCGACGGATCTCGTCGACCAGGCGGGACTGCTTCCGGCGGGGTTCAACCCCGAGGCGTTCATCACCATCTTCGAGCAGCTGCCGTTCCACGTCTACCTGTTCAACAGTTTCGTCATCGCGCTTGGGACCACGGTCGTCGTCCTCGTGCTGGCGAGCCTCGTCGGCTACGTCTTCGGCCGGCTGGATTTCCCCGGGCGGGGTATCCTGATGATCCTCGTGCTCGCCATCTCCTACTTCCCGCCGGCGGCGTTCCTCCTGCCGCTGTTCCGGCTCTTCACGGGCAACGTCGAGATCCTGGGGTTGAGCAGTCCGTTCGTGTTCAACTCGCCGATCGGCATCGGCCTGCCGCTCAGCGCGCTGTTCATGCCGTTGTCGATCTTCATCCTCACCACCTTCTACGGCCAGATCCCCGACGGATTGGAGGACGCCGCACGCGTCGAGGGCACGACCCGACTGGGGGCGCTCTTCCGCGTCATCATCCCGCTGTCGGCACCCGGTGTGGCGACCGCGGGCGTGCTCACCTTCATCAACGTCTACAGTGAGTTCTTCTTCTCGTATCTGATGACCGACGGTCAGGCACAGAACTGGGGCCCGCTCGTCTGGGGCATTCTCGGCTATCAAACCCAGTACGCGGCATCGTACAACCTGATGGCGGCCGCGAGCATCATCGGCGTGTTGCCGGTGGCGATCCTCGTGGTGATCGCCCAGGAACGAATCGTCAGCGGTCTCACCAGCGGCGCACTCAAGGAGTGATCAACCATGGCAAACGTCACGCTCGAAGGAGTCACGAAACGGTACGACGACGTCGTCGCGGTCGACGACATGAATCTCGAGATCCCCGACGGCGAGTTCGTCACGCTCGTCGGCCCCTCCGGCTGTGGGAAATCGACGACGATGGAGACCGTCGCCGGTCTCACGAAACCCACCGAGGGGACGATATACATCGGCGATCGGGAGGTGACGGATCTGCCGCCGAAGGACCGCGGGATCGCGATGGTGTTCCAGAACATCGCGCTGTTCCCGCACATGGACGTCTACGACAACATCTCGTTCGGGCTGCGGCTCCGGAACTTCGACCAGGACGAGACCGATCGCCGCGTCGAGAACGCCGCCGAGATCGTCCAGATGCAGGGGATGCTCGATCGGATGCCCAGCGAGATGAGCGGGGGACAGCGCCAACGCGTCGCCATCGCCCGCGCGCTGGTGCGCGAGCCCGACGTCTTCCTCATGGACGAGCCGCTGGCGAATCTGGATGCGAAGCTCAGAGTGCACATGCGCACGGAGCTCCAGCGCATCCACCGCGAGCTCGATACGACCGTCATCTACGTCACCCACGATCAGGCCGAAGCGATGACGATGTCCGATCGGATCGCGGTCATCGATGGCGGCCGACTCCAGCAGATCGATCCGCCGCTGGTCTGTTACAACGAGCCGGACAACCTCTTCGTCGCGGGGTTCATCGGCTCGCCGAGCATGAACTTCGTCGAGGGCACGGTGGATTCGGACGGCTTCGACTCCGAGTACGTCGATGTCGCGTTCGACGTCGGGCCGATGGCGCTCGGCGAGGGTGATGCGGTCACGCTTGGCATCAGGCCGGAGGACATCTATCCCGCCGGGGAGGCCGGTTCGGTCTCCGACTCCACCGCCGAGATCGAGACGACCGTCGACGTGCTCGAACCGATGGGCGACGAGATCTTCGTCTATCTCCTGCTCACCGAGGACGCCGAAAGCGATCTCGAAGACCCGGAAGCCGGCGATCAGCTCCAGATGAGTGTCGATCCGGCTTCGGATATCGAGGCCGGCGACAGCGTCTCCGTCGTGTTCGACCGCGAGAATCTCCATCTGTTCGATACGGACACCGGCCAGGCGCTCGAACACGGGCTGGTCCAGCCGACACAGGCCGAGGGAACGACCGGAACGGGGGCCGAGACGGACGATTGAGATGGTCACCGATATCGGACTGCTCTACGTCGGCGGGATGTCGCTGCTGTTCGTCTTCTGGGCCTACGGGCTGGTGTCGTTCGTCCTCGACGTGAAGAACAAGTTCATCCCGTTGACCCGGCAGTATCTGCGCGGGCGACGGCGGGAGAAAGAGGAGGCCGAACGCGAGGAGCGTGAGGAGCAGTTGTACTGAGACCATCCCCCGAACCGAGGCGAGAGCGGTATTCTTACAACGTACGCTCCCGTAGCTAGTGGATATGCCCTCCTCTTCTCCGACCATTGGGATCATCGGACTCGGGAACATCGGGCGATTTCACGCCGACCGACTCGTCGACAACGGGGCCGATATCGTCGGTAGCGATATCGACCCCGACGCCCGCAGCCGCTTCGCCGACTCGTACGCGACCACCGCCTACGCCGACGTCACCGACCTGTTCGACGACGCCGACGGCGTGATCGTCGCGACGCCGAACCGCTTCCACGAGGAGTACGCCATCGCGGCGCTCGACGCGGGGCTGGACGTCTTACTCGAAAAGCCGGTCGCCCACTCGCTCGAAAGCGCCGAGGCGATCGCTGCCGCCGCCGAGGAGCACGAGCGGTTCGTCATGACGGGGTTCAAAAACCGCTTCTCGAACCCCGTCGAGGTGCTCAAGAGCTTTCAGGAGGAGGGACGTTTCGGCACCCCTCGCCACGTCGAGGCGAACTACATCCGCCGGCGCGGCATCCCGGGGCGTGGCTCGTGGTTCACCAGCCAGTCGGCCTCGGGCGGCGGGTCGCTGATCGACATCGGCGTCCATGCGATCGATCTCGCCCTGTTCTTCCTCGATTTCCCGGAGGTCGTCGAGGTGTCGGCGACGACGCGCTCGGCGTTCGGCTCGCGCGAGGATTACGCCTATCTCGAAATGCTCGGCGAGGATCTCGGCCCGTCGGAGTTCAACGTCGACGACTCGGTGAGCGCGTTCATCCGTTGTGCCGACGGGGCGACGGTGAGCCTCGAAGCCGCGTGGGCGACCAACCGCCCGACCAACCACGAGTTCCTCCTCCGGGGGACCGAGGCGGGTGCGCTGTTCGACCGCAACGAGAACAGTCTGACGATCTACGAGAGCAGCAACGCCGGTGTCGACCATCTCACCGATACGACGGTGACGACGCGTCCGAACGACGACATGCTGGCCGAACAGGCTGCGTTCATCGAGGGTATCGAGAGTGGGACGCCGCCCGAACGGAACACGATCGCCGAGGGGCTGACCGTCCAGCGCGTCATCGACGCCATCTACCGATCGGCCGACGCCGGTCGTGCCGTGCGCCTCGACCGGACGCAGGACGCCACGGTCGAGCTCGACTGATCCGACCGCGACGCGTCGGTTTCCGTTCTCTCCGCCAGCATCCACGAATCACGATCGGCTCTCTGTCTCTCGCCGTGTGCCATACGTGGGACACAAACTATAACCGCTCGACTGGTTAACTAGATAGTTAGTGAGTGAGACGAACGCGGACGACATCGACGCGGCGGACGGCACTGCGGAGCAGGCGGATTCGGGGACGGCGAACGAGGCGATCATGGAGGCGACCTATCGGGCGCTCCGTACGCATGGGGCGGCCGATCTCTCCGTGCAGGCGATCGCCGACGAGTTCGACAAGAGCAAATCGCTGATCTTCTATCACTACGACTCGCGCGAGGATCTCCTCTCGTCGTTTCTCGCCTATCTCCTGGAGAACTTCAAGAACCGGGTCGCGGCCAGCGAGATCACGGATCCGGTGACACAGCTCGACGGGCTGATCGACAGCCTGCTGTACGGGCCCGACGACAACGAGTCCTTCCAGATCGCGATGCTCGAACTCCGCTCGCAGGCCCCGTTCAACGAGGCCTACCGCGATCAGTTCCGCCGGAATCGTGCGTACGTCCACCGGCTGACCGCGCGCGTGATCGACTGTGGGATCGACGACGGCGTCTTCGCTCCCGTCGATCCCGACTACATCGCGACGCTGCTGTTGACGATGATCGACGGCGCGCGCCTGCAGCTGGTGGTGCTCGGCGACGAGACGATCCTCGACACCACGCGTGCAGCGATCGACGACCGGCTCGACGAGACGCTGTTCGCCGAGCAAACGCCTTCCGATTGATACGGTGCACCCGTATGCCGGTGTCAGTACCGTTCACGACACGATTTTCCACACAGCCGTGAGACGCGTGTGATTTAACCACCGCAGGCGAAACGGTCGTCGAGAACGTTCGATGTACGACACCATCTTGGTCCCGACCGACGGCAGTGAGGGGGCAGAAGCGGCTGCACGACACGCATTGGCGCTCGCGAACGCGTTCGACAGCGATCTGCGCTTCCTGAGCGTCGTCGACGATCGCTCGTCGAGCAGCGGTTTCGCCGGACTCGATTCGCTCGCCGACGAGCAACGCGACGCGCTCGACGAGGGCGCAGCCGAGAACCTCCGATCGCTCGAAGCGCTCGCGACCGACGCCGCCATCCCGTTCGAGTCGACCGTCGAACACGGGATTCCCCACCGGACGATCCTCGATCACGCCGACGAGCACGACGCCGATCTCGTCGCGATGGGCACACACGGGCGCACGGGCCTCCAGCGCGTGTTCGTGGGTAGCGTCACCGAGCGCGTCGTCAGAACGAGCGACGTTCCCGTCTTCACGACGCGTGCAGCACCGGACGAGGACGCCGACTACGGTGACGTGCTGATCCCGACCGACGGCAGCGACGCCGCGACCGCCGCCGTCGAGCACGGACTGGCGATCGCCGACCGCTACGACGGCACCGTCCACGCGCTGTCGGTCGTCGATCTGAGTTCGATCACCGGCTCCTACGATACTGGCTCGATCGTCAAAGCCTGGAAGAGCGATTGCGAGCAAGCAGTCGCCGAGATCGCCGACGCGGCCGAGGATCGCGGGATCGACGTCGTCACCGACGTCGGCCAGAGCACACCCTATCGTGCGATCGAACGATACGTCGACGACGAGGGGATCGACCTCGTTGCGATGGGCACGCACGGGCGAACCGGACTCGAACGCTATCTCGTCGGGAGCGTGACCGCTCGCACGGTCAGAACGAGCGACGTTCCGGTGCTCACGACCCGATAGCTTCCGGCACCGATTCGACTACGACGAGATCGCGCGGGGACAGCAACTCCTTCGTACTGTTTTAGTACGCCTCCTCTTATCCACGAATCCTCTCACTCAACGATAGGAGTTCCTATACTAACTGAAATTGATTACTTCCAAATATGGTAAGACTACTGTTACTACTGAGGTCACAGTTGTGCAATGAGCACTCAACGATCATTCTCTTCGCATCGGTAGTGGTATCACGGACGCTTCGACTGATGGTCGTCGATCGTCCCGACTCTACGCCATCGAGTATATCACGATCTACGTCTCTCTACAATCCAGCGTTCCGGGTAAATAACACTGGAAAGACCATCTAAACGCCCTTCACCATGTTCACAAGCCATTGGTCTAACCAACGCATTCCAGCACAGAATGCTATCCACCATCGGATCGTACACCGTACCAACGACTTGTTCTACAGGGATAGTTGCTGGAGATTTTCCGAGCGCGAATCAACGAAACAACTCCTCATCACGTGCTACTTGAAAGCGTATCTATCACGCGAAAATCATTCCATATAGTCGATCGAAAGCAGGAACAGACAGTTTACCGTCATAGTAATATTCTGAATAGGTAGAAGATAGTAAGCCAAAACCGCCATCCGGACAATCTTGGAAAAATGGCTTCGTACAATCGGTGATCGATTCTCGCTAATACCGATAGCAGTGCTGCCCCCTCGTTTCAGAGCGCGGGCGGTTCGCCACCGAAGGCTTCGATGAGCGCGGGAACGACGTCGAAGAGATCGTCGACGACGCCGTAGTCGGCGAGATCGTAGATGGGAGCGCTCGCGTCGGTGTTGATGGCGACGATGGTGTCGGCACCCTTCATGCCGGCGACGTNGATGGGAGCGCTCGCGTCGGTGTTGATGGCGACGATGGTGTCGGCACCCTTCATGCCGGCGACGTGCTGGACGGCCCCCGAGATCCCGATGGCGATGTAGACATCAGGAGTGACGACTTTCCCGCTCTGTCCCACCTGTCGGTTTTTCGGGAGCCAGCCGTTGTCGACGATCGGGCGCGATGAAGAGAGCGTCGCGCCGAGGGTATCAGCGAGTTCTTCGACGAGCGCGATGTTCTCCTCTTCCTCGATACCGCGGCCGACACTCACGAGCACGTCGGCGTCGGTGATGTCGACGTCACCGCCGCCGACCTCTTGGAAGCCCGTGACCGTCGATCGGACGGCCGATTCGTCGATATCAACGTCGAACTCGTCGACCGTAGCCTCACCAGTACCCTCGGCGGGTGGCCACTCGCCGGGGCGGATCGTGAGCGCCACCCGGTCGGCGTCGACTTCGACGACGGTTTCGACTTTCGAGCCGTACATCTCGCGGGTGACCGAGAGGGTATCACCGTACTCGACGTCGATGGCGTCGGTGACGAGTGGCAGCGACAGACTGTTAGCAACAACCGGTGCGTAATCGAGCCCGTTGACGGTGTTGGGAAGCACGAGCAGTTCCGGAGCCAGTTCGTCGTAGAGCGCTTCGACGGTTTGCGTGTAGACGTCGTGGTTGAACTCNTTGACGGTGTTGGGAAGCACGAGCAGTTCCGGAGCCAGTTCGTCGTAGAGCGCTTCGACGGTTTGCGTGTAGACGTCGTGGTTGAACTCTTCTCCTTCGCTGACGGTGTGAATGGCGTCGACACCCTCGCGGTTCAGTTCCTCGGCGAAGCCGTCGACATCGCCACCGATAACTGCTACGTGGAGGTCACCACCGGTGGCGTCGGCGAGTTCGCGCCCGGCAGTGACGAGCTCGAAGCTCACGTCGCGGAGATCGCCGCGGCGGTGTTCGGCGACGGCGAGCACGTCGCTCATGCTTCGACCCCCTCGTCGCGGAGGAGTTCAGCGAGCTGATCGGCTTCCTCGTCGGGACTACCCTCGAAGAGGGTGGCGTCGCTTTCGGTCTCGGGCTCGTAGAGCTGTGTGAGCGATACTGAACTGTTGGTGACGCTGGCGTCGAGGCCTAACTCGTCGAGGGTTTTGGGGGCGATCTCCTTGGACTGGGCCTGTCGNCGTAGAGCTGTGTGAGCGATACTGAACTGTTGGTGACGCTGGCGTCGAGGCCTAACTCGTCGAGGGTTTTGGGGGCGATCTCCTTGGACTGGGCCTGTCGAATCCCGCGCAGGCTGGCGTAGCGCGGTTCGTTGATCCCCGTCTGGATCGTGAGTACGGCGGGCAGTTCCACATCCGTGAACTCCTCGACACCGCCTTCGAGTTCGCGATGAACGGAGGCAGTATCGGAGCCGGGTTCGTACTCCAGATCGTTGACGACGGCGGCCCACTCGAAGCCGACTTCCTCGGCGAGGGCGACACCGGTAGCACCGAAGGCGGTGTCGTCGGATTGGACGCCAGTGAGCACGAGATCGGGCTGTTCGTCCTCGACGACGGCCGCCAGGACGTCGGCTTTGGTCTCGCTGTCGAGATACTCCGTTTCTTCGAGTTCGTCGTCCCAGACGCGGACGGCGCGATCGACACCCTTGGCGAGCGCCATCCGGATGGTCTCGTCGGCGCGCTCGGGCCCGATCGTCACCGAGACCACCTCGACGTCGTCGCCCGCTTCCTGGAGCTGGACGCCCGCCTCGACGGCGTAGTNAGTTCAGGTACTGCTCGTCGATGGCCAGCCCGTCGATTTCGAACTCGTCCTCGACGTCGGCCACCTCCGCCACTGCCACCAGAACCTTCATACAGTCGTTCGTTTCCTCTTGCTATTAACGATACCGGTGTGTGCGACATCTTGCAGTCCGCGCGCTCGCGATCGATATTTCGGATGCAAACGCCATCGCCGAGCCACCCGTTGTGGTGACTGTACCAGCAACTGCCGATCCTCGCACACTGCTGTCCTGCTGCGCTGCTTTCGATATACACGAAACATTGATGTTGAATCGCCGGCCCAATGCTGTATGGATGCATCCGACACCGTGCCGATACAGTCGCTCAGGACCGCCAAGGACATCATCGACTTCCTGGTCGAGAACGACGGCGCAGGGGTGACCGAGACTGCCGAACGGATCGACAGACCGCTGAGCACGACCCACGAGTATCTCAGTACGTTGACCGAAATCGGCTACGTCATCCGTGGCGACGACGGCTACTACGTCAGCTCGCTCCATCTCTCGATTGGCACGGAAGTACGGAGCCAGGACCCGTTGTACGCGGCGGCGAAGCCGGAGATCGACAAGTTCGCCGCCGAGACTGACAACAACATCGTCCTGTTGAAGGAGGAGAACGGCTACGGCGTCACGCTCTACAGCGTCGAGAACGACGATTCGATGCGGATTCAGCCACGGGCGGGCAACCGCAACTATCTCCACATCAACGCGGGCGGCAAGGCCATTCTGGCGAGCCTCCCGCACGAACGGGTCGAGGAAATCGTCGAGCGCGTCGGGCTCGACGCCGTCACCGAGAACACGATCACCGATCGCGAGACGCTGTTCGAGGAGCTCGAAACGATCCGGGAGGTCGGCTACGCCGTCTCGCGCGAGGAGGACATCGTCGGCATCCACGAGATCGCGATCCCGATCCTCGTCGAGGACGCCCGCAACATCGGCTCGATCCTCGTCTACGGCCCGGCGAGCGAATTCACCGACGAGCGCCTCACCGAGGAGCTCCCCGAGGCGCTCAGCAGACTCAAGAACGTCCTGGAGTTCAACCTCACGTACGCACAGTACAGTACGACTCAGTGAGGACAGAGGCTCCCCGGTCGACGGCGACAGCTGTGCATCGGATTCTCCGTTTCACTGCCACGACCGACCCCGTAACGTTATTCCACTGCACTCCGAACTCGCTCCGTGACCAGCATCGATCGAATACCGCTGCCGACGCCCTTTGGCGTCGGGGATGTCAACTGTTACCTGCTACCGACGGCCGACCTCACCGTGATCGATCCCGGGCCGGAGACGGCCGACGCTCGGGCGGCACTCCGCTCGGGGCTGGACGAGCGTGGCCACTCCATCGAAGACGTCGCGAACGTCCTCATCACGCACCCGCACATGGATCACTTCGGCGGTGCACGGCGGCTCGCCGACGAGGCGGATGCGCGCGTCATCGCCCACGAGGACGCGGTCGAGCGTCTCGCGGCCCCGACCGGCCAGTTCGAGGACGAACAGGCGTTCTTCCACGGATTCTTGCGCTCGATGGGGATACCCGAAGACACCGTCGAGACGCTTCTCACGCTTCCCGAATCGTACACGGACTTCCAGAGCCCGGTCACGCCGGATCGGACGGTCGCCGACGGCGAGCGACTCGATCTCGGCGTCACCCTCGACTGCGTTCACACGCCGGGTCACGCCATCGGTTCGGTCTGTTATCGCCTCCGGAGTGAGAACGCCGTCTTCACCGGCGATCACGTGCTTCCGGACATCACGCCGAACCCGACGCTCACGACACTTCCTGGGAAAAGCGACGAGCGAACGCGGAGCCTCCCGACCTATCTCGCGTCACTCGAAAAACTCCGCACGGTCGACGAGACGGTCGGCTACGGCGGTCACGGCGAGCGAATGAAATCCCTCCAGGAACGTATCGACGAGACGATCGCCCACCATCACGAACGGAAAGAACACATCGCCGGAATGATTCCCGATTCGAAGCCGGGAACGACGGCCTATCGACTCATGAACGAGCTGTTTCCAGAGTTGCCCGCGACCGAGGGGTTCGTCGGTATCTCCGAGATCGTCGGCCATCTCGACCTGCTCGACGACGAGGGTCGACTCGACTGGCACAAAACCGACGGCGTCAGGAAATGCGTGCTCGACGACTGAGTAGCTATTTTAGGAGGGGCGGAACAGGGGGACCGTCGTCTCTTCGTTGACGTCCTCCCAGACCACTTCGACCGGCATACCGATCTCGACCGCTTCGGGGTCGACGTCGACGACCTGGGTGATGAGGCGGATGTCCTCGGTTCCATCGAGCAGGACGGTCGAGACGTTGTAGGGGGTGTGGTCCTCGTGGGCGGGGCTGGCGGCGTAGTGGGTCGTCGTGTACGTGTAAACCTCGCCGGTTCCGGGCACCTCCGCCCAGTCGACGTCGAACGACCGGCAGTCGGGACAGACCGGCGTGGGCGGGTGTCTGAGCGCGCCACAGTCCGCACACTGCTGGACGACGAGTTCGTGTCGGTTGCACGCCTCCCAGAACGGGGCGGTGTCGATCCCCTTCTCCGGGAGCGGGAAGATCTCCTCTCTGGTAGTACCTCTCATTGTCCTCGTCCTCCCCTTTCGGTCGCCGTGGAATAAACGTTCCGTCCGTTCGTCCGCCCGTGGTTCGACGGCATCGGTATCCGACTATCGCATCCCGTCATCGACTATTGCACCCCGTCCCTGACGAGCGCGACCGACGACGGACAGACGTCCCGGCCGTCGTTGTCCATCGTCACGGCGAGCTCGATCCGGCCCTCGGTCTCGTCGACGTCCGTGACCTCGGCTCCGACCGAGAGTTCGTCGCCGGCATAGGCCGTCCCCTGGATCGCGATCTCGCGCTCGGCGATCCGCCACTCCGGGCCGGCCCACTGCACCGCCACCCGGTCGGCCAATCCTTGAAGCGCCATCGTGTTGAGGAAGATCGTCTCGTTGCCCCGTGAGCGGGTGTACTCGGGATCGTGGTGATGACCCGAGAAGTCCCGCGTCGCGGCCGCGTTGTGGACGACTTTCGTGTACGTGACAGGGAATTCGTATCCTTCAACTGTATCGCCCGGCGAGACCTCGCCGACGTCGATCGACGCGTACGGATCGTCGGGTCCCTGTCCATCCGGTACGTCGACCGCACGACGGCCCTCGGCGAAGGGCGTATCGAACGATTCCGTCCGTTCCTCCTCGCCGTCTGCGCTGTAGCGGAGCATCACGTTCGACTCCTCGGCGACGAGTTCGCCACCACCGTCGCGGTAGGTCGTCTTCTCGGTGACGAAGTTGCCCGTCCCGACCCGCGTCTCCTTCTCCTCGCTCACGGACTCGATCGAGGTCTGCCAGTTCAGCTGCGTGCCGACCAGCAGCGGTCGATGGATCGTGGTCTTCGACTGCGTGTTGATGATCGTGTCCTTCCCGCCCGGCAACGGGACGTCCGTCACCGAGACGTCCTCGCCTTCCTCCTCGGCATCCGGGCCGGGTGTCCACTCCGGATCCATCTTCCAGGTCCAGAACAGACCCGGTGGACTCCGGATGGCCCCCCAGTGGTTCGCCGCGAAGCGCTCGTCCCAAAAGGACGGGTTCGCGTCCTCGATCAACTCGGCGTAGAACTGGATCATCGATCGGTTGACCGGCTCGGCCGCGAAGAACGTGTCTCCCGATCGACCGACCCACTCCTGTGCCTCCTCGAACGATCCCGTCGCTACGTCGATCGCCGTGACGTCGTCGTTGCTGTTGTCTGAACTCATGTTTGTGTGTAACTACGCGGGCGAGAGGATCAGCCCGCTGTGGGGGGTCACGCCCGGCCCGCTGGCGACGAGACTGTACTCGACGTCGTCGACCTGTGTCGGCGAGGTACCCCTGACCTGTCGAGCGGCCTCGACGACCAGATTGAACCCGTGGATGTACGCCTCCGAGAGATTCCCACCAGAAGTGTTGATCGGGAGGTCGGCGTCGGGCCCGATGGCGTTACCGTCTTCGAACAGTTTTCCGGCCTCGCCGCGGGGCGCGAACCCGTAATCTTCGGCGGTCATCAGCACCATGCCGGTGAAGTTCTCGTAGAGCTGGGCGACGTCGATGTCGTCGGGCGTGAGCCCGGCGCTCTCGAACAGCCGATCGGCGACCCGGGCGGCGTTCGAGGTCGGGTAGTCCTCGAGCGGCATGTTGTGCGAGGAGAGGACGCCGCTGCCCCAGCCCGGGCCACCGCCCTGTGCGGCGGAGGTAATCTCGACGGCCGGCTGTGGCAGGTCGGCGGCGTTCTCGGCGGAGGTAACGAGCACGGCACAGGCCCCGTCGCTCTCCAGACAGCAGTCGTAGAGCTTGTACGGGTCGGTGATCGGCGGCGAGTCCATGTAGTCGTCCATCGTCATCTCGCGGTCGTGCATCACGGCCCGCGGGTTCCGGTTCGCGTGGGCTCGCGAGGTGAGCGCGACGTGACCCAGATGCTCCTGTGGGACGTCGTACTCGTGCATGTAGCGCTGTGCGGGCAGCGCGTACATCTGCGGCGGGGTTTCGAGCCCCAGTGAGTGGGCGAACGCGTCGGTACCCTCCGCGTAGTCGATCCCCTGTGTCTGGCCACGACGGCCGAACTGGCCCTGACAGAGCGCGCGGTAGGCGACGACGTACTCCGCCGCGCCCGATTCGACGGCCATCGCGGCGTTCATCACCGCGGCGGAGCCACCGCAGCCACCGCCGCCCCAGACCTTGTTCGAGAACTTCACTTCCGGGATGCCGAGCGCGTCGGCGACGAGCGAACCCTTGTTCCGATCGTTCGCGTACGACGAGAAGCCGTCGACGTCCTCGATGTCGACGCCGGCGTCCCCGGCGGCGTTCTCGATCGCTTCACAGGCGAGTTCGAACTCGCTGCGGTCGGTCATCTCGCCCTGTTTGACGTATTCGGTCTCGCCGAGTCCGACGATACATGCGTCTGAATTCCACGGCATACCAACTCATCCATGGTCCGAGTAATAAATCCCCCGGACGTGCCGGGAGCAGTAGGTTTAATACTCCGACCTCGGAATCGCCGTTCGCAATGGACCTCGGAATCAGCGACAAGACCGCCGTCGTCACCGGCGGCGGTGGCCGGATCGGCAGCGCCGACTGTGAGATACTCGCCGACGAAGGCGCGGACGTCTACTGTCTCGACGTGGACCTGGAGGGTGCCGAGTCGGTCGCGGCCGACCTCGACGACCGCGACGGCAACGTCGAACCGATCGAATGTGACCTCACCGATCGCGATGGCGTCGCCTCGACGATCGAGGCGATCCGCGAGGAGAGCGGCGGCGTCGACATCCTCGTCAACAACGCGGCGGCGGTCGACGCGCGCTCGAAGCTCGAAAACTACGACGACGACCTCTGGGACCGCGACGTGGCGGTCAACCTCACCGGGACGTACAACATCACCCGTGAGGTCTTCCCCGCGATGTGCGAGCGTGGCTGGGGTCGCGTCGTGAACATGACGTCGATCGCGGGCTGGCTCGGCGGGTTCGGCCAGGCTTCCTACTCGGCGACGAAATCTGCACTCATCGGCTTCGGCAAGACGCTCGCGCTCGAAGGTGCACAGTCGGGCGTCACCGCGAACATCGTCGCCCCGAGTCTCGCGGCGAGCGAGCTCGCCGATCTGGAACTGGAGGAGATCGAGGCGATGGACGAGCACATGCACCGGATCGTGGAGATGATCCCGATGCGTCGGGCCGGCCGCGAGGAGGACGTCGCGAACCTCGTCGCCTACCTGTCGAGCGAGCAGGCGAACTACGTCACCGGTCAGCTCGTCGGCGTCACCGGCGGTGCGGACCTGTTCGCGTTCTAAGCGCCGACTACGATACAGCGGACGATTCGATCGCGACAGAACGCCGCGATCCGTCCTTTCGTTTCACGATCCTTCGATCAGCGTCGCGTGAGACGACGCATGGGACCGACATTATGGAGACAGACATCCCGAAAAATTCGACGTTATCGAAAAATTAGTTTGGAGGTCTATACCTGCCGTTCTGTGGGTTGTACAGTCCGAATCGACGCTGGGATCCCGACCGTTTCGTCGGCAACTGCGAAGCCACGGACAGGCCTGTCCCGGCCTGCGGCCCAATAGCAGTATCTACCCTCCAAATTCGACAATATCGAAAATCTCCCTTCGGTGCATTCGTGGCGCATCCAGAACACCACATCGCAGTCGCGCACTGTCGTGGCCCGCTCGATCACGAGATCGGTGTCGGCCGGGGCCATCACAATCAGAATAACAGCAGTAACTCTGTTATTCTCGGAGCGGCTGATAACTCCTGTTCGGTAGCTCTGGTGTAGAACCGACAGCTCGAATTGAGAGACGAATGAGGGGAAAGAGCGGCACGGGATTAAAAATGGTCGATGATTATCGATTGATTCGACCATGCCGAAACATCTCTTGTTAGATCTGTCGAAAACACGCTTCACATACTGCGCTTCCCGCCTGGGTTCGATACTATCGTATTTTCGGAGTGAGGACGGGGATAGTTCGTCGGTTGGCACTGACGTCGATCGGATCGTTTCGCTCGCGTCGCCAAAACATTCAAGCGTTCCCAAAGCGTCCGATGGGATAGCATACCCAATGAACGATCCTGTTATCGTCGACTGCGTCAGAACGCCGTTCGGAGCCGACGGGGGCGTGTTCCGCGACACGCACCCCCAGGACCTCGCGGCCGCACCGCTACGCGCGCTCGAAGAACGGGTCGGGTTCGACCCCGCGTCCACTGTCGACGACGCCGCGATCGGCTGTGTCACCGCCGTCGACAAGCAGGGGAGCAACATCGGCCGACACGCGACGATGGTCGCCGGGTGGGGCGACGCGGTCCCCGGCTTCCAGCTCAACCGGATGTGTGGCTCGGGCCAGACGACACTCAATCTCGCCGCCGCGAGCGTGAAGTCGGGCTACCGTGACGTGATGATCGCCGGTGGCGTCGAGCATATGACTGACCATCCCATCGGGGACGACGCGGGCGAACGCAGCGAGACCTACCACGAGCAGTTCCCCGTCGGCAGCCAGACCAACCAGTTCCAGGGGGCCGAACTCATCGCCGATCGCTGGGACATCACCCGCGAGGACGTCGATTCGATCGCCCTCGACTCCCAACGCCGCTGGAAGGAGGCGTGGGATGCCGGCCACTACGACAGTCAGGTGACGCCCGTCGAGACCGAACTCGACGGCGAGGAGATCACGGTAGAGGTCGACGAACATCCCCGGCCGGAGACGGACCGGGAGACGCTGTCGAACTTGCCAGTCATCGCGCGGGAGGAGGGCGACGGCGTCATCCACGCGGGCAACTCCTCGGGTGTCGTCGACGGCTCGGCAGCGCTGCTGGTCGCGGACCCCGACGTCGCCGATGATCGCGGCTGGGACCCGATGGCCCGCATTGTCGATACGCACATCGTCGGCGTCTCGCCCGAGACGATCCTCACCGGGCCGCTACCCGCGACCAACGAGATCCTCGCGGCGAACGACATGACCGGGTCGGACATCGACCTGTTCGAGTGCAACGAGGCGTTCGCGTCGGTCGTCGCGGCGTGGCTCCAAGACACCGACGCCGAGTGGGATCGAACCAACGTCTGGGGCGGGGCGATCGCCCACGGCCACCCGCTCGGCGCGACCGGCAGTATGCTCGTGACGAAACTCGCCCACCAACTCCAAGAGACTGGCCAGCGCTACGGGCTCTCGACGATGTGTATCGGGCTCGGCATGGGCGTCGCCACCATCATCGAACGAGTGTAGCGCGATACCACCTGAACTGTCGTTTTTCGGCGAATCGATGACCGAGAGATAACGGCAAAGCCGGTTCTCGATACCGATCGAAAAGAGACGGATCGCGGTCGATTCTACAGCCGGATGTCGGCGATCCGTCGGCGGTGTTCCGTCGGCGAGCCGAGGAGGTTCGCCCACGTTTTCGCCTGTTTGAGGAAGATGTGGCCGTCGTGGTCCCACGTGTAGCCCGTCGCGCCGTGGTTGAAGATATCGTCCTCGAAGAGTTCGCCACAGCGCTCGGTGCAGTACCAGGTCGCCCTCGAGACGGCCTGGCGTGCGTCGTCCTCGTCGTTCGCGATCGCCCACGCCGCGTAGTAGGTGAGCGATCGCGCGGCCTCCGCGTCGAGCCACATATCGGCGATGCGGTGTTTGACGGCCTGGAACTGCCCGATCGGTTTGTCGAACTGCTCGCGCTGCTTGCCGTACTCGACCGATCGGTCGACCGCCTCGTCGGCCCCGCCGACGAGCATCGCACACATCGAGACGTTGAGGCGATCGATAGCGCGCTTGAGCGCGTCCCCGCCACCGTCGACCGGGCCGAGCCGCGCGCCGGAGATCTCGACCGCGTCGAAGGTGAGTTCGTACAGCGGACGGGTCTTATCGAGGGTGTCGAGTCGCTCCGTCTCCGCCACCGCGGGATCGACGAAGAACAGTGTGATGCCGCCGTAGCCGGTGTCCTGGCGGGTTCGGGCGGGCACGACCACCCGGTCGACGCTTTCGGCGTAGGGCACGAGGGTCTTCGTCCCGTCGAGGCGATAGCCGTCGTCCGTGGGTTCGGCCTCCATCCGGATGGCTTCGGGAAGCGACTCGGTGGCGTCGTCGTAGAGCGCGACGCTCGCACGGAGGTCGCCGTCGGCGATCGCCGGCAGGAACTCCTCCTTCTGATCGTCGGTCCCGAGCTCCGCGAGCAACGGGACGGTGAATCCGAGCGTTTCGGGTAGCGGCCCCGGGAGCGCGACCCGGCCGGCCTCCTCGAACAGCAGTGAGAGATAGAGCAGGTCGTCACCCAGCCCGCCGTACTCGAGCGGGACGCTCAGCGCGGGGTAGTCCATCTCGGCGAGACCGTCCCAGACCTCGCCGACGACGTCCTCGCCGTCCATCTGTCGCCGGGCGAGCTCGATACCGCCCTCCGATTCGAGGTAGTCACGCACCGATTCCTGCATCTGTGTCTGTTCGTCCGAGAGCGTGAAATCCATCGTTTACTCCTGATCTCCCTTCGGCAGTCCGAGCACGCGCTCGCCGATGATGTTGCGCTGGATGTCCGACGTCCCGCCGCCGATCCGGATCGAGATGTTCGCGAGCGAGTCCTTCGCCGCCCCGTTCGGCGAATCGTCGCCCCAGAGCGCCGCCTTCGGCCCACCGAGGTTCACTCTGAACCGATGGAGGTCGGCGGCGATTTCGCTGTCGTACAGTTTGCCGAACGAGGCCTCGGCACCGAGATCACCGTTCATCTGCTTGCTCACGTTGCGGAAGTAGGTCAGTTTCGCCGCCTGGATCCTCGTATCGAACTCGGCGAGTTTCTCGCGGACGTGTGGGTCCTCCACCAGCGGCGTGCCGCCGCGCGTCTCGTTCTTGCAGAACTCGACGAGTTCGTCGAAGCGCCGTTCGAGATCGAGCGACTGTGAGAGCGAGATCCGCTCGAAGGAGAGCTGTCGCATGGCGACCTCCCAGCCCTCGTCGACCTCGTTGAGGACGTTCTCTTTCGGGGTCGTCGCGTCGTCGAAATAGACCTGATTGAACTCGCGCTCGTCGGTGATCTGGCGGATGCGCTCGTTCGTCACACCCTCCTGGTCCATGTCGACGATGAGGGCCGTGATGCCGTGGTGTTTCGGTCCCGAATCGTCCGTCCGGGTGAACATGTAACACCAGTCGGCCTTGTGGGCGTGCGTCGTCCAGATCTTCTGGCCGTTGATGCGGAAGTGGTCGCCCTCGTCGGTCGCCTTGCACTGGAGGCTCGCGAGGTCGGAGCCGACGTCCGGCTCTGAGTAGCCGATACACCAGAGTTCCTCGCCGCTCAGGATCTTCGGCAGATAGCGTTCCTTCTGTTCTTCGGTGCCGAACCCTTCGATCGCCGGGCCGACGAGGTCGACGCCGATCTCGCTGCGCTCGGGCGGTGGGTTCACACGGGCCTTCTCCTGCTGGTAGATCAACTGCTGCATCAGGCTCGCGTCGCGACCACCGTACTCCTCGGGCCAGTGGATCGCCGCCCAGCCGCCCTCGTGGAGTTTCCGCTGCCACTCCCGGAGGAACTGTTCGCGTTCGTCCTCGTCGTCCGGCAGGTCGCGATCGCCCTCGATCCAGCCGTCGGGGAGGTTCTCCTCGTACCACTCCCGGATCTCGCGGCGGAACGCTTCCTGCTCGTCAGTATAGTCGAAGTTCATGCGTGGTTTTGCAACCGTCGATACGTCCGCAGTTATCTTTGATAAATGTTTTCCCTCGATCACCATCGTGTTCCGACCGCGGCTGGTGCCCCTTTCTCTAGCGCCGCCGGCTGCGGAAGACGATAACAATCTATGGGAAAGAACTAAGACATATGGTTTCAAACGTGACGGACCGAGGGATGAAGTTTCACCAACGGACACCGCTCCGACATCTCGGGAATCTCCCGTCGATGGGGGCCGAGCGATACGGGGAGAAGACGGCGATGCACCACCAGGAAGACGAACTGAGCTACGCGGAGCTCGAAGCCACCGCCAACAGGGTCGCGAACGGGCTCGTCGACGCGGGCGTCGAGCCGGGCGATCGGGTCGCCATCGCGATGGAAAACAACCTCACGTACATGCCGGTCGCGTTCGGCATCTGTAAGGTGGGGGCGGTGGCCGTCCCGCTCAACATCCAGCTGACACACGACCGGCTCGTCTACGTGCTCGAAGACGCGGGCGTCGACGTCCTGTTCGGCTCCGAACGGCTGGCGGAACTGGTCGTCGGGCTCAACGAGGCACTCGATCTCGAACACACGTTCGTCCCGGGCGGCGAAGCGGAGGGTGTCACGGACTACGACGAATGGGTCGCGGACCGCGCCACGGAGTTCGAGACCGTCGACCGCGATTACGAGAGCGACGCCTGTTTCCAGGGTTATACGAGCGGGACCACGGGCAACCCGAAGGGCGTCCCGATGACCCACCGCAACATCCTCACGACGTTGCAGGCGTTCGCCGAGACGCAAGAGATCGACCCGGAAGAGGATTCGATACTGCTGATCACCCCGATGTACCACATCATCGGGCTGATCGGCAGTACGCTGTTTACGCTGTACAGCGGACGATCGGTCGTGCTCCAGAACCAGGTCAGGCCGGACGTCCTGCTCGAAACGATCGACCGTCGCGGGATCACCGACTTCACCGGCGTTCCGGCGCTGTACATCAGCATGGTCCAGGAGCTCGAAGCCAACCCCGAGCAGTACGACGTCTCCTCGATGAAGACGCTCGGGATCGGAGCGGCACCGCTGGCCGCCGACACCCGCAACCGCATCGAGGACGGTTTCGGCGTCGCGCTCGTCGAGGGCTGGGGGATGACCGAGACCACGGCCGGCACGGCCTCGTCCGCGAGAGGCGTCCAGAAAGGGGCGGGCTGTATCGGCCAGCCGATGCCGGGCGTCGAGATGAAGCTGGTCGATCCGGTGACTCGCGAAACGCGCGTGCCGCCCGAACATCTCGAACCGACCGCACCGGCCGGCCTCACCGGCTACGAACCGGATTTCGACGACGAGCCGAGCTACACGGGCGAGATCGCGATCCGCGGTCCACCGGTCTTCGAGGGCTACTACAACCTGCCCGAGAAGAACGAGGAGGTGTTCGACGACGAGGGCTGGTTCTACACCAAGGACATCGCCCGCGTCGACGAGGACCGATTCCTCTGGATGGTCGACCGCAGCGACGACATGCTCGTCGTCGGCGGTGAGAACGTCTATCCCGCCGAGATCGAGGACGAACTGTTCTTCCACCCCGACGTCGAGGAGGCGGCGGTCGTCGCCGCCGATCACGAGGTGAAGGGTGAGGCACCCGTCGCCTACGTCGTCTGCGAGGAGGGTGCGACCGTCACCGAAAACGAGATCCGCCGGTTCGCGCTGGAGAACGTCGCGGCGTACGCCCACCCACGGCGAGTGTTCTTCGTCGACGAACTCCCCAAAAGCGCGACGCAGAAGGTCCAACGGTACAAGCTCGAAGAGCGTGTCGAGTCGGAGGTCGGAACGCTCGAACCGAGCGAGGAGCTCTGAGCTAAACCGCGTCACTGCTGTCGTCGCGTTCCGGCGTGTCTCGAGCGCTGGGTACGCTCCGCGAACACCAGTTAATTCATATACCTGAATAATAATAAATAATATTTATACTCACCACAATGCTTTTGATGCACGAATGAGGTGAGTGATAGCATGGCAGAGCCCTTTGGGTCTCCTATCGAGACCGCCGCTGCGGTCAACGCTGGAAATCTCGATCCCGTCGAACTGATCGACGAAACGCTGACTCGGATCGAAATGCGCAACGACCGCACGAGCGCGTACGTGACCGTCATTCCCGAGATGGCCAGAGAACAGGCCCTCGACGTTCGCGAGCGTGTCGAGGGCGGTGAAGAGTTGCCGCTCGCAGGCGTTCCAGTCGGACTCAAGGATCTGGGCGATACGAAGACGGGCGTCGTCCATACGATGGGCCTGCCGTTTCTCGCGGACAACGTGGCCGAAGAGACGGCAATCAGGGTTCGGCGGCTCGAAGCGGCCGGTGCGGTGCCCGTCGGGATGACAAGCGTCCCCGAACTCGGTCACTCGGCTCGAACGGAAAACGAGTTGGTCGGGCCAACGGGAACCCCCTTCGACCCGGAATACAACGCCGGTGGCTCGTCGGGTGGTTCGGCCGCGGCGTTGGCCGACGGGCTCTGTGGGCTCGCCACCGGCTCTGATCTCGGTGGCTCGCTCCGTCAACCGGCAGCCTGTTGTGGCGTCGTTTCGCTCAAACCGACTCACGGGCTCGTCCCGAACGCCTCCGAACACAACGGCTTCCTCGGCCACACGCCGTTTTCTGTGCACGGTCCGATGGCTCGTGACGTGGCCAGTCTGGCTCGAATGCTTGACGTGATCGCTGGTCGGGCCACGATCGACCCGATGAGTGTTCCCACACCAGACGAGTACGAAGCTGCTGCCGAACCCGCCGACCCGGACGATCTCTCGTTTGCGTACTCGTCGGGACTCGACCTGTTCCCGGTCGAGTCCGCGGTTCGGGAGACAATCGAATCGACGCTGGCCGAGATCGAGTCGGCGGGCGCAACTGTCGCAGAAGTGGCGCCCGATACGCCCGACCGCGAGGTGGTCGACCAGTTGTACGCGTCGACCTCGCCGGCATACTTCGTTGAGAACGTCGAACGACTCAGCCGCGAACTCGGGCATGATCTGCTTGCCAATCATGACGATAGTCTGTCCGACGAACTCAAACAGACCGTCGAATGGGGGCGTGAACTCGATATCACCGACTATTTGAACGGCAATTTCGCTCGGACGGAGCTGTACCATGCCATCGAGAGCGTGCTTACGGAGTACGATGCCCTCGTCTGTCCGGTGCTCGCAACGCCACCGTTGCGTCACGATGAACCGTATCCGACGGAAATCGACGGCGCGGAGACGGGCGGCATTACGACCGACTGGACGCTGGCATGGGTGTTCAACCTTACTGGCCATCCGGTCGTTACCGTGCCGGCCGGGACGGTCGATGGGCTTCCGATCGGGATGCAGATCGTCGGCTCGACGTTTTCTGAGGCTGATATGCTTGCCATCGCCACGACCATCGAGGAGCTGTGTCCGTGGAGCTATCCGGACGAATAACGTCATCTCTGCGATCCGATCGTCCACGGAAGCAGCTCGATCAAGCCGATCAAAAGGACGCCCCGGATGGCGCGAAAACGATTACTTCCCTTCGAACTCCGGTTCGCGCTGCTCGGAGAAGGCAGCCATCCCCTCGGCGAGGTCGTCGGTGTCGAGGAGATGGCCGAGACTGCTCGCCTCGACCTCCAGACCGGCGTCGATGCTCTCGGCAGCGGCGTGGATCGCACGTTTCGTGTATCGCTGGGCGATCGGTGGCCCTTCGGCGATCGACTGGGCGAAGTCGATCGCCCGCTCGTCGAACTCGTCGTCTGAATAGACTTCGTGGACGTACTGCCACTCCTGCATCTGCCCGGCCGAAAAGCGATCGGCGGTGAAGATGATGTATTTCGCCGTGCTCTCGCCGACGAGCTGCTGGAGGCGGGCGGAGCCACCCCAACCGGGGAGGAGTCCGAGGTTGTGCTCGGGCAGGCCGAACTCCGCGCTCTCGGACGCGACCCGGAGGTCGGCACACATGGTGAGCTCCATGCCGGCCCCGAGGGCGAACCCGTCCACGGCGGCGATGACGGGCAGCGGTGACTCGCGGAACTGTCCGAACACCGACTGGCCGTGGCGCGACGACTCGACGCCGGATCGCGTCGGATCGTCATCCCCGCCGTCCATCCCGTCGCCGACGTCCGCGCCGGCCGAGAACGCCCGTCCCTCGCCCGTGATGACGATCGCGCGAGTGCCGTCGTCCTCTTCAAGCTCCGAGAGTGCGTCGGTGAGCTCTTCGGCCATCGCGGGCGAGAACGTGTTCATCTCCTCGGGTCGGTCCAGCACGATGTGGCCGAGCGCGTCGGATTCCCGTTCGACTCGGATCGAAGTGTATGTCTGCTCGCTCATGGGGTGTGCCAGCGCCGACTCCGGCGCTGGTTCGCCGGGGGTTCGCCCCCGCCCCTAATCCGTGTTTCCCTTCCACACGCCGACGGCGGCCGTGAGTCTCGCCGCTTTGCCGCCCACTGCACAAGGTATATGTGGAACTGCCCCGTCCGATAGCCCGTCGAGACAGACAATGGATTTCGAGTACACCGAGGACCAAGAACGGTTCCGGCAGGAGCTCCGCGAGTGGCTCCGCGAGAACCTGCCGGACGGGTGGCAAGCGGGCGAACGCCCGGGAACGGACGATCCCGAAGAGAGCGTCGAGTTCCTGCTCGACTGGCAGCAGACACTCAACGAAGGTGGCTGGGCGGGGCTCCACTGGCCCGAAGAGTATGGAGGTGCGGACGCTTCGCTGCTCGAACAGGTCATCTACAACCAGGAGACGGCGCGCGTCGACGCGCCGGCGCGCATCAACGCCGTCGGCATCGACTTCGTCGGCCCGACGCTGATGGAACTCGGCACCGAGGAACAGAAAGAACGGTTCCTGCCGAAGATCCTGAGCGGCGAGGAGCTCTGGTGTCAGGGCTACTCCGAACCGGATGCCGGTTCCGATCTCGCGAGTCTCTCGCTATCGGCCGAGCGAAACGGCGACGAGTTCCTGCTCAACGGGCAGAAGGTCTGGACGAGCTACGCGCACGTCGCCGACTGGTGTTTCCTGCTGACCCGTACGGACGAATCGGGGCCGAAACACCACGGCATCACCGTCTTCCTGGTCGATATGGACCAAGAGGACATCCAGACCGAGCCGATCCACCAGATCACCGACGAGACGGATTTCAACGAGGTGTTCTTCGACGACGCCGTGGCGCGCGACGAGCACATCGTCGGCGAGATCGACGAGGGCTGGGAGGTCGCGATGACGCTCTCGGCGTTCGAACACAGCATGTCGGACGTGTTCTCTATCGAACAGCGCTGGCGTTCGCTCGTCGAGTTCTGTCGGGAACACGAACGCGACGGCAAACCGCTCGCCGAACACACCCACGTGCGACGGGAGCTCGCCCGGCTCCACACCCGAATTCAGGCGGGGAAACTCACCCATTACCGGAACGTGAGCAAACAGATGGAAACGGGGGTTCCCGGCCCGGAGGGGTCGATGGACAAGGTGTTCAACAACCAGACCGAGAAGAAGCTGGAGAACTTCGCGCGGCGGTTGCTCGGGGCGAACAACGCCCTCTGGACCGACGGCCCGGACGATGGCCAGTGGGTGACGGACCTGCTGATGCCCTACGGGAAGATGATCGCCGGCGGGACGAAGGACGTCCAGCGAAACATCATCGCCGAGCGCGTGCTCGGACTGCCGAAGGACGACTGATATGGACTTCAGAATCAACGACGAACAACGACAGATGCGCGAGACGGCGCGGGAGTTCTTCGAGGATCGGGAGGTCCTCGAACGCGCCCGGGAACGGATCGACGGCGAAGCGGTGGTCGACGACCTCTGGGCCGATCTGTCCGAGATGGACTACCCGGCGCTGACGATCCCGCTCGAATACAATGGATTGGGCGACGACGTGCTCTACCTCTCGCTGTTGCTCGAAGAGGCCGGCCGAGTCGCGCTGCCGGCCCCGCTGCCCGAGACGCTCGCGTTCGGCGCGTTCGTGCTCGACGAACTCGGGACCGACGACCAGAAGGAGGAGTTCCTGCCGGCGATCGCCGACGGCGACCGGCGGCTGAGCTTCGCGCTCTACGAGTCCGGTCAGGAGTCGCTGCCCCGGGACATCCAGCTCGCCGCCGCACCGACCGACGACGGCTATCGCCTCGACGGGACGAAGACCCTCGTGCCGTTCGGCGAGCAGGTCGATACGATCGTCGTCGCCGCACGGACGGGCTCCGGCACCGGAATGGAGGGGATCAGTCTCTTCCTGGTCGATGCCGAGCGCGTCGACAGCGAACCGCAGGACACCCTCGATCGGACGCGCCCGGCAACGAAACTCCATTTCGACGACCTCATCGTCGACGAGGATGCGCTGCTCGGGACAGAAGGTGGGGGCGGATCGGTGCTCCAGAAGGCGATGGATCGCTACACCGTGGCCACCTGTGCGATGACCGTCGGCGCTGCGAGCCGCGCGGTGGAGATGTCGTCCGAGTACGGCAGCCAGCGCGAGCAGTTCGACAAACCGATCGGGCAGTTCCAGGCGGTCAAACACCGTATCGCCGATATGTGGATGGCCACGCAGGCTGCGCGATCGCTCACCTACTACGCGGCGTGGGCGCTCGAAAACGACGAGCCGGACGCTGCGCGCGCGGTCTCGGAGGCCAAACTGTTCTGTTCGGAGCAGCTCACGCAGGTCTTCGCCGACGACATCCACAACCACGGCGGGATGGGCTTCACCTCGGAACACGACGGCCACATCTACTTCAAGCAGGCGAAGGCGTGGGAGACGTTCCTCGGCACGCCGACCGAGCATCTCGATCGGATCGCCGATAGCCACGAACTGTAGCCGTTCTGCACCGAGGGCTATCTCGTTTTCGAACACGAGAGTCGTCGTCAGTTCACGCGAACCGAGACGCTGCCTACTCGGTCGCTGCGGGGAACGGGTCGCCACCCATTACCGTCCCCCAAACCGGGACGTCCTTGAGTGCCGCCGGATCGACGGCGGTCGGATCTTCTTCGAGCACGGCGAAGTCGGCCCGCTTACCGGCTTCGATGGTACCGACCTCGTCGTCCATCCCGAGCAGGTAGGCGGCGTCGACAGTGATGGTTTTGAGTGCTTCCTCGACTGAGATACGCTCGTCCTCACCGAGCACGCGGTCGCTGGCGGCGACGCGGTTGACGGCGCTCCACGCCGTGTGTAACGGCGCGAGCGGCGTGACCGGTGCGTCCGAATGCACGCCGAAGGGGACGCCGGCACGTTTGGCACTCGCGCAGGCGTTCATCCGTTCGGCACGCTCCGGACCGACAGTCACCTCGTAGTGCTGGTCGCCGTAGTAGTAGAGGTGATTGCTGAAGAGGTTGACACAGAGGCCGAGCGACGCCATCCGGCGGTACTGGTCGGCCGTAGCCAGCTGACAATGCTGGACGGTGTGACGGTGATCGAACCGTGGCGACTCGCACTGGAGCAGCTCGACGGCATCGACGAACCGCTCGCTGGCCTCGTCGCCGTTGCAGTGACAGTCGATCGATAGCCCCGCCTCGTGATACGGGAGCATCGTCTCCATGACCTCCCGTGGATCGGACGACAGCGACCAGAACCCGTTCGACTGTCCGCCGTAGTAGTGTGGCCAGCGCAGCCGAGCGGAGAAGCCCTGGATCGAACCGTCCATGAACAGTTTCACGCCACCGAGACGGAGCTTCTCCGTGCTCTCATCGGAGAGTTCAACGAGATAGTCCGCGAGATCGGCGTGATCTCTGTCGCTCTGGCGGACGCTGTAGGACATCGAGACCCGCACCGGGAACTCGTCGTCGTTGACGACGCGCTGCCAGCGATCCACGACCTCTGGATCGGTGAGCTGTGGACCACCGAGCTCGGCAACGGTGGTGCAGCCGGCGTTGCGCGCCACCTTCCCGTAGTTCCGTATCGCCGGTTCGGCGCTGAGATCGGCGAGCAGGCGCATGTGCTCCTCGCTGACGAGCATGAGCGCCGTCGGCTCCCTGAGTACACCGGTGGGATCGCCAGCGGCGTCCGTGGCGACACCGTCGACATCGGCGTGTTCGTCGATCCCGTCCTGTTCGATCAGCGCCGAGTTGACCGATGCCGTGTGGGAGTTGAGATGGAGGACGAAGATCGGGCGCTCCTCCGAGACCTCGTCGAGCTCTGCGGCGGTCAACGATTCGTCGTCATCGAAGTAGATCGGTTCGACGCCCCACGCGAGCAGCGGCTCGTCGGCAGCGAGCTCGTCGTCGATCTCGTTTAATCGGTCGAGTACGGCGGAAACGCTCCGACAACCTGGCCAGTGCGTCCCGTCCGGGCTGTCGCGGCCGTAGTAGCCGAGGTAGGGATACGACCAGAGTGCGCCGGCCATCGAGTGTGCGTGGGCCTCAACGAAGCCCGGTAGCAACACCTGATCCGCGAACCGCTCGTCGATCGTGGCGTTCCCCCAGCCCTCGAGCTCCGCGACGCTGCCGACGCCGAGTACGCGACCGTCGCGGACGGCGACGGCGTTCGCTTCCGGTCGGCTCGGGTTCATCGTGACGATTCGATCGGCGACGTAGATGGTCGTTTCTTGGGACATAGTGTATCTGTCAGTCGGAGCGGTTTATTCGTTCGCCTCCGTCGCTCTGCACGGTGCGAAAGCCGACGCCGGAGCTCATGAGCCGGCTGCCGTCGCCGACCTGCCACCATCGGAGCCCGAAGACGAGAACGCTGACCGCGACGAGGCCGAGATACGCGACGAACGCCTGTGGCTGCGTGACGACGAGGAAAACCGTCATGATGGCCAGGATGACGAACAGCCCCAGCGCCGACCAGCGGACGACGCGTGGGCGGAGCAGGCGCGAATCCGCCACGCTATCGACGTCGAAGATGCCGGGAAACGTGGACGGGAGTCGAACGCCGACGATCGAGTGGATCATGAGCGGAACGACGAACAGGAAGGAGAAACTGGCCGCCAGCGCGCCGAAGGAGACGTCGACGAACGTGAGTGCTACCGACAGCACGTAGAGAAAGAGGAGGAAGTAGACGGGCTCGCCGTGTTCGTTCTCGTGGCCGACCCATTCGGGGAAGACGTTGTCGTCGACGAGCACCGAGAAGATGCGGGTGAAGACGGCGATCGAGGCGATGTTCGTCGTGAACCCCGCGACGAGCGCGCCGATGCCGGTTACGACGACGAGGTTGCCCGAGAGATACTGGTTGACGACGAACCCGAGTGTCTGCCCTTCGAGCTGTGCGTACGAGACGACGCCGACGGCGACGAACAACACGACCGCGGAGACGAGGATATCGACGATGGCGCTCGTGACGATGATGCCGCCGATCGTGTTCTCGACGTCCTCGATCTCCTCGCCGAAGTTGATGATCTTGATCGCGCCGCCGCCCAGGGTGAGGAGGACCGCGTACGCCGGGAGTGCGCCGATGAACCCCTCCGGCATGATCGGCGTCAGATTCGCCATCTCGACGTTGAGCAGCCCGCCGCCGACGATCACGCCGATCGAGAGCAGCAAGACCGCATCGAGCACGATCTCGGCCACGCCGGTCGCGCGGATGCCGAACCAGACCACCGCGAACGAGATCGTCAGCAGGAGCACGGTGAACAGTTCGGTCGAGATCGTGGGCACGATCGCGTTGAGGAAGGACGCACCGCCGAGCAACATGTATCGGAGATAGATCAGTCCGCCGAGCATGAGTCCGGAAAAGGAGATCGTGAAGCCGACGAGCTTGCTCAGGCTCTTGCGCTCCGGGAGCAACATTCTCGTCGTGTAGTAGTAGCTCCCGGCCGTCTTCGGCCACGCCTTCGTCAGCGTGAGATACGTCGGAAGCGCGAGGAAGGTCGGCACGGCCACCAGCAGCATGATGAGCACGGTGATCGGGCCACCCATCGCCCCCGCGATCACCGGGGTTGCCCATAGTCCGCCACCGACACTACTTCCGATGGCGATGGCGACCCCGCCGACGAAGCCGATCTTCGCGTTCTCCGAGACCATCGCTCGTCACCTGGGCCCCGGGATGGAGACACCTGTCGCGTCACCATCCCGCTCGACGCGGTATTTCCGATTCTCGTCCAACCACACCGCCTGTTGATCGGTAACTACTGTCACAAACGACCGTGGAATTGAATATACATAGTTGTTTCGTACATATTCCAACACGAATATGATGAAAGATAGAATTAACTCGGGTGTAGTTCGATATATTCGGATCTATCGAGACACTATATCTGGTCCTCTCCTCGCGTGTCCGGAACTACCACGGTCGATACCGTCGTTTTAATGGCTGTGTTCCAGCTCGATCGGTTACTACTCCCGTCGTATCCGAGAGCCATCGTTGATAACGAGCCTGTCGATCGAGGCTCCAAACGATCGATCTTCGAGAGTGGTGAATATGGCCGTCGAGACCCCACGATCGTCGGTTCTCGTTTCGCCTCCGGACGACAAGCACACAAGAGCTATTGGAGCCGCCGGCGGAGGAACGGCATGGCCGACGCAGACGAGAGCACGGGGTCGACGGGGCGACGGAGCAAAGTCGCTCGGCTGATCGACGAGTACGATCTCGACGGGATCGGCGCGGAGATGGAACGCCGCTGGACCGCGCCCGACGACGAACGGACGAGCCTGCGCGATCTCGCGACCCATTTCAACCAGCGACTGCTGGCGGCAGCGATGGCTACGGCGGGCCTGCAGCCGCTTTCGGGCGAGATCGAGAACACGTATCAACTGCTCACCGACGAGGAGACCAGCAGCGCCGATCGGACCCAGACCCGCCGACAGCTCGAACGTGACGGCGTCCCGGTCGAGGAGCTCCAGTCGGATTTCGTCACTTATCAGGCGATCCGGAGCTATCTCATCGAACACCGGGGGGCCGAATACACCGCCGACGATCGGGACCGAACCGTCGTCGAGGCCGAGAACGTCCAGCGACTCCGAGGGCGCGTCGAGACCGTCACCGAGGAGAAACTCGACCGGCTCCGCCGGAACACCGAGTTCGATCTCGGCGAATTCATGCTGTTCGTCGACGTGAGCGTGCTCTGTGAGGACTGCGGGCAGCGCTATGGGATCGACGAACTGCTCGAACGCGGTGGCTGTGATTGTACGACGCCGTCGGACTGATCCGTCCCGATCTCCCTTTCCTTCGTCGGCGATCGACCGAACGACCGATCATAGTAAGATAACTTCTGAAACCAAATCGATCAATCATCCCCATCGACGATCCACCGTCGTCCCGTCTCTCGCTCGTGGGGACCATGCGACGTTTCTGTCTCGTCGGATACTTCCCCATCGTCTCCGTCACCCGCTGTCGCTCGCTGTCCCGGCCGATCCGCGGGCTTTACTGGCGATTCCGTGACGGAGAGTCCGAGATTTCGAAGGAACGTCGAGAGGTAGTTCGGATGGTACTCGACGTCGAACTCGTCGGCGAGAAGACGCCGAATCGCCTGGATCCGCCAGGGCTGACCCTCGCGAAGCTGGTCGAGTAGCTCTTCTTTTTCTCCGTCGTCGAGTTTCGCGGGTCGTCCACCCCCGAAATTCGGCATGAGCTCCTCGAATCCTCCCTCGTTCCAGGCGCTTGCCCACCGGGTTCCGGTCGCCGGCGACCGTCCCTCGCGATCGGCCGCCTCGGGGATGGTATCGCCTCGATAGAGGTTCTTCACGAACCCGATCCGCCGGAGACGGTGATCGTCCTCGGTCGCCCGCAGCAGCTCGTCGATCTCCTCTTCCGAACGATGCCGTTCGATCTCCGTTCGACGTGTCCCCATTGACCGTCTTTCATCGACTACTTTCAAAAGTTTTCGTATCTTGTCGTCAGGCTCGCGAGGGACGGTTCCCAGTTTGTCTCTCTGAGCCAGCACTATGCTGGCCGATCGACTGTCGGACTCACTACCTCTACCGATGAGATTTCATAAATGGCAGAAATTTGTTATTCGGGGGAATCGTTGGCCAGCCGTTGCTGCCACTCCTCGACGCTACCCATGAGTTCGACCGGCGACGTCTCCGCGACGTTCGTCTCGCGGACCGCCTTCAGCACGGCCTCGGCTTCGGGGTCGATCGACGAGTCGGGACCGTGGTCCGGCGTGGTTTCGGAATCGCTGTCTCGGGGCTGCTGTCCACCGTCGGCGCTGGCGGAGCCACGGAACGACTCACTGTCGAGATCGAAGACGGCCTGGACCGATTCGCCAGATGAACCGCGCGCCTCGATGGCCTTCTCCGCGCGGAGCTTCGCGAGGACGTCCCGCGATCGGTCGACGACGGGTTCGGGAACGCCAGCGAGATCGGCGACGTGGACCCCGTAGGAGCGATCGGTCGCACCCTCTCGTACCGTACGGAGGAAGGTCACGTCGTCGCCCTGCTCCTCGACCGCGACGTGGACGTTCGCCACCCGATCGAGATGCTCGGCGAGACCCGTGAGCTCGTGGTAGTGGGTCGCGAACAGCGTCTTCGCGCGCACCTCGTTGTGGAGATACTCGGTCGCGGCCCAGGCGATCGAGATACCGTCGTACGTCGCCGTCCCCCTCCCAACCTCGTCGAGGATCACCAGCGAGTCCTCGGTCGCCGAGTGGAGGATGTTGGCGAGCTCGCTCATCTCGACCATGAACGTCGAGCGCCCCTGTGCGAGTTCGTCGAGCGCGCCCACGCGGGTGTAGATCCCGTCGACGGGGTCGATCCGCGCGCTCCTGGCGGGCACGAAACTCCCGATCTGGGCGAGCAGAGTGATCAGCGCGCTCTGGCGCATGTAGGTGGACTTCCCGCTCATGTTTGGCCCGGTGACGACGAGGAAGCCGCGCTCGTCGGAAAGGGCGAGATCGTTCGGGACGAACTCGACCTCGCGCTCGACGACCGGATGACGGCCCGCCTCGATGTCGATGCCCGATCCCACCAGTTCGGGGCGGGTCCAGTCGTTTTCGACCGCGTGGACCGCGAGACTCGACAGACAGTCACAGTCGGCGAGCGCGCGACCCACGTCCTGGAGGAGTTCTGCACGCTCGGCGACACGCTCCCTGAGATCGACGAACAGCTCGTGTTCGAGTTCGCCACGGCGCTCCTCGAACCGGAATATCTCGCGCTCGCGCTCGCTCAGTTCTTCCGTGGTGTAGCGCTTCGCGTTCTTCAGCGACTTGATCTCGTCGTACTCCTCGGGGACCTCGCCGGTTTCCGAGTTACCGACCTGGATGTAGTAGCCGTCTGTCTTGTTCCGACCGGTGCTCAGATGCGTGATGCCGAGCCGGGATTGCTCGCGCTCGGCGAGCCCGTCCATCCAGTCGAGCGCTTCCTCGTGGCCCTCGATCAGCTCGTCCAGTTCGTCGTGGTAGCCCTGCCGGATGAGACCGCCCTCGCGGGTGCTCGCCGGCGGCTCATCCGCGAGCGCGTCGGCGAGTTCGTCAACCAGTTCCGCCGCAGCCGCTCGGTCCGGCTGCGAGACGACGTCGGCGAGGGGGGAGTCGGCGAGCGCGGAACTTTCGATCACACCGGCGACCTCGTCGAGCACCGAGAGCGTGTCGCGCACCCGGAGCAGGTCGCGGGCGTCGGCGCTGCCCGAGACCGCCTTGCTCGCCAGCCGGGCGACGTCGTAGCCGTCGCCGAGCGTCTCGCGGAGTCGTTCGCGCGCGAGCGCCTCGTGCGTAAGTGCTTCCACGCAGTCCGCCCGCCGCGTGAGCTCGCCTTCGTCCTGGATCGGCCGACAGAGCCGTTCGCGGAGGGTCCGTCCGCCGGCGCTCGTCACGGTGTGATCGACGACGTCGACCAGCGAGCGCCCGCCCTCGCCCATCGTCTCGACGAGTTCGAGGTTGCGCTGCGTCGTCGCGTCGAGCGCGACGCTCTCGCCCGTGTCGTACGGCTGCAACCGCGTCATCGACGCCAGCACGCCGAGCCCCGTCTCGTCGACGTACGACAGCAGCCCGCCGGCCGCCCGGATCGCTCCAGGCGCATCGTCGAGCCCCACGCTCGACACCGTCGTCGCCCCGAACTGCTCGTCGACCGTGTGTCGCGCCCGTCCCGGCGCGAACGCGTCGGTCGCGTGCAGCGAGAGCGTCGCGTCGGTCGCCCGGAACTCCGCGAGCAGATCGTCGTCCGCGCGCACGTCGGGCCCGGGCAGGATTTCGGCAGGACCGAACCGATACAGTTCGGTGAGCAACTCGTCGCTGTCGAGTTCGGTGGCATGAAAGCGACCCGTGGTGACATCGGCGACGGCGAACCCGTACCCCTCGCTCTCCGCGACGATCGCCGCGAGATAGCGCGCCTCGCTGTCGGTGCTTTCGAGCAGCGTGCCCGGCGTGACGACGCGCTCGATGGCCCGCTCGTGGCCGCCGTCGACCTCGTACTGATCGGCGACGGCGACGCGATAGCCGCGCTCGACGAGCACCTTCAGATAGGCCGTCAGTTCGCTGAGGGGCACGCCGGCCATCGGATAGGACGAGCCGTGTGAGGATTTCTGTGATACCTTGAGATCGAGCTCCTCACCGACGAACTCGGCGTCGTCGGCGAAGAACTCGTAGAAATCGCCACACTGCATCGCCAGCAAGTCGGCGTCGGTCTCGTCTTTGAGGGCGAGGAACTCCCCGACGATTCCCTCGGTCATGGCTCCGTTCGGGGCACACCGCGCTAAAACCTGTGGGTTCCGAAAGACAACGCCGAAGTCCCCACGACGGAACGATCGAACGATGTTCGCCGGTATCGAGGGGACGGCGACGGCGCTGCTCACCCAGTACGGGTTCCTCGCGCTGTTCGTCTTCGCCTTCCTCGAAACCTCGCTGCTCTTCCCGTTCGTCCCGAGCGAGCTCGTCGTCCCCGTAGCGGCCGCGCTGCTCGTCACCGGCCCGGCGAGCTTTCTCGCCTTCGTGCTCGCCTTGACGGCCGGCGCGACGGTCGGCAGCCTGTTCCTCTACTTCGTCTTCGACGCGGCCCACCAGCCCGTCATCGATCGCTATGGAGGCTACGTCAGCGTCTCGGCCGACGACGTCGAGCGTGCGAGCGGCTGGTTCCGCCGCTGGGGTGAGTCCTCCGTCTTCTGGGGACGGCTACTGCCGGTGCTCCGCTCGATCATCTCGATTCCCGCCGGAATCGCCGGGATGGGCATCGGGAAGTTCGCCGTCTACTCCGCCGGTGGCAGTGGGCTGTTCGCGGCTGCCGTCGCGGGGCTCGTCCTCACCGGCCGCGAGGTGCTCCCCTCGCAGGTGCTGTTCGCGTGGCTCACGGCCGGATTTCGGCGTGCGACGGCGATGGCGCTCTCGAACCCGGTTTTCGCGATCGCAGCCCTCGGCCTCGCGCTGTTCGTCGCCCTGCTCGTCCGCAACGCCGTGGCCGAGCATATCATCTCGCCGACCGGTGGCTAGAAATCCTCGGCTTGGCAAGATCGTTTGAATCAGCAAGCTGTAGCTAAAATATTCAAAGATCCCGCATTTGTTTCTCTATAGATGAACCTCCGAACTAATATCCAATAGAAACCGTGCCGATTCTTTAATGGAGTTTATACTTCAATAACCGCAACAAACGAATTCGCGAGAGAAGACCACGAGAACTCACGCACCAGTTCATGCAGTTGCTCCCGTCGCTCCNAATAACCGCAACAAACGAATTCGCGAGAGAAGACCACGAGAACTCACGCACCAGTTCATGCAGTTGCTCCCGTCGCTCCGCTCGCGGGAGCGACGGAGCAACCTTTTCGGTAATTTCGAGCATCGTTTCCACGAGATATGCTTCCTTGGCGTGATCGAGGCGGACGCTCAGTCCGCCTCGTTCTTCCCAAAACGCCACTTTCGCCCGTTCAGCGAACGTTACCAGCGTCCATGCCAGAAACACCAGCTGGAGGTAGCGCTCTATTGCCTGTTTTCCTTCCAGCTGGTATTGCTTGAAGCCGAACTTCGCGTTCGATTCCTCGTGGACCGTCTCGATGTTCCACCTGTGTTCGACGAGTTCGAGGATCTCGGCCGCTGATCGGCCGAGATCNGTTCGATTCCTCGTGGACCGTCTCGATGTTCCACCTGTGTTCGACGAGTTCGAGGATCTCGGCCGCTGATCGGCCGAGATCCGTACTCAGGTAGTGTCGAGTCGTGTCCTCGGTCTTGCTCGCGACGATCTTCACCGGACCGACGTCCTCGATTTCGACGATCTTGCTCGCAATGTCGTAGGTTTTCTCTTTTCCACGAACTGTGATCGTCGTCGATTCGTACTCCAGCGTCGACGCGAAGGCGTCGACGCGTTGGGTCCAGACGACACCCTGTGGTGAGACGTGTTTGTCGGATTTCAGCCGACAGACGACATTATGGCCCTGATTTTGGATCGTAGCAACTCTCTCGTCACCGTAGTACGCGGAGTCGAAAACGACGGTGAGAGCCGCTCCAGCCGGGAGCTGGAGCGGCGTCACGATCTCTTCGACAGCGATCTCGGTCTTTTTCTTGAACGGCTCGTCGAAATCCGTTGCGAGGTCCTCTGGAACGTACATCCGCGCAAGGTAAGGAACGTAGACTTCGTCGACCTGAAGGCAAGAAGTGACGAGCTTATTGCCAAGTTCTGTCTCGCCTTCGACTGGATTGTACAACCGGGCGACGCCATCGGTGGCGTCGCCGGTTTTGCCGGCGAACGTATCGTCAATGTGAAGGAGTACGTCGTCACCGGTACCGACCTGGAGCTGGTCAAAGACGTACTCAGCGTGGAGTTGGGCGAGATCGGTGGCCGACCAGTCAGCTCCCTCGAAGAAGTAGTCGTAGGCTCTGCGGGATTTCGCGTTCCCGTCGGGACGCGAAATCCCTTGTGAGAGTCCGCTAACAGTCCACTGCGTTTCGGCGAGAATCAGCGCGCTCACGAGGTGTTTGAGCGAATCAGCGTTGCGGCTGTCGGAGAAAGCTGGCTCAAANTGCGTTTCGGCGAGAATCAGCGCGCTCACGAGGTGTTTGAGCGAATCAGCGTTGCGGCTGTCGGAGAAAGCTGGCTCAAACGCTGAGAGTGCTTGTTCGAACCACGGCGGGAGACGAGTAACGCCGAGCACAGGACGAAAACATTAGGATCGCACCCGGAACCGCCGTTCGATCTCACTACTGGCTGCTCGCTGATCAGTCAGCGAGCGTAGGAAAGAGTTTCCAAGCCGAGAGAAATCCATAACAACCCTCGATCGCTTTTCGAGTGATGGTCGAGACGCGCTATGGCTTCGTCGAGGACGCGGCGCTGCTCGTGGGCCACGGCACGGCATGCTGCCCGGCTCTCCAGATGGCTCTCGGGTGTTCGTGCTCGCCCAGCGGGTCTGATCAGCTCAGCCCTCGACGAGCCGTTCGAGCTGTGCGGGCGGCACTGCGCCGCGGGCGGCGTAGCCCTCGTAGGCGAACGTCGGGACGCCCGTGACGCCCGTCTGCTTGGCCTCGGCAAACTGCTCCTCGAGGGCTTCCTCGCGCTCGTCGTCGGCGATCGCTGCCCGGAGATCGTCGGCGTCGATTCCCATCTCCGTCGCGATGTCGGCCAGCACGTCGGGATCGCCGATATCACGTTCGTCCTGCCAGAGCGCGTCGAACACCGCTTCGTGGAACGTTTCGAATGTCTCGGGATAGGCCTCGCGGACGTAGAGTGCGGCCTGTTGGGCGTTCTTCGAGTCCACGTCGGTGGCGATCGACAGCGACATCTCGACGTCGTACTCCTCCTGGAGGCGCTCGACGTTCTCCTTGGCCTGCGCGTAGTAGTCTTCGTCCTTGCCGTCGTCCGCGGTCGTGTCGATCTCACCGTCGGGACCGCGCTGGTCGCTCTGGAGATCGAACGGATGCCACTCGACGGCGAGCGGTTCGTCGCGACGTTCCCGGTACTGTTCCAACGAGGCTTCGCCGAGATAGCAGAACGGACAGACGTAGTCGGCGTACATCGTGAGCGTTTCCGATTCAGTCTCCGTTTGAGCATCGTGGCTCATTGAGAAACGGAAGTGCTCGTGACGCAAGAAAGGTCGGTCCGTTCGACGGCTGCGGACCAACCGTAGCTACGATTCGTCGAACAGGGGTGAATCGCGGAGTTCGTCCATCTCCGGGCGATCGTCTTCGAACTGACGCGCCGTCTGGAGCTGTGACTCGACTAGATCGTTCACCTGTTTGCTCCACTCCTCGTCGGGATGGGTGCGCACGTACTCGGCCCATGACTTGATCTGGGCGTAGCGTTCGCGACGGTTGCGTGCGTGTTTTTCGTCACGTGCGTCTGAGCTTGTCATATTCGGATTCCACACCCAACTGCTCGACGTACTCTTCGAGTTCGAGCTACCAGTAATCCGTCGGTGACGAGTGTGCTGTCTCGAAATTCCATGAGCGGTCGTCCGGACCGGCTGCGTATAAATCACGTACCGATTCGGTGCGTTCGAATAGTGAACGCGGTCTTTCCTTACTTCCCGCGGCCGCGATCGCTGTGGACGCTCGGGCGGGTGTGCTCGGCACCCTTGCCCTTCTCGTCGAGCCCGCGCCCGCTCGTACCGGCGCTGGTGAGCCCGCGGAACGCCCGGCCGCGGTGGGTGTCGTCACAGATCCAGTTCAGATCGTCGTCGTTCTCGATGGCCGGATGCTCGGGATCGATGAGGACGACCTCGAACCACTTCTGCGAGCCGTCTTCGCCGACGGGGTAGGAGTTGAGCACGCGGAGGTTCTTGAACTTCCGGCTGGAGCGCTCCTCGGCGATGCGCTGGACGGATTTTCGCCGGGTGACGCGGTTGACGCCCTGGCGTTTCGTCCGGCGGCCGGCCTTGTGGCGTACCTTGCGCGCGGTGCCTTTCCGGACCGCGACGCGGGCGAGGACGACGCCCTGTTTGGCCTTGTAGCCGAGCGAGCGCGCCCGATCGAGACGGGTCGGGCGATCGATGCGCTCAATTGCGCCCTGTTCGCGCCACTCCTGGAGTCGTCGCCACTGGAGGTCGGCGTGTTTCTCGTTTTCCGCATCGTGCCACGCGTCACCGATGTGTGCGTAGAAGCTTCGTGCCATGGTTGTCTGCGGGCGTTGCGGGTTCAGCCCGTGAGGGCCACATACCGACCCGCTGCGTGGGTTCACGCGAGCAGGTGCCCGCCGGTGCCCGATACCAGCGAGTTACCGATCCTTCCGGGCAATCGCTGTTAAGGCCTTCGAAACCCGCCGCCAGGACCGCCTGCTTGCCAGTGCTCTCCCCGCCCACGATTTAACGACCCGTCTTCTGCAAGCCACACCGTGAGGGACGGATCCGACTATCACTGGACGTGATGTTCGAAACAGCCTCCAATCGTCATCGCCACCGACTGACCGCGGCCGTCGGAGCGTTCCGATGAACCCGCTCGCCCTTACCGGAGCGGCGCTACAGTTCTCCGGCGACTTCCTCTATCTAGCAGTCGTCTTCATCGTCCTCGCGATCGTCGCCTACCTCGCCGGTGCACAGGGCATCGCGGGGCTATCGGCCGGAATCGCCCGCATCCTCATCATCATCTTCGTCATTCTCGCCATCATCTCGCTCATCCTCTGAAGCGGACGAGCGACCCTGTTTCCGACGATCGTCAGCGTTGTAGTCTGACGGTCGTCTCGCCGTCGGTATCGACCACGACTAGCCCGTCGTCTTCGAGATCGGCGAGCAGTTCCCGTAGCCATTCGCGGCCGTGCTCGCCGTCGGCCGTGTAGTCGACACGGACTCTCGGGCCGAGTTCCGGGAGCGCCAGCTCGTCGTACTCGCCGAGAATCCGGACGACGCGCCCCCGGAACTGCCGCCGACTCCCCTCGAACGGCGACTGGGTGGGCACGTCCGGCGCGCTGAAATCGCCGGTCGCGTAGGCGTCACACCACGCGCGCCACGGGCACTCGGCGTCGTCGCAGGCGGGCGTTTTCGTACACGCCACACCGCCCAGCTCCATGATCGCGTTGTTCCAGGTTCGGGACTCGCCGGCGGGCATCAGTTCTCCGGCGGCATCCGCGAAGATGTCATCGTCGTCCGGGACGTCGAACGCTCGGTGGAGCACGCGCTTGACGTTCGTATCGACGACCGCGTTCCCGTTGTTGAAGGCGAAGCTCGCCACCGCGTTCGCGGTGTAGGGACCGACGCCCTGGAGCTCCTGGAGTTCGTCGGGCGTCTCTGGGAACTCGCCGTCGAACTCGGTCGTCACCTGTCCGGCGGCCTCGTGGAGATAGCGCGCCCGATTGTTGTAGCCGAGGCTGTGATCGCTCCAGAAACCGACCACGGCCGAGCGATCGGCGGCCGCGAGGCGCTCGGCGTCGGGCCAGCGCTCGACGAACCCGTCGAACGCCTCGACGACCCGTTCGAGCTGGGTCTGCTGGCTCATCACCTCCGAGACGAGGATCTCGTAGGGATCGGTCGTCTCGCGCCACGGGAACCCGCGGTGGTCCGCCTCGTACCACTCGACGAGCGCACGGCGGACGGTATCGGGGTCGTCCGGCAACGAGAACGCGGACTCGCTCATCCGTCGTTCGTTCGGCCGTGGACGTCATACGCGTGGCGGTTCGACGGGGAACGACCCGAAAGCGGTTTGCGGGCGGCAGACCCAGACCGGCCATGAGTCTCGACGATCTCTCCGCCGACGTCGAATCGCGCTACGCTGATCTCGGCGACGAGGTGGGGATGAGTCTCGACCGCGAGACGCGCAACGAGCTCGCGCTGCTCACCTGCGCGCTCGGTCCGGAGGAGACCGACGAACTGCTCCGGCGAGCGGTCCACATGCTCTTTCAGACGAGTGTCGAGACCGGCCGGCTCGACTTCCACCTCCGGAGTGGCTACGACGTGACCTACGACGAGTATCTCTCGGGGATGACGTTCGACGAGATGACCGGCGAGATGGAGATGCAGGGACAATCCCAGAGCCAGGACGACGTCCGCCGCTATCAGTACTGACCCTCACTATCGATCGGGAACGAACACCATTAACCACCGTCAGCCGCCAGTACTATTGCTCTCGCGCCCGTAGCCGAAACCGATGAGAACAGCACGACGATCCACGACCAGCGGCGCACCGCGCAAGGGCACGCTCTTCTGTCCCACGTGCGGTCACGCCAGTCCGATCGACGGCGACTGGCGGGTCAAACCCGCCGAGGACGACCCGGATCGGGTCGTCTACCGCTGTCCCGACTGTGGTGCGACGATCGCGAACCGCCCCCGAGAAGTCGTCTACGCGTAGTCAGCGCATGCCTTCGTCGGTGATGACCGAATCGACGAGCGAGAGCGGCGTCGCGTCGTAGGCCGGGTTCTCGATCCAGAACCCCTCGGCGGGTTCGCGCATCACTTCGCTACTCGATCGGAACTCGTTCTCGAAGACGAACCCGTCGTCGATGATCTTCGCACCGGAGCCGACGACCGTCACTGGCGTGTCGGTCTCGGCGGCGGTCGCGGCGATCGGGAGGCTGCCGATGCGGTTGTAGAGGGTCTCGCCGACGATACAGTCCATCCCCATGAGCACGCGATCGCACTCGGGGAGGAAGTGGCCGCAGGCGCTGTCGACGACGAGGTGTGTCTCGACACGGTCGATCGCCGCGAGCGTGCGCGCGCTCTTGCGCCCGAGATAGCGCGGTCGCGCCTCGGTCACGTAGACGGTGAGTTCGGCCCCCTCGCGCCCGGCGAGTTCGATCGCTTCGAGCACCGTCGAGGAGTAGTCGTGCGTGAGCACCGTCATCCCGTCGTCGAGCGCCATCGCGCCGTACTCGGCCGCCCGGCGTTTGGCCATCTCGACGCGCTCGATCACGTTCCTGGCCGCCTCCCGCGTGCGGGCCTTGGCCGCCTTGATGTCCGGGAACTCCTCGTCGAGCGCGGCGACGATCTCGCGCTGGGTGTTCTGGAGGGAGGCGTGGGAGGGGTTGGCCTGTCGGAGCGCCGTCGAGTTGCGCTCGACGTCTCGGAGATAGTCGTCGAGACTCCGGAACTCGCGCTCGGTGAGCGATTCGAGCGCGCGGGCGGCTTTGACGGCGACCACCGAGGAGCTGTGGGTCTGCATCTCGCGGATCTCCTCGACCGTCTCGTCTATCATACGGCCTCCCTCTCGCGCCCGCGGCAAAACCGTTCCGGCCCACCGTGCAGTCGCCGCTCGCTTCCGACGACGCCCGCGCCCGCCACCACGAACGCCGTCGGGCGATCATCAGTTCCACTTTCGCTCCGCTTTGCTCAGATTTATGCGTCGTCGCGTGGCGAGTTCCTGTATCGTGTCGCTTCGCCCGCCCTTCACGTCGCATCGTTCGGTCGGTCGCACAGTCCCGCGTGAGCCGGGGTGGTGAGCGTGCGGCTCGCACACGTCGCCGACGTCCATCTCGGCCACAGACAGTACGGTCACGAGCAGCGCGAGGCGGACGTCAAACTCGCCTTCGAGCACTTTCTCGGGAAGGCTCGCGAGCACGACGTGACCGCCATCCTTCTCCCGGGCGATCTCTTCGATTCCAGGGACGTGAGCCCGAAGACACTCAGCGAGGCCGAGTCCGTCCTCGCCGACGTCGACGTTCCGGTGATCGTCTCGCCCGGCAACCACGACCAGAGCATGGGTGCTCGCCGGGAACTGACGTGGCTGCAGTATCTCAACGACACCGGTCTCATCACGCTGCTGTCCGGCGATCCGGGTGACGATCCGGTGTTCGTCCGGACCGACCCCGACGACCCACGGCGGGGCGGCGGTGGGTTCGTCGATATCGAGGACGATGGGGAGACGGTGCGCTGTTTCGGCGTGCCCTACCGCGGCGCGTACATCGAGACCGACCTCCCGAAGATCGCCGAGGGGATTCGGGCAACCGACGAGCGCGAGGGACCGGCCGATACGACGGTGCTGCTCGCCCACTTCGGCGTCGACGACGCAGTGCCGGATCTCGGCGCGACCGTCAAGCGAGCGTGGCTGACGCCGATCGAGGAGCACGTCGACTACCTCGCGCTCGGCCACATCCACAAACGGTACGAGACCGGCGACGTCGGGCGAAATCCGGGTAGTCTCGAAGCGCTCGACATTCAGGAAGGCCGGTGGGACGAGAGCCACGGCTACTACGTCTTCGACACTGCAGACGGGACCGCCGAGCATCACCTCTCGAAGCGCCGGCCGTACCACACGATGACCTTCGACGTCTCGGGCTATCGGACGTTTGAGGATCTCCGCGGCGAGTTCGCGGACGCGCTCGACGACGAGCGCGCGGCAGTCGAGCGGACCTGTGAGCGTGATATCCATCGCAAGGGCAACGGCGACCGTCGCGCACCGGTCGTGAACGTCAGATTCGTCGGCACGCTGCTCCTCGATCACGGGAGTTTCGACGTCGAGGCGCTGCGGGCGCTCGCCGTCGACCGGCTCGACGCACTGCACGTCCAGCCGACGAACAACACCGAGCGCAAGGCGATCGCGGAGCTGCTCGGCGACATCGAGCGCGACGAGGCCTTCGACGCCGACGGCACCGTCAATACCGACGTACTTCAGGAACGGGTGTTCGACACCATCGCGGGCGAATCGCGTTACAGCGCCGAAACCGAGGCCGTGGCCCGGACGCTCGACGAGCTCGAAGGGCTCGTCACCGAGGACGAGCAGGGCGTGAGCGAGGTCGCCGACTATCTCGGCGAACGCCGACGCGAACTGTTCCCCGACGGCGCAGGGGAGGCGGACGACGAGGACAGACCGATGAACGACGAACCGACCGAGGGACGGACGAGCCAGCAGACGCTCGACGCACGGGGTGACGAATGAGCATCGTCATCGAGTCGGTGACACTCGACGGGATCAAGAGTTACGGCGAGAAGACCACCGTCGATCTCGGCGAGGGCGTGACGGCGATCCTCGGCGACAACGGGGCCGGCAAGAGCACGATTCAGGAGGCCGTCGGCTACGCGCTGTTCGACAGCCACCCGTTCAGCAAGCAGGACCGGCTCGTGCGCGAGGGCGAATCCTCAGGCATGATCGGCGTGACGTTCACGAACCGGACGAGCGACGCGCAGTACACGGTCCGTCGGTGGGCCGGCCGGTCGAAGTACGAGGTGCTCGACGGGAGCGGCGACAACCTCTCGCTCGACGGAACGAGCGAGATCAAGGGCTGGCTCTGCGGGCAGCTCGGCGTCGACGATCCCGGCGATCTCTCGGAGGTGTGGGAGCGAAGCGTCGGCGTCGCTCAGACGGATTTCCTCGCAGACTTTACGAAAACCGAGACCGAGCGCATCGACACGTTCGATCCGCTGTTCGACATCGAGCGCTATCGCGAGGCCTACAAATCACTCGGCGGGCTCGACGAGGAGTTCGACGACGACATCCAGGACCATCGTGACGAGATAATCGGTCTCGACGCTAGACTGGAGGAGCTTCCCGACGTCGAGGAACGCGTCGAGGAGCACGAGGCGACCATCGCGGAGCTAGCCGACGAGATCGAGGCGCTGTCGGGGGCGATCGAGGAACTCGACGAAGAGCACGAGCGGCTCGAAGGGATCGAGGACGAACTCGACGACGCCGAACAGGAGCTGGCGACGCTCGAAGAGACGAAGATCCCGGCCCAGGAAGAGAGCCTCCAAACGGCCAAAGAGCACCGTGACGAGGCGCGAACGGCCGGCGAGACGCTCGCGGCGGTTCGCGAGGAGTACGAACGCCACGAGAGCGCACAGGAACGCCTCGACGAACTGGAAGAACGACGGGCCGAACGCGACGAGATCGACGACGAGCGCACCGATCTCGGCGGCGAGATCGACCTGCTCAAACATCGGGTCGCCAGCTCGAAGGACGACCTCCATGCGGCTGAAACAGCACGCGAGCGAGTGCGCGAGCTCGAACCCGAAAAGGAGCGCTACGAGGCGCTACAGGACGAGATCTCACAGCTGGAGGATGATGCCGAGCGCCGTGACGAAATCGAGAGTGAACTCAGAGACGTCGACGACGAGATCGAGGAACTGCGCGCCGAAGCCACGGAGCTCGAAGCGGAGATCGAGGAGGCCGAAGCGCAACGCGACGAGGCAGAGACGCTCGCCGCGCGCCAGGACGAACGACAGAACCTGCTCGCCGAGCGGAAGTCCCTGCAAGCCGAGCGAGAGGAACTCCGCGAACAGAACGAGGAGCTGCAAGCCATCGAGATCGGTGGCAAGTCGGCGGTCTCGTGTCCGACCTGCGATCAGCCCGTGACTGCGGACCACCGCGAGAGCGTCCTAGAGCGCAACCGCGAGCGCATCGAGGAACTTACTGAGGAACGACTGCCCGCGATCGAAGAAGAGATCGAGGCCGCCGAGGAGCGTATCGAGGCCGCTCGGGAGGCGAAGGCGGCGACCGATCGGATTCCACAGCTCGAACGCGAGCACGACTCGATCGAGGAAGAGGTCGCCGAGCTGGAGGCCGAAAAGAGCGAGTACGTGGCCGAGCGCGACGAGCTCGACGAACGGCTCGACGAACTGCCGGACAAACGCGAGACAGTGGCCGAACTCGACGGCGTGGCCGAACAATACCACACCGCGAAGGCGACGATCGAGAGCGCCGACGGGGTAGAGGCGACCCTCCGTGAAGCGCGCAGCGATCTCGGCGAGCGACTCGTCGCTTACCGGGAACTCGGTGACGAATTGGGCGAGTTCGACGGGCTCGACCGTGAGATCGAGACGACGAAGGAGACGATCGCCACAACCGAGGACGCTTACCGGACCTACATCCAGCACGAACCCGTCGCCGAGAGCCTCGACGAGCGTCAGGCGGCGGTCGACGAAGAAGGTGAGGCGCTGGCGCGGCTGCGCGCCGAGCGAAAAGAAGTCGACCAGCGGGTTACGGAGCTCGACGAGGCGTTCGACGCGGCGCGACTCGACGAGATCGAGGAGGAACTGAGCGAACGGAAGACGACTCGTGCCAAGCGCGAACAGCAGCGCGAGGACAGGGAAGAGGATCTCACGGACGCGCGAGAGCGCCTGGACGAGCTCGAAGCGAAACGCGAGCGGAAGGCGGCGCTGGAGGCGGAGATGACCGAGCTCGAACGCGATCGTGAGTTCGCCCGCTGGGCGCGCGACAGCCTCCAGCAGGGTGCCGAGGACCTGCGCGATCTCACGACGAGCGAGATCGGCGACCGGGCGAACGACATCTATCAGGCGCTGCGCGCCGCCCCGACAGAGACGCTGGTCTGGGATCGGACGTACAACCTCCGGGTTCGTGTGCGCGGGCAGAACAAGCCGTTCGACACGCTCTCCGGTGGCGAGAAGATGGCCGCCGCGCTGTCGGTGCGCCTCGCGATCCTCGAACGACTCGCCGCGGTCGGGATGGCGTTTCTGGACGAGCCGACCGCGAACCTCGACGAGCACAAGAAACGGAACCTCGTCGATCAGCTGGAGGAGTTCGATCGGCTGAACCAGCTGCTCGTCGTCAGCCACGACCGGACCTTCGAGTCGATGACCGAGCGGGCGATCGAGCTCGAAAAGGACGAGGATCGGGAGATGACACGGGTGGTGAGCGACTGATGCCGTTCTATCCCGGCGAAGTCGCGAACGAGCTCCAGAACTTCACCGAGGAAATCCGGGAGTACGCCGGTGACGACGAACACGTCGTGGCGAGCTATCGCGACACGCTCCGTGATGCACTCGCCGACTACGACGCCGACCGACTTGCCACGGAGATCGGGCCTCATCCCCAGCCCGGCGCGGCCCCGACCGACGAGTGGGACGAGTCCGACGAACCAGTGGCGGAGTTCGAGCGATCGGCATCGTGGGAGAGTCACGAGGCCGTCAACCGGTTCGCGAAAGAAGAGTTGGAAGGGATGACGACGATCGCCGCCGACGGCTCCGAGATCGGTCCGACGGAGGAGTTCACCGTTCCGTTCGGCCTCGTTCAGGTCGCGTGGACGGCAAACCATCACGATCCCGATGGCGACTACGATGGCGACGTGTCCAGCCACGTGCTCGGTCCGCGGACGGTGACTGAAGAGGTGGAGGAGGGCGGCATGCGCTACGTCGACGGCCGCGTACCGGGTCACGAGCGCTACCGTGCGGAAGGCCGTGCGGTCGTCGAGTGTATCCGGCAGTTTGCCGACCGCGATCCGACGCCGGTCGTCGTCTACGATGGGCCGCTCGTTCCACTCTTTGCCAACACGTACGCGCCCGACGTGCGAGACGAGTACTATCGCGAGACGATGGCGCGGGTGTTGGCGGCGAGCGAGCACCACGAGGTGCCGGTCGTCGGCTACACCGCCGGCACCAAGCGGACGAACCTCGCGAAAATGCTCCAGCAGGCCTACAGCGAGCGCCTCGGTGACGAGCCGTTGATCGCCGACGCGCGAATTCTCGACGGGTTCACAGAGAACTGGGGCGATCGGTCACTGGCGTTCGCCAACCGCTGGGGCGAGACCGTCGACGAACTGGCGACGACCTACGAGGGCACGGAGTACGGTTTCGCCGAGGAAGTGCTGTTCACGTATCTCGATGTACCGGGTGGTGACGCGATGGACTACCTCGAATTTCCGGAGTGGATTCAGGATGCGGGCCTCGTCGACCACGTGCTCGACGTCGTTCGCGCCGAGACCGGCGTTGGGCGCGGCTATCCCGAGATCCTCCAGCAGGCCGACGCCAACGCCGTTCTGGACACCGGTGCGAAGGAGCGATTCCTCGCGCTCGTCCAGGAGTTCGCCGACGAGGAGGGACTGCCGATCGACTGGGACGCGAAGACGCTCAGCAAGGAGCGACGGCGCCGATGAGTGGCGAGATCGATGGAGATCAGACAGCTATGACGGACCACGAACCGGTCATCGGCGACGATGACCTCACGATCGCGAGCATCGTCGAATCGAACGGCCAGATGGACTACGTCGCCGAGGTGTACCGCGACCACGACAAGGCGTCCGTGCCAGAAAAACAGGACTACGAGTTCGGTCAGCCAGTGTATATCACGACGACGGTGCGCGGCGAGGAACGCGCGCTCGTCGGCGTCGTCTACGAATCGCGGCTCGTCAACCCCGATCAGGGGCGCGACGGACCGCGGCTCTCGACGCCGGATCAGGAACTGTTCGTTCCCGGCTACGTCGACGAGAAACAGACGCTGCTCGGCATCGCGCTGCTCGGATTCGCCGAGCTCGCGCCCGCGGAGGGAGGGCAGGAGTTCGCGTCCGTGTCACAGGAACTGCCGCGATGGACGCTCGACATCGACGATTCGGTGTCGAAGCTCTCTGGCGCTGGCTTCCGGCGATTCCACCAGCCCGACGGGCAGCTCGCGCTGCGCTACTACGACCGGCTCATCACCGCCGCCGAGCGGTTCGGAGCGGAGGTGACGCTCTCGTTGATCGAGCGACTGCGCGCGGAGACCGATCGGGAAGCGATGCTCGACGTGATCGAGCGGAAGGTCCGCTGGGAAGCCAGTACCGACCGCGGGGTGGTGCGATGAGCGACGTGCCCGAGCCGCCCACTGGCCGCGGGATGGATGCTGCCTCCGAGACGGTGGTCGGCACGGTGGCCGAGCCCGGCGAGCGCGCCGACGAGTTCGTGTTCGTCGCACCGGATGCCGTCGATGTCCGGACGGGGGAGTTCGTCGTCTACGAGACGACCGTCGAGGGCGACTCCTGTGACGTGCTCGCCCGGGTGACGAACGCCGAGCAGGAGCGCGGACTTCCCGGCGAGTTCCTCGCTGACCCGGGTGTGGAACCGGAGGCCGTCGCCGACGCGCTCGGCGTGCCGAGCGGCGACGTCGAGATCGATCGCGTGAGCGCGCGCGTCGTCGGCTACTTCGATACGGAGATGGAGACCTTCGCCAACCCGCGCTCGTTGCCCGATCCCGGTTCGCGCGTCGCGCTCGCGAGCGACGAATTCCTGGAGGCGGTGCTTCCGGCCGCGGACTGGGAGAGCGAGAGCGCTACCGCCCACGTCGGCTGGCTGCTCAACCGCGAGACGAAGGCTGCGAACGTCTTCATGCCGATCGATGCGTTCGCCGCGACCCACCTCGCGGTGCTCGCCTCGACGGGCAGCGGGAAATCCTACACCGCGAGCGTCGTCATCGAGGAGATGCTGCGCCCGCAGTCGCGGGCCGCGATGTGCGTCTTCGACCCGCACGGCGAGTACGACACGCTCGACGGGATGCGAAAGGACGAACATGCCTCGGTATTCCAGGATGGGGCGTACACACCGGAGGTCAACGTCGTCACGCCCGACGAGATCACCGTGGCGATCCCCGACCTGAACTACGGCGATCTGCTCGCGTTGCTCGACGAGCCGAGCGAGCGGATGAAGGAGCTGCTCGACAGGGCGTGGCGAGAGCTCCAGAAGGAATCGAACGAGATCGGCGTTCGAGATATCATCAGCAAGTGCGAGGCGCTCGACGAGGGCGATCACGGAACCGCCAGCGCGCTCGCGTGGCGGCTCAATCGTGCGCTCAACCGCGATCTGTTCGCCAGTGCGGCGCGCAACGACCTCACCGATCTCGTCGCGCCGGGTCAGGTGACGGTGCTCCAGCTGAACCGGCTCTCGGAGGACGACCAGCAGATGCTCGCCGCCGCGCTGCTGCGTAAGCTCTACGAGGCGCGCAAGGACGCGATGCGCGGCGACGGCGACGATCTCGACTTCCCGCTCTTTACGCTGCTGGAGGAGGGCCATCGCTTTGCGCCGGACGGCAGCGCCCGCTCGCTGCCGATTCTCCGGACCATCCTCTCGGAAGGTCGGAAGTTCGGCTTCGGCGTGGGCATCATCTCACAGCGGCCCTCGAAGCTCGACGCCGACGTGCTCTCCCAATGTGGCACGCAGATCATCATGCAGATCCAGAATCCGAACGACCAGCAGGCGATCCGCCAATCGGTCGAGAGCGCCGGCGAAGACGTGCTCGATGAGCTTCCGGGGCTGACGCCCGGCCAGGCCGTCATCGCCGGCGACGCGATGAACACACCCGTACTGACCCGGATTCGTGAGCGCCACACGCAGCACGGAGCCGAGAGTCTCGATGCGACCAGCGAGTGGCGCGATAGCTGGGAGTCGTGGCACGAAGAGCAGAATCGTGGTGTGGTCGATCCGTACGAATCTGACGAGGAAGTGGACGAGACACCGCTTTGAGGGATGCCTTAGAGGCGTGCGGTTCCCATAGGTTGATTCTGTTGCTCGTCTCAACGCCGCTCTTTCCAATAGACCCAACATAATTCTGTATTATATGGACTCTACTCGTTTTCTTCGACAAGCGAAACCCATGAAACAGCAGATGCAGTGAAAATGATTGCACCAACGACTTGCATTACATCCCAGAAAGCACCTCTAAATGCCCAGTTTGGTATCGTTCCAAAAACAAGTTTCCATACCGAAGGTATGAGATAGTAAACCAACGAGAAACCAAACGTGAATGCTGGTGGCAACCCTGTAAGTAATTGTTGAGCAGGAGAAAGCTCAACGTTCTTTTCTTCTTCAAGTGTTCCAGAAATTGCTGCCCACGTTATGATGGTTGTGAGAAGAAAAACGATGTTGGCAACCGAGAACGGAATGGTGAACAAAACCATCATGACCTTGTGCAGTCAAACGAATGGATTGGATATACGTTTTCGCCGACCATAGTGAAAGTAAAACCGGAACACACGAGTTGTGTCTTGACGACCGGTTGTTTCGTAATACGCATCGAACAGTCATATTTCGAATATATTTCTCATATATAGTGGAAAATAATCAATAGATATTATATCGAATATTCTTACCTAAGCATGGGTGTATAGTTTTGTTTAGATTGAAGTTTCAGGTTTCAAGTGGGTCGGGGCGGATTTGAACCGCCGACTTCCTCCGTGTGAAGGAGGTATCATAACCGGCCTAGATCACCGACCCCGTGCCCACGGTTTCCGACCGCGAAAGATAAACGTTGCCTTCAGTAGTCGGGCGCTTCCTCGCTCACTCCATCGCGCTGGTTCACCACGCGCGCGAGGGTGAACAGGGCGTCCGAGAGCCGATTCAGGTAGGTCACGGTCTGCTCGTTGATCTCTTCCTCACTCGCGAGCGCGACCGCGCGGCGCTCGGCCCGCCGACAGACCGCTCTGGCGTGATGGAGGCGCGCGCCGCTGTCGCCACCCCCCGGAAGGATGAACGACTGGAGAGGGTCGAGCTCCTCGTCGTGGGCGTCCATCCACTCTTCCAGCTGTTCGACGCGCTCGGCAGTCATCCGCGGGTCGTCCGCGTCGGGCTCGGGGTTGGCGAGATCGGCTTGCACGACGTGGAGGTGGTTCTGGATCGCGCGGAGCTGCTCGTCGACGTCCTCGTGACCCGTCGGCCGGACCCGCCCCACCGTGGCGTTCACCTCGTCCACGGTGCCATAGGCTTCGATCCGGGGGTTCGCCTTCGAGACGCGATCCATCGTCCGGAGATCCGTCTGGCCCTCGTCGCCACGACCCGTGTAGATCGTCATACCGACCATGCGCCCGGCAGCGACTTATACCCCCGTCGAACTTCGATCCCACCGCAAACGGACAGTCCACACACCGCGAGAATGGAGCGAAAAGAGGGGGGGGGGTCAGTCGTCGGCGGGTTCGCCCTCGTCGTGGGCCACCGCGTCGATCTCGGGGAGTTCGGGGATGGCGCTCGTGTCGTGGGTGCCGACCGGCGGGAGGTTGACCGCCGCGGCGGGCGAGGCGTCGAGATCGACACCCGTATCGAGTGCGTCCATCTCGCCGTCGGCGTCGCGGGCGTCCTGGTCGATCCGCATCGAGCAGAACTCGATGCCGCACATCGAGCAGAAGCGCGCCTCCTTGTAGTTGTCACCCGGCAGCGTCTGGTCGTGCGAGTCCCGGGCGCGATCGGGATCGAGCGCGAGGTCGAACTGCTCGCGCCAGTCGAAATCGTATCTGGCCCGCGAGAGCGCGTCGTCCCAGTCGCGCGCGCCGGGCAGCCCGTTCGCCACGTCGCCAGCGTGTGCCGCGATCCGATAGGCAGCGAGCCCCTCACGGACGTCCTCGGCGTCGGGCAACCCGAGATGCTCCTTCGGGGTGACGTAGCAGAGCATCGCCGCGCCCGCGCGGGCAGCCTCTGTCGCGCCGATCGCGCTGGTGATGTGGTCGTAGCCCGGCGCGACGTCGGTCACGAGCGGCCCGAGCACGTAGAACGGCGCGCCGTCACAGACCTCCTGTTGGCGCTCGACGTTGCCCCTGATCTGATCCATCGGCACGTGGCCCGGCCCCTCGACCATCACCTGGACGCCGTGATCCCACGCGGTTCGGGTGAGCTCGCCGAGCGTGTCCAGCTCGGCGAACTGGGCCTCGTCGCTCGCGTCCGCGAGGCTCCCCGGTCGGAGTCCATCGCCGAGGCTGAACGTGACGTCGTGCTCGGCGAAAATCTCGCAGATCGTCTCGAACTCGGTGTAGAGTGGGTTCTGCATCGCGTTCTCTTCCATCCACTGGGCGAGAATCGAGCCGCCGCGCGAGACGATCCCCGTCACCCGACCGTCGGTCAGCGGGAGGTGTTCCATCAGGACGCCAGCGTGGATCGTCATGTAGTCGACGCCCTGCTCGGCCTGCTTTTCGATCACGTCGAGCAGGAGTTCGTGAGTGATCTCCTCGGGGCTCTCGGCGCGCTTGACCGCCTCGTAGATCGGGACCGTCCCGATCGGCACGGGCGAGTGCTCGACGTTCGCCTCGCGGATCGTGTCGAGTTCGTCGCCGGTGCTCAGATCCATCACCGTGTCCGCGCCGTAGTGGACCGCCGCGTGGAGCTTGCGGAGTTCTTCGATTCGATCGCTCGTCGTCTCGCTGTTGCCGATGTTGGCGTTGACCTTCGTCGAGAACTCGCGACCGATGATCATCGGGTCGAGTCCCTCGTGAGCGTGGTTCGTGGGGATCACCGCCTCGCCCGCCGCGACCTGCTCGCGGACGAACTCGGGGTCGCGGTTCTCGCGCTCGGCGACGCGCTCGATCGCCGGCGTGACGATACCCTCGCGGGCGGACTGGAGCTGTGTCTGTGCCATCGATAACCTAGTTATACTACCGAATTATAAAGTTGACGACCGGCGGCAACGGTCGATACTGGCCCGGGAGCAATCGACCGAGTGAGGACGACGGACGTTTATACGTCAGCGGGAGAACGCCCAAGCGTGAGCCCCGTCGTCCAGTTGGCCGTCCCGCTCGACGGCCCCGTCACGAGGATCGCGCTCGCGGGCGCACTCGGGCTGTTCCTGGGGCTCGAACGCGAGTGGTCGGACAAACCCGCCGGCATCCGGACGTTTTCGCTCATCAGCCTGCTCGGAGCCGTCTTCACCACGCTCGGGCGCGACGGGCTGTTGGCGGTCGGCGGCGTGCTCGTCATCGTTCAAGGAACCGTTCTGGCGATCCAGGGGCTGCGCGACGAGGATCTCGGCCTCTCGCTCACCACCTCGGTGTCGATGCTGGTCGCCTACGGCGTCGGCGCGCTGACTGCCGCCGGCTTCGTCATCGAGAGCGTCACCGTCGCCGTGCTCTCCTCGCTGTTGCTCGTACTCAAACGCGAACTCCACACGTTCGCCGGCGCGCTCTCGCGCGAGGAGCTCCGCTCGACGACCGAGTTCGCCATCCTCGCGTTCGTCGTCTATCCGCTGCTCCCGACCGGCGACATTACGCTCGGTTCCGGCCCGCTGGCGGTCGAACTCGAACCACGCGTCGTCTGGCTGATGGTGGTCGCGGTCGCCGCCATCGGCATCGTCAACTACACCATCGTCAGGACGTACGGCGGCCGGGGAATCGCCGTCACGGGCTTTTTCGGCGGGCTGGCCTCCTCGACGGCGGTCGTGGGGACGATGCTGGATTCGGTGCGTCAACGACCCGCGGCGACCTCCTACGCGGTGGCGGCCGTCCTGCTCGCCGACGCCGCGATGGCGCTGCGCAACCTCGCCATCGTGCTCGCGTTCACGTTCCCGGACGTGCTCGTGGGCGCGCTTGTCCCGCTCGTCGTGGTCGTCGTCGGGAGCGTCGCCATCGCCGCCGTCACCGCAGACTGGAACACACCTGTGGAGATGGAGCTCGACAGCCCGTTCTCGCTGCGCAACGTGCTCGCCTTCGGCGCGATGTTCACCGTGGTCGTCCTCGCCGGTGGCATCGCCCAGTCGGAGTTCGGCGAGGTGGGCTTCTACGTGACCGCCGTGCTCTCGGGGCTCGTCTCCAGTGCGGGTGCGACCGCTTCGACCGTCTCGCTCTATCGCACCGGCAGTCTGGCCGGCGAGACGGCCGTCATCGCCGTCCTGCTCGCCACCGCGTCGAGCATCGTCGTCAAGGCCGCGCTGACCGCTGCCGGGCCGAGTCGGTCGTTCGCATCCCGGGTCGCGCTCTGGAGCGCCGTTCTCCTCGCCGGCTCGCTCGCGGCGGCGGTTCTCGTGACGCTGTGAGAGCGACTCGAACGATCTGTCATCAACGACCGAAACCGCTATGCGCGCGTCGCTGTCATCCGATGACATGCAGGCAGTCCAGTTCACCGAACACGGCGACCGCGACGTCATCGAGTACGGCGACTTCCCCGATCCCGAACCCGGGAAGGACGAAGCGCTCGTCGACGTGAAGGCCGGCGCGTTGAACCACCTCGACGTCTTCACGCGCCGCGGACTGCCGGGCGTCGATCTCGAGATGCCACACATTCCCGGCAGCGACGCCGCCGGCGTCGTCACCGACGTCGGCGAGGACGTCACGCGCGTCGAGGTCGGCGATCGCGTCGCCGTCACCGCCGGCGTCTCCTGTGGCGAGTGCGAGTTCTGCCGCCACGGCGAACACTCGCTCTGTGAGAGCTACCACCTCATCGGCGAACACGTTCGTGGGGTCCACGCCGAGCAGGCGGCCGTCCCCGCCGCGAACCTCGTCCCCGTTCCCGACGACATCGATTGGGTGACGGCGGCGGCCGCGCCGCTGACCTTCCAGACCGCGTGGCGCATGCTGATGACCCGCGCCGACATCGAGGCCGGCGAATCCATCCTGATTCTCGGTGCTTCCGGGGGAGTGGGCCAGGCGGCGGTCCAGATCGCCGACTACGCCGGCGCGGAAGTCTACGCGACTGCGAGCACCGACGAGAAGCTGGCGTACGCCGAGGAGTGCGGGGCCGATCACACGATCAACTACGCCGAGAACGACTTCGCGAGCGAGATGCGCGAGCTCACCGACGGGCGGGGCGTCGACGTCGTCGTCGACTACGTCGGCCCGGAGACGTGGGACGACTCGACGAAATGTCTCGCCAAGGGTGGTCGGCTCGTCACTTGCGGGGCGACCACCGGCCCGAAGGCCGAGACGAACATCAACCGCGTCTTCTGGAAGCAGATCGACATCCTAGGATCGACGATGGCCACCCTCGGCGAGGTCGACGACGTGCTCTCGCTGGTCTGGGACGGCACCTTTGAACCCCGAATCCGCGAGACGCTACCGATGAGCGAGGCCACCCGTGCCCACGGGATGCTCGAAGATCGCGAGGGGTTCGGCAAGGTCGTCGTGATCCCCGACAGCGAACGCTGATCGGGACGCGGTTCGTGCGGATGGTGCCATCCGAGCGGCCTCTATTGGAACGTCCAGATGAATAATGCCCCACGATACCATGTGGAATTTTGACACATGTAACAAGTTTTATGATGACGGTGGATGGGGATTTGTCCGATGTCGGAGAGACCATCGACGGAACGGGCGAGTGGCACCGACGACAACGAAGACGGCCCGAACACGACGCGCCGAACGTTCCTCAAGGGATCGAGCGCGGCGGCCGGCATGGCAGCGCTCGGGCTTCAGGGGACCGACCCGGCGAACGCGAACGATACGGACGACGCGGACGAAGACGACGATGACGAGGGTGACGACGGACCGACGAACGTTATTCTTTTCGTCGGCGACGGTCAGGGTCGCGCACAGCTCGATCTGGGCCGATATCTGAAGGCCTATCGGAAGAACTCCGAGAAGTTCCCGCTGAACACTGCCGACGTGACCTACAACGTCGATCGCCACGACGCGCACGGCTCGGCGATGACGTATCCGGACGATCCCGAGGAGTTCGTCGCCGATTCGGCGGCGACGGCGACCGCGCTGTCGACTGGCCACAAGACCTACAACGGTGCGATCGCCGGCGTGAAGAACGACGCGGGCGAGTTCGTTCCCAAAAAGACAGTACTGGAGCAGGCCCGTGACATGGGCTACGCCGTCGGGCTGGTGACGACGGCGCGGATGACCCACGCGACGCCGGCGTCGTTCGCCAGCCACGTCCCGTCCCGCGACGAGGAGGAGAAGATCGCCAAACAGTACGTCCGCGACAGCGGTGTCGACGTGCTCTTCGGCGGCGCGCGCTCGTACTTCCTGCCCGATGGCCGCGAGAACGACAGCGCGAACCTCGTCGCCGAGGCCAAACGCAACGGCTACAACTACGTCACGACCGCGAGCGAACTCGATTCGCTCGACAGCGCGCCGGCGCTCGGCCTGTTCAGCGAGTCCGACCACCTGAGCTACACGCTCGATCGGCAGGACGACGATGACTCGACGCAGCCGGGACTCGGCGCGATGACCGGGACGGCGATCGAACTGCTCGAAGCCCGCGGCGGGCGAAAGGGCTTCTTCCTGATGGTCGAATCCGGCCGCATCGACCACGCGAGCCACTCGAACTACCCGGTCGTCGCCCACGAACAGCTCGAAGCCGACGACGTGATCGGTCGGCTGCTCGATTACGCCGAGAACTCCCACGGCGAGACGTCGGTCATCACGACCGCCGACCACGAAACCGGCGGCCTCTCGCTCGCTACTGGCGGACCGTACGACGTGAACTTCGACGTGCTCGACGGGATGAACGCGAGCACGGCCACCGTCGTCCCGAAGATCGAGGAGGCCGAATCACGAGAGGAGGTCGCCTCGATCATGGCCGAGCAGATGGGTGTCGAACTGCTCGACACCGAACTCGACGAGCTACGGGCGTACGACACGCCCGTCGCGGAGATCCTCAACGAGCGAATACGGCTCGGCTGGACGTCGACCGGTCACACCGCCGAGAACGTCCCGACCTTCGCCACCGGCCCGAACGCCGAATTCTTCGACGGCACCGTCGACAACACGGACATCGCCGATGCGATCCGCAAACGGCTGAACGGCGACTGAGCCACTCTCCCTTTCCGTGGCTCTGTTGAAACGATCGGAATTGGACCGTGACCGGTGTGATGAGTGGGAACTATCCCAGCAAGGAGGTGACGACCGATTTTCGCCGATAGCAGATCTGCGATGCAAAACACTGCTTGCTTGGTTACTGAGATATATCACATCTGGCACAATCATCGCTGGTCTAAATTGACGTGAGTAGTGAGTCAGGAGCGCGATTGGATGGGACGAACGTACAAGTACGTCGAATGTCACTAACTGAGCGCAAAATGGATCGGGATGTGAAGATAAGTCTCGTTTGTGGTGGCATTGTCGCTCTCTCCGGGCTTCTCGGATATATCGTTCTCCCGTTAGCCACGGGTGAATTTACGGACCTCACTCGCATTGTTACGAGTGCGATGAGTAAGTCGCTCGGGTACCACATGCTGATTCTGACAATGCCGTCGTGGTTGGTCACGTTCGGCGGAATCGTTTGGGCTCGACAGTGGGGACTGGATTCTACATGGGACGACGTTGTGATCGTCGGCGGGATCAATGGTGTCCCGCTGTTGATGGCGTTTGTCGCTTACGTGATTGCTGCCGTTGGGATGGCACTCACAATCACATTCAGCGGCCCAATCGAGACTCCTTTGGTCGTAATAGCGGCAATGGGCCTTGTCTTGTTAGCCTTGCTTGTCGGATTCGCGTTTGCAGCGATAGTGTTCGTTATCGTGTTTCTGGCGGTGGGAGTCGGCAGTATTGCTGGCTACACATCGGCTCGGGCTATCCTCTATCTATGGGGATCGGCTCGCCAGTAATCATACTGTCTCGATGGCCGGCGAGTCGTCACGATTTTGACCCGAGCACCATTCGCTTCGAGCGAACGCTCACGTGAACCCGATACAGCACACACAGGACGACGGAAGTCGGGCGGTCGCCAGCCGACGGCGCTTTCTCTCGCTGATGGCGGCCGGCGCGCTCGCGGGCGTCGCCACCGCCGGTCGCGGGCGTGCACAGAGCAGTCGCACGATCGAACTCGGCGGGAAGATCGCCGGCTGGCAGGGTCGTGCACCCGACTCGATCGCCGACGAAGAAAATCCCACGCTCGCCCTCGAAGTCGGTGTCGACTACCGCATCACCTGGACGAACCTCGACGGGATGGGCCACAACATCGCGCTGGTCGACGAGAACGACGCAGTCCTCGAACGGACCGAGGTGATGAGCGAGCAGGGCGCGACCCAGACGATCGAGTTCACCGCCCGCGAGGAGATGGCCGAATACATCTGCGAGCCACACCGGTCGTCGATGCGCGGGAGCGTCCGCTTCGGCTCCGGATCGTCGGTCACGACGGACGCCGCGACCACCGAGCAGGCCGTCCCGACCGGGCCGACGATCGGCCTCGAACGGCTCGTCGGCGGCTTCCAGGTGCCGACCGACATGGCGCTACTGCCGGGCGACGACCAGCGAGTCGTCGTCGATCTCTACGGGGTTGCCCAGCTCAACGAGGGCGATCAGCTGCGCGACGAGCCGTTTCTCGATCTGCGCGATCGTCTCGCCGAGATCACCGGCGAGCGTGGCTTCCTCGGACTCGCGCCACATCCCGACTACGAGGAGAACCGGCGCTTCTACGTGCGCTACAGCGCCCCGCCCGCCGACGACGCACCCGACGAATTCTCGCACACGGAGATCCTCTCGGAGTTCGAGGCGAACGAGGACGGAACGAGCGCGCGCCCCGACTCCGAGCGAGTGCTGCTCGAAGTCCACGAACCCCGCAAAGTTCACAACGGCGGCGCGGTCGCGTTCGGGCCCGACGGCTATCTCTACGCCTCCTACGGCGACGGTGGCGGCCCGCGGGATACGGGCCCCGGCCACGCGAGCGACTGGTACGATCGCAATCGCGGCGGTAACGGCCAGGACGTCACCGAGAACCTCCGCGGATCGATCCTGCGCATCGACGTCGACAGCCAGGAGGGCGACAAACCCTACGCGATCCCCGACGACAACCCACTCGTCGGCGAGAACGGGCTGGACGAACACTACGCCTGGGGCTTTCGCAACCCCTGGCGGATGAGCTTCAACGACGGCGAGCTCTACGTCGCCGACGTCGGTCAGAACCGCTACGAGGAGATCGATCGCGTCGTGAAGGGCGGCAACTACGGCTGGAACGTCCGCGAGGGCACCCACTGCTACGGCACTGAGAGCCTGAGCGATATGCCGAAGAACTGCCCGAGCCGGACGCCGCCGGACGTTCGGGGCGGCGAACCGCTCCGCGATCCCGTCATCGAGTACCCCCACGCTCGCAACGGCGAGACGATCGGCATCTCGGTCATCGGTGGCTATCTCTACGACGGCTCGATCGACGCCCTCGACGGGAAATACGTCTTCGGCGACTACAGCAAGGAGGGCGACCCGCGCGGATCGCTGTTCGCGGCCACCCCCACCGAGAACGGTCTCTGGGATCTCGAACGGCTTCAGGTCGCGGGCGCAGAGGGTGGCGCGGTCGAGGGCTATCTCATCGCCATCGCCCGCGACGCCGACGGCGAACTGTTCGCGCTGACCTCCGCCGGCGAGCTCGGCGGCGCGGTGAACCGGATCACGGCGACCGAAGCGACGGGCACCGCGACGACTCCGGACGGGACGAACGCAACGGGTTCCGCCACGAGCGCACTGGGAACCGATACGGCCGATACCGATGCGACCGATACCGACGCGAACGCGACGGCGGGCGTTCGGTCGGCGGCTGGAAACAGTACGGCGAGCGGATCGGATGGAATGAACGGATCGGACGGGACGAACGGATCGGGCAACGCGAGCGGAACCGAGACGAGCGGCGACGGAGCGGGCTTCGGCGTGCTCGCCGCGCTCGCCGGCATCGGTGGTCTCGCCGCGCGCCGCCTCCGGCGCTGAGAGCGGTTATTCCGCTTCGCTGCGGAGGTCGGCGAGGATCTCGTCTTCGAGTGCCTCGCGCACGTCGAGCGCGATCGCCTCGCGATCGAGGGTGATCTGGTGGACGCGCCCGCCGAGCATCGTCGCCATGATCAGCGCCGACAGCCGCTCGGCATCGACGTCGTGAAAGACGCCCTGTTCGATGCCGTCGTCGATGATCGTCGTGAGCATGTCGAGCAGGAGATCGTAGTTCGCCGCGAGCTGTTCGCGGAAGGCGGCGTTGTGCGGTGCCTGCGCGCGCAGTTCGAGCAATGCGGTATGGAACTCGTGATCCTCGCCGCGTTCGTCGCCGAGCCCGAGCAGCAGTTCGTCGACGAGGGCGTCGAGGCGTGCGTTCGGGTCGTCGCTGTCGACGTCGAGACGGCTCGTGAATCGGTCGAGGAGATGCTCCAGAAAGGCGGCGAGCAGTTCGTCTTTCGTGTCGTAGTGGTAGTGCAGAACGGCCTTGGTCTTCTCGAACTCGTCGGCGATCGCCTGCATCGTGAGGTTGGCGTAGCCGTGCTCGCAGAGCGCACGGTAGGTCGCCTCCATGATCTCCTCGCGGGTGTCGGTCGGCTCCGATCCACCCTCTGACGAACTCATTTGACTGACTATTCGGCGGCGGACGGTTATATCCTGTCGCTTGCGTGCGTCAGGAGTCCTCGCGCCGCGCTTCCACCGCGCCGACGAGCAGTGCGTCCTCGATGAGCGCGCCCGTCGCCCGCCGGAGCCGCTCCGAGAGAGCCTGATGGGAGATATTCAACTGATCGGCGAGTTCGCTCTGGTCGGTCTCGCGAGGCACTTCGTAGTAACCCGCTTCGAGCGCGGTTTCGAGCGCCTCGAACTGCGCCTCGGTGAGCCCGAAGCGGCCCGCGGGTTCGCCTTCAAGCTGTCGGATGGCCGTGACGTCGAAGGTGAGGCCGTTGTCGTCGGCGAACTGCACGGTCTTCGAGAGCGATTCGCGGTCGGGATAGAGCACGCGGAGATACCATCGCCCATCGGTCCCGTAGGCGTCGGTGATGGTCGCGTGCGAGTTCGTCAGCATCTGGAGCACCACCTCGACCTCCGAGATCCACTGCATGCGGTAGAGCTGTTCCTCGTCGAACGCCGACAGCAGTTCGAGTTCCTCGACGCTCGGATCGCCCGCGAAGGCCTCCTCGACGGCCTCGACCGTGGCGTTGCGGATCCACATCAGCGGCATGGCCGCCTCGTCACCGCTCTGGACGATGCGCTCGACCTCGAACTCGACGTCTGGCAGCGAGTCGAGCGCTTCGTACAGCGCGAACTCCTCGGCCGGGATCTCGCCCCGAACGATGCAGGCGTTGGACATGGTCGGCGTTCACGTCCGCCCGGCAAAAACTCCCTGACACGCTTTCGGAGCGCCGTCGACCGGGGGAAGGAATATGCCGCGTTCGTTCCTCGATGGGCCATGGCCAGAACGGACCTCGCCCGTGCGGATGCGGTCGAGCAACTACTCGACCACCGCTCCAGGGCACTCGACAGCCTTCCCGGCGAACCCGTCTCCTTCGACGCGCTCGCCGGCCGCACACTCGCCGAGGACGTGCGCGCTCCGACCGCCGTGCCGCCGCACGACTACGCGACGATGGACGGGTTCGCGATCGCCACCGACGACGAGTCGCCGGCGGTCGTCGCGGAGGTGTTCCCCGAAGACGAGCCACCGACGCTCGACGAGGGGGAAGCCGCCCGTATCGCCACCGGCGCGCCGTTACCCATTCGGACCGATGCCGTGCTGAAAGTCGAGGACGCGACCGTCGAAAACGAGCAGGTTTCGGGCCCACAGCTCGCCCCGGGGACGAACGTCTCGCCACGCGGCGGGACGGCGCGGGCGGGCGAGACGCTGTTCGAGGCCGGCACGCGACTCGCTGCCCGACACGCAGCGCTCCTGCGCGACGTCGGCATCGAGTCCGTGACCGTCCACGAACGGTTTTCGGTGGGTATCGTGGCGACCGGCACCGAGATCCACGAAGGTCGCCAGCCCGACCGCGATTCGGATTTCCTCGCCGGACTCATTCGGGAATGGGGCCACGAGCCGACGATCCGCGAGAGCGTGCCCGACGACTCCGGGGCCGTGCGCCGCGCCATCGAGAACGCCGCCGCGACCCACGACGTGGTTCTCACGACCGGTGGGACGAGCGTCGGGAGCGCCGATCACGTCGCCACAGTGCTCGAAGCCCACGACCCGCTGTTCGAGAGCGTGCGCCTCCAGCCCGGCAGGCCGGTGCTGGCGGCGGTCGTCGACGATGCGCTCGTCGTCGGATTGCCGGGCAAACCGCTCGCGGCCCACACCGCCGCCGTGCTCGTCGCCCGGCCGTTCTTCACCGGCCAGTGGCGACTACCATCGGTCACCGCCGGGCTGACCAGTGCCGTCGAGATCCCCGACGACGAGCGCGAGTACGCGGTGCCGGTCGTCCTCGACGGAAACGAGGCCATCCCGCTCGGCCACGCCGATTCGTCGCTGCCGATCTACGACGAGCGGTTCGCACCGGGGCTCGTTTCCGCCAATACGAGGACCACGACCGCGGACGGGATCGTCCTCGCCGAGCACTCGCTCGACGCCGGCCAGCCGGTCGCGGTCGTTCCGTATCGGGTGCTCGCATGAGCGAGGAGCTCCGCCACATCGATCCGAACACGATCCACGAATCGATTTCGGAGCGAGCAGGCCACGAGCCGCCCGTCGTCGGCGTGCTGCTCGCCGCGGGCGGAAGTAGCCGTTTCGGCGAGCGGAACAAACTCCTCGCCGAAATCGACGGGGAACCGCTCGTCCGCCGCGCCGCCCGCACGCTGCTCGATTCCCGGGTGTCGCGCGTCGTCGCCGTCCTCGGCCACCAGTCGAGTGCCGTCCGCGACGCGCTCGCCGACTTCGACGTCGCGTTCGTCGCGAACGACGCCTACAAGCAGGGACTGTCGACTTCCGTCGAGCGCGGCGCGCGTGCAGCTGCCGACAGCGACGCGGATGCCGCGATCTTCCTTCCTGGCGACATGCCGTTCGTCGAGAGCGCGACCGTCAATCTGCTCGTCGACTGCTTCGCCGGCGGCGTCGCCGATGCCGTGGCCGCCGCCTACGATGGCCAGCGCGGTAATCCGGTGCTGTTCGGGGCCGACCATTTCGACGCGCTGTGCGCGGTCGATGGCGACGTCGGTGGCAGAGATATCCTGCTCGATGACGGCGTGCTGCTCGAAACCGACGACGTGGGCGTCGTCACGGATATCGATACGCAGGACGATCTCGAACGCGTCCGGTGAACCGTGTTCGGGAAATTCAGCGCCCGCTATCGGACAACAGATGGATGTCGCTCGCAGCGACGGTCAGCGTCACGGTCCCTTCGGGCGGTTCCCGGCTATCGGTCTTGACGAGCAGCGACCGGTCGTTCCACGAGCAGTGGACCCGGTAGGCGTCGCCGAGGAACTCGCGATGCTCGACGGTCGCCGTCAGCGTCGTCGCGTTCGAGACCATCTCGCTCTCGCCGAGCGAGAGTACTTCTGGTCGTACACAGAGCGCCACGGGATCGCCGGTATCGACCGTGGCGCTCTCGGGGAGCGTGATCGGGGTGCCGTCGACGGTCGTACGCGGCGGGGCCGATTCTGTCACCTCGCCATCGAGGAGGTTGTTCTCGCCGACGAACTCCGCGACGAACCGAGAGCGGGGTTCCCGATAGACGGTTTCCGGCGGGGCGACCTGTTCGATGCGTCCTCCGCTGACGACGGCGACGCGATCGCTGATGGCGAGCGCCTCGCTCTGGTCGTGCGTCACGTAGATCGTGGTGATCCCGAGCTCCTGTTGGATCTCCCGGATCGTCACCCGGAGGCGCTCGCGGAGGCGGGCGTCGAGCGCCGACAGTGGCTCGTCGAGCAGGAGGACGTCGGGACCGGGCGCGAGCGCCCGTGCGAGCGCGATGCGCTGCTGCTGCCCACCCGAGAGCTGTTCCGGTTCGCGTTCGCCCATCCCCGCCATATCGACGAGCGAGAGCAGTTCGTCGACGCGCTCGTCGTCGGTGACGTTGCCAGGCGGGTCGCGAAAGCGGAGCCCGTAGGCGACGTTCTCGCGGACCGTCATGTGGGGAAAGAGCGCGTAATGCTGGAAGACGACGCCGACGTCGCGCCGTTCGGGAGCGAGGTCCGTGACGCGCCGACCGTCGATGTGGACCTCGCCAGCGGCCGGTTCCTCGAAGCCGGCGATGGCTCGAAGGGTGGTGGTCTTTCCGCAACCCGATGGCCCGACGAGCGTGAAGAACTCGCCCTCGTCGACCGACAGCGAGACGTCTTCGAGGGCGGTGACGCCACCGAAATCGACGGTGATGTCGTCGAGCGCCACGCCGGCGTCCGCTGTGGTGCGGTCGCGGTCGGGGATCGTGTCGCTCACGGCTCCCACCGCCCGCCGAGGCGCTCGATGACGAGGAAGCTCGCGGCCGTCACCAGCAGGAGGACGGTACCCATCGCGGTCGCTGGTCCGAGACTCGGCCCGAGCGACCGATTGCCGATGTACCGTTCGAGCGCGACAGGCATCGTGTAGCTCTCGACGCCCTCGGCGAGTAAAACCGTCGTATCGAACTCGCCGATCGAGATGGCGAAGGCGAACGCGCCGCCGGCGAGCACTGCCGTCCACACGAGCGGGAGTTCGACGTCGAGCAGGGTCCGAAATCGGCTCGCGCCGAGCGAGCGTGCCGAATCGACGAGCTGTGAGTCGATGCCGGCGAGCGCCGGGGTGACGTTGCGCGTCACGAACGGGTAGGCCGCGACCGCGTGCGCGACGACGATGGCGAGCGCGCCGCCGGCGGTGAACCGATAGCCGGCGACCGTCGTCCCGAAGACGAGCGTCTGGAGCAGTCCGAGACCGACGACGACGCCGCTGACCGCCAGCGGCGCGCTCATCAGCGTCTCCGCCAGCCGCGAGCCGGTCCCGCCGCGGGTCGCCATCACCGAGACGACGATCCCCATCGGCACCGCGAGCGCGAGCGTGCCGACGCCGAAGGCCAGCGAGTTCGCGATCGCCGGCAACGGTTTCGTCGTGCCGGCCGCCGTCGTCGCCTGCTGGTCGAGCAGGAACTCGTAGTACGCACTCGTCAGTCCGTTCGGGCCGGTGACGCTCTCGACGACCATGCTCACGAGCGGGCCGACGAACAGGACGAGGATTCCGACGCCGTAGACCGCGAGCCCGATCCGAACCGGATCACGAAGGGTCTTCCAGCCGACCGCGAGTGCACGCCGCGGGAGCGTCGTGCCGCCGCTCGCGGTCGTCTGTCGCGCCTCGTATCGGAGATAGAGATAGGTGAGCGCGAGCGAGAGCACCGTCTCGATGGTGCCGAGCGTCGCAGCCTCGGCGAGTTCGAGGTCCTGAACGCGCGCGTAGAGCCAGACCTCGACGGTGGCGAGGCGCAGCCCGCCGAGTGCGAGCACGATCGGAAAGGAGAGAAAGGTGAAGACGAACGTGAGTAGCGCGGCGGTCAACAGTGCGGGGAGCAGTTGTGGCACCACGATGTCGCGAAAGGCCCGAAACGGACCGGCACCGAGCGCCCGAGCGGTCTCGACGCGCCGGGCATCGACCCCTTCCCAGGCGGTCGTCACGAGCCGCGTCACGAGCGGTGCGTTGTAGAACGCGTGTGCGAGCACGATGATTTCGAGCGTGAACAGCAGGTTCACCTGCCCGAGCCCGAGCGCACCCAACACGTCGTTGAGTAGCCCGTTCTGGCCGAACATGGCGAGGAAGCCGACCGCGACCATGATCGACGGCAGCACGAACGGGAGGATGGTGAGCGAGCGGAGCGTCCGTCGGCCACGGAACTCGAAGCGCGCGAGCAGATACGCCCCTGGCAGCCCGACGACGACGCTCGCCAGCGTCGAGAGGAACGCCTGGAAGGCGGTGAAGCCGAACAGCCCGAACTCGACCGACGGGAAGCCGGCTCGGATCCAGTCGAGCACGCCGGCCGGGATCGAGAGCGGTGCGGTGAACAGGTAGTGGGCGACACCGGTGTAGAAGGGATCGCCGAGCACGTCGACCAGCGGCGCGGCCGTCAGCGAGCCGGCACGGACGACCGCCTCGCGGAGCACACTCAGGACGGGATAGTAGAAGACGAGCGCCAGGATCGCGACGGTGAGGACGAACGCGGTCGGGACGGCGAGTCGCTCGCTCCAGCGCCGCGCGTTCACCCGCTCGCGACCAGCCGCGACCACTCCTCGACCCACGACTCGACCGAGCCGGCGAGTTCGTCGTAGGAGTGCGTCACCGTCTCGGGCGGTTCCTTGGCGTACTTATCGAACTCCTCGCTCGGCGTGACGTCCTTCACGGCCGGGAACTGGACGTTCTTGACCGCGATCTTCGACTGCGCCTCTTCCGTGAGCACGAACTCCATGAACGTCCGGGCGAGCTGTGGGTTGTTCGCGCTCTCGAACAGCGCCATCGTCTCGGGGTTCGCGTAGCCCTGATCGTTGAGGAAGCCGAGCTGGTGTTTCGCCATATCGACGTCGGGGCCGTGGTAGTAGACCTGATCGGTCGAGTACGAGACCACCATCGGCGCTTCGCCGTCCGAGTAGGCCTGATAGGCCGGCTCCCAGTCCGAGAGTACCTTCACGCCGTTGCCGACGAGCTGCTCCCAGTAGTCGAGATAGTTCTCCTCGCCCTTGGCGATGATCGACCAGAGCAGGAACGCCCGCCCGGGATCGGACTGCTGGGCGTTTTCGGTGATGAGGTCGCCCTCGTAGCGCGATTCGAGCAGCGAGTCGAACGTCTTCGGCTCCTCGACCTCGTTCTCGTTGTAGACCAGCGAGATGTAACCCGTGTCGTACGGCACGGCGCGCTTTTTCGGATCGATACGCAGCGGCTTCTTCAGCCCGTCGGCACCGTCGAGGCTCCCCCCAATCGACTGGAAGAGCGGCTTGTCGAGTTTCTTCCGTGCCCGGACGAGCTCCGCCGTGTTCAGTCCGACGTAGAGATCGGCGTCGATCGGCGCGCCCTGTTTGGCCCGCTGGACGTACTGATTGACGCCGTTCTCCGGCGTGAGGAACTCGACGGTCGTTCCCGAATTCTCCTCCTCGAAGGCGGATTTGAGCCAGTTGCCCGCCGTGTCCTCACCGGTGAACGACGAGTAGGTCGCGACCCGCAGCGTGCCGCCGGACGACGCGCTACCGGTCGTCGCCGTGCTGTCGGCTCCCGTGCCGGTGGTCTCGGTTCCATTGCTCGAACCGTTCGCCCCGGAACCGTTGTCACCCTCGCCCGCACCCGTACAGCCCGCCAGCATCGCCAGCCCGGCGACACCCGCACTCGACCGTCGAAGGAACTGCCGTCTATCCATTACCGGGTGGTTTCACGGAGTGGCAATTAAAACTGTCGTCACGGCTCGCCGGCGCGTGACGGAGTGATGACGGGAAACGCGGCTCCAGAAAACCGGCGATCAGTCGGCGGCCAGTTCGTCCGTCGAGCGCTCGTCGTCGGCCCGCACCCGTACTTCGGCGGCGATCTCGGCCGGCAGCGAGACGGTCTCGTCCTCGCCCTCCGGCGCGACGGTGAGCATGCCGAACGGTGCGACCTCGCGGACGGTGAGACGGGTGCCGGGTGTGATGCCGGCGTCGGCGAGATAAGAGAGCACCTCGGGATCGCTGTCGGCGACCTGGGCGACGACGAGCGTCTCGCCCGCCGCGTACTCGGTGAGCGGTTCGTCGTCGGCCTCGGTCGGTTCGAGGTCCTCGGTCGGGATCGGCGCGCCGTGGGGATCGGCGCTGGGGTCGCCGAGACTCGCCGCGAGTTCGGTTTCGAGGCGCTCGCTGATGTGGTGTTCGAGCCGGTCGGCCTCCTCGTGAACCTCCGCCCAGTCGTAGTTCAGCTGTTCGGCGAGAAACAGTTCGAGCAGGCGGTGGTGGCGGATCGTTTCGAGCGCGACGAGTTCGCCGTCCTCGGTGAGATGGACACCCTTGTACTCCTCGCGATCGACGAGTCCGTGGCCTTCGAGGCGCTTCATCGTCGCGGTCACTGTCGGGGCCGTCACGTCGAGCGCCTCGGCGATGGTCGAGGTGGCGACCGGCTCCTCGCCCTCGCGGAGCTGGTAGATCGCTTTGAGATAGTCCTCGGCCTTCGAACTCGGCATATCGAAACGTTGCTGCCGCGCTACTAAACGGTTGCTGTCGTCGCGGTCCGGTTAGAGGGCCGCCGCGGACTGTCCGGTCCCGTCCTCGGCGACCTCCATCAGCTCGTGATAGCGGTTTCTGATGGTTACGTTGCTGACCTCGGCGACCTCGCTGACCTCGTCCTGGGTGAGCTTGCGGTTGGTGAGGATGCCGGCGGCGTAGAGCGCCGCGCCGGCCAGCCCGACGGGGCTCTTGCCGCTGTGGACGGCCTGTCGTTCGGCCGTTTCGAGCAGGTCGCGCGCACGGCGTTCGGTCTCCTCGCTCACGTCGAGATCGGAGGCGAACCGCGAAACGTACTGTTCGGGGTTCGGCGGGCCGATCTCCAGATCGAGCTCCTGGTTGATGTAGCGGTAGGCGCGCTTGAACTCCATCTCGTCGACCCGCGAGACCGCCCCGACCTCCTCGACGCTGCGGGGCAGTCCCATCTGGCGGATGCCCGCGTAGAGCGCGGCGGTCGAGACGCCCTCGATCGATCGTCCGGGCAGGAGATCCTCCGAGAGTGCGCGGCGGTAGATGACCGACGCGGTCTCGCGGACGTCCTTCGGGACGCCGAGCGCGCTGGCCATGCGCTCGATCTCGCCGAGCGCCTGCTTCAGGTTCCGCTCTTTGGAGTCACGCGTGCGGAAACGTTCGTCCCAGGTGCGCAGGCGCTGCATCCGCTGGCGCTTGCGTGCGCTCAGCGTGTTGCCGTAGGCGTCCTTGTTCTGCCAGCCGATCTGGCTCGACAGCCCCTTGTCGTGCATCATCTTGGTCGTGGGTGCGCCGGTGCGCTTCTTCCGGTCGCGTTCGGCGCTGTCGAAGGCGCGCCACTCGGGGCCGTGGTCGATCTCGTCGGTCGAGACCACGAGCCCGCACTCCGTACAGGTGGTCTCGCCGTGAGTCTCGTCCTCGACCAGTCGGCCGCCGCACTCGGGACAGACTCGCTCGGACTCGTCCGTCTTGGCGTCCTCGGTGGTTCGTTCGTCCTGTTCGCTCGGTTCTCGCTGTCGGATGTGGGTAGTGCCTTCCAATATCGGGTGGGTGAGCGCGTGCTCGGATGGGTAGTTGACCGTCGGTACAACAGGTCGGTGTTCACCCATAGGTAAGGGATGGAGACACTTAAACTCCGCGGATAAACACGCCGGTAAACCTCGGCGGAGCGTCGCTCAGCGACCCGATTCGCCCGTGTTCGCCGACGGGAAAGATTGATAGTCAGTAGGCAACTACTAACAGCTATGAGTTCCGCCGACCCGCAGGGACTGCAGGCGTTTCCCGAAGCGCTCGCCGACCGCGACGCGTGGCTCGAACCGTTCGACTGGTATCGCGAGATGCGCGACGACTCACCCGTCCGATACGACGCTTCGCGCGGCTCCTGGGACGTCTTCCGCCACGCCGACGTCAAACGCGTCATCAGCGACGACGAGGCATTCTCGGTGAACCCGCGCACGGCGAGCGATTTCGAGGGACTGAGCGGCGAGGGCGAGGGGCTGATCCTGGACACGATGTTGTTCCAGGATCCGCCGCGTCACGACGAGCTCCGCGCGGTCGTCGACGACGCCTTCAGCCCGCGGACGGTCGCCGAAATGGAGCCGCGCCTGCGTGACCTGATGCGCGAGCTTCTGGACGACGCGCTCGCGGCCAACGACGGCGAGATGGACCTCGTCGAGGAGATCTCTTACCCGTTTCCGGTCATCGTCATCGCCGAACTCCTGGGGGTTCCCGCCGAGGATCGTGCGCAGTTCAAGGAGTGGTCGGACTCGCTCGTCGCAGCCGCGAGCGACGAGGAGATCGCCGAGCGCCAGCAGCAGAGCCAGCAGGAGATGGCGATGTACTTCCTCGACCAGCTTCAGCAGCGCCGCGAGGAGCCCCGCGACGACCTCCTCTCGACGATCGCGACCGCCGAGCTCGACGACGGAAGCAAGCTGCCCCAGGAAGAGGCGCTCGGGATGTGTATGTTGCTACTCATCGCCGGCAACATCACTACCACGAATCTCATCACGAACGCCGTGCGCTGTTTCGGCAATCAGGGCGTCCTTTCCGAACTCGCCGGCGACGACAACGCCATCGGGCCGGCGATCGAGGAAGCGCTGCGCTACCGCGCGCCCGTCCAGGCGATGACGCGCATCGCGCGCAGCGACGTGAATCTCGGCGACGCGACGATCGAGGAAGGTGATCGCGTGGTGGCGTGGCTCGGCTCGGCCAACCGCGACGAGCGCGCCTTCGACGACGCCGACGAGTTCGTCGTCGATCGCGCGCCGACGGGCCATCTCGGCTTCGGTCACGGCACCCACTACTGTCTCGGCGCGCCGCTGGCCCGTCTCGAAGCCCGAGTCGCCCTCTCGGAGCTGCTCTCGCTCGACGGGCTGGCGCTCGCCGATGCCGATCTCTCGCCGACGCGGAGCTCGTTCATCTACGGCGTCGAGTCGCTGCCGATCCGTTACGACGGGCGCTGAGGCGGGCTGTCACGGCCATCACGCCGGCTGCCGATCGTCCGTGACGACCCGAACGCTCTTATGAAAGTGTGCCCTACCGAGGCCAATGACCGATACGGTCGACGACGTGGACCAACCGTACGATACCGACGCCTCACAACAGGAGAAGATCGAATCGCTCGAGGAGCGCATCGACATCCTCGACGGCCAGAACGAGGAGATGCGCGACAAGCTGCTCGACGCGAACGCCGAGAACAACAAGTACAAACAGAAGCTCGAACGGCTCACCCACGAGAACAAGAAGCTCAAACAGTCGCCGCTGTTCGTCGCCACCGTCCAGGAGATGACCGACGACGGCGTCATCATCAAACAGCACGGCAACAACCAGGAGGCGGTCACCGAGGTCACGCCGGAGACCCGCGAGGAGATCGAGCCCGGCTCCCGGGTGGCGGTGAACAACTCGCTGTCGGTCGTCACCGATCTCTCGGACGAGACCGACGTCCGGGCTCGCGTGATGGAGGTCGAAGAGAGCCCCGGCGTGAACTACGAGGACATCGGCGGGCTCGAAGAGCAGATGAACGAGGTGCGCGAGACCGTCGAACTCCCGCTCGAATCGCCGGAGATGTTCTCCGACGTCGGCATCGAACCACCCTCCGGCGTGCTCCTCCACGGCCCGCCCGGCACGGGCAAGACGATGCTCGCCAAGGCCGTCGCCAACCAGACCGACGCGACGTTCATCAAGATGGCCGGCTCCGAGCTCGTCCACAAGTTCATCGGCGAGGGCGCGAAGCTCGTCCGCGATCTGTTCGAAGTCGCCCGCGAGCACGAACCCGCCGTGATCTTCATCGACGAGATCGACGCCATCGCCTCGAAGCGGACGGACTCCAAGACCTCCGGCGACGCCGAGGTCCAGCGCACGATGATGCAGCTCCTCTCCGAGATGGACGGGTTCGAGGAGCGCGGTGAGGTTAGAATCATCGCCGCCACAAATCGCTTCGACATGCTCGATCGGGCGATCCTCCGCCCCGGCCGGTTCGACCGCCTCATCGAGGTGCCGAAACCGAACGCCGAGGGTCGCGAGAAGATCTTCGAGATCCACACGCGCGGGATGAACCTCGCCGACGACGTTACGTTCGAGGAGCTCGCCGACGACATCGCCGAGGCCAGCGGGGCCGACATCAAGGCGATCTGTACCGAGGCCGGCATGTTCGCCATCCGCGACGACCGGACCGAGGTGCGGATGGAGGACTTCCACGAGGCGTGGACGAAGATCGACACCGACGAGGCCGACGCGGACGTCTCGAAGACGTTCGCCTGAACCGCGTCGTTACGATCGATCCGCCGTATCGGCTCCCTCTCGTGTTTTGACGGCGACACCCGTCTCGAAATCCGTCATCGCGTCGGCCGACAGCGCCGCCCGTCCCACCCCGTAGAGATCGTCGTCCGGCCCGACGATACAGACCGCGTCGCCCGGCCTGATCGCCGGATCGACGTCACGAACGAACTTCGCGAAGGCGTTCTTCCCCTCTTTGACGAACGGATCGCTCTCCGTACCGACGACGACGCGCGCCAGCGGGGCGGCGAGCGCCGTTCGGAGCCGTTCGCCGCCGGCCAGTCCGAGCGTGAAGCGGCCGTCGGTGCCGTAGGAGACGAGGCGTTCGCCGTCGGCGAAGATCTGCTGTGGGCGGCCGGTGCGCGATCGTCGTACCGAAAACGAGCCGTCGGGCGGGAAGAGCGCCGCGCCAGCGCCCGCGCCGAACTGGTAGTCGGCGACCGTGCGCAGCCGTGCGAAATCGTCCATGAGGCCGTTCGCGCGTCGGCGGGCAAAAACACGCCCATCCCGCGTCGGTCGGCGCGGGGCTTTCGAAGCCATTTATACCCCGTGGGTCGCAGTGCGAGTCATGGACGAACGGACGCAGATCAGTGCGGGTGGCGTACTCCTAGTGATCGGGGCGATAATCGTCCTGCTGTTCGCGTTTCCCGCCTCGACGATCGGGTTCGCGGTGCCGATCCCGCTGGCGATCGTCGCGGCGCTCGCGATGGCCGCCGGCACGCTGCTCATCGGTACCTCCGAAGGGACGGTTTAGAGTAGGAACCGCTCCGAGCGCGCCGAGAGGTCGGTGAAGGCGTCGGCGGCGGCGACGAGTTCTTCGGAGGTCGATTCGCCGAACGCCATCGCCTCGATGCGGACGCCCTCGTGGCGCAGATGTGAGCAGAGTCTGGAGAAATCGCCGTCGCCCGTACAGATGACGACGCTGTCGAGGTTCGGCGCGAGCGTCACCGCGTCGAGGATCATGCCGACGTCCCAGTCGGCCGATTTGGAGCCGTCGGCGTGGGTCTTGATCTCCTTGATCTTGGTCTCGAAGCCGATCTCCTGAAGCGCCTCGAAGAAGTTCTCCTCGTTCGGCGAGTTCGCCCGGATGACGTAGGCGATGGCACGGGTCAGCTCGCGCCCGGCCACGGCTTCGTCGAGCAGTTCCTCGTAGTCGATGTTGCGCGAGTAGACGCTCTGGGTGGTGTGATAGAGGTTCTGTGAATCGACGAGCACCGCGACACGCTGACCCGGTTGAACGACGTTCGACATGCGGGCATTCCTCGGAGTGTCCGCTAAAGCGTTTCGTCACCGAAAGACCGGGATGAATTGCCCGGCAGGTATCGCGTACGACGCAATTCCTAAGTGTGCCGGGTGCGGTGGTCGGGTATGCGACGCGTCACACCCGAGCGGGTGAGCGGGCAGAGCGGTGGGTGTGGCGGTCCCGTTCGCGCGACCAAACGGGCGGCGGGTAGCTCGCGGCGGGCGTAGCACTCCCGTCGCGCGCTGTTTTCGATCAGCATCGTTCACCGAGTAGCGACACCACCCACATGACACACGATATCGACCTCGACGGCGTGTTCCCCGCGATGGTCACGCCGTTGGAAGCGGACGACAGTATCGACTTCGATGGAGTACGAGCGGAGGCCCAGCGACTCGAACGGGCGGGCGTCGACGGGCTCGTTCCCGTCGGCACCACCGGCGAGAGCGCCACCCTCTCGCACGACGAGCACGTCTCGGTCGTCGAGACGGTCGTCGATGCAGTCTCGATCCCCGTGATCGCGGGGGCCGGCTCGAACGCAACCCACGAGGCGCTTGCCCTCGCCGAACGCACGCGCGACGCCGGCGCGGACGCCCTCCTCCTGATCTCGCCGTACTACAACAAGCCCGAACCCGCCGGGATGGAGGAGCATTACCGCACGATCGCCGACGCCGTCGATCTCCCGCAGATCGTCTACAACGTCCCCGGCCGCACGGGGCGCACGATCGCGATCGACACGGCGGCGGCGCTCGCCGAGCACGAGAACGTCGTCGGCTTCAAGTCGGCGAGCGGGGATCTCGGGCGACTGAGCGAACTCGTCGAACGAACGCACGAGGCGGAGTTTGCCGTTCTGTCGGGCGAAGACGGGCTCACACTGCCGGCACTCGCGGCGGGCGGGCGCGGGACGATCAGCGTCGCGGCGAACGTCGAGCCCGAGCGCGTCGGCGAGATGGTTCACGCCGCCCTCGACGGTGATTTCGAGCGGGCGCGCGAGCGCCATCTCGAACTCGGCCCACTGTTCCGGGCGCTGTTCTGGGAGACCAACCCGATTCCGCTGAAGGAGGCGCTCTCGATCCGCGGGCACGTCTCGCCACGGATGCGCTCGCCGCTGTCACGGCTCTCGTCCGATCGCCGTGACGCGCTCGAATCCGTGCTCGCCGATCTCGACGGTGCCGACCGACTCCTGGAGGCCGGGCGATGACGACGATCGGCGTCACGGGTGCGACGGGGACGATGGGGACCGCAGTGCTGGAGACGGCCGCCGACCGCGAGGATGTCGACGTGAGCGTCGCGGTCAACCGCGGGGCCGACGACGAGCGCGTCGCCGGTCAGCAGGTCCACGACGCGGCCGACCTGCCGACGCTGCTGGCCGATCGATCCGTCGACGTGGTGGTCGATTTCACCGGTCCCGAGTCGGCGATCGAGTACGCCGCGGCCTGTGCGGAGGCGGGCGTCGGCTTTGTCACGGGGACGACGGGTTTCGACGCGGACGGTCGCGAGGCACTGGAAACGAGCGCCGAGCGGGTGCCCCTGCTGTGGGCGACGAACTTCTCGCAGGGGATCCACGCGCTGGGCGAGGCACTCGGCGAGATCACGGAGACGCTTTCGGAGTACGACATCGAAATGACTGAGACACATCACAATCGCAAGCGGGACGCACCGAGCGGGACGGCTACGACGCTGCTCGACGGGATCGACAACGCGGGCGGCGGCGAGCACGACCGAACCTACGGTCGCGAGGGCGACCAGCCACGCGCGGACGGCGAGATCGGCGTTCACGTGCGCCGAGCGGGCGGTATCCGTGGCGAGCACGAGGTGCTGTTCGCGGGCAACGACGAGGTGCTCACGTTCACCCATCGCGCCGAGAGCCGGGGGGTGTTCGCCTCGGGCGCGCTCGACGCGGCGGTCTGGCTCGCCGGGCGTGATCCGGGGTTCTACGAGTTCGGGGAGGTGCTCGCATGAGCCTCCAGTCGGACGTCGAAACCCTCTGGCAGCGCTCCGAGGACGGTCTGACGGCGGGCGATGCAGGCTCGGACGAGCGGGCGACGCTCGACGCGTTCCTCGACGCGCTCGAAGCCGGCGAGGTGCGCGCCGCCGAGCGGAGTGGCGACGAATGGGTGGCCAACGAGTGGGTGAAACAGGGGATCCTGCTCAATTTCAGCCTGCGCGAGACCGAGCACCGGGAGTACGGCGACGTCGGCTACCACGACGTGCTGCCGCTCCGCTCCACGAGCGATCTCGGCGAGCGTGGCACCCGGAACACGCCCGACGGGACGGTTATCAGACGTGGAGCATATCTCGGCGGCGACGCGATCATGATGAGCCCGAGCTTCGTCAACGCGGGCGCGTACGTCGGCGACGGCACGCTCGTCGACTCCTGTGATACGGTTGGCTCCTGCGCGCAGATCGGCGCGGACGTGAAGCTCGGGGCGAACACGCTCATCGGTGGCGTGCTCGAACCGGTCGAAGACACGCCCGTGATCGTCGAGGAGGGCGTCTCGCTCGGTGCCGGCTGTCGCGTCACTTCCGGGTTCGTCGTCGGTCACGACTCGGTGGTCGGCGAGAACACGCTGCTCACGCCACGAATCCCGGTCTACGATCTCGTCGAGGAGGAGGTCGTCTACGGCGAGCTCCCGCCCGAGCGCCGGGCGTTCACCCGGTTCGTCGAATCGTCGGTCGGCGAGCACGACCTCTTCGACGGCGGGGCGTACAAGCCGGCGGTGGTGGCGACGGCCGTCGAGGACCGAACCCTCGAAGCGACCGAGCGCGAGGACGCGCTCCGATGACGGGCGCTGCCGTCACGACGGCGAACCCGCCCGTCCGACGGCTCGCCGACTGGTCGGCGGACCGTCTGCACGATCTCGCCGACGAGCACGGGACGCCGCTGTACGTCGTCGACGTCGAGCGGGTGCGCGAGAACGCCGCGCGTCTCCGGGAATCGTTTCCGGAGGCGGCCATCGACTACGCGGTGAAGGCCAACGCTCGAAAGCCGGTGCTCGGTGCGATCGCCGCGGCGGGGTTCGGTGCCGAGTGCGCGTCGGCCGGCGAAGTCGTCCGCGCGTGCGAAGCGGGGTTTTCCGAGATACGCTACACGGCCGTCAACCCGCCCGCACGCGATCTCGATAGGGTCGTCGAAGTCGCCGACGAACACGAGATCACGATCACGGTCGGCGCGCTCGACACGCTCGATGCACTCGCGGAGCGCGACTGGTCCGGGGAGATCTACGTACGCGTGAACCCCGGCGTCGGCGCTGGCCACCACGAGAAAGTCCGGACGGGTGCGGATCCGAAGTTCGGCATCCCGATCGACCGTGCCGCAGCGGCCGTACGTGACGCCGACGAGCGCGGGTTCGCGGTCGAGGGTCTCCACGCCCACGCCGGCAGCGGCATCCTCGACACCGAGGATCTCGCGGCTCACCGCGCACTCGTCAAGCGAATGAGCGAACTCGCCGACGAGATAGCTAACATGGGTATCGATCTCGACGCAGTGAGCGTCGGTGGCGGGTTCGGCGTTCCCTATCACGATACCGAGGCTCCTCTCGACGTGGACGCTCTCGCCCGTGCGACCCGCGAGGCGTTTTCGGCCGACGCTCAACTGGGGATCGAGCCGGGACGCTATCTCGTCGCCGACGCGGGCGTACTCCTCGCCGCGGTGACGACCGTGAAGCCGACACCCGAGACGACCGTGATCGGCGTCGACGCCGGGATGACGACCCTCGCACGGCCGGCGCTCTACGATTCCTTCCACGAGATTCGCTCGCTCGCGACGACTGCCGAGGATCGCGAGACGATCGCGGCGACGGTCGCCGGTCCGGTCTGTGAGTCCGGCGACGTGCTCGGTCGCGACCGTGAGCTGCCAGCACCCGAACGCGGCGATCGTCTCGCGGTCGGCAACGCCGGAGCCTACGGTTACGAGATGGCGAGCACCTACAACTCGCGACCCCGTCCGGCGGTCGTCGCGCTCGACGGCGATCGGAGCGAACTCTGTGTGCGCCGCGAGACGATCGCGGATCTCGGGGGGCTCGAACGATGAACGTCGAGAAGTACCACGGTACGGGCAACGACTTCTTCGTGATCGACGCGAGCGAACCCGTCGCCGACCGGCGGGCGCTCGCGATCGAGCTCTGCGATAGTGACGACGGGCTCGCGGTCGGCGAGCGGACGGGTGCCGACGGCGTGCTCTTCCTCGCGCTCGAGGACGGCTACGCGTCGCCGCGCGTGGTGATGACGCTCGTCCAGCCCGACGGCTCGACCGCGCCGATGTGTGGCAACGGCGCACGCTGTGCGGCGGCGTGGGCTGCCGAACGAACGGCCGCGGAGACGGTGATGGTCGACACGCAGGCCGGCACCCGGCGTGCGACCATCGACGATGCAGGCGTGACCGTCGAGATGGGCGAGGCGAGTTTCGCACCCGATGCCGTCCCGCTCGCCGGTGACGACCCCTTGCTCGACCGACTCGTCGAGGATCTGTCCGTGACGGCGGTCGACACCGGCGTTCCCCACGCCGTGGCGTTCGTCGACGACGTTGCCGCCGTCGATCTCGACGCGCTCGCGCCGCCAGTGCGACACGCCGATCGGTTCCCGCGCGGGGCGAACGTGACGCTCGCCAGCCCGCGCGAGGAAGGGTTCGATCAGCGCACCTACGAGCGCGGTGTCGAGGGTGAGACACGCTCGTGCGGGACCGGTGCCGTGGCGATCGCGGCGGTCGCCCGCGAGCTCGGCCTGACCGAGCGCGATGCGATCCCCGTCCATCCGCCGGGCGGCCGGCTCGACGTCCGTTTCACCGAGCGCGGCGCGGCGCTCGCCGGTCCGACCGAACGCGAGTTCGCCGGGAGCGTCTCGACGGCTTCCTCGCCGGTCGTCGAGGGTGGAACCGACGGGGCGGCCGGCGACTGATGGGGTTCGACCCGCTCGAATTTCTCGAAACGGCCGTCGAAACCCCCTCGCACGAGACCGTCGAGCCGATGCGCGCGCTACTGTGCGACCACCTCGCCGCCAACGGCGCCGAACCGACGGTCCACGACGACGGGAGCGTGCTGGCGAGCAAGGGTAATTCGTCCGGGCCGCACATCGTCTTGAACACCCATCTCGATACGGTCGCACCGCACGTGCCCGCCGAACGGGAGGGCGACGTGCTCCACGGGCGGGGCTCTTGCGACGCGAAGGGACCGCTCGCGGCGATGCTGTCGGCGTTTCTCGACTGCGAGCCCGATGGTACCCTCACACTCGCGGTGACGCCCGACGAGGAACGCCGATCTCACGGGGCGGCGGCGCTCGTGCCGTCACTCGATCTCGATGGTGAGCGCGGTGACGCAGTCATCGTCGGCGAGCCGACCGGTCTGGACGTCTGCATCGCCGGCAAGGGGCGTTTCGAGGGAACGGTGAGGGTCGAGGGCGAGAATGCCCACGCAGCCGAACCTCACACCGGGACGAACGCGATCACAGGGGCCGCGGCCGCCATCGAGGCCATCGACGAGTTCGGCGAGCGCCCGGACGCGCTCTCGGCCCATCCCGATCTCGGTAGACCGACGCTCACGCCGACGGTCGTCGAGGGTGGGACCGCGACAAACCAGGTGCCTGCCGGCTGCGAGATCGTCGTCGATCGCCGGAGCGTCCCGCCGGAGACGGCGGCGGATTTCGAGCGCGATCTCGACGACTTCCTCCGCGAACGACTCGACTCGTCCGTGTCGTTCGCCCTCACAGAGCGCGAGACGCCGTTTCTGGAGGCGTTCGAGACGCCGGCCGATTCGGGAGTCGTCGAGGCCTTCCAGGACGCGGGCTGTGACACTCGCCCGTTCACTGCCGCGACCGAGGCGTCGTATTTCGCCCGTGAAGCTCCGACCGTGGTGTTCGGACCCGGCGATCTCGCGGACGCGGACGGTCCGGTGGCACACGCCGAGCGCGAGTACGTCCGCCTCCCCGAGGTCGAGCGCGCGACGGAACTGCTCGACCGGGTGCTCGCATCGCTGTTCCGGAGGACTGGGACTTAAGACCGCTGCGCTCGAAGGCAGTCCATGAGCACGGAGGGTGACGAGCAGGTGCTCGACCTGCTGCACGAGGCACGCAACGACGAGTTCGAGACCGTCATCAACTACCAGAGCGACGCCATCGCGCTCGCGGGCGTCGCCGCCGAGGAGGTCGCCGACAGCCTGAGCGCCGACGTCGAGGAGGAGCTCGGCCACGCCGAGGAGCTCGGCGAACGCATCGTCCAGCTCGGCGACCAGCCGAAGGGCTCCTACGAACTCGAGATGGGCCAGGAGAGCCTCCAGCCGCCCGAGGACCCGACCGACACGCTCGCGGTGATCGACGGCGTCATCGAGGCCGAGAAGGGCGCGGTCGAGACCTACCGCGAACTCGTCACCGTCGCCGACGAGGCCGACGACCCCGTGACCGAGGACCTCGCGACGGAACTGCTCGCCGACGAGGAGGAGCATCTCACCGAGTTCGAAGGCTACCGGAAAGAGTACGACGACTGACGCAGCACGACGGCTGTTTTTTCCACCGATGGCGCGCTCGCGCTCGTGTGCGAGCATCGCGAGGCGCGGAGCGCCTCGCCGGCGAGCACCGAGTGCGAACACTGTGCGGGGTCTGCACGAGCACGCGAGTGCAGGCTCGTCAGAACTTCGTTCTGACGGTGGATGAGTGAGCGACCGGCGGGGAGTCGTTCGAAAGGCGCTCCGCGCCTTTCGTGATGACGAAAATCTCCGATTTTCGAACCACGAGCGAATCGGCTGGGGAGGATCGTGGGCTGTGCGGTTCGTGTGATCCCTGAGTAGTTGGTATGTCTGCCCGTCGATCGATTTACTCGGCCGAATCGGCCAGTTCGCTTGCCAGCCCGGTGTAGTCGGCGGGCGTGAGCGCGCGTAGTTCCGCACGTGTTGCCTCGTCGACGTTGAGGTCGGCGAACAGCTCGCGGAACTCGTCGAGACTGGTGCGTCGCCCGCGGGTGAGATCCTTCACTCGCTCGTAGGCATCGGTGTGACCCTCGCGACGGAGGATCGTCTGAACTGCTTCGCCGATGACCTCGGGGTTTTCCTCCAACTCCGCGCGCATCACCTGCTCGTTCGGGACGACTTTCGAGAGACCAGTTTGGGTCTTCCGGTAGCCGATCAGGCTGTGCGCCAGCGCCGCGCCCACGTTTCGCTTGACCGTCGAATCCGAGAGATCGCGCTGGAGCCGTGAGGTGGTGAGGGTCTCGGCGAGAAAGGAGAGATCGCTGTCGGCCTTCGAGAGGTTGCCCTCGCTGTTCTCGAAGTCGATCGGGTTGACCTTGTGCGGCATCGTCGACGAACCCGTCTCGCCCGCGTCGCTCTCCTGGCCGAGATAGCCATCGGACACGTAGCGCCACATGTCACGATCGGCGTCGAGCAGGATCGCGTTCGCACCCCGGAGCGCGTCGAACAGCGCCGCGAGATCGTCACACGGGTTGATCTGCGTGACGGGTTCGACGTGGGCGAGCCCGAGCGAGCGGACGAACTCCCGTGCAGAGGCTCGCCAGTCGACATCGGGATAGGCGGCGTGGTGGGCGGCGTAGGTCCCGCTCGCGCCGGCGAGTTTGCCTGCGAGATCGCCGGTGGCACGTTCGACGCGCTCGATGGCCCTCTCCAGCCGGCCGGCGTAGACGGCCATCTCCTTGCCGAACGTCGTCGGCGTCGCCGGCTGGCCGTGCGTGCGCGCGAGCATCGGGCTGTCACTGTATTCGTTCGCCATCCCCGCGAACGACTCCCGGATCGCGTCGAGTTCGGCCACCAGCACTTCCTCGACAGCGGGCTTGAGCAGCAGTCGGCGAGCGAGATTGTTGACGTCCTCGCTCGTCAGGCCGAAGTGGACCCACGGGGCGACGTCCGGGTCGGGGAGCCCGTCACGGACGAAATACTCGACCGCTTTCACGTCGTGGTTGGTCGCCGAGTGCTCGGCGGTGCCCTCGGTTTCGATGCGCTTGATCCGGGCTGCGTCCTCCTCGGTGAACTCCTCGTAGAGTTCTCTGAGAACCTCTCGGTCGTCGGCGTCGAGTTCGATCGGGGTGGCGTCGAGTTCGGCGAGCGCGCCGAGATATTCCACCTCGACGCGGACGCGGGCGCGCAGCAGGGCCGCCTCGCTCGCGTATTCGACGAGCGGTTCGGTGTAGCGTGCGTACCGACCATCGAGCGGCGACACGGACGAGAGCGGACCGCGATCTGTCATGCCTACGACTGACCCGAGTCCGGTGAAATGGGTGTCGAATCGCCGATCGCTCTCGCGAGTCCGATTCGATTTCAGTACGATTTCGTTTTTCCGAGTTACCGAATTCGGTCTCTGTCAGCAGAGCAGTTATGACCGCACTACCTGACGACAATGAATCCCGCACAGCCCACATACCTCCCCAACCGACTGCGCTCCTCGCTCGCTGCGGTGCTCATCCCTCGCGCAGTGTTCGCGCTCGGTGCTCGCTATTGCTCGCACACGAGCGCGAGCGCGCGCCGTGTAGGAAATCGAATTTCTCACGAATTTCATCGAAGGATGGCCCGTGGACGCCGTTCTCGAATCCGAACGCACTTTGCGCACGGCGCGTCCCCTTCAGCCATGACACCGATCGCGGGACTGGCGGGTAATCGCGGCCGCAACCTCGTTCGGATCGCCGACCGCGCGCCCGGCGGCGCGGAACTGAGCGTCGTTCTAACGGACGACGCCGACGCGCCGGTGCTCGACGCGGCCGCCGAGCGCGGGATCCCCACCGAGGTCGTCGAACCCGAGGATGGAGAATCCCGGGGGAGTCACGAACGACGACTGCTCGACAGACTCGACGAGTACGACGCCGAACTGGTCTGTCTCGACGGCTACATGCGCGTGCTCACCGACGAGTTCGTCGATGCTGCGCCGCCGGCGTTCAACGTCCATCCGTCCCTTCTCCCGGCGTTCCCGGGGATCGATGCCCACGAACAGGTTCTGGACGCCGACGTCGACGTCACCGGCTGTACCGTCCATCTCGTCACCGAGGAGGTCGACGCCGGCCCGATCGTCACTCAGGAGCCAGTCGCCGTCTATGCGGACGACGATCCCGAATCGCTGAAGGAGCGCGTGCTCCACGAGGCCGAGTTCGCGGCCTATCCGCGCGCCGTCAGGCTGTTCGCCGAGGGAAAACTGACCATCGAAGGTGAGGGCGACGAGCGCGAGGTGCGGGTCGCGGACGACGAGGATGGCGCGTTCCCGACCCGGCGCGTTCGGGGCACCGAGCGCGCGGCGGAGCTCCGCTACGGCGAGAACCCACACCAGTCGGCCGCGCTCTACACCGACGCGGACACGGGGGCGAGCGTCGTCGATGCGCCACAGCTGAACCCCGGTGCGAAAAACCTCTCGTACAACAACTACAACGACGCCGACGGCGCGCTCGGACTGGTCCGGGAGTTCGACGAGCCGGCGGCCGCGGTGATAAAGCACACCAACCCCGCGGGCTGTGCGACCGCCGACACGCTCGCGGCGGCCTACGAGGACGCGCTTGCTACCGATCCGATGAGCGCGTTCGGGGGGATCGTCGCGCTGAACCGCGAGTGCGACGAGGCGACCGCCGAGCGGATCGTCGAGTCGTTCAAAGAAGTCGTCCTCGCGCCGGGCTATACCGAGGACGCGCTCGCGGTGCTGCGCGGGGAGGACAACCTCCGGGTGCTCGACATCGAGGAGTTCGACAGCGATCCATCCCCGCTGGTGGAAAAACCGATTGCCGGTGGGCGACTGATCCAGGAACGCGACGAGCAGGCGATCGCCCCCGCAGACCTGGAGATCGTCACCGAGCGCGAGCCGACCGACGCCCAGCTGAGGACGATCCGTTTCGCGTGGCAGGTCATCAAACACGTCAAATCGAACGCCATCGTCTTCGCGGACGGCACCGAAACTGTGGGCATCGGCATGGGACAGGTCTCGCGGGTCGATGCGGTACGGCTCGCCGCGATGAAGGCCGACGAACACGCCGAGGGAAAATCCGCAGCGGGCGCGGTGATGGCCTCGGACGCCTTCTTCCCGTTCCCCGACGGGATCGAGGCGGCCGTCGACGCGGGCATCGAGGCGGTCGTCCAGCCCGGCGGATCGGTCAACGACGACGACGTGATCGCGGCCGCCGACGAGGCGGGCATCGCGATGGCCCACACCGGTCAGCGCGCGTTCCGCCACGATTGAGCGGGCGAGGACGGATGAACGGTGGTTGTTCGTCGATCGGTGCGTTCAGTTCTTAGCGGGGTGATTTCCGTCGACTGGTGGGCGTATCACAACCCCTAAGTGAGCACCGACCCCCTGTTCTGACAGTCACCGGCACCGCCGCCGTTCGACGAGCGGTCCGGGAGTGATCATGACGAAGGGAACCAACGGAGAGACCTCCATTCCGTCCGGTCGGCCCTCTCGCCGGCGCTTTCTCGCTGCCACCGCTGCCGGCGTGACCGGTCTCGCCGGCGTCGGAAGCATCACGGGTGCACGCGCCCAGTCCCAGCCCGAGACGATCCGCCTCGGCGGCGAGACGACCGGCTGGGTCGGTCGCAAGCCCTCTGGGATTCAGGGGACGACCAACCCAACGCTCGAACTCGACGTCGGAACGACCTACCGACTGACGTGGAAGAACGTCGACGGCGCACAGCACAACGTCGCCCTGCTCGACGGCGAGGACGCCGTCATCGAGCGCACCCAGTACATGTCCGACGAGGGGCAGACCCAGACACTGGAGTTCACGGCGACCGAGGCGATGGACGAGTACGTCTGTCAGGCCCACCTCAACTCGATGCGCGGCGACATCAAGCTGTCGAGCGAGAGCGGCACGTCCGAAACGACGACGGAATCGAGCGAGCCGGAAGGGTTCTTCCCGACGGGCCCGACGGTCAGGACCGATACCGTCGTCGACGGTGGCCTCACCGCCCCGCTCGGGCTCGAAGCCCCGCCCGGCGAGCGCGACGCGTTCTTCGTCGTCGACCAGATCGGCGTCATCCGGCGGTACGGAGCCGACGGCAGCGGCGGCGATATCTTCCTCGATGTGCGCGATCAGCTCATCGACTTCGACAACCTCCCCGAGATCAAGACGATCGACGAACGCGGGCTGCTCGGGCTGGCCTTCCATCCGAACTTCGCGGACAACCGGAAGTTCTACGTCCACTTCAGCGCCAAATCGCGCCCCGGAACGCCCGGGAACTACACGCACACGCAGGTCATCGCGGAGTTCGAGGCCAACGAGGACGTGACCGGGGCGGTCGCGGACTCCCAGCGGACGGTGCTCGAAATCCCCTCGCCGTACTACACCCACAACGGTGGGGCGATCGTCTTCGGGCCCGACGACTACCTGTATATCGGCATCGGCAACGGCGGCGGCGCGCTCAAATCGTCGAAACAGCCCGACGACTGGTACGATGCGAACCTCGGCGGTAACGGCCAGGACGTCACCGAGAACCTCATGGGATCGGTGCTGCGCATCGACGTCGATGGCCGCGACGGCGACAAGGCCTACGGCATCCCCGACGACAACCCGCTCGTCGGCGACGAGGGCCTGGACGAACACTACGCCTGGGGCTTTCGCAACCCGTGGCGCATCGGCTTCTCCGACGGGAAGCTGATGGCGGCCGACGTCGGTCAGCGCCGGTACGAGGAGGTCAACGTCGTCCGGAAGGGCGGCAACTACGGCTGGAACGTCCGCGAGGGCGGCCACTGTTTCGTCGCCACGCAGGGATCGGACCCGTATCGCGCCAACTGTCCCACGAAGACGCCGCCGAACGTCCGCGGCGGGGAGCCGCTCATCGATCCCGTGATCGAATATCCGCACACCTACGAGACGAACGGCGTCGGTGTCGCCGTCATCGGCGGCTACATCTACCAGAACGCGACCATTCCCGCTCTTCGAAACAAGTACGTGTTCGGCGATTACAGCAAGGACGGCACACCACGCGGATCGCTGTTCGCCGCCACGCCCGTCGAGGGTGACTCGTGGTCGGTCGAGGAGATCTCGATCGGCAACGACGAGAACGGCGAGCTCGGTGCCTATCTCCTCTGTGTCGCCCGCGACAACGACGGCGAGCTCTACGCGCTGACGACCGACAATCTCGGTGTCGAGGGTGAGACGGGTGCCGTCCATCGTCTTCGGCCACCGGAGGCCGAGGAACGCTCGACCGTGACGACCGAGACACCGGCTCGACCGGCGACGGCGACGGCGACTCCCGAACCGACGCCAACGCCGACCGCAACGGCGACGGCGACGCCGACCGAGACGACGAACGAGTCGGACACGGCACGGACGGGCGAGAGCGGCGGTATCGTGAGCGGCGACGGGCCGGGGTTCGGCATTCTCGCCGGGCTCGCCGCGATCGGGCTCGGCGTCGCACGCCTGCTGGGTGGTGACGACCGATGAGCCGCCGTGGCCGTTCGACCCCGTCCCAGCACCGCGACGATCCGACCGACGACAACGAGACACCAATGAGAACGAACGCCGCGACAGCCCGACACGCAACGACCCGCAGACGATTCCTCCGCACGAGCGCGGCGGCCGGTGCGCTCGTCGGTTCGGGAGGGATCGCGGCTGCACAGTCCCAGCCGACGGAGATCCGCCTCGGCGGCGAGATCGGTGGCTGGAAGGGTCGCAAACCCGAATCGATCGCCGACGAGAGCAACCCGACGCTCCAGCTCGACGCCGGCGTCGACTACCGCATCACCTGGAAGAACATCGACGGCCAGGGCCACAACATCGCGCTGCTCGACGGCAAGGGCGAGGTGCTGAAACGCACCGAGGTGATGAACGAGCAGGGTGCGACCCAGACGATCGAGTTCACCGCGCGCGAGGAGATGGCCGAGTACATCTGTGAGCCACACCGAAGCTCGATGCACGGCTCGATCGCCTTCGGCGAGGAGACGGTGACCCAAACCACGACCGAGAGTGGCGACGACGGCTCGTCGTATTTCGGTGACGGTCCGACGGTGCGCACCGAGACGGTGACGGAGGGAACGCTCACCGCACCGCTCGATTTCGGCGTCCCGCCAGGCGAGAGCGGCCGCTACTTCATCGTCGATCGCATCGGACAGGTCTACGTCCACGAATCGGGCAGCCTGAACGACGAGCCGTTCATCGACGTGAGCGACAAACTGACCGAGATCACCGGCGAGATGGGGCTGCTCGGGATGGCGTTCCATCCGGATTATGGGGAGAACCGGAAGTTCTACCTGCGATACAGTGCCCCTTCGCGCGAGGGGACACCCGACGAGTTCTCGCACACCGAGGTGCTCTCCGAGTTCGAGGCGAGCGAGGACGGTTCGACGGGGAACGTCGACTCGGAACGGACGATCATGGAAGTCCCATCGCCGTACGACACGCACAACGCCGGGGCGATCGTCTTCGGGCCCGACGACGGCTATCTCTACGTGGCGATGGGCGACGGTGGTGGCGCACACGACACCGATCTGGGTCACGTGAGCGACTGGTACGACCGCAACGAGGGCGGTAACGGCCAGGACGTCACCGAGAACCTGCTCGGCTCGATCCTGCGCATCGACGTCGACAGCCAGGAGGGCGACAAGGCCTACGGGATTCCCGACGACAACCCGCTCGTCGGCAAGGACGGACTGAACGAGCAGTTCGCTTGGGGATTCCGTAACCCGTGGCGGATGGGCTTTTCCGACGGCACGCTGTTCACCTCGGACGTCGGCCAGAACGGGTTCGAGGAGATCGATATCGTCGAGAAGGACAAGAACTACGGCTGGAACGTCCGCGAGGGGACCCACTGTTTCAAACCCGGTCCCGAAGGCAGTCGCAACCCGCCCGAGAACTGTCCGAGTAAACTCCCGTCGGACGTCCGCGGCGGCGAACGGCTCATCGATCCCGTGATCGAGTATCCACACAGCGCCGACGGGCAGGGTGTCGGTTCGGCAGCCATGGGCGGCTATCTCTACCAGCGCGATGATATCCCCGAGCTCCAGGGCGACTACGTCTTCGGTGACTTCCGTAAATCGAAGGAAACCGAGACACCGACGGGATCGCTGCTGGCGGCCACGCCCGCCGAGGACGACGGTCTCTGGGACGTCGCGGAGCTCTCGGTCGAAAACACCGACAGCGGGTTCGTCGGCGGTTACATCCTCGCGATGGGCCGCGACAACGACGACCGACTCTACGTGTTGACGACCGCGAACACGGGCAGCGAGGCGACCGGCGCGGTCCATCGGATCGTGCCACCTCAGTCCCAGGGAGCGACCGCCACCGGCAATGCGACCGCCCCAAATGGCTCGGCGGCGACTCCGAACGCGACGGCCGCCACGAACACGACGGCCGCCGGGACGACCGGGGTCGGCGGTCGGACAGACGCCACACCATCGTCGACTGACGGGAGCCCACGGACCGCAACCGAGGGGACACAGGCGGACGGCGAGAGTGGCGTGTCGGCGGGGACGAGCAGCGACTCCGGCCCCGGGTTCGGCGTTCTGGCGGCGCTGTCGGGGCTGACGATCGGTGCGGCCCGGTTGCTGTCCGGGCGCGAAGAGTAGGATTTTACAGCGCGTCGCGCTCGAACGCCGTTTCGACCTCGATATCGAGTAGCTCGGTGAGCGTCGGCGCGACCGCCCGTGCGTCCACGTCGTCGGGCACCGAGTCGGGGGCCGCCGGACCGCCCAGCCCGTAGAACCCGTCGACGTCGGCGCGGCCGTGCGAGCCACCGACCTTCGAAGCATCGAGCGAGACGAGCCCCTCGTCGCCGAAGAACAGCTCGACGGGGTCGAAGCCCGGTTTCGCGTGAATGTCCATGTCGCGGGCGTAGTAGGGTGCGTTCGCGTCGTCGAACCACCAGTAATACTGGAACCAGCCAGATTGCTCGGCGACGCAGACGAGATCGCCGGCGTTCGGGTGGGCGACGCCGTACTCCTCCTTACCCTCGTCGCCGAGTACGCGCTCGACGCCATCGAGTCCGGTGAGTGCGTCGCGCGCCTCGTCGACGACGTCCTCGTCGGCGTAGACGTGAGCCACCTGATGATCGACCAGCGCGAACGCCCGCGAGTTCGGGAGGTCGATCTCCTCGCCGCCCTCGCCGTCGTCCTGGACCGAGAGCAGTCCCGCCTCGCGCAGCGCGCGGTTCGGGAACACGGGTGTGTCGACGTCGTGGAAGCCGTATTCGCTGACGACGTTCACTGCCGTCTCGCCCCAGCGCTCGTCCGCGCGCAGGAAGTCGAGGAAATCGCCCACGAGCTCGTCGGCGACGCCGATTGCCTCGCGGAGTTCGTCGCTGCTCGCGCCGTGGGCCAGCCCCGCGTAGTCGAGATACGGGATGTAGATCCAGAGCAGATCGGGATCGTAGCGGTCGATGGCCTCGCGGGCGGCGTCGAGGATCCAGGCCGTCGATTCCTCGTTCGCGCCGGGACCCCAGTAGGTGTGGAGCGGGAAGTGGCCGTACTCGGCTTCGAGTTCGTCGTAGAAGTCGTCGGGGTTGGTCCAGCAGTTCATTTCTAATATATTGTTCTCCTCGTCCTCGATCGGCGAGGGCGTGAGCGCGACGTCCGCCGTCGTGCCGATGAGATGCTGGAAACAGAGCACGCCGGTGGTGAGCCCCGCCTCGCTCGCGCTCTCCCAGAGGCGATCCCGGCTCTCGCTGTCGCGCTCCCAGAGCGCCGCCGTGTCGTTCTCCCGGTCGTACTCGCCGTTGGCCACGTCGCCGTGGTTTGCGGGCGATTGACCTGTGGCGAGCGTGCTCTGGACGGGCAGCGTGACGGCCGGAAACGGCGACTGGAGATCAGCACGCGCGCCGTCGTCAACGAGATCGGCGATGTTCGGCGCGAGCCCCGATGCGACGTGCTCGCGTTCGAGCCCGATCACGTCGAGGACGATCGCCCGCCCCGCGTCGCCGTCAGTCATCGTCGCCCTCCGCGCCGACCGCGGTCGGCTGTCTGGTGTGCGCTTCGACGTACTCTTCGAGCATCCCGAACTGTTTCGAGAGGTCGTGTTCGTCGACGCCGAGCGGCGCTTTGAAGAAGGAAGCGAGCTGCGGTTGGAGGCCGCTCTCGCCCTGTTCGTCGGCGAACGCGAGCAATCGCGCGAGATCGAGCACGAGCGGCGCGGCGAGCGCCGAATCGGAGCCCTCCCAGGTGAACTGGAGTTTCATGTCGGTATCGAGGAATCCCCGAAAACGGATGTCGTCCCACGCGGTCTTCCAGTCGCCGAGCGCGGGCGTGTAATCGATCCTGACACGGTTGTGGGTGTCGTGATCGAGGATGCCGTCGAGCACGCCACCCTTGCTCGCCAACTTTCCAGCCTTGTTCGCATCGTCTTCGAGCACCTCGCCGTCGCCGTTCCCGAGGATGTTGTGACCCTCCCACGACCGCACGCGAAGGTTTCGCTGGGCGAACATCGGCGCGAGCGCGGACTTCATCAGTGTCTCGCCCGTCTTGCCGTCCTTGCCCATGTGCGGAACGCCCTCGCGCTCGGCCAGCTCTCGGAGTCCACCGAGCGCGTTCGCGGCGTTCGGCGTGAAGTTCACGAACGGATGTCCGCCGGAGAGGGCGGCGTAGGCGTACAGCGAACTCGCCGGCAACGGCTCGTCCTCGTCGAGCGCACGTTCGACGGACTCGATCGAGTCGTACTTCTCGGGAGCGGCCGGCAGCGGCTCCGAGGAGGCGACGTTGATGACAACTGCTCGCTCCAGATCGTTGTCCTCGCGGAATCGCTCGTAGTCGTCCTGGATATCCCCGACGATCGTCCGCAGCGAGAGCGACTCGTCGGTTCCCCCGTCGGCAATTTCCGTGACCGCCTGCCCGCAGTTGCGTGCCGTGCCGGTCTCAATGCGCTCCTCGATCGTGGCGAGATCGTCGCGAACGGCGTCGAGCGTCGCGTGGTCGGGAATACCGTTGCGCTCCGCGAGGCGCTCGGCCGTCTCGACGACGCTGCCGTCCTGGACGTCGTGACCGCCGAAGACGAGCGAGTCGATCTCCGGGAGATCGAGATCCGTACACGGCGCACGCTCGGTGACCATCCCTGTCGTGTCGGTCGCGCCGCGGGCGATGGCACGCGCGCCGATCATCGCCGTCGTGGCGACGTTCCCGCGTGCGCCGACGAGCCAGACGCCGATGCTCGCGCTCATCGCGACCACCCCACCGTCGTGGCGCTCGATCGTTCATCCCGACTCGATTGCGATTCGCTCCCCTGTGTTCCGATCGGCTCGGACGTCCGTCGCTGCATCCCCTGAAACCAGGGCTCCGAGACACACCTACTTTGTGATGTCGGCACCGAACTGTCCGATCGTCGACTTGATTTTTGAAAGCCAGCACCCACACTCCGTACGGCAGCCGACTCCAACACGATGAATCCTGACTCAAACGAGAACCGCAACAGCCCACATACCTCCCCAACCGACTGCGCTCCTCGCTCGCTCCTCTCGCTGCGGTGCTCATCCCTCGCGCAGTGTTCGCGCTCGTGCTCACTTCGTTCGTACACGAGCGCGAGCACGCGCCGACCGCCACGACGAGGATCGGATCGCGACCCGAGAATGTACGATCAGTACATAGTAGTGCGTCCGGCACCCACTCGTGGCTATGGAGATCATCGACCCGCACATGCACATGGTCTCGCGCTCGGCCGACGACTACCGGCGCGCGCGTCGGGCCGGCGTCGAGTGCTGCATCGAACCCGCGTTCTGGAGTGGCACGGACAAACAGCACGCGGGCTCGTTTTTCGACTACTTCGAGCAGATCATCGACTTCGAGACCGCGCGCGCCGAGCGCGCCGGTGGGATGGATCACTACGTCACGATCGGCCTCGAACCGAAGGAGGCGAACTACCGCGAGATGGCCGAAGAAGTTCTGGACCGCCTACCGGAGTATCTCGACCGCGAGAACGTCGTCGGCCTCGGCGAGATTGGCTTCGATCAGGGTACCGACGACGAGGAGTGGGCCTTCCGCACCCAGTTGCGGATGGCCGAGGAGCGCGAACTCCCCGTCATCATCCACACGCCACACACGGACAAGCTCGCGGGCACCGAGCGGATCGTCGACATCATCGAGGACGAAGGTGTCACGCAGGAGCGTATCGTCATCGATCACAACACCGCAGAGACGATCGAGACCTCCCTCACCACGGACTGCTGGGTCGGCTTCACGCTCTACCCGGGCAAGATCGAGGACGAGGCGGCCATCGATCTCCTCGAAGAGTACGGCACCGACAAGATGCTGTTCAACAGCGCTGCCGACTGGGACCCCTCTGACCCGCTCGCGGTCCCCAAGGCACGCGACAAGATGCTCGATCGGGGCTGGGATCGCGAGGACGTGAAGAAGGTCGTCTTCGACAACCCCTACGAGTTCTTCGATCAGTCGCCGAACTTCACCTACGAGCGATGAAGTTCGGGTTCTCCGCGAACGCGTTTCGGGAGTACGACGCGCGCGAGACGATCGAGATCGTCGCCGACGCGGGCTACGACGGCATCGAACTGTTGTTCGACGAGCCACATCTCTACCCGCCCGACGCGGGCGAGGACGAGATCGAAGAGATCAGGCAAGCGCTCGCCGCGAACGATCTCGCCATCGGCAACTGCAACGCGTTCATGCTGACCGCCATCGAGGGGTTCCACCATCCCTCCTACATCGAACCGGACACGGACTACCGCCAGGAGCGCATCGACTACACGAAAGCCGCCCTCCGGACGGCGGCCGCGCTCGGACATGGATATATCTCGATCGAGCCTGGTGGCCCCATCCCGGAGGAAAAATCCCGCGAGTGGGCCGTCGAGACGTTCGTCGAGAGCCTCGAAGAGGTCCTCCCGGTCGCAGAGGAGGTGGGGGTCGATCTCCACGTCGAACCCGAACCCGACCTCCTCATCGAGACTTCGGAGGAATTCTTGGAGTTCGCCGAGCGCATCGACCACCCACGGATTCGCTGTAACTTCGACGCGGGCCACCTGTTCAGCGTCGGCGAGGACCCCATCGAGGCCTTCGACCGACTCGCAGAGTACGTCGACCACGTTCATCTTGAGGACATCCCCGAGGATCGCCGCCACGAACACACCCAGCTCGGCGACGGCGCACTACCGATCGACGAGTTCCTCGATGCACTCGATTCGCGGGGGTACGACGGGTTCGTGACGGTCGAACTCTACCCCTACGAGGAGACGGCGGCCGAGACCGTTCGCGAGGCGATGGCCTACCTCGAAGACGGTGGGTGGGTCTGAGGGAACCACGCGCGAATCCGGATCGCGCGGGAAACTCGCGGCTTACGCGGCGCTGGTGCGCGTGCCGAACCTCTTCAGCGCACCGCCGGACGTCCTACTTGGTGGCGCGCTCGTCGCCGCCACAGGTAGAGCGGTTTCGATACCTGCACTCGCCGGGCTCGCGGTCGCGTCGGTGCTGCTGTACGCCGGCGGAACGACGCTGAACGACTACTTCGACGCGGTGATCGACGCGCGCGAGCGTCCGGAACGACCGATTCCGTCGGGCGCGATTCCACGACGGACGGCAGGCGTTCTCGGTGCGGCGCTGCTGCTCGGCGGCGTGCTCGTCGCGCTCGGGACGGCCGGACCACGAGCCGGCCTGTTCGCGGCGGCGCTCGCAGCCGTCATCGCGCTCTACGACGGCGTTCTCAAGGGCACCCCGGCTGGCTTTCTCGCGATGGGTAGCGCGCGCGGACTCGACGTGTTGCTCGGGACGGTGGCGGGGACGACGGCAGCGGCAGCCGCGCTCCCCGCGTGGGCGCTCGCGATCCCGGTCGTCGTCGCGCTGTATATCGCTGCCGTGACGTACATGGCCGACAACGAGGCGACGACGACCGAACGCGGCGCGGTCGCGGCGGCGGCCGCCGGCGTGTTGCTGGCCGTTCTCGGCGTGCTCGCAGCGGTCGTAACCCTGGGGCCGTCGCTCGTTCGAATCGTGTCCGCCGTCGGCCTCGCTGGCGGCTTTCTGGTGTGGACCGGGCGCGCGCTTGGGCCGGCGTACGCGACCCCCCGGCCCGATACCGTCGGCCCGGCGGTCGGGACCTGTATCCTCGCGCTCGTCGTGCTCGACGCGGCGTTCGCGGCACTCGCGGGCGTCGGCTGGGCGCTCGCCGTCCTCGTCTTTCTACTCCCCGCGGTCGGCCTCTCCCGCCTGTTCAACGTCTCGTAGTGCTGTCGGAAGGTGTTTCGGGAGGCCGACCCTGCCTTCCTCATGGTCGAACTGGCATTTTCGACGAACGCCTACACGCGCCACGCGCTGCCGGACGCGGTCGAACGCATCGCCGACCACGGCTACGCCGGCGTCGAGATATTGGGCGACGAACCGCACGCCTACTTCCCCGACTTCGGCGAGGACGACCGAGATGCACTGTCGAATACACTCGACGATACGGGCATCGAGGTCTCGAACATCAACGCGAACACTGCGACGGGCTACTTCGACGACGCGCCGCCGTCGTCCTTCTTCGATCCGAGCGTCGTCACCGCCGACGACGAAGGACGGGCCTGGCGCATCGACTACACGAAACGAGCTATCGACCTCGCCGACGAGGTCGGCGCGCCGGCGGTCTGTCTCGCCACCGGTCGCCCGCTGCCCGGCAATCCACCGGAGCAGGCCTACGAGTACCTGCTCGATTCGCTCGGGACGATCTGCGAATACGCCGCCGAGCGCGACGTCGAAGTCGGTATCGAGTACGAACCCGAACTGCTCGTCGAGTGCACCGACGAAGTCCTGGAACTGATCGAGGACGTCGGTCACGACGCGCTCGGAGTCAACCTCGACGTCGGCCACGCGGCCGTCTACGGGGAGAATCCTGCGGAGGCGATCCGGCGGTGTGCGGGCCACATCACGGGCGTCCATCTGGAGGACATCGTCGGCGGCGTGCGCGGCAAACACTACCACCGCATCCCCGGCGAGGGCGACCTGGACTTCCGGGCGATCTTCGACGCACTCGACGAGATCGGCTACGACGGGTTCGCCACGCTCGAACTCTACACCTATCCCGACGAGCCGGATCGAGCCGCCAGCGAGGCTTACGAGGCACTGTCGTCGTACTGCTGACTTCCTCGTCAGGGCGGAAAACGACCTGTCGTGGTGAACACCGGTTTCCATGTCGATTCCGGTCGTCGTGCGAGCGGTGAACGGGAACGTCCGATACGCTCAAACCACGGCCCCACCGGTGTCAGATATGGAGTTCCACGAGGCGGCAAACTTCCTCTTCGACCTGCGTCGGTATCCGCCCCGCCCGGGCCTGGACGCCACCGACGACCTGCTCTCCGTTCTTGACGATCCACACGGGGGGATCGCGTTCGTCCAGATCGCTGGCTCCAATGGGAAAGGAAGCACAGCCAGGATGGTCGCATCGGTGCTCCGGGAGGCGGGGCTCGACGTCGGTCTCTACACCTCGCCGCATCTCGATTCCGTCCGCGAGCGCGTCCGTGTCGACGGCCGCATGATCACCGAGAGCGCGCTCGCCGACTACGTCGCAACGATCCGTCCCTACGTCCTGGATCGGGCCGCCGACGGCGATGCTCCCACCTTTTTCGAGGTGCTCACCGGGATGGCACTCTGGGAGTTCCGCCGGCAATCGGTCGACGTCGCCGTGCTCGAAGTCGGTCTCGGCGGGCGCTACGACGCGACCAGCGTCGTCGATCCGGTAGCGAGTGCGATCACCAGCGTCACGCTCGAACACACCGATATGCTCGGCGACACAGTTGGAGAGATCGGTCGCGACATGGCCACTGTCGCGCCCCAGGAAAACGCCGTCGTCACCGCCGCAACTGGCGACGCGCGCGAAGCGATCGAAGAGAGCGCCGGCGACGCCGTGACGGTCGGTCCGAACGGCGACGTCTCGGTGACACACGAAGGTCGAACGGGTGTCGAGAGCGCCGTTCGGCTCTCCGACCGGGACTGGACCGTCGAAACCCGACTCTCCCTCCTGGGAGCTCATCAGGCCGAGAACGCTGGCATCGCGGCGGCACTCGCCCAACAGGTCACCGGCGAATTCGACGAGGTGTGTGGCGAGGAGACGCTCGCACGCGGGTTGCGCGCGGCCTACTGGCCCGGCCGGTTCGAGGTACTCGAACGCGAGCCGCTGGTCGTACTCGACGGTGCACACAACCCCGGTGCGTGCGAGCGCCTCGCCGACACCCTGGAGGAGTTCGACTTCGAGAACCTCCACCTCGTGTTCGGCGCGCTCGCGGACAAGGACCACCAGGGGATGGTCGATGCGCTGCCGACGCCCGAGCACGTCGTCGCCTGCCGGCCGGACGTCCCGCGCGCCGAGGACAACGCGGTTCTCGCGGAGGTGTTCGACGAGAGTCGCGTCGAGACCAGCAGCGACGTCACCGACGCACTTCAGACCGCTCTCGATGCCGCCGAGCCGGACGACTGCGTACTCGTCTGTGGCTCGCTCTACGTCGTCCGCGAGGCACGGACGCGCTGGAGTCGCCTCGATATCCCCAAGGCAATCGACGGCCTCGACGACGCCCGGCGCGCGATCAAGGGGACGCACGTGACCGACGCGGGAGCCTACCGAATGCGCGGCAAAGCCGTGCATCGAGCGCTGAAGACCCGCGTGCGCCCGCGACAAGCACAGTATCTGAAAGAAGAATTACTCTCGCTCGGCGGCGAGTGTTCCATCTCGGGGCTCAACGACCAAGACGAGGAGTCGCTCGACGTACTCATGCTCGCCACGCTCGCGCAGTTCAAGCGCCTCACCGAGAAGCTCGCTGGCCAGCCCTACGGGTTGGCACCGCTCGCCGACGACATCCGTGAGGCGCTCTCGATCGGCGTCAGTTCGGAAAAGCACGGCTACCCCTGGGAAGAAGGGACGGCGGTGATGGGGATTCTGAACGTGACGCCCGACAGTTTCCACGACGGCGGCGAGTTCGACACCACGGAGGCGGCGGTCCGACAGGCCGAGTCGATGATCGACGAAGGCGTCGACATCATCGACGTGGGTGGCGAGAGTACCCGCCCCGGCGCGGAACCCGTCTCGGACGAGGAGGAGTGCGATCGGGTGGTGCCCGTCATCGAGCGGATTGCCGAGCTCGATGCCCTGATCTCGATCGACACCCGGAAGGCGGCGGTCGCGCGCGCAGCGCTCGACGCCGGCGCGGACATCATCAACGACGTCACGGGGCTCGACGATCCGGAGATGCGGTTCGTCGCCGCCGACTACGACTGTCCGCTCGTCGTGATGCACAGCATCGACGCGCCCGTCGATCCCGATTCGACCCCCGAGTACGACGACGTGGTCGAGGACACGATCCGCGAACTGCGCGAGCGCGTCCTGCTCGCCGAGAAGGCGGGGCTCGATCGCGAGCAGATCATCGTCGATCCCGGCATCGGCTTCGGCAAGAGCAAGCGGGAGAACTTCGCGATCCTCGATCGATTAGGCGAGTTCCGCGCGCTCGACTGCCCGATCCTGTTCGGCCACTCGCACAAGTCGATGTTCGATCTCGTCGGCAGCGAGGCGGGCGAGCGCCTGTCGGCGACGGTGGCCGCGAGCGCGCTGGCCGCCGAGCGCGGTGCGGACATCGTCCGCGTCCACGACGTTGCCGAGAGCGTCGCCGCCGTCGGCGTCAGCGAGGCAGCGAACGCACCGAACGAATTCGACGGCTCACACGATTAGGCCGTCGTTGCGGAACTATGCGTCGTGGTTGTGGTCGCCGTCTGCATTGCTGTCGTCGTGCGTTCCGACGTTGGCTCCGCCGTCTGTGTCGTCGGTTCTGCCGTCTGACTCGTCGTCTCGGCAGTCGCAGCCGTCGCTGCCGAGTCAGTCGGAGTTGGTGTCGACGTCTCGGTCGCGGTAGCTGTCGACGTCTGCGTTGCGGTTGGCGTCGGAGTCGGCGTCGCGGTCGAGGTTTCCGTCGAAGACGGGGTTTCGGTCGCCTCCGCTGTCGGGGTGTCCGTGGCCGTCGCTGTCGATGTCGTGGTCGTCGCAGAACTCGTCGCGGTTTGGGTTTCGGCTTCGGTCGTCGATTCGTCGGTCGTCGTTTGGGTGGTCGTCTCCGTCTCACTCTGGGCGGCTGATTCCGGTGGTGGTGTATCAGTTGGTGTCGGCGTTTCGGTTGCCGTCGGCGTTTCCGTGGGGGTTTCCGTCTCGGTCGGTGTCGGGGTCGGCGTGGGCGTCTCCGTTGGTGTCTCGGTCGCCTCGGACGTCGGCGTCGCCGTGGTCGTCGGTTCCGGCGTTGGCGTTGCCGTGTCGGTCGCCGTCGGCGTCGGGGTTTCCGTCTCGGTCGGTGTCGGCGTGTCCGTTGGCGTGTCTGTTGCCGTCGGTGTCGGGGTCGGCGTCGCCGTCGGGGTGGTTTCCGCGGTTGTCGCGGTCGGCTGGACGGTCGTCGCCGTGGCGTTCGTGGTGGTCGCGGGGATCGTCGTGTCGTTCCCTGGAGCGGCCACGCCGGCGCGGTCAGCGTCGTTCGGGCCGCTCGGGCTGCCGCCGAGATAGTCGGTGACGAGAAAGCCCACGCCCGCCAGCAGGACGAGTACGACGACGACGCCGACGGCGGGCGCTAACCACTTCTCGACGTTCGAGAGCTCCTCGCGGTCGAGCAGCCCTGACTCCGATTCCGGTCCCGGTTCGATCACGGTCGCCGCCGATAGGGGCCGTTGCCTTATCTGTCTTCTCCGTTCGTTTACTGGTACTCTACTGACGAGTTTTTCGTGAGAACAGGTGTGCGCCGCCGCGACCCGAAGGGATTTGCGCCCGAGTGCGGAACCGAACGGCATGCGATCGATCGAACGCTATCTCAACGTCCGCAGCGCCTACGGTGCGAGCTTCTCGCCCGCCGGCGATCTCGCTTTCCTGTTCGACGCGACGGGCACGCCACAGGTCTGGTCGCTCTCGGAACCCGGTCGATGGCCCGATCAGCGCACCTTCTCCGACGAGCGCGTCACCACTGCCTCGTTCTCGCCCGAGCGCGAGGAACTGATCTTCGGCATGGACGAGGGCGGCAACGAGCGCGCACAGCTCTTCCGGCTCGCCCCGGACGGCGAGATCCAGCCGCTCACCGACGATCCCGACACGAAGCATCGCTGGGGCGGCTGGAGCCACGACGGCGAGCGCTTCGCCTTCGCTGCCAACCGACGCGACACGTCCGTCTTCGACGTCTACACGCAGGGACGTACAGAGACCGGTGACGACGCCACGCGCGTCCACGAGGGTGACGGCTGGCTCACGGTCGCGGGGTTCTCGCCGAGCGACGACCGACTGCTCGTGACCGAATCACACTCGAGCTTCGATCAGGACCTCTACGTGCTCGATCTCGACACTCAAGAAATAGAACATGTCACGCCACACGATGGCGACGTGCGATTTCTCGATCCTTCTTGGAGCCCGGACGGCGACGCGCTCTATCTCGTAACCGACCGCGAGTCCGATACGCTCTCGCTCGCCCGACTCGATCTCGCCACCGGCGACCTCGAAATCGTGGCCGACGGCGACGACTGGAACGTCGAAGGGATCACACTCGACGAGGATACTGGCCGGCTGGTGTACGCACGCAACGTCGACGGCTACACCGACCTCACTGTTGGCCGGCTCGCCGGCGACGGGATCGAGGAGTTCCCCGCACCCGACCTCCCGGAGGGCGTCGCTGGCGGTGTCGCCTTCGACGCCAATGCCGAGCGCTTCGCCGTCACCGTCACCGGCCGTCGCGAGAATACAAATGTTCACGTCGTCGACGTCGAGACGGGCGAGAGCGAGCGCTGGACGAACGCTTCGACTGCGGGTCTCGATCGCGAATCGTTCCGCACGCCGGAGCTCGTCCGATACGAGAGCTTCGACGACCGAGAGATCCCGGCCTTCTTCTCGCTTCCGGTGGACGCCGAAGAAGACGCAACGCCGGTCGTGGTCGATATCCACGGCGGACCCGAGAGCCAGCGCCGGCCCTCGTTCAGCCCCGTCACGCAGTACCTGCTCTCGGTGGGCTACGCGGTCTTCGAGCCGAACGTGCGCGGCTCGACGGGGTATGGGAAGGCCTACACGCATCTCGACGACCGCGACAAGCGGATGGATTCGGTCGCCGACATCGAACGCGGCGTCGCCTGGCTTCACGAACAGCCGGCCGTCGATCCCGAGCGCATCGCGGTGATGGGCGGTTCGTACGGTGGGTTCATGACGCTCGCGTCGCTCACCGAGTATCCCGATCTGTGGGCCGCCGGCGTGGACATCGTCGGCATCGCCGATTTCACGACCTTTCTCGAAAACACCGGGTCGTGGCGGCGCGCGCTGCGCGAAGCGGAGTACGGCTCGCTGGAAGACGACCGCGAACTCCTCGAATCGATCAGTCCGCTGAACAGCATCGAGCGCATCGACGCGCCGCTGTTCGTCCTGCACGGCGAGAACGATCCACGGGTGCCCGTCGGCGAGGCCGAGCAGGTCGCCGCGCGCGTCGGTGAGCGCGTCCCCGTCGAAACACTGATCTTCGACGACGAAGGCCACGGGATCGTCAAGCGCGACAACCGCATCGAGGCCTACACCGCGATCGCCGACTTCCTCGCCGAGCACGTCTGAGGGGTCGTGCGGGACGAATGAAATCGCCGAAAACGGCGTGAAAGGTGTTCACAGGGCGGTGAACGAACCTCCGTTTTTATTGTGAGTCGACGTCGTGTCGTGATATGAACGAGGCCGAACGGTCCGAACAGTGGGTGACGGACCAGCTCGACCGGCTGGAGGAGGTCTACGGCTCCGCGCCGGTCCACCAGCTCGGCTGGACCGTTCCCCCGACGCGCTACGAGCGGGCGGCCGACGCCGACGGGATCGAGCGGGCGATCGCGGGCGTCCACGTGACCAACGACGACGACGAGGTCCTCTTGATCCGCGACGGTCACGACGAGTGGGCCTGCCCGCGCGGTCCCGTCGATCCCGGCGAATCGCTCGAAGAAGGGGCGAAACGAAACGTCCGCGAGGTGACCGGGATCGACTGCTCGATCGACTCGGTCGAGCGGATCACGATCGTCGGCATCGGCGACGAGACCGACCGCGAGCGCCCGCAGGTGTACTGTCTGGTCGTGCGGTTCGTCGGCTCGTCGGGCCCCGACGAGCGCGTCGAATGTGGCGAGAGCCCCGTTCGATGGCGCAGCAGCCGCCCGACCGACCGCCTCGACGCCGGCGTGCTTGCCATCTGATACTGTCGGACGGAACTGACCGGAAATCGTGTGGTGAACTGTCACTCGTTGCAGTAGATTTTCGCAATCTGAACGTCACGTACTCCCGTCCGACAGTATGAACAGGGAGACAGATACATACTCGCCGAGGGCCAACCCGTGAGTGATGTTCCGGTGGTTGTTCCGGACGCTCGGGTGGCTGCTGTCGCTCTTCGTCCGCCTCGTGTTCGTGGTCGCCGTCGTCGTCTTCGCCGCCAGCATCGCGTTCGGCGGTCTCCCGGCTGACGGCGTCGGCGACTTGCTCGGTGATCTCGGCGTACCGGCCGACGTGGGCGACATCGGCGCGCTCGGTGCCGTCGACAACGATAGCGCCGGCGGGGTCGGCGGTATCGGCAGCATCGTCGACGACGAAGCCGGTGGATCGGGCGGAACGGCCGGTGCGGACGCGAACGCGTCGACCGTTTCGGCATCGAACACGAGCGAGCTCAACGGCACCGAACTCGAATATCTCGTTCACCGATACGTCAACGAGGAACGCGCCGAGCGCGGCGAGTCGAACCTGTCGTTCGACACCGATCTCCGGCTGGTCGCGCGCTATCACAGCACCGACATGGCCAATCGGAGCTACTTCTCGCACGTGGGCCCCGACGGCGAGACGCTCGCCGATCGCTACCGTCGCTTCGACTACCAGTGTCGCGTCAAGACGGGTACCCTCCGGTACGCGACCGGTGGCGAGAACATCCTCTACACCTACTACGACGCACCGGTCTCGATGGACAATCGCACGGTGCAGTACGACACGCAGGAGGAACTCGCCCGCGGTATCGTCAACGGCTGGATGAACTCGACGAGCCACCGAAAGAACCTGCTCAAACCCTACTGGGAGAACGAAGCCATCGGGGTTCATATCGAGCAGATCGATGGCCGGACGCGCGTCTACGCCACCCAGAACTTCTGTTGAGCGACCACAAACGGTATGTGGGCCGCGCGTGGAGTTCGGGTATGGTCGCTCGTTCGACGTGGTTGATCCTCGCCGGTGTCGCCCTGCTCTTCCTGCCAGTACCACCCATTCTGAGCGCCGTCGCCGGTGTCGGCGTCATCATCGCGGGCGTGGCGCTCCGATTCGTCGGCGACGATGACGACAGCTGACGGAATTTACTGGTTCGGCCGCTCGTGACCGTCCCAGAACCGTTCGAGCTGTGAGTCGAGAAACATCGGGGTCATCGTTCGCCACTCGTCGCGCTCGGCGGGCGGGAGATACTCGTGAACCGATCGGGGTGCATCCGGCGTGTAGCGTTCGTCGACGAGCGCGCGCACCCCGACCTCCTCGGGCCCTCTGATCACCCGGCCGATGGCCTGTCGCGCGCGGCGCACGGCGGGCACCGTGAGCGCGTACTCGAAGGCGTGCTCGTCGCCGAAGGCCGAACCATAGGCCCGCCGCACGGCCCGGATCCGCGGTGAGGCCACGTTGACGAGCGGGACGCCGACGACCGCACACGCGCTCAGTTTTTCGCCATCGTAATCGACACCCTCGGTGAGCGTGCCGCGCGTGGAGGTGACGAGGACCTTGCCGTCGTCGGCGAAGAACTCCTGCTTGAGTTCCTCGGTGGCCTCGTCGCTCGATGGCTCGTCGAGGAGCACCGGTTTCGCCACCGCGTCGGCGAGGCGGTCGTGCGCCCACGCGGCCTCGCGGTAGCTCGGCATGCAGACCAGGACGTTGCCCGGACTGCGGGCGAGCTCCCGAAGCGCGTAGGCGTAGGTCTCCCGAACCTCGCTTTCCTCGCCGGGTGGCCCGCGATTGCGCGCGGTGAAGGCCGGTGCGTCGACGATCCAGCTCGCACGATTCGTTTCGGGATAGGCGAGATCGTAGGTTCGCGTGGCGATCGGGCGCTCGCGGTCGTCGCTCTCGTCGTCCGCGGTCTCGATGAGGCGATCAAGACCGATGCACTCGCGCAGGACGTCCATCGGTTCGAGCGTCGCGCTCATCAGCACGCCGCCGCCGAGATCCGAAAACCGCTCGCGGAGATCCTCGGCGGGCAGGCAGTCGTAGCAGACCAGTCCAGCGGTGTAGTGACGCTCCCAGCCCTCGACGCGCTCGCGGTCGGTCCGCGAGAGCGTGATCTCTCGGAAGTAGCTCGCGTGATCGCGCGTCCACCAGCGAGTCACGATGCGGCCGACGTCGCCACAGACCGTCGAGCGCTGGGGATCGAGCGAATCGAGCGCGTCCGCGGCGGCCGCGCCGATGGTGTGGAGCGATTTGCAGAACCCGGCCGAATACTGCTCGTTCGCCCACTCCGAGAACGCGTCGGTCTCGTCCGTCTCGGGATCGCGCAGCGGGATCTCGACGTTTTCGGGTAGTCGTCCTCCTTCGGCCGCGCGGTCGAGATCACCGTATTCGTCCGCGAGATAGCGTTCGACGCGGCGATCGAGCCAGTCGATGGCGTCGTCGAAGAACTCGCTGGCCCGCTGAAGCTCGTCGGTGCCGACCTCGTAGCTGGCGAGCTGCGTGGCGATCTCCTCGCGGTGCTCGCGCGACTGGCCCGCGAGCGTGCTGAGATGGGAGACATCGTTTCGCGCGCGCCGGAGCGACTGGATCCCGATTCGATCGCTCAGGAGATCACGCACCCGTCCCTCCAGTCGATGAGCCTCGTCGACGATGACGAACGTCCGATCGTCGACCACGCCGTCGGTGAGCGCGCGCGTTCGCGGGTCGAACAGGTGGTTGTAGTTGCCGACCACCACGTCGGCGTCGTCGAGCAGCGTTCCCATCGCACGATGTGGGCAGGTTCCCCTGGGGACCGCACCGGCGAGCAGTTCGTCGGTGGTGACGACGTGATTTTCGTCGTCGTCGAAGGCCACGGGAACGGATTTGTCGCGGGCGTACCAGTCGGCCTCGAACGGGCAGTAGGGCTGGTCGCTCTCACTGAGCGAGTCCGGTGCGGTCGGCCGTGCGGTCGGATAGGGGGCCGTCTGGCCGGCCGTCGAGAGGTTGTCGTCGAGCGTGCGCCACGAATCGGCGTCGGTGCGGGCTTCGGCAACGAGTTCGCCCGCGCGGGCGCTGTCCCACCAGACGTCACCGCCGCCGTCGTGGGCGACCAGGCCAGCGGTGTTCTCCCGGAGGTCCTCGCAGGCGTCCTGAGTGCCCCGATCGAGCGCTCCCGCGCGCTCGTACGGGCAGAGAGTGGGTTTGCCGACGAGTGCGAGCCCGGAGAGGGGATCGTCGAGCCCGGCGTTGATCGTCCGCAGATCGTCGATGAACTGCCGGCGCTGCTGTTTGACCGGCGTCACGACCAGCACGTTGTCGTACCGGTCGGTCTCACGGAGCAGGGTTCCGGCGGCGGTGAGCGCGGCCATCGTCTTGCCCGTTCCGCAGGCCCCCTCCATGACGAGATAGCCGCCTTCAGCACCCGTCTCGATGGCCGTCTCGATGGCGTCGGCCTGGCCATCGTAGGGCTGCTCGTAGCCGAAGCGCGCCCGCCATGACGGCTCGTCGCTCCCGTGGGTGGCGGCGGATTTCTCACCGCTCATCGGTCATATGCGAGGGTCGTGCGCCATTCGTTATAGGGCTTCGCTCGTGGCCGGCAGCATCGTGGCTCGACGATGCGATTGCCGACATCTCGGCAGGCGATTACAACGATTTAAACATCCGTCCGCTGCTGGCTATCGGCCAGAAATCGTTGCCGAAAATAGTTGTATTTTTACCATCTTTGGTAGGTTTTTTGTGGCACGGGCACGATCCACACTCATGCGACCGACTGTCACACGACGTGATTTCCTCGCGATCGCCGGCACAGTCGCCATCGGGACTGGAACCGTCAGTGCGGACGGCGGGGACGACGAACCGGTCACGTTCGCGACCTACAACGTCGTCGACCTCCGCACCGAGCAGGTGCAGTCGTCGGGCGACGAACAGGCCGCCGCCGCAGCACGCGTCATCCAGGAGATCCGTCCGGACGTACTGGTGCTCAACGAGCTGACCAACAATCGTCAGGCGAGTCGGGTCAAGGACGTCCCATCGTCGCCCTCGAACGCCCGCGCGTTCGTCGAGAACTACCTCAGCGTTCCTCAGCGCTCCGATCTCCGGGGGATCGAGTATCCACAGACGGTCATGCCGACGACGAACACGGGCGTCGCCAGCGGGCTCGATCTCGACAACAACGGTACGGTCGACGAGACGTCCGGCGATCGAACCTACGGCAACGACGCCTACGGGTTCGGGGAGTTCCCCGGCAAATACGGTCTGGCGATCCTCAGTCGATTTCCCATCCGTCGGGACGCGATCCGAACGTTCCGAAAATTCCTCTGGCAGGACATGCCGGACAACCTGCTCCCGCGCGATCCGAGCACGAACAACTACCTCTCGGACGCCGAGGCCGAGGAGTTCCGTCTCTCCTCGAAGACACACATCGACGTCCCGATCGAGATCGGCGACGAGGTCGTCCACGCCCTCGCCGCCCACCCGACACCGCCCGTCTTCGACGGCAACGGGAACTTCAACGGCAAGCGCAATCACGACGAGATCCGTCTGCTGGCCGATTACGCCGCCGGTGCCGACTACATCTACGACGACAGCGGACGGCAGGGCGGTCTCGAAGATGATTCGTACGTGCTGATGGGCGACATGAACGCCGCACCCGGTGAGGCAGAGACTCTCAACGCTGCCACGGAGTATTTCGTCGAGAACGACGGGTTCGTCGCCACGCCGTTCCCGACGAGCCCCGGCGGCGCGGCGAAGAACGAACCGCGCTCGCGCTTCTGGACCGCCGAGTTCGGTTCTCAGGTCGACTACGTGCTCCCGTCACCCGATCTCGGTCGTGGCCGGACGTCGGTCGTCTGGCCGAGCGCGGCGACGACCGAGCGGGGATTGCTCGACGCCGTTCGTACCGCCTCGGATCACCGACTCGTCTGGGCGAACGTCCCGATCGAGCGCGAGGAGGTGGACGACGACCCCGAGCGGGACGATGGTGATGGCGAAAACGAAGATGGCGACGATACCGACGATGGCGATGAGGATGACGAAGACGATCGCGAGGACGAAGAACGCGAAGAAGATGAAGAGGAGGCTGGAGATGAGAGGGAAGACGAGAAAGACGATGGAGCTGAGGAGGACGGATCGGACAGCGACGATTGAGCTGCGACGGCACGACAGGCGGGAAAATCGATCGGCAGTTTTCGTCCGATATCCGCATGACTCCCGAGCGAAAGTTCAGCCGAAGTTCTCGACTTTCGCGCGGTCGGGGTCGCCGCCGGCGGCCTGGAGCGCGTCGGTGGCGGCGTCGAGGAAGTCGGCGAAGCCGTAGACGAGCACCTGTTCGTCGGGCGTGCCCGCGAGCACGTCGGCGACGGCGTCGGTCATCGGTTCGTCGCCGTCGAGAACGGTGACGACAGCGCCCGCCTCCTCGAGGGCCGTGAGGCGCTCGTCGTGGATGGGATCGTCGTCGCGGTAGACGACGGCGCTCTCCCCGCCGTCGGCGAGCGTGCGCTCGGCGATACCGATGGCGGGGCCGACGCCCGGCCCGCCGGCGAGGACGGTCGTGCGGGATTCGTCCTCGTAGTAGGCGTTGCCGAAGGGCCCGGCGACGACGATCGTGTCGTCGGGTTCCATGGAAGCGAGTTTCGGACCGACGTCGCCATCGGGATCGACGGCGACGGTGATCTCGAATGCTTCCTCGACGCCCGGCGAGGAGAGCGTGTAGAACCGCGAGAGACGTTCGCCATCGACGTCGAGCGAGAGCTTGACGAACTGGCCCGGTCGGGCGTCGAACTCCGCCGGCGTTTCGAGATCGAGCGCGATGGCGTCCGGGCCGACGTCCCGGACGGCGCGGATGCGAGTGCGTGTTGGCTCCATGTCGGCACTCGGCGAGGCCCGGGCAAATGGACTTCGATTCGGCGAGCAACACGGCGCAAACACGTCGCATCCATGGGTTTGGCAGGTGCTGCGGGCCGTGGCGGAACTGTATCCGTCGAAAATGTTGATGGTCGTTCCGAAGCCTTTTCGTCCGCAGATGGCGTAGTCGGGGCCAGCACATGCCAGATGATTTGAACTGGGCCATCGGTGGGGAGGCCGGCGACGGCATCAATTCGACGGGGAAGATCTTCGCCCAAGCGCTCTCGCGTGCGGGCCGACAGGTCTTCACCTCGAAGGACTTCGCCTCGCGCATCCGCGGCGGCTACACCGCCTACAAGGTCCGCAGTTCGACCGAACGCGTCGAGTCGGTCGTCGATAGACTCGACGTCCTCATCGCGCTCACACAGCGAACAGTGGAAGAAAACATGGACGAGCTCCACGAGGGCTCGGTCATCATCTACGACGGCGAGCGGACGATGATGGAGGACTTCGAAGCGCCCGAGGGGATGATCGATCTGCCCGTGCCGCTCAAATCGCTCGCCGAGGACGCCGGCGGGGCGATCATGCAGAACATCGTCGCGCTCGGGGCGGCCTGCGAGGTCGCGAACTTCCCGATCGACAACCTCGACGAGGCGCTCGAAAAACGGTTCGGCGACAAGGGCCAGTCGATCATCGACAACAACCAGGAGGCTGCCCGTCTCGGCGAGGAGTACGTACAAGAGGAGTACGACCGCGACGAGTTCGGCTACGACATCGAGACCACCGACAACGACTACGTCCTCCTGAACGGCGACGAAGCCATCGGCATGGGCGCGATCGCCGCCGGCTGTCGGTTCTATTCGGGCTATCCGATCACCCCCGCGACGGACGTGATGGAGTATCTCAAGGGGCGACTGGAGCGCTACGGCGGCCACGTGATGCAGACCGAGGACGAACTCTCGGCGATCAACATGGCCCTCGGCGCGGCACGGGCCGGTGCGCGGGCGATGACCGCCACCTCGGGCCCGGGGATCGACCTGATGGCCGAGACGTTCGGCCTCGTCGCCCAGAGCGAAACCCCCCTCGTGATCTGTGACGTGATGCGCTCGGGCCCCTCGACGGGGATGCCGACCAAGCAGGAACAGGGCGATCTCAACATGACGCTGTTCGGCGGCCACGGCGAGATCCCGCGGTTCGTGGTCGCGCCGACGACGGTGTCCGAGTGTTTCCACAAGACGATCGAGGCGTTCAACTACGCCGAGAAGTACCAGACACCCGTCTATCTGGTCTCGGATCTCGCGCTGGCGGTCACCGAGCAGACGTTCGCCCCCGAGGAGTTCGACATGGACGCCGTCGAGATCGACCGCGGCAAGCTCGTCGGCGAGGACGAGATCGACACGTGGCTCAACGACGCAGACCAGTTCCAGCCACACTTCCCCGCCGCCGACGGCATCAGCCCGCGAACGCTACCCGGGACGTCGGGCGGCGCACACATGACGACCGGTCTCGAACACGACGAACTCGGCCGACGCACCGAAGAACAGGAAGTGCGCATCGAGCAGGTCGACAAGCGAACCCAGAAGGTCGAGACGGCGAAGGAAGAGGAGGAGTGGGATTACCGCGAGTTCGGGGATCCCGACGCCGACACGCTCGTGCTCTCGTGGGGCTCGAACGAGGGCGCGATGCGCGAGGCGATCGGCTTCCTCGACGAAGCGGACGTCTCGATCCGGTTCATCTCGGTGCCGTATCTGTTCCCACGGCCGGATCTCAGCGAGGAGATCGAGGCCGCCGACGACGTCATCGTCGTCGAGTGTAACGCGACGGGGCAGTTCGCCGACGTCATCGAACACGACACGCTTACACGACTGAAGCGGATAAACAAGTACAACGGCGTGCGGTTCAAGGCCGACGAACTGGCCGAGCGGATCACGGACGAACTCGACACGCCACAGGAGGTCCCCACATGAGCTCAGACGTCAGATTCACCGACTTCAAGTCCGACAAACAGCCGACGTGGTGTCCGGGCTGCGGCGACTTCGGCACCATGAACGGGATGATGAAGGCGCTCGCCAACACGGGTAACGACCCCGACAACACCTTCATCGTCGCCGGCATCGGCTGCTCGGGCAAGATCGGCACGTACATGCACAGCTACGCGCTCCACGGCGTCCACGGACGCGCACTCCCCGTCGGCATCGGCGTCAAAAGCGCCAACCCCGACCTCGAAGTGATGGTCTCGGGCGGCGACGGCGACGGCTACTCGATCGGTGCGGGCCACTTCGTCCACGCCGCGCGGCGCAACATGGACATGACCTACGTCGTGATGGACAACCGCATCTACGGCCTCACCAAAGGTCAGTTCTCGCCCACCAGCCGCGAGGACTTCGAGACCTCGACCTCGCCGGACGGTCCGAAGCAGTCACCCGTCAACCCGCTCGCGCTCGCGCTCGCGGCCGACGGCACGTTCATCGCCCAATCGTTCTCCTCGGACGCCCAGCGCCACGAGGAGATCGTCCAGCAGGCTGTCGAGCACGACGGCTTCGGCTTCGTCAACGTCTACAGCCCCTGCGTGACGTTCAACGACGTCGATACCTACGACTACTTCCGCGACACCATCGTCGATGTCGAGGACGAGGACCACGATCCGACCGATCGCGACGCCGCCCGCGAGAAGATCACCAACGACACCGAATACCAGGGCGTCATCTACCAGGACGAGGACTCGGTCCCCTACAACGAACGCCACGGCCTCGATTCGAACATGGCCGACATCCCCGACGGCGCTCCCGAGGACGCCACCGACCTCGTCCGCGAGTTCTACTAACGACTTTTTTACTTCGGGGTGTCGCGCGCTCGTTTCACTCGCGCGCTCAACCCCTCGCAAAAACCTCGACTAAAAACTCCCGTTCACTCGCGCTTCGCGCTCGTTCACGGTGAACCGCGCTCACTACGTTCGCGCGGATATTGATTCACCACGGCACCGCACCTCAACCGCACAGCACCGCATCCGCCGAAGCCCTCCTCGCTCACTCCGTTCGCTCGTTCGCCCTTCGTCCACCAGGACAACTATCCGCCGCGGCCGCAACCGCACCGCCACAGCGACCGCGCCGCTGCCGCGTGGCGGTCGCAGATCACTCGCCGAGTTCGTCGCGGAGATAGGCCGCGATCTCGTCGATACCGTCGTACGCGCGGTCGACGATCCCCTCCATGTTGAGGAATCCGTGAATCATCGACTCGTAGTTCGTGTGCTCGACAGCGACGCCGGCTTCCCGAAGTCGGTCGGCGTAGGCGATCCCCTCGTCGCGCAGCGGATCGAACCCGTTGGTCATGACGAAGGCCGACGGGAGGTCGGTGAGATCGCGTGCCGCGAGCGGGAAGGCGAGCGGATTGTGTGCGTCGAGTTCGTTCTCGATGTACTGATCCAGAAACCACAGCAGGTCCTCGGCGGTGAGGAAGTAGCCCGAGGCGTTCTCCGCGCGCGAATCCATCGGCTCGAGATACGTCGTCGCCGGGTACAGCAGGATCTGTCCGTCGATATCGGGCATCCCGCGCTCGCGGGCCAGTAGCGAGACCGTCGCCGAGAGGTTCCCGCCGGCACTGTCGCCCGCGACCGCCAGCCGATCGCCGTCGCCCGAAAACCGCTCGGCGTTGCTCGCGAGCCAGTTCGTCGCCGCGTAGGCGTCTTCCAGCGCCGCCGGCCACGGATGCTCCGGCGCGAGCCGGTAGTCGACCGACACCACCAGACAGTCGCTGCGCTTGGCCAGCAATCGACAGAGGTTGTCGTAGCCGTCCAGACTCCCGAGCACGAACCCCCCTCCGTGGAAGAAGGCCACCGTCGGAAACGGTCCTTCGCCAGCGGGCACGTACGCCCGTGCCGGCAGCTCGCGCCCGTCGGCCGGAATCGTGACGTCGGCGACTCGCCCTACGTCCACGGGATCGTCACCCGCGAGTTCCAGCATTCGATCGAGCTGCTGGCGCGATTCGGCGACGTCGCCCGACAGCGAGATGTCGTACTCGTTCAGGAGATCGAGCAGCTGTGCGACCTGTGGATCGAGTTCACCCTTCATGCTGTTTCCCATATTCGACGCCTTCGACTAACCGTTTCGTCGCATCGGCGGCATCGATCGACTGCGGATTGACGCCGACGGCGACCACCGCATCACCGCCGTTCTGGACGACTGCGACGTGGACGTACACCGGTGTCGTCCCGTTGGCGGAGCGGTTGGTCGTCGCGTACGTCACCAGTTCCGTCGGCTGGCCGACCAGCGTGACGTTCTGGCGGTTTTCGACCGTCAGCGCGCTCGTGTTGTTCACTTCGCCGAGCATCCGGCCCACGTCGCGGCGCTCGGACGGCTTCGCGAACGGGTTTATCGGCGTTCCGTTCGCCTCGGGGCTCGGCGTACTGAAGACGGCGAATCGCCCCGCGTGATCGCCGTGTGCGTACGTCTCGATGTGGTTTTTCACACCGACTGTACGGTCCTCGCCGTCGATCCCGACCGTCTCGTTGAGCGCGATCGTGGCGCTGTCGTCGAGCGCGTAGCCCGTCCGATCGAGGGTGTCGTTCCCGACCGCAACGGGGTTCGCCTCGGCGGTGAGCTGACCACCGGGGAGCGTACAGCCGCTCACCACGACGAGAACGACCAGCGCGAGCGCGAGACGGAGACGGCGCATGGGCCCGAGAGAGTCTTGAGGAATAAGACGGTTACCCACGGTATTCCCGGTCTACTATATCTCGGAGAGAAGATAGCTCATCCGAGGGAGAGAAGAGATCGTCCGACGATATCGTCGAACGGGCGACCGTTCGCTACCGATACGAAAGTGCCGATTTCCCGTCAATTCCGCCCGTTCAAGTGGTTTTGGCCCCTGTTTTCGGTATGAGTACGACCCCTCCCGGACCGAAGGGGTTGCCGGTGGTCGGCAACTCGTATCACTACGCACAGGACCCGCTGCGGTTCATAACGGCGGTTCGGGACGCCTACGGCGACATCGCGCAGTTCACGCTCGGTCCCGAGCAGGCGTACATGCTGACGAACCCGGACGACATCGAGCGCGTGCTCGTCAGCGACGAGGATTCCTACCGCAAACCCCAGTTCCAGGCAGACACGCTCGGCAACCTCCTCGGCGACGGCCTGTTGCTCAGCGAAGGCGGGACGTGGAAACGCGAGCGCCAGCGGATGCAGCCGGCGTTTCTCAGGAGCCGACTCGACGACTGTGCGGGGCTGATGGCCGAGTACGCCGCTGAGATGGCCGCCGGATGGGAGACGGGCCAGACCATCCAGGTCGACATCGCGATGGCGAAAGTCACCCTCAAGATCATCACCAGCGCGATGATGGGCGTCGAACTCGACGACACGACGATCGATCGCGTCCAGGAGAGCCTCCAGCCCGTCGGCGATCAGTTCAGTCCGACGATCCGTGGCTTCCTGATGCCCGAGTGGGTGCCGACGCGCGAACAGCGCGAGTATCGCCAGTCGATCGACGTTCTCGAAAGCGTCCTCCGGGACGTCCTGCGCGACCGTCAGGAGCCACACGCCGACGGGCCGGACATGCTCTCGCTGCTGTTCGACGCACAGTCAGAGAGCGCCGAGGTCGATCGCGAACTGATCCGCGACGAGATGATGACGATGCTGCTCGCGGGCCACGACACGACGGCGCTCGCGCTCACCTACACCTGGCATCTCCTCGCGCGCCATCCCGAGATCGAAGCGCGACTCCACGACGAACTCGACACGGTGCTGGGCGGCGAGCCGCCGACGAGCGAGACGGTGCGACGGCTCGATTACACCGATCGCGTGCTCAACGAGGCGATGCGGCTCTACCCGCCGGTGTACACCCTCTTTCGAACTGCGAAGGAGCCGGTCGATCTCGGCGGCTATCGCCTGCCGCAAGGCTCGCTGCTGATGCTCCCTCAGTGGGCCATCCACCGCGATCCCCGCTGGTACGACGATCCCGACACGTTCGATCCCGACCGCTGGAAACCCGCGCGCCGGAACGAGCGCCCGAGCTATTCGTACTTCCCGTTCGGTGCCGGCCCACGGTCGTGCATCGGCAAACAGCTCTCGCTGCTCGAGGCGAAGTTCATCATCGGCACCGTCGCACAGGACTACCACCTCGACCTCGAATCGAGCGCCTCGTTCGACTTCCTGCCGACGCTGACGCTCCATCCCGCCGATCCGGTCGAGATGTCGATCCGCGAGCGTCAGTAGCGATCAGTCGTCGGCGACCGCCGCACCGACTTCGATCTCGCCGGCGTCGAGCTCACGCTCGACCTCGCGGGCGGCCATGACCATGTTCTCCATCTTGCCGTAGGCCACGTCTCGCGGGAGGAGCTTCACGCCACAGTCGGGGCTCACCGTCAGTCGCTCGGGCGGGACGATCTCCAGGCCCTTCTGGATGTTCGCCTTGATCGTGGCGACCGATTCGACCTCGGCGACGTGGACGTCGGTGACGCCGAGTGCGAGATCGAGATCGAACTCGGGCTCTTTGAACACGTCCAACTGCTCGTAGTCGCCGTTGGCGAGCTCGACGTCGAACTCGTCGATCGGGAACTCCAGGATCTCGGGGTAGATCCGCGAGTAGTCGCCGTAGCAGACGTGCAGGCCGATCCGTACTTCCTCGGGGAGGTCGGCGACGATGCGGTCGAGCGCCTCGCCGACGATCGCGTGATCGTCGGGCGTCGTGGCGAGGGCGGGTTCGTCGATCTGAATGTAGCGTGCCCCGGCATCAACCAGCTTTCGAATCTCCTCGTTGACGAGGTCCGCGAGCGCGAGCGTGAGCTCACGATCGTCGTCGTAGGCCTCGTTGAAGCTCCAGCTGGCGAGCGTGTAGGGGCCCGTAATGGGGACCTTCACCGGGCGATCGGCCACGCCGTCGGTGAACTCGAACTCCGAGACGAGCCAGGAGTCGTCGTACTCGACGTCGTTCACGACGGAGGGTTTGTCGAAGTAGTTGTGACCCCAGACCTTGACGGGACCGTTGAACTCGTAGCCCTCGATGCGATCGGCGAAGAACTCGACCATTTCGTTCCGTCTCATCTCGCCGTCGACGACGGCGTCGAGGCCCGCGCGCTCGTGCTCGTGAGTGATGAGGCGGGCAGCGTCGTCGGTCGCCTCCTCCCACTCGCCGTCGTCGAACTCGCCCTCGGGTTCGTCGTGGAGTTCGCGCACGCGATCGAGCCACTTCGGTTTCGGATAGCTCCCCACGACGGTGGTGAGGATGAAGTGCTCGTTCGGGTGGTCGGCCGGCCGGAACTGCTCGCGGCTCATCGGGCCACCTCCGCGGCGCGGGCAGCGCCCGCGGCCAGCGCTTCGAGCTTCTCGACGCAGCGACTCACCGGCAGGTAGAACAGTTCGGTGTTGGTAGTGACGTACATGGTTTCGAACTCCGCACCGGGCGTCTGCTCGTCGACCCACGCGACGCGCTCGGCGATCTTTTCGGGCTCTTCGACCAGCGTGTTCTGGCCGTCGGCCAGCCCGAGCGCGATCCCCTCTTTCGTCCCGTACTCGTTGATGTTGTAGAGATTGTCCTCGTGGTTCGTGACGAAGTCGTAGCCCACGGCGTCGATGTCCGCGTCGAGCAGGTGGGCGTGGACCTTCTCGGTGAGCGCGCCCCAGTAGGTCTGGACCACGACGTCGGCGTCGGTCGCGTCGGCCACGCGGTCGATTGCCTCGCTCGCGCGTTCGTCCTCGCCGTCGCCGGGCGGGCTCGTCACGAGCGACGGTTCGAGGACGAAGACGGTCTCGACGTCCGAGAACGCCCGCACCTCGCCCGCGAGGAAGTTCGCGATGGCGTCGAGGAACGCCGCCTCGTCGCCGTAGAACTCGTCGGTGGCGAGCTCCGACAGCGAGTACGGACCGGGAACGACCGCCTGCGTCGGCGTATCGGGGGCGAGTTCGCCGAGCGCGTCGAGATCGTCGGCGAGGTCACCGTCGAAGGTGAGTTCGCCGGAGACGACCGGCTCGCGGTAGAAGTTGTTGTTGTCGTAGTAGCGGACGATCCCTCTCGTCTCGACGGCGTCGTGGACGCAGAGCGGGTGAGCGAGCATGTCGTCCCAGCGGAGCTGTCCCTCCACGACCCTATCGAGTCCGGCGGTCGCCTGCCAGTCGGCGACGGTCGCTCGGGTCTCTTCGTAGACGTCCGTGATCTCGGTCCCCTCGCTCCCGTCGACGAGGTCCTCCTTCTGGTGGCCCTTCAGGCTCCCCAACTGGTCTTTCGCCCAGTCGGGCAGCGGAAACACGCCGGGCGTCGTCGCGACGAATTCCGTCATAGGTGGGATGGGGAATGACGGCGCTTAATATTTGCTACTCGCGATTATGCACTCAGGTAATCACTCGCGGTCGAGACGGAGGATCGAGAGCGTCTCGAACGGGAACGAGTCCTGGTCGACGGTCGTCGCCGTGAAGCCGGCCTCGTTCGCCAGTTCGACGACGGTGTCGAACCCGCTCAGGCTGCTCACGAGCATGAGTACCCGCCCCTCCGGGCTAAGCACCCGCCCGACGCCGGTGAGAAACGGCTCGATCACCGCGCGTCCGCTCTCGCCGCCCGCGAGCGCCACCTCCATCCAGTCGTCGACCGCTTCCTCGGGCGTCGTCGGCAGATAGGGTGGGTTGAACGTCACGAGATCGAATACATCCTCCCCAAAGGGTTCGGTGAGATCGCCCCGCACCACCCGAATACCGCTCTCGCGGGCCTGCCGACAGGCATGTGGGTTCGGATCGACGCCGTAGACCGTCGCACCGGTCTCGGCCATCGCGGTCGCGACGTAGCCCGATCCGGTTCCGACGTCGAGCGCGCGATCGGCGGGGGTGACCTCGTCGCGGGCGGCCGTCGCCAGCAGGTGCGAGTCCTCGGCCGGCTGATAGACCTTCTCGCGCTCGCGGCGCTCGTCGAGTCCCACGCTACTCACCTCCGTCCGTCGCGGGGCTGAGGCTGCCGTGTTCGGCGTGCGGGCCGACCTCGCCGCCCTCGTCGCGGGCGGCGAGCACGCGCTGCGGGTAGGCGATCGAGATCCCCTCGCGGTCGAACGCCTCCTTGATCGCCTGGATGAACGCGGTCTTGGTCCCCCAGACGCGCCGCGAGCTCGGATCGTCGATCCAGAAGCGCGCCTCGAGGACGATGCTCGACTCGTCGAGCTCCTTCAACACGGCCTGGGGCGAGGGTACCGATCGTGGCTCCTCCATCTCCGCCATCGTCTCCTCGGCGAGCGCGATCACGTCGTCGAGATCGGTCGCGTAGTCGATCCCGATCTCGGTGTCGACCCGCAGGCGGTTGTTTTCAGAGAGATTGACGAGCGGCTCGCTCGTGATCTGGTCGTTCGGGATCAGCACGTGCTCGTCGTTGAACGTCCGGATCTCGGTGTTGACGATCGTGACGTCCCTGACGATCCCCTCGTACTCCTCGACGACGATCCAGTCGCCGACGCGGAACGGGCGCGAGAAGAGGAGAACGAAGCCGGCCGTGATCGAACCGATCGTCTCTCGGGCAGCCAGTCCGACGACCGCGCCGAGCGCCCCCGCACTGAGGAAGAGTCGGCTGAGTTCGATCCCCCAGATCGCGAGCACGACGAACAGCGCGGCCACGGCCACACCGACGTCGGCGACGTGGTAGGCGACCTCGCTCTGGTGGTCGGTGATCGCCCCGTACTCCTCGGCCAGCCGGTCGATCGAGCGGTTGAGAAGCCGTATCAGCAGATAGGCCAGGACGATCACGCCGGCGATGAGCAGCAGTCGAGCGCCGGTCCAGCGGTTCACCGAGAGCGCGTCGAGCACCAGCCCGATGGCCGGCACCACTCGCCAGACGACCATCAGCCAGTAGACGGTGCCGACGACGCAGACGGCCACGACGCCGGCCTGGAGTGCTTCGGTGAGCCGCGAGCTATACCGTCGCTTGAGCGGCTTTCCGGCTCGTCTGACGACCAGCACGATACCGGTTAGGACGACCAGCGCGCCGAGACTGCCGAGCAGCTGTCCGCCGGTCGACGAGAGATACGCCTTCTGGATGGAGCGGAGGAACTCGGGCACTAACATCGGCTATCGCACCCCGACAGCCGCCTCAGACGCGCTCGAACTCCTCGCCACCACACTTCGGACAGAGTCGCTTTCGCTCGTCGAATTCGGCATAACAGTCGATACACTGGAATTCTTCGTCGTCGGACTCCGCACTGGCAGTGTCCGCGCCGAGCGTCTCACGGAGGCCCTCGATGAACGCCATGTAGTTGAACACGCTCGTGAGACGTTTCGGTTTCGTGCATGCACGTGCCGTGTTCGTTCGACCGACAGGAATCGTGAACCGTTCTCCCGGCTCGCCGCGTTCCACCGGCCCGATCCCACCCATTCGTCAGATACGGCGTCGAGCATGATTTCGCTGAACGCAGTCATTTCGGAGGAGCGACGTCGGTGTGTTCGATCGCCAGCTCCGTCAGCGCGGCGAACTGCTCGGGGGCGAGTTCGCCCGCACGCTTGCCCAGCAGTTCCTCGTCGGCGGCCTCGACGACCGCTTCGGGCCGTTCGATACCCGTGATGTGGCCCGTGTTTCGGATCGCGTTGCGCAGCGTCTTGCGCCGCTGGGTGAACACGCCCCTGACGAACGCGAGGAAGGGTTCCTCGGGAACGCTGTAATCGGGCTCGCGGGGCGTGGTCCGCACGACGGCGCTCTCGACGGCCGGCGGCGGCGAGAACGCTGCCGGAGGCACGGTTTCGACGATCTCGCAGTCGGCGTAGTGGCCCGCCGTCACCGACAGCCGGCCGTAGTCCTCGGTGTTGGGAGCCGCGACCATCCGCTCGGCGAACTCCCGCTGGACGGTGACGACCAGCGGTCGCTTGCGGGGCAGCAGTCGGAACAGGACCTCGCTCGAAATCCCGTAGGGGAGGTTCGACAGCGAAGCCGTGAAATCGGGCAGATCGACGGCGAGCGCGTCGCCCTCGACGACGGTCAGACGTCCCGCGGCGACTGCGTCGGCGAACTCCTCGCGGAGGAAGGCGGCGAGGCGGCTGTCGCGCTCGACGGCCGTCACGCGCTCGGCGCGGTCGAGCAGGCGAGCGGTCAGCGCACCCGTGCCAGCACCGATCTCCAGGACGTGGCTCGTGTCGAGTTCGGTAGTGTGGGACGCCAGGCGGTCGAGCACGCGATCGTCGACAAGGAAATGTTGATCCTGGTCCGTGTCGGCGCGCACGCCCGCCCGTGCGAGCAATGCATCGGGATCGCGCTGCTGATCGTGGTCTCGTTCGTCGGCGTCGCGTCCGTGACTCATCGCCATCCGCCCGCCACGGCCGCGCTCGACGCTCGCTGGTTCATGGCGACGATAGCGACGCGGCCGACAAAACCCTATTCACTCCTCGTCGCGGCCGACGAAGATGCGGTACTTCAGATCGTCGTCGCGCAGCTCCTCGCGGATGCGCTCGACGAGGATCTCCTTCGGGCGGTGGAGCCCGGCGACGCGCTCTTCGAGTTCGTCGAAGCTCTCGAACGGTTTTCGCTTGCGCTCGTCGAGGATCGAGTTCCTGAGTTTCTTCCCGATCCCCGGCAGGAGGTTGAGCTGATGCAGCCGGAGGGTGATCGGCTGGGCGTCGTTGTAGAAATCGACGAACCGCTGCTCGTCGCGGTCGATGGTGTCCTCGATCGCGTATTCGAGCTCCGAGCGGGCGGCGTTCGGCAGCGCGTCGAACTCGATGGCGTGTGTCGCTTCGATGACCGGGTCGTCGGGCCGGATCCGATCGCTGAAGCCGATGTCGGCGTCCTCGGCGAGCGTGAGCTCCGACAGCAGGAAATCGTCCTCGCCGAGGGCGAACGCGAGCGGCGATTTCTGCTGTGGCGGCCGGTCGTCGTCGGGACGGCCGGTCGGCAACATATCGAGGACGACGGCACGGTGCTCGCCGGCCTCGTCGCTTTCGACATCGCTCATAGCGTCCGCCTACGCCGAGGATACACTTAAACCCGTCCCGCTCAGTCGTAGCGGGCGACCACGTCGAGAACGGCGTCGAGCTCGTCGCCCGACAGCGAATAGCGCTCCTGGGCGAAGACGGCGCGGAGCTCGTCGCGGTTGGCGGGCTTCAGATTGGCGATCTTGTACGCGGTCGACTCGTCGATCTTCTCCTGGGATTCGAGTTCGTCGACGAACTCACGAGCCTCCTCGATCGTCAGATCCGCAAAGCGGTTGACGTGGTCGATGGCACGGGCGAGCTCGTAGCGCATCTCGCGCTCCTCGTCGGCGGCGCGCTCGGCCTCGATGTCGGCGAGCAGCTCCTTCGTCTCGGCGAGCGTGAGATACTCCTCGTCGAGTTTCTCCTTGAAGATCGTCATTCCTGCCGGCGGAGATGGGCGGCGGTGACGATGATCGTCTTCTCCTTCCCGCCGTCGGTGATGCGCACGCGGTAGGCGCGCCCCTGCTCGTCGAGCACTTCGCCGGTGTGGCCGTCGAACCGGGGATGGAACCGGCCGTCCGGCACGCTCGGATCGAGACTGAGATGGACGCGATCGCCGGCGTCGAACTCCTCGATGGCGCGCTGGGGCGGCGAGGTACCACGCTCTCGCGGGTCGTTGGAGAGTTTGTTCCGGGTTTTCTTGAGTGGGCCCTTGGAGTTCGGCATATGGCCTGCGTTGCAGAGCGGCCCGTATAAAACGTGTGTTCCGGGACGGCGAACTATATCCGGCCGACGTTCTGCACGTCGACGCTCTCGACACGACCGACGCTGGTGAAGGCCTCCTCGACCGATTCGGTCCCACCCGCGTCGTCGGGAACGATCACCGTCGGCAGCAGCGCGACCAGCCCGAAGGCGACGTCGTCGCGCTCGAAGCCGTTGATCTTCGCACCCTCGGGTAGCGAGTCCTCCAGCTCCTCTTGGAGGTCGTCGAGATCGACTTCGGGGCTCTCGGGCATCACCTTGAGCTTCGCGGCGACCTTCCCCATCGTTACGGCCCCGTGAACCCGCAGTCGGGACACTCGTAGAGGTTGCTCTGCTTGCGGCAGGTCGCACACCGGCGGATGCGGGTCCCGCAATCGGGACAGTCGAAGGCGGCGGCGTTGGTTCCGGAGACGTCGATACCACAGGAGACGCAGGTCCGCGACTGCGTCGATGCGGAGTCGCTCTCGCTCATACCGCAACCTGTGTACCCGCGGGTTAAGTCTTGTCGAAAGCCGATCGCCGTACGCGACCGTGCCGATCGCGGTCCCTCCCCCTGCTCTCCCTCCCTTCCCCTCCCGACGTTGCCCAGTAGCGTGTACTCCTGCGAGACGCGGTTCGTATAGGATTCCCTTAACTAATTTTTTATACGATCGATGTGATCGTATGTGATGGTATGGTAGACCATAGCCGTCGGACGTTCCTTCGATTGACCGGCATGGCGGGTGCCGGGCTTGCCTTCGGGACCACGGCCGTCTCGGCCGCCAGCGGGAAGAAACGCTTCCTGATCGATCTCCGCGAGGTCGATCGCTCGGCGGTGTCCGCGGACACGGAGATCATCCACGATCTCGCCGACATCGACGTTCTCGTCGCTGCCGGCGATCCCGACGAGGTCGGCGGTCCGGCCGCCACCGCGCCCGACGTGGAGATCGTCCCGCACGACGACGAATGGGACGGCGACGACGGGCCGGCCGTCGAGCGCGACGATGACGACGAGGAGACGCCGGGGGTTCCCGACCGCCGCACGCTTCAGTGGGACAAACACGCCCAGGAACTCGCCGAGGAGGTCCACGAGACGACCCGCGGCGCGGGAAGTCGGGTCGCCGTTATCGACAGCGGGGTCTACGCCGATCATCCCGATCTCGACGAGGTGGTGAACGAGGAGCTCTCGCGGAACTTCACCGGCGACGGCGGCGGGTTCTTCGCCAGCGGCGCGAGCGATCACGGCACTCACGTCGCCGGTATCACCGCCGGGACGAACGACTACGACGGTGAACGCGGCGGGATCCTCGGCACCGCACCGCGAACCGACCTGCTCGCGCTCCGCGTGTTCAGCCCCGGCAACGAGGGCGCGGCGACCGGCGACATCCTGGCGGCGATCGTCTACGCCGCCGAGACGAACTGCGACGCCGCGAACCTGAGTCTCGGCATTCCGGCGACGGATGGGAACAGGAATCCGGAACTCGTCGCGATCCAGAAACTGTACGGCCGTGCCGCCAGCTACGCGAACGAGCAGGGGACGGTCGTCGTCAACTCGGCCGGCAACTCCGCCGTCGATCTCGATCCCGAGGAGACGATCGGCGTGCCGACGGAGGCCGACGGCGTGTTCGCGGTGTCGGCGACGGGACCGATCGGCTACATCTGGGACGACGAGTTCGACGACGAGATCGAGGCCGAGGAGGCGCTCGAATCCGAGAACCTCCGCAAGCCGACGACACAGCCGGCGAAGTACACCACGTACGGCGGGAGCGTCGTCGACGTGAGCGCAGCCGGCGGGAACTTCGATCCCGATGCACAGGACGAAGCCAACGACGGCGACGCTGACTCCCCGAAATGGTTCTACGATCTCGTGCTCTCGACGGTCTATAGCGAGGAGAACGGCGACGTCTCGCCCGATTATGGATTCAAGGCCGGCACCTCGATGGCCGCTCCACAGGTGACGGGTGCGGTCGCACTCGTGCGATCGTTGCGTCCCGAAATGAGCGTCGCGGCGGTCGAGGACCTGCTCCGCGACACCGCACGCGACATCGGCGAAGCCGATTACCGCGGCGACGGGCATCTCGATCTCACCGCGCTCATCGGTGCCGCCAGCGGGGAGGGCGGGGACGACGAAGATGACGATGGCGACGAAGACGACGGTGAAGAAGACGGCGAGGACGAAGACGACTGACGGTCTCTCCCTTCTCCCATCGCTTCTTCTGCATCACTCCACGATCGGGGTTTTCGAGCCGCTCGAAACGATCCGATCAGTCGGCCGGATAGCGAATCAGATCGAGTTCGGCGAGCTGCGCGAGGAAGTACGAGAGCGTCTCGTCGACGGGTTCGATCCGTTCGTCGGGCACTCTCGCGGCGAGTTCGTCGGCGATCGCAGCCGTCGTCGTCTCGCCGTCGCAGTGACGCCAGACGATGCTGCCGACCGCATCGAGTTCGAGTTCGCGCTCGGTCGGCGTATCGAACAGATCGAAGAGGAACTCGTCGATGCGGTTCCGTGGCCGACGCGGGCGCTGGATCGTCACGTTCGGGTCACCATCGACGCGCTCACAGTCCCAGTCCTCGGTCGTCCGGACCGGGCGACGTACCTGTGATTCGGTTTCGGACATGATCAGTAGAGCTCCTCGACGTCGTCGGTCTCCCTCGCGCCACGGATCGTGCTCGCGGCGATGAACGCGAGCAGTCCGCCGACGGCGGCGACGCCGAGCCACAGCGAGAGCTGGTCGCCGATACCGACGGGGAACGGGATCTCGCCGCCGGAGCCGACGCCGAGGATCCGGATCGCGCCGACGACGATGCCCATGATCGCCTCGCCAGCGATCAAGCCCGCGGCCACGATACGGCCGTTGAGTGTCGCGCGTTCGGTCGCTTCCTCGTCACCCGTCCGTTCGACGTAGCGAGTGACGATGGCCTTCAGCACGCCGCCGAGGAAGATCGGCGTCGCCAGGCTGATCGGGAGGTACATCCCGACCGCGAACGGCAACACCGGCACGTCCATCATGATGAGGACGGCCGCGAACGTCGCGCCGATCAGCACCATCCCCCAGTTCGCCGTCCCGTTGAGGACGCTTTCCGCGATCAGCGCCATGAGCCCGGCCTGTGGCGCGGGGAGCGTCTGGCTGCCGAGCCCGTAGGCCTGGTTGAAGAAGACGATGATCCCGCCGGCGAACAGCGCCGACAGCCCGATCCCGACGAGCTGGGCGATCTGCTGTTTCCGCGGCGTCGCGCCGAGCAGATAGCCCGTCTTGAGGTCCTGTGAGGTGTCGCCGGCGACCGCGGCCGCGATCGCGACGACCGAGCCCGTGACGAGCACGATGACCGGGTCGGAAACGCCGGTCGAGCGGAGCACGACCGCGGCGATCAGGATCGTCGCGACGGTCATCCCCGAGACGGGGTTCGAGGAACTCCCGACGACGCCGACGAGATAGGAGGAGACCGCGACGAACAGGAACGCCGCGAGCACCGCGATGAGCGCGCCCAGCAGCCCGACGCGGACCTGCGGGATGACGACGAGCAAGATCGCGACGATGGCCGCGCCGACGACGACGATCGCCATCGGGAGGTCGCGGGCGGTGCGTTTGCGGTCCATGTTCCCGTTGAGTCCCTCGCTGAACTCCGCGCCCGCGAGTCGGATCGCATCGAGGATCGTCGAGCGCATCGAGGCGATCGCGTACAGCCCGCCGACGATCATCGCGCCCGCGCCGACGTAGCGGACGTAGCTGCTCCAGACCGCGTTCGCCTGCTCGAACAGCGTCCCGCCGGCCGCGTCGGGCGGTACCATCCCACCGGTGACGAGCAGCGGGATCAGCATCATCCAGGAGACCAGCCCGCCGCCGAGGATGTACGCCGCGATGCGTGGCCCGATGATGTAGCCGACGCCGACGAGCGCGGGCGTGAAATCCCCACCGAGCGCGAAGCCGCGGGTGTTCGTCACCGAGAACGCCCCCTGGATCGTCGTCTGGATCACGCCCCAGATGTTCGCGAGCGCCGTGTAGAGCGCGCCCACGATGAACCCGATCGAGACGAACCGGACGCCGCGCCCGCCGTGTTCGCCCGCCTGGAGCACGTCCGCACAGGCGGTCCCCTCGGGATAGGGGAGCTCCTGGTGCTGTTCGACGATGAGATAGCGCCGCATCGGGATCATGAACAGCACGCCGAGGATCCCGCCGAGCAGCGAGACCGCCGCGGTGGTGACGATATCGATCGACTCGCCGAGGAAGGCGACGCCGGCGAGCGAGAAGATCACGCCGGCGGTCAGCGACGAGCCGGCCGACGTCATCGTCTGGACGATGTTGTTCTCCAGGATCGTCCCCTGGATGCCGATGCGCGAGAGGCCGTAGAACAGTCCCATACTGATGACCGCCGCCGGGATGGAGGCGCTGATCGTCAGCCCGGCACGCAGCCCGAGATAGGCGTTCGCCGCCATCAGAACGACGTTGAGCACGAGCCCCAGCAGGACCGCCTTCACCGAGAGTTCGGTCATGCTGGTGTCGGCCGCAACGTACGGGTCGACACCGCCGGTCGATGGCGGTTCGTTCTCCGATTCCATGTGAAACTACCCCGCAGTATTTGCCCAAGTACGGAAAGAATTGCGCACTGACCTCGCTAACCGGCTGTCTATCGTGTCTCAAGACAACAAACGTCAACTCTGTCGTGATATTCGTTACGAATCTCGAACTATGTGAAAGGAACAATCGCACGCAGTCCCGGCCGTCTTGAAAATCGGTATATCGTCGACCAGTGACCGGAGAAGAACTGCGAGAATCGATCTATCCCATCGATTCGGCGGCCGTGTCGGTGCCGTCGAACCGATCGCGAACGAACAGCCCGAGCAACAGCAGCGTCGCGACCGTGAGCACGGCGGCGAACGCGAGCACGAACAGCGTGACCGGTGTCAGCCCGCTCGCGACCTGTTCCTGGAGGAACGAGCCGGCCGTGACGGCGGTGACGCCGACGAGTGCGAGCCCGCCGACGTTGGCGAGCGTCGAGTTCGTCTCCGGCACTGCCTGGCGATCGTTGAGCAGATAGAGTACGACCGCGAGCGCGAACGGCGTGCCGACGAGCCCGAACGCGAGCGTCAGCACGAGCAGCGGGAACGCCTCGCCGCCGATGAAGACGCCGCCGATACCCGCCAGCGCGACGGCGACGATAGCTGCCCGGTAGCGGCTGTCGGAGACGTCGCGCTCCCAGCCGAACTTGTCGGCGAGGAGATAGGGCGGAACGACCGTGTTCGCGCCGAGCGTCGAGACGGCCGCGCCCCAGAGGCCGATCAGGAACAGCCAGCTCGCGGCGTCGCCGACGAGCGGGCCGAGCGCCTGCGCGGCCGCGGTCGCGGTCAGTTCGGCTCCCGAGACACCCGGCCCGTGGAGCACCGACGCGGCCACGAGGAAGATGGCGAGGCTGTAGATCCCGAACGCGCCGAGCATCGAGAGACCGACGTCGAACCGGGCGAGATCGATGTCGTCACGGCTCCAGCCGTGTGCGTCCATCGTGTACGACTGCATCGTCACGAGCGTGACGTGGACCGCACCACCGAGGATACCGGCGGCGACGAGCGCGCCGTCCACGCCGGCGGGGATCCGCGGGACGAGCCCGCCGGCCGCCGCCGAGAGATCGATCGGGACGACGAACAGCGAGGCGAGGAAGGCGAGGACGACCAGCGAGACGAGCAGTTTCGCGCCCGTCTCGGCGAGGCGATAGCCGCCGCCCGCGAGCCCGGCCGCGAGCACGAGCGCCCAGACGACCGCCCAGACGCGTGCGTCGATACCCGTGATCGTCGCCGAGACGCCGGCGACCGTCTTCATGATCGTGAGCTGTGCCAGTCCCGCGGCCAGTACCGCGTCGACGA
>NZ_AOMF01000175.1 GCF_000336715.1 Halococcus thailandensis JCM 13552
GCCGAGAGCAGGGCGACCCAGAGCAGCGTGTAGCCGAAGTCCGCACCGCCAGTGATGAGGCTGGCCATCGTCGCCGGGCCGGCCGCGATGGCTCCCGCGAGCCACGTCGGCCCGATGCTGCCGGTGAACGCTCGAAACCGCTCCGCGACGCTCATTCAGACACACCCCGGGAACTCGTCGCCAGCGATCGGATGGCTCTCGACCCACTCCGGCCGATCGTCCGTAGTAAATCTGGATCGCGAGCGCATGTACGCGACGATCATCGCTCGCCGCCATCGATCCGTTTCGTTCGGCGCGGTGTAATGGGGCAGCAAGCAGTGCTGGAACAGCACGTCGCCGGGGTCCATCGGCAGGGAGACGGTGTCACTCTCGTCGTAGTCGCTCCCCGCGAGCGCGATGTCGGTGTCGTACTCGACTTCCTCGTGGGTGAGCAAGCCGTCAGTGTGCGCGCCCGGAACCACCTGCATGCAGCCGTTCTCCGCGGTCGCCTCGTCGAGCGCGATCCAGACGGTAACGTGATCCATCGGCCGGATCGGATAGTACGCCGCGTCCTGGTGGAACTTCTTCTCGCTACCGACCTGCGGCGGTTTGAGCATGCCCGCGCTCCGCAGCAGTTTGAGGTTCGGTCCCTGAAGCTGCCTCACGACGTCGAGGATGCCGTCGTGGAAGGCGAGGTCGTGGAAGACGTCGTCCTCGCGCACCATGCCGACGCCCTCGAACTTGCGTACGGGCTCACCCTCGCCCTCGAACGTGTCGGGATCGATCGAGGGTTCGAGCATTCGCTCGAACTCGTCTTCGGCCCGCTCGCCGCGAACGTACTGGCGGAGGCGTTGCGTGACCGACGCGACCTCGTCGGGGGCGAGAACGTCCTCGACGACGAGATAGCCGTCCCGTTGATACCGCTCGAACTGCTCGTCGGTGATCGACATATCTTCCGGTGGTACTCATCAGTAGTTAGCGCTTGCGCATCGAGATCCCGACTTCGTTTCCCGACTATCCGGGAACGTTCGGAACGACGGATTTCGAATCAGTTCACAGCAGTCCGGCGACGACGAGCAGCGCTATCGAAACGATACTCGCCCCGAGAAACCACGGTCGTGCGTTCGTTGCCGCGGCTACTGCCGACTGGTTCGATCGACTGCCGGACAAGCGACGGAATCCGAAGAACAGCACGACTGCGAGGACGAGCCAGAGGCCGACCATCGTCAGGACGAGGTTTCCCCGGCCCGTCGTCTGGAGCGTTTCGGCGGTGTAGAGCGTCCCCGCGAGATGGCCACCGCTGAACAACAGCAGCAGCACCGACGCGGCCGTGAGATAGCGAAACCGACGTGCCACGAGCGCCAGTCCGTCCGTGTTCAGCAGCTCGCTGCGCGCGGCCGGGATGACGGCACCCGCGACGACGAGCGTGCCACCCGTCCACAGTGCGGCGAAGACCGTGTGGATGGTCATCGCCACGTCGAGCACGCTCGTCATCCGCGCCCCCTCGTGTCCGACCGTTCGCTCGTCGACGTGACTTCCCTTCCCCGGCGCGCCAGTCGATTTTCAGTCATCTGTTCGACATCTCTCAAGCGGATTCGTCCGGTTGCTCCGTTCGTCATCATCGGATCGTTCGGGGGTAGGATATAAACGCCATCGGAGGCGTCCCAGATCGTGGGAGTGCCACGGGCTGGGGCCAGCGACTCGCCCGACGACCGGGATCGTGCCATTCCGGCGATCTGGGAACGACCGAGACCACTATACCCCAGCCACCGAAAGAACCAGTGAGAGAAGCGATGATCGACGCCGACGCCCGGAGCGATATCACGGGAGCATCCTCGGTATGAGTGACCACGTCGGGTCGAACCGGTTATCACTGATCCCGTCGAACGCGGACACGACGGACGGCTCCACAGGAATGGCTCGCTGGACGGCCGACGACCCCGATGATCCCTCGCTCCCGACGGTGTTGCGATCGCTCGACGACGATCACTGCCGAGCGATCCTGGCGCTGTTGGACAGCCCGAAATCCGCGAGCGAGCTCCGCGACGAGTGCGACCTGTCCAGTTCGACGGTGTATCGCAAGCTCGAACTGCTCCGGGAATCGGGCCTCGTCAGGGAGTACACGGAGGTGCGCCGCGACGGGCCGAACGTCACGCTCTACGAGCGGGATTTCTCGGAGATCACCATCGGTGTCGACGATGACGGCGGGTTCACCATGTCGGTGGCGCGCCCGGAGACGGATGCCGAGGACCGACTGGCCACGTTCTGGTCGGCGATGAAGGAGGAGTCGTGATGGACCCGCTCGTCGCGTCGTTGCTCGTCGTCAAACTCGCCGCGCTCGTTCTCGGGGGAATCGTCTCCCTGATGGCCTACAGAGCCTACGATCGGACGCGGATCGCCGGACTCCAGTATTTCGCGCTGGGGCTGGCGGTCATCACCCTCGGCACCGTTCTCGTGGGTGCGTTCCACCACCTCGGCGGCGCGTCGATCACGCTCGGCATGCTTCTCGAAAGCGTGATCATCTGTGCCGGGTTCGCCGTCATGATCGTCGGACTCTATCGGACGTAGACTCCTCTCCCCCCCCTCCCCCTCCCTTTTCCTCCCTTCTCGTCACGGTTCCTGAGTGTCGTGTCTCTCCGTCGGAACGGCTCTCCCACGTTCTGGGAACCTTCCATCGCCCCTTATCGGTTCCTCTCGGAGGAGGGGTATGAACGGAGACGCAACGACGGATCGAGAACGGGATCGTGCGGTCGCTTCCATGTCGGATAGGGACGGGAGCCGATGAAACGCGACATTCCGTCCCGCTACGCGGAATTCCTCGTTTCGCGGAGTCGGCTGATAATCGCCCTGCTGCTCGTCGTCTCCGCGATCGTCGGCGCTGGGGCAGTCGTCGGCACCACGGAGGAAGGTCAGATCGGCCAGGCCGGCATCGACTCGCCGGAGCAGGCGGCGCTCGATCGCATCGATGCGACCTACGGGACCGACGACGCGGTGGTCTCGCAGGTCGTCGTCAGGGACGACGGCGGTAACGTCCTCACGCGCGAGTCGCTCCTGAAGAGCCTCCGATTGCAGAAACAGTTCCACGACAACGAATCGATCAACGCGACGCTGCGCGCGGGGACGGGAGCGATCGGCATCGAGAACATCGTGGCGAACGTCGCCTACGCCCACCAGCAGAGCGAGCGCGCCGATGCCGCGGGTGGTGACGACTCCAACGGGACCGCATCCAACGGGACAGCCGCGAACGCTACGGCGGGTCCGGGAGCGGAGCGATCGTCGGAGCCGACGCTCGATCAGCAGATTGCCGCCCTCGAATCCAGATCCGACGCACAGGTCGAGACGTATCTCAGCCGCATCCTCGATCCGGACGCGTCCGTTCCGGGCGACGACCCGGCCGAGTTCCTGCCGACGACGTACGAACCGGGCACGACACGGGCCGACGCACGGACCACCCTCGTCTTCCAGACGCCCCCGGGCGATTCGGTGGCGACCGAAGAGGAGGTCAACGACGCGCAGGTGGCGATCGACGCGCTGGTCGAGAACCGCTTTGCCGACGCGTTCGTCTTCGGGCAGGGTATCATCGACGAGGAATCCTCCCAGGCGATCGGCGATACGTTCACGATCATCACGCCGATCGCGATCGTCCTCCTGCTCGTGGTGCTCGCGATCGCCTACCGCGATCTGATGGACGTGCTCGTGAGCGTCTTCGGCGTCGCCGTCGTGTTGGTCTGGTACGCCGGCATCCAGGGCTGGCTCGGCATTCCGTCGAACTCGACGCTGATCGCCGTCCCCTTCCTGCTGATCGGCCTGAGCATCGACTACTCGCTCCACGTCGTCATGCGCTATCGCGAGGCCAGAACGGGCACTCTCGATACCGACGACGAGTCTGTCGAGAAACGCGATCCCACGGCCGCGATGCGTATCGGGATCGCCGGCGTCGTGCTCGCGCTGGCGACCGCCGCGTTCTCGACGGCCGTCGGCTTCCTCTCGAACTACATCAGCCCGTTGGGCTCGATTCAGGATTTCGCGATCCTGAGCGGTGTCGGGATCGTCGCCATTTTCGTCGTCTTCGCGGCGCTCGTCCCGGCGCTCAAACTCGAACTCGAACGGTTCTTCGATCGTCGTGATCGGGATCGACGGAACGCTGCCGTCGGCGTCGATTCGGGCTGGTTGCGCCGGTTGCTCTCGGGCACCGCCACGCTCGCCCGGCGCGCACCGCTTGTCGTCATCGTTCTCGCGGTGGTGCTCGCCGCCGGCGGTGCCTACGGCGCGACCGGCATCGACACGGAGTTCAACCAGGCCGACTTCCTGCCCCAGGACGCACCGGCGTGGATGGATTCGCTGCCGGGCCCGTTCGCGCCCGGTGACTACGACGTGAGCGAGAACCTCGACTACCTGAGCGAGAACTTCCGCCAGCGTGGCCAGGATTCGGACGGACAGATACTGCTGGAAGGGAACGTGACCGCACCGGCGCTGTTGACCGCCGTCGACGAGGCGGCCGAAAACACCAGCCAAAGCGGGGCGATCGTCGTCGGTGCCGACGGACGGGCCGCGATAGAGAGCCCGTCGTCCGTTCTCCGGAGCGTCGCCGCGCAAAACGAGACGGTCGCCGACGCGATCGCAACGCGCGATACGGACGGTGACGGGCTCCCGGATCGAGATACGGCGGCGGTGTACGATCTCCTGTTCGATGCCGCGCCGGAGCAGGCGTCGTCGGTGCTCTCCCGGGCCGACAACGGCTCGTACCAGTCCGCCAGGCTGACCGTCGGTGTCCAGGGCAACGCCTCTTCTCAAGCGGTCGCGGGCGACGTGCGGGACGTCGCGTCGACGATCGAAGGGGACGCGCCGGTGACGGCCACCGCAACGGGCGGGCCGGTCATCACCGCCGTCGTCCAGAGCGCGCTGTTCGAGACGCTCGTCGAGGGATTCGCCATCACGCTTGTGGTCATTCTCGGGCTGCTGGCCGGGCTGTACTGGTGGCGAAATCGTACGCCGGGGCTGGGAGTGATCGCGCTCGTCCCCGTCCTGATCGCGCTCGCGTGGCTGCTCGGGACGATGGCCGCCCTCGACATCCCGTTCAACAGCGAGACGGTCGTCATCACGAGCCTCGCGATCGGTCTCGGCGTGGACTACAGCATCCACGTCAGCGAACGGTTCGTCGACGAGCGCGTGCGCCACGATTCGCTCGCCGACACGCTGTCGGCCACGCTCACTGGCACCGGCGGCGCGTTGCTCGGGAGCGCGGTGACGACCGCGGCCGGCTTCGGGGTGCTCGCGCTGGCGCTGTCGCCACCGCTCCAGCGCTTCGGCATCGTGACGGGGCTGAGCATCGTCTATGCGTTCATCGCGTGTATGACGGTGTTGCCGTGTCTGCTCGTGCTCCGGGAGCGACTGCTCGCACGCGTGGCGTAGCGCAGTCGCAACTGACCGAACCCGCGTATCTGTTTAGCGGAACAGCCAAGGAGAAATCGTAGCTCTCAGGGAAGAGCAGGACGAACAGCCGCTAATCGTGCTTTCCGGGCCTGACGGATCGCCGGGTCGTTCGACCTCGGCGATCCGTTCTGCGGGTCGGACGATCCTTCCTCAGCGAGATCTCGCTCTTCTCGCTGAGAACGCGTTTCTTCGTCAGCAAAACGCCGCCCAAAACGAACGAATCGAGGAGCTTGAAAACCGCCTCAAGAAGTACGAAAACGCCCACACGCCGTCCAGCCAACAGGACGGTGCCGGACAACAGCCACAGAATGAGGAGTCGGAGCAAGACGAGGAAAATGACGAAGCTGGCGGCGACTCCGACGCCGCCAGCGACTCCTCGTCCGGACCTGGACGCAACCCTGGTCACGAAGGGACGACCCGGCCACCACCCGACCCGGACAGGACCGTCCGGGTCGGGGAGGCGTACTGTCCCGATTGCGACCACGTTCTCACCGATCCCGACGAGTACGTCTCCCGCGTCATCGTCGATATACCGCTTCCCATCCCGACCGAAGTCACGAAATACGAGCTCGGAAAGCAGGAGTGCTCCTGTGGCAACGAAGTTGTCGCCGAACATCCTGATTGCCCGGAGACTGGGCGGTTTGGGCCACGCTTGCTGGCCCAAACCGCTCTCCTCCGCTATCACGGCCGGCTTCCGCACCGGAAGCAGGCCGAACTGTTCGACTGGCAGCTCGACCATCCGGTTTCACCGGCAACGATCTACAACATGACTGAGCGGGTCGCAGACCGGCTGCGACCCGCGTACGAGGACGTTCGAGCCAGCGTCCGTGACAGCGACGTCATCTACTGCGACGAAACCGGCTTTCCGGTCGACGGCGACCAGCACTGGGTCTGGACGTTCGTGACTGACGAGGACGTCTTCTATACGATCGACGAGAGCCGTGGAAGTCAGGTGCTGGAGGACGTCCTCGGCGACGAACTCGCCGAGGACGCCACCCTGAGTTGTGACGGCTGGTCGGCGTATCCGAGCTATCACGGGAAGCTTCAGCGGTGCTGGGCACATCTGCTCCGAGAGGCGAAGTACGTTGCTGAGCGGCACGAAGAGGCCGAACCGATCTCGGAGGTACTGCACGATCTCCACGAGGACCTGACCGCGTTCGACGAGGAGGACCCGCCTGCCTCCGCTCGCGAGCGGAGGCGGGCGCGGGCTTCGCTGTGTCTGGAGGAGTTGATCAGAGCGGATTACGAGACCGAGGAAGTGACGCAGTTAGCCGAGAAGATCCGGAACGGGCTGGGCTGCTGGCTGACGTTCGTCACGGAGCCGGACGTTGATTCGACGAACAATCGCGCAGAGCGGGCTCTACGCGAGCAGGTAGTGATGCGGAAGATGTTCGGCGGACTCCGGTCGGAAACCGGAGTCCGCATCCACGAGACAATCTCGACGATGGTGGCGACGTGGGAACGCCAAGGACTCGATCCACCGGATCAACTGACGTCGATACTCGGAGGAGAGCAACCAGAATCACGTGCAGAGGCATCTACGAGAGGACCGCGCTAAACACGTACNTCTTTCAACAGCGAGAGAATCCCGTCCCGAGGCCGCAGGCCGAGGGGCGGGCGTGAATCGCGTAAGCTGTGTCTCGGTACTGTGCAACCGCCGACCACACGCCGATGGCTGGCCGGATATTCTACAAGCGGAATGCTTAGGTATGTTCAGTGACATAGGCTATGTATGGCGATTCAGTCCGTCACCCACACCCACCGCGCTTCCATACGGAACCAGCGGCAGGTGCGCGACGGGCTGGATACGCTTGGTTTCGCCGCCGCAAAACTCTGGAACGTCGCCCGGTGGACGGCAGGGCGCGTTTGGGACGCTTGTGGCCAGATTCCCGACGACTCGGTACTCAAGTCNGCCGCAAAACTCTGGAACGTCGCCCGGTGGACGGCAGGGCGCGTTTGGGACGCTTGTGGCCAGATTCCCGACGACTCGGTACTCAAGTCCTACCTCAAGAGCCACGAACGCTACGCGGACCTCAACGCACAGTCCAGTCAGCGAGTTCTCGAAGAACTCGCTGAGGCGTTCCGTGGATGGTACGGCCACCGAGACAACGGGAACGAGAAAGCGAACCCGCCCGGCTACCGCAAGAACGGCGACGAGCATCNTGAGGCGTTCCGTGGATGGTACGGCCACCGAGACAACGGGAACGAGAAAGCGAACCCGCCCGGCTACCGCAAGAACGGCGACGAGCATCCTCGTGCAACGGTCACGTTCAAAGAGGACGGCTTCAAGCACGACGAAAAGAACGGCTACATCCGTCTCTCGAAGGGCCGGAACACGAAAGAACACTGGTCCGATTTCATCCTGTGTGCCTACGACGCCGATCCGGACGTTACAATCGAGAACGTCCAAATCGTTCGCGCCGTCTTTGAACACGGCGAGTGGCGACTCCACATCGTCTGCCGTCACGAAATCGAGGTTGAACCGCCCGGCGACCGAACGGCAGGCGTGGACCTCGGAATCAGTAACATCGCCGCCGTCTCATTCGGGGACGAAACCCTGCTGTTCCCCGGCGGCTGGCTCAAAGAGTCCAAGCACTACTACAAGCGCGTCGAGTACGAGTGCGAAGGCGAGAACGGGCTTTCACGCCGCGCTCGGAACGCCAAGCGCACGCTCAAAGAGCGCCGCCGACACTTCCACCATACACTCTCGAAACGCATCATCGCCGAGTGCGTCGAACGTGGCGTCGGACGGCTCATGGTCGGCGACCTCAACGGCATCCGCTCGGAAGACGACGGTTCCGGTCGGAACTGGGGTCGTCACGGGAACAAGATGCTCCACGGATGGGCGTTCGGGCGGCTCACGACGATGCTCGAATACAAGGGCGAAGCTGCCGGTATCGAGGTGGTCGTGGACTCCGAACGCGACACGTCGAAAACCTGTGCGGTGTGCGGCCACAAGAACGGTAGCCAGCGTGTCGAGCGCGGTTTGTACCACTGCGAGAACTGTGGTCGAACGGCGAACGCCGACGCGAACGGTGCGGAGAACATCAGACAAACGCTACTCCCGAATCCAGACGCTTTCGACCGGCTGGATAGGGATAACGGCTGTATGGCACAGCCAGCGACGTACTCGTTCGATGCTACGGAAGGACGGTTCCTTCCACAAGAACGGGTGCGCTGCGAACCCTAATATCCCAACTGCGGTCGGGAAACCTCGGCGTTTACGCCGAGGAGGATGTCATTTCNCCTTCCACAAGAACGGGTGCGCTGCGAACCCTAATATCCCAACTGCGGTCGGGAAACCTCGGCGTTTACGCCGAGGAGGATGTCATTTCAAACCCCTGCTGCTGAGCACTGAGTGTCCTGCTCCCGCTCAGGATTCGGGCTCGATCAGCTCATCGCCAACGGCCCATTCAGGCTCAAAGCTGACGTTGTTGAGCAGGATCTCATCGATGTTTGCATCGCGGCCGCGCTGCCGTGCGCTCTCGGCTTCGAGTTCGGCGCGACGGGCCATCACCGGCGGCACGTTGACCCGTAGGTTCACTTCCGTCCGCTCAGCTTCCTTGTCGATCCACGCGAAGTGCATCCGCACGGCGTGCTCGATCCACTCCTCGACGCTCTCGCTCGCATACTCGGCGTCACTGTTCTGCTCGATCTCGAACTCGATACGTTCGATGTCGGCTGTTGGGAGTTCAAGCTCGACGCTCTCGGTCTGTCCGGTGCTCTGTTCGTCGCCGTCGTGCGGGCTCTCGCCCGTGTCGCTGTTGGCTGCCATAGCGTTCTCTGTGGCACGCCGCCGTCGCGATGGCCATCATGCCCCGTCGCGTGACGAGCGCGCCGTTCCAGGAACGGGAGAGCGGCAGCTCTCCTTAGGCGCGCTCTCAATCGATGAACTGCTGAATGGCGTCGGCGAGCAGTTCATCGTCGCTCATACCCCGGTGGCCGGCGATCCAGGATAGGCGCTCGCCGAGTTCGCTGTCCGGATCGACGTGGATAGCGAGACCGTCGCCGTCCTCTCGGCACGTCACCGGGCCATCGCCGACGGGTGCGCCGCCGTCAGTCGCGATGATCCCGAACTCGTTGAGCGTCGCGCGATCGCCCTCGCTCTCGCTGCTCTCGTCGAGAATCATACCGTCGTCGCCGGCCACGATGATCGGATCGACGTCGTTCATTGGCGCTCCTCTCGTGGGGTGTGCTCGCGGCACTTCCCCGAACCGAGAGCCTTGTCGGGCATGTCATAGCAGCCGTCCTTGTCGCAGCGTTCGCCGAGCTCGCGCTCGTAGGTGTCGCGGGTGTTGGCGATCTCGCGCTCGATCCGTGTCACCGATACGACGCCAGGGACTCGACTCACGACGTCATCGGCAAGCGCGAGCATCCGCAGGTGTTCGCGTGCGATCGTGGTAGTGTCGCGGCCGGCGTTCTCAATTTCTTTGACGTGTGCGGTGCCATCGGTTACGTAGTAGGTGAGCGCGAGCCGGTAGCCGTCGTACCCACCGAATCCCACCGTGAGTTCGATCTCACGGATCGAGCCGTCGGCGTGACGCGACACGTCGGGACCGTAGCCGTGAATCTCCGGCCGCTTGTCTCGTGAAAGGTTGGTTGGTTGCTGTACGTCGTCAGTCTCTTGTCCGCTGGATGTGTCCATCGACATGCTGGCTTCCGTCAGCACCGGTTCGGGGCCACAAACCCCGGACCATTCTCACGCGAGAACAGTCATCCAGTGCTTACTCTACGCTATACGACCGGCATACTTTAGTCTATCGAATTTCTATGCTCTATGTATGGCGAAGAACGTTCACATCGAACTTGACGACGAACAAGCCGAGCGGTTAGAAGCTGAGAAAGACCGGCGCGGGCTCACGTGGAAGGGAGTGCTGCTGCATGGCTGGGATATCGAAGGTGATGAATAACGATGCAGCAGGATAACCGATCACCCACAAACTTAACCAACACTACGTCCGCTAGTAGCACCATGAGCGATTCCCTCTACCGCGGCGGGTTCACCGTCGCGCGCGAAGAACACTACTGGGTCGCTACCCACAACGATACAGGGATCGCTAGCCACGGCGAAGATCCAAACCACGCTATCGATCAGGCTATCGAAGCCGTTGAGCTCGCCCAATCCGACCCCGAACCTGCTTCGGAGGAGAAGCAAGATGAAATCCGGCGGGAGTTCGGTATTGACGTCGACGACGATGAGCGTGGGATCGAATCGCCGAACGGGATGCCGTAGCTTGGATGCCGACGAGACAGTTCTCAAGCCGAGAGATCCTCAAAGTATTCGACAAGGCCAACTGGGACTACGCGGGTAAGGGCAGCGGTAGCCACGTCGTCATGACGAAACGCGACCATAGCGGAAAGAAATACACCGTCGTCATTCCGATGGGGAGAGACCCCGTCCCAATCGGGACACTCAAATCCATCATGAACCAGGCCGGCGGCTCCGACTGGGACGAGTTCTGCGAGTGGATCGAGAACAACTGCTGACCGACGAGGAGATCGCTGAAGCCCCGCGAGGCGCTCGAAGAGCTCCGTGAGAACGATCGCGAATATATTGCGGAGCATCTCGGTGGCGAGACTGAAGACTACCGCCACGACGCGGACTAGTTCATTCTTTTCTTAGAGGCTGGAACCCTTACCTTTATTGCATATCTCAAGCTCTACTACTCATGAGCTTGATGGAGCGGGTGAGCCGGTATGGACGGCTCCACAGTTCTCTGGGGAAATTCAGCCGCAAGAACCGAAAGGCGATCAAATCGATGCTCCACGGCGATGAGGAGTATGTGACTGCCATCTCATCAACAAGCGGCAGATGGTTGCGCTGGCGGATGCGAAAAAGCTTGAAGCTTGTTCTCACCACTGAACGGATCATCATGTTCAAACGAGGTTGGCTCTCGCAAAGAACTGAGGATTACTCTCTTAGCAAGATCACTTCTATCGGTTACAAGAAGGGTTACTCATCCGGCAAGATCCATCTCCAAGGCTCGTCTATTGATGACAGATACAAAGTCATGCCAAAGGCGGGGCAAAAATTCGTCACACAGGTGCGGAAGTATATCCCTTAGCTTCTCCCCCCACAGTTTTCACGCTACGATCTAGCCGATCCTGAAATTGCACATCAACCATCGCCCCCGTGGCGGTTCAATCAGCTGTCCCGCCATCCGCTGGCTCGCCGGCCAGCCACCACCACGCCCGACGTATCACGTTCGCCTGGCGGCGATCTTCACGGCNTCAATCAGCTGTCCCGCCATCCGCTGGCTCGCCGGCCAGCCACCACCACGCCCGACGTATCACGTTCGCCTGGCGGCGATCTTCACGGCGCTGTTCGCGCTGCTTCTGGATCTCGCGTTCCTCTTCGACGTACTCGACAAGCTCGTCGACCTCGCGCTCTTTGTTGTTTACTGCCTGCAGTTGCCGACGTACGTTTTCGAGCCTCGTTTCCGTCTCGTCGAGTTCGCGTTTCAGTTCGTCGCGCTCGCTGGCGATCTCCTGAAGCTTCTCGTTCTCCTCCTGATAGTGATCCGCGTAGGCTTCGGTTTCATTCTTCAGCTGGTCACGTTCTTCGAGCAGATCGTCGTATTCATTTCGGAGTTTTTCGTATTCACTCCTCAACTCCGCGTATTCGTTCCGCTGGCCGATAATATCTTTCAAGTGACTGTTTCGGGACACTCCCTTTTCCTCTGCTTCGGCATCTAACTCGTCGACGACGTCCGGATCAAGGCGCACCGAGATTGGATTCATACCCTTCCCAACATGGTGTATTCACTTAGTAGTCAGTCAGACACAACTCCGTATTCGTGATGTATTCACCGCTTCTCAGCGGCCGCGTTGCGGTTTCTTGCTTCCATGATAATGACCCATTCTAGAGAACTTCTCCCCGCGAACCCCCGCGGCGTCTAGTTCCCATGGGGAGGGTGATTATTGGGTTACTGAGAATGGTCGGATAGCATGATATATTGAGCGGGGTCGAGAAGAGAGTTACAAATCGATGATGGGGTGTCCGGCGTGATCGAGCCGGCCGGGTGTCCACCGAGCGAGAGCAGCGCAAGCCGTGGGGTGTCCACTATTTTAGCCAGCAGCGTTACCTGTTTCGAGTCCGAAGGGAGCGCAGAGGCACACAACTATGTCCTCAGCCCCTGCCGCGGCGGCGGCCGAAACTCCGTGTCCGAATTGTGGGTCGTTGCGTGCCGAACTCACACCAGCGGCGGAGCTTGAATACGAGTGCTGGCACTGCGGCGAAGGGTTCGACCTACCACGGATCGGCTAGGGCCACTCAGTGGTGCGTGATTGGGGGTCAGGCGGGTTGGTCTGTGCATCGAGAGCATCACTGAGAACATCATCACCGACGCGCTCAAGAACAAAGCGCTGCTCCTCTCTGTTCAACGACTGAATCCCTTCATCGTTGATTCTCTCTTTCAGTGACTGAATGTCCTCGCGCGACCACTCAGCAAAGTCAATATTGACCTTGACGTCGTGAAATAGCGTGCCTTCTGCTGACTCCGGTTGGTGTCTCTGCTCTGCGACAGTCCGAAG
>NZ_AOMF01000176.1 GCF_000336715.1 Halococcus thailandensis JCM 13552
CGGCCGACGGCGGTACTGCCACCGCCACGGCGAGCGCCGACGCACCGACGCCCGAGAACGACGGCACGAGTAGCCAGGGACTCACGCCGATGGACGTCATGGCGATTGCCGGGCTCGGAGAAGACAGCGACATATCCGATCTCAATGACCGGCAAAAAGCCGCGAGCGTGTGGGAACTTATCGAGCGCACCGACGAGTTCCACGTCCGGGTTCGCCGAGATAACGGCACTCTGTGGGCATACGACGGTGGTATCTGGAAGCCAGAAGGCGAGCGAGCGCTCCGATACGCCGCCCGGAAAGCACTCGGGGCGATGGAATACGGTCCCAAGGTGTTCAACATCCTCAAAGAGCAGGCACGGAGCGATCCTCGTGCCGAAGTTGAAGCCGACGAGTTCGGCGTCGAGACCGGCACCGTGGCCGTCGAGAACGGTCTCGTCGATCTACAGGCAGCCGCCGACGGACAGGGAACGGACGCACGCCTCGATCTCCGCCCCGAGGACCACGCTCTCACCCAGCTACCAGTAGAGTACGATCCGAGCGCCGAATACGACGAGTGGGATGCTCTCGTCGAGGAATGGGCTGAAGACGACAAAGCCGACGCGCTGCAGGAGTACGTCGGCTACTGCCTTCACGTCGGCGAGCTACCGATTCACCGCGCGCTGTTGCTCGTCGGCGACGGTGCGAACGGTAAAGGTACGTTCCTCGCTGTGGTTCGTGCACTGCTCGGACCAGAGAACACGTCGTCAACCGAACTCCAAACACTCGCGAACGAGAAAGACGCCGTGGCCGATTTCTACGGCTCACTCGCGAACATCGACGACGACCTCTCTTCGCGAAAGCTCGGCACCGGACTCGGTATGTTCAAGAAACTCGTCGCCGGCGATCGCGTTCGCGCACGGCGGCTCTACCAGGACGGTTTCGAGTTCGACGCTGTCGGGAAGCATCTCTACGCCGCGAACGAGGTGCCAGAAGTGGACGTCCCCGACGACGATGAGGCGTTCTGGCGGCGCTGGCTCCTCGTTGAGTTCCCGAACTACTACCCACCGAACGACCGCGATCCCGAACTCCGTGGCCGGCTCACCGAACCCGAAGCGCTCTCTGGCGTGCTCAATTGGGCTATCGAAGGCTGGCAGCGGCTGCAGGATCAAGGGTACTTCACGAACGAGGAACGGCTGGCTCACGACAAGCGCCAGCGCTGGCAGTCGTGGGGTGACTCCGTCGACGAGTTCATCAGCGAGTGTGTGGAGAACGATCCCGATGCCGACCGGCTGACGACCGGCGAAGCGCACCAGCGATTCCAGGCGTGGTGTCGCGAGCACAGCAAGGACACTGTCGGCCAGCGGCAGTTCACGAACACACTCAAGAACGAGGACGTCGGGTACGGTAAGCACCGGATCGACGGCACCTCGACGCTCGGCTACGACGAGCTCGGACTCTCTGAGGACGTGCCGAAGATCGAGACCGAGGGCGAGAAGTCTACCGATCCCGACGACGCTCAGCAGGAACGACTCGGGTAGGTCGCTGCTCGGGCGACCCCCCATGCACCACACTTCTAACCCCCGCACCACACTTCTCGGATAGTCTTACATAGTGTCAATAGCAGATAACAGGCTTGAGACCAGCATACCGCTCGCTTATTACCATATTCTTTAGCAATGTGGTGCTTGTGGTGCATGGTAAGATGAAAATCGCGCTCAGTCGAGATAGTTCGCCGAATAGCGAGGGAGAGAGGGGAGAGACAAAGGAGCGTATCTCGTAGAAAGAAGGATGCCGGGGGGGATGCACCACAAGCACCACACTTCTCTAGTTTCTGGTACTAAATCCGTAGCGAGCTCCGCGCTCAGGCCGGTTGCGAACGAGAGTTGGACTTTGGAAAACAAAGTAAAGAGTGAATTTCACCGTAAGACCCAAAGTGCTGCGGGTTCTAGACTTTGGTAAGTGGCGTAGGGTGCTCCGGAACCCATCGCCGTCGGGCGATTCGGTCGTCACTACTCGGCAGATAAGCACCGCACGCAGAACGAAACCCAACAACGATCCAACAATCCATGAGTTCAGCAAGCAAGAACAACGACGAATCGATTGGCGACCGACTGGCCGACGAGTTCGAAGACCGCCTCGACCCTGACGAGTCCGTGACCGACATGACGGTCGACGAGTTCGCTGAGGTACTCCGAGAAGCGGGATTCAAGACGGAGGACGAGATCGAGGCGAGCTTCGCAGGGGGCGGCTCCTCGTTGACCGGCACTGGCACCGGTCCCGGTGACGACGATCGTCTCGAAGCGTTCGGCGCGGGGGTTGCGGATAGCGGTGAAACGCCCACCCTACCCGCTGAGACGCGCGCTATTCTCGAAGCGAACATGAGCCACTCGTCGAATCCTGAGGACTACGGCACGGGAGTCCAAGCCACCGGTTCGGATCGATCGGCCGATCCGCCTACCGATACGCCGCTGAATGAACTCACTGGTAGTGCGGACGGCACCGCCCCTGTCGTGGATAACGAGGACCACCCGCCCGAGGCCTTTGGGACCGGCGTGGCCGGTGATACGTCGGCAGCAGAGCACAAGCGGCGAGAGGAGCAGGCTGAAATATGGGCTCGGGCGATCGAGAAGGCTGAGGAGCGCCAGGACAAGGAATGAGCGCGACCACCGATCTCCCCGAGATCCCGGACTACGATCCGGAGGACGAACGTGAGGACGTCCTCGACGAGCTCAAGGAGGCGATGGATGAGGCGCTTCGGAAGTTCACTGACGGTCGTGTCCGGAAGCCAGAGAACGAGAAGGTCCGGATCAAATGGTTGCGGGCATACACGCACGCCGTCGGTGAGTACCGCCGACTCGTGTCCGATCTCGAAGAGTCTGAGCAAGAGGAGAGACTGGCCCGGCTCGAAGCGCTGGTTGATGAACTCGACTCAGGTGAGTAGATATGTCAGGTTATCCAATAGCTCTTACTTTACTAAGGACAAGTAAACTCAGCAGCGCTCTCGCGTCGGTATTCGAAACGGCCGATACCGGCCGATTCACAGAGCCGGATATCTGACAGGAGTTTTCATATTAATAACTCAGAGCGGATAGAACGAAAACATGGCAACTACTAAACGAGAACGCGACCGGCGGATTGAGAAAATCGAGGGTCAATTGGCCGACGCCGCGACCACTGCTGAGGTTGGTGAGTGGTCGGTCGAGCATCGCGAAGCAGCGCCCGAAGAGCGCCCGGAAGGCATGGCCTATGACGTCGAGGAGCGCACGATAGCGTACGATTTCTGGCAAGCGCAAGACGACTGCCTTGACCACCTCGCGAGCGACGAGGAGGACATTGTGGCCTTTCTCGGCGGATATCGTTCGGGCAAGACGGTCACGGGTGCTCGGTGGGTACTCACCGGTGCGCTCGCTCTCGCTGGTTCCCGCTGGCTCGCGATGGGCCAGGACTACACGAAAGCAACCGGAACCACCTACCGGACACTCTTCGAGAGCTTGCCCGGAGAGCGCACGCACGTCGTCACGTCGTCGTTCAACGGCCCGGAGGAGTCACCGATCGTCGAGGACTACAATCGCCAAGAGCACCGGCTCACGCTGTTCAACGACTCCGTTATCGTCCTCGGATCGGCAGACAAGTGGTCGCGCTATGCCGGCGACGAATACTCTGGTATCTGGCTAGACGAACCGTCGCACTACGGCAGTGAACTCCACGATCTCATGGAGATGATGGGAACGCGGCTCACTGCCGACACCGGCCCGAAGGTCATGTTTTGGACGCTCACCGGGAACGGCTACAACGCCAGCTGGGAGGTTCTTGAGAAGCGTGAAGACAGCGATGGGAACCCTCTCGGTACGCGGATCGTGGTCGAACGCGCGTCGGTGCTTGAAAATCCATACATCGCCGAAGAGGACAAAGAGCGACTCCGCCGGCAGTTCGAAGGCGGTGGTCGCGAAGAGCAGGCGCTACATGGCGGCTTCGCCGCGGCCACGGGACTCGTTTACTCGAATTTCAGCCGAGACATGCACGTCATTCCGCACGCTGAGGCGAGAGAGCACGTTGATGAAACGGACGAGTGGCGAGCATATGGCTACGATGCTGGATGGAACGATCCGCGCGTACTGGTAGAGGTGGGCAAGACGCCGTACGATCAGCTCGTAGTCCTGGATGAGTTCGTCGAGAGCGGAGCGCACGTCGAAGACGCGATCCGCTGGCTAGAGGAGAACGACAAGCCACGCGGAACGATCTTCGCGGAACATGAACCGGCGGACATAGAGAAATTCAAGCGCGCGGACTGGCCGGCGGTGAAGGCCGACAAGAGCCTCGACGCTGGTATATCGGAGGTTCGCAAGCGTCTCGAAGCCGATGGGAACATGGAACTCCCGGAAGGCGACAGCAGCGGTGCGTTCATCGTCTCGAATAACGGCCCAACAGCCGGGTCGTTCGGCACCCCGGCAAATCGTGGAGGGAGGAGTGGTGGAGGATGGGGCGGGACCAGCACCGGGACGTGGGGAACTGGCCGCCGCACAACGGAGGACGTGAGTGATAGTGAGGAGGAGAGTGGCGAGACTGAGAAGCGCCCGCGCGTCGGCCTGTTGATTTCCGATCAGTGCGAGAATCTGATTCGGGAATTCCTCGGCTACAAAGAGGAGCAGGTCGGGAAATCGTCAGCAGTCGATCATGCTCTAGACAGCCTGAGGTACTGCGTTGCGACAGCAGGGAACAGAGGAGATGAGAAGCGCGCGATCACTGGGACGTGGGGATAGCATGTCAGAGAAAGCAACCATAGGTGAGGATGGAATGGATCGCCCAACCGTTGATCTCGATAGCGTTGTCGAGCGTGCCAGAGAGATCGGCGACGGAGTCGAGACAACCGAACTGCCTGGCGGTCTCATGTCGATCGACTTTGGGCTGTTTGCTCCTCATCGCTTCGAGAAGGCTCTAGAACGTGGTAGTGGTGGCTCTATCGGCGATGCAGTGGAAAGCGGTGCTCTCCCTGAGAGTGTCGCGGACTTCGGACAGAGAAAGCTTGATTCGGCGGGTTCTGACATGGATGCTCGGACAGCGGGGAACGATCTCGACGTGGAAACTCAGAGAACCGGCGGTCTCTGCAAAAGTTCGATCATTCTCACTGGTGATGGGATCGTCACCGAATACAACCTCCGGCTCCCGCCGATCGACGCCGATGAATGTCCAAAGAAAACGATCGAGTCACAGCTGGTTAGTATCAGCAGAAACGCTCGGAGAGAGGTTCTCAATCGAGGTTCGGTAGAGGAGTATATCTTTGCCCGTCCGCGGTTCCCGGACGAGATAGAAGACGACATGAGAGGGTACATTCGTTCACGGGGCTATCTCGGTGGCTCTGTCCCCGAGCGCGAATGGTATCCTCATATCCGGAGCTCGGAATGTTCGGTGCCTGCATCGGCCTTTCTCGATTTCACCGAATCGGCCTTAGCCCGATACGATCGGCGATTTCCCGAGTCTCGTCGTTGGGCGACACCGGAAGCAGGCCGTGCCGAGACAGAAACCGATCCACTCGACGAGCTGAGGGAGTCGGTGATCGAGTTCCACGCCGATGATTCGGGAGCGTCGATCGCGTTTCGACTACCCGAAGCGGACGAACAGAGCCGGATGCAAATATCGGATAGTGAGGTGTGTTCGTATGAATTGGCCCTCCCGCCGCACGACCCGGATGAGTTCGGAAAGATACTGCTCAGAAAAGCGATCGAGCACGTCATCGAGACTCGTGGTATTCTCCTCAATGGCGACCAGCTTCTTGACGCCTCCGGCGATGTCTATCGGCCGTATATCGAGAATCAGGCTTGCTCGGAGCCGCTTGACACGGTAGCCGGCGACGTCACCATACTCATCGACGCCTACGATATGATTCGTGAACGGAGCCGGCACTCATAGCTACTGGATCGAGGTCGTAAGAGTCACTGTGTAGTCGTCTGGTTCGTTCGGTTTGTCGGGNTGATTCGTGAACGGAGCCGGCACTCATAGCTACTGGATCGAGGTCGTAAGAGTCACTGTGTAGTCGTCTGGTTCGTTCGGTTTGTCGGGTGCAATCGCGAGATATTCTGCCTCAAACTTCCATGTCTCGCCAGCAGGCAGATCGCTGATATTGTCTGAACCAGCGCCGAGCAAGTTGCCGTTCTCCCCGACGAATGAGACGGCAGCCTGCAGATAATCAACGCTGCTATCGCTTCCATTCTTAGCACGGCCCACCACCTTAGCCGAACTAAACTCATCCTCCGGTGGTTCTAGGTTATCTTCGACTAATTCGACCCCATCCGGTGGCGATTCAAGCTCGCCAGCGGTTGTTTCAGCGACGTTCACTTCTGCTTCAGCAACCGACTCCTCACCCAGGTACGAGATATATGCTTCCCAGGTCTGTCCGCTGTCAAGTCCAACGACGTTGGTGAAATCAGAATCCAGCACATCTCCTGCGTCGTTTCGGAAAATGGCTTCAATTTCCACGTACGCGAGGCGTGTATCGCCTGTATTCGTCACTTCGGCCGCAACACCGGTTTCCATGTCGGCTTCGACAACCTCCGAATTTGCAATCTCCACCGCGTCGGATCCTGCAGAAGACTGGGTCGCCGTTGCGCTCTCAGAGTCATTTTCCGATTCCGCTTCTGTTTGTTCGTCGGATTGCTCGGTTGATCCACCGTCGGACTGGGTCGCTTCTGCCCCTGAACCAGAAGCGTTTGACCCGCCATCACTTCCGCCAGAACTGTTGTTGCCACCACTAGAGCTATTGTTACCGCTGCTCCCGCCTGCACACCCAGCGAGGATTAATCCACCAGATAGTGCTGCTACGCTCGTCAGATAATCTCGTCGATCCATATTCTGTCCTCATAGTCTCGCAAGATAATTCTACCGATATTGTAGAGTTAGCCAAGAAAAGTTGGTTTCTATCTTTCAAGTATCTGTTTAGCGGAACAGCCAAGGAGAAATCGTAGCTCTCAGGGAAGAGCAGGACGAACAGCCGCTAATCGTGCTTTCCGGGCCTGACGGATCC
>NZ_AOMF01000177.1 GCF_000336715.1 Halococcus thailandensis JCM 13552
GAAGAGTTCAAGCGAGTCGCCCGGGACAACGAGATGATTTCACGATCTCAGGCTGTACCCGCTGTTGTGTCCTCGGGGTAAACACGTACATCGTGAACACGTCCGTCCACGGCGTCATCGGGTAGCCCGCGATGAACCGGCAGCCCTCGTCGATCGCGCCGTAGGCCACCGAATGACTCCCGTTCAAGAGCACCTGCTCCTCGTCGTGGCTCCCGGTGGGCACTTCGAGATCGTGGGTGAACTCCATCTCGCTGACCTCGGCGTGGGCCTCCTCGAGCACTTCCACGTTGGTCTCGAGCATCTCCTCGCCCATCGTATCGGCCATCAGCTCCTCGAAAACCTCCGTGTCCATCCCGATCAGCGCGGCCGTTGCTGCAACACCGGCGGTGTTGCGCATGATCTCGCGGCCGTGCTCACGTGCGAGGCCACGCAGATCGAGCGGGTAGACGTGCCAGTCGTTCTCCTCGACGCGCTCGTCGAAGTTCTCGACCTCGTCGGTGTCGAGCAGNGAGGCCACGCAGATCGAGCGGGTAGACGTGCCAGTCGTTCTCCTCGACGCGCTCGTCGAAGTTCTCGACCTCGTCGGTGTCGAGCAGCCCCTCGTCGTAGACGATCACGCCGCCCTCGCGCAGTTCGTCGAGGTTCTCCGTCAGCGGTTTGACCTCCTCGTTGCCGTAGTAGGCCTCGCCGTCCTGGGGGTTCCGGGCGAAACTGTCACCGAGTGCCAGCAGGAAATCGTAGCCGTCGCCGCGCGATTTCACTGCGTGATCGGCCGCCCGCACCTCGACGTAGGTGTGGCCGCCACGAATTCGTGACGGGTAATGTCTGTGTGTGAATACGTCCAGCCCCGTGCGCATCAGCGCCTTCGTGAAGTTCTGGCTCGTCGAGTCGATCCCGTCGCCGGAACCGCCCGCGATCCGCCAGATGAGTTCATCTCCTGTCATTTGGGTCCACCAGAGTGGGTCAACTGCTGCTACCTCCCGAGCAACGAAACTAAAGCGTTGTCATCTGTTGTCATATGTTGATGATGACAGTCGCCGATTCGAGACTTCGGGAGGGACGCCGATTCGGGCGAATTGCCGCCGCAATGAGTATCTTTTTACTGTTCAGACGAGTTCGCCAGACATGGGACTGGACGAGGACGCACTCGACTATCACCGCGAGGACCCGCCCGGCAAGATCGAGATCTCGACGACCAAACCCACCAGCACC
>NZ_AOMF01000178.1 GCF_000336715.1 Halococcus thailandensis JCM 13552
GTAGCAGCGGTAGTCGGGTTAGAATCCCGACGGCCTCACGGACAAGGGTTCCTCGGCAATGTTCGTCAACCGAGGGTTAGCCGGTCCTCAGTCCTACCGCAGTTCGAGTAGGACGAATCGGGAAACTGGTTAATATTCCAGTGCCCGCGTGCAATCATGCCAACGCCTCGGGGTCGACCGAGCCGGGCACTCGCCCGGTCGAATCATCAAAACTCGTGGAAGCCGTAACGGCACGAAGCGGGTGAACGATGAGATAGAGAAATTCGGTCCAACCTGGGGCCCGTGAAAAGGCGCACGCGGTCCGTACCCAGATCCGACACAGGTGTCCGTGGCGGCGA
>NZ_AOMF01000179.1 GCF_000336715.1 Halococcus thailandensis JCM 13552
GGCGTGCACTAAGTGCACGCCGATTTAAACCATTTATTCCGGGTTTCGCTCTGGTTCCGATGATTTGTGGGCTAAAGCGATAACCAGTGATCGAAACCAGCTTCCGCACGTTCCGGGAAGCACTCGCAACGACCACGACGCGTGATCCTGGGATTCGCTTGGTGTACGTGGGTGTAGCGTTTCTACTCCGGAATTTGTGGATTCTGGTGGGGTGGGCAGTGCTCGCCCAGCCGCGGCGCGGCGGGCGAGCACTCCCGAGATGGTTTCCGTTCAAGCGTTTCCGAAAGTGGATTGGCCACGCACTCAATGAGCGACTCGGGTGGATCTGGGAAGTACCGACAAACGGTGTCGGTGTCCCGCTGAGTCACCGTAACGCCGTCGCGGGCTAATCCAGCCCGCGACAGGCGAGAGTGTTCGACGAAGAGCGACGGCTCCGTTCGAATCCCTTGTTGAGAAGGTTTCTTTCGGTGGCTATCGATATAGGATGGCTCGAAAAGGCTACTCATCGATCCAAGCAAGATACTGTGCTGCGAAAATCGGTGCAAAATTATTCAGCCACAACGACAGATTGGGAAGTACCGAGGATAGGTATGCAGGAGGCTTTGACCGGAAAAAATGAGTAATCATTCAATACTGACTGATATACTCTCATTTTTTTCCAAATAAAGATTCAAGAACAGTCAATATCAGGGGTAAGTATGATACAGTTAGAAGAGTCAACCAGATATTTCTGATTCTTTCTGTTATTTCTTTGATTTTTGCACGAAGAAATACACGCTTGACCGGCTTCAATCCAGAAGCATCCAGAGGACGAGACTGAATATCAACTTTGGGTATGGTGTTCATAATTCTAATTCCCTTGTGGTATATCCATGGAGATATTTGGGAAATGGTATCCTGTCGGAAGTATGGTGTGAATGTATCATCACTACCATGAAAACTAACTGATGGTAAATTTTCTAGTGAATTGCTTGGTCCAAAATCCTGAGGATTTATTATTTGTGTCCATGGTGAGACAACTTCAAAGCAGGGGCTTTTTGATAGTTCACTTCCTTTAATTATATGAATGAATTTTACCTCTGTGGCTCCTCTACTGGCAATCTGCTTAATGAACAAGCTGAAATTTATTCCGTACCACCTTCTAGGGTGCCCATCAGGAGCCATATTTCCTATCTTAGATTTGCCATGGAATATAATGTCTTCTTCTTCAGGTCGGATAGTGTTGGCCCACTCACCCTCTTTGTCTTCTCTTTTCAAGAAGGATCGTCTAGAACTGTATACTCGGTGTTCTCCAGTATCTACATAGGCCAGTGTAACTAGTGAGAGATCCGCAGCTACTCCATTACCAAAATTAGACATTTTCAAGGTCGCATCATCCCGATCCCACTCAACACTACTAACCTCAAGAAGAGCTTTGTTGTCAGCAGCTAATTGTTCTTGCTGACGTTTGTAGAGAATCGCTAACAAGAGCGAGACAAATACAGATCCTAATGCCCCAATTGTTTGACTCCACTCAAGTACCCATTCAGGTGGGACAAGGCTCATTGACTAAAGCTTCAGGCGCTTCTACTTGTAGTTTGTACCTTCTGTGGGAACAGTCACGCGAAAGGGGAGGACAAGTTATCCTCCCAAAATGGAGTTACGAACTAGAATGTTCTGAAACTCACTTGGTCTGATTGGCGGATTTGGTCCGGTTCCGCCTACACCGGATGAAGGAAGTAACGACTTGCTTCCAGATAGGATTGAACCGAGCAAATTGGATTAGGATTGCCAGTCCCAGCAATGGTTGATTGCAAAGTGGTAGGGATCACCCGTTATCGCCTAAGCCGATTTCCCGTAAGATCGACCGATTTTACTGGAACTCTCAGACAGCAGATTCCTTTCCGCGATTCCGCTCCGATGACCTATGCAACGATGGATCGATCGGATCGTGCGGGAACTCCGAACGGTGCTGCCAGGAGAGGCGGTGGCGCGAACCTCTCGCGCCACCAGCCTCGTCGAACGAAATCGTGAGATTGGACCGGTACCGTTTGTCTGGAGCTTTCTCTTCGGAACGACACAGCCAGATGGCTCTGTAACCAAGGTACAGGACTTCTACAAGACGTTTACTGAACACAACGCAGCGTACTCGTCGATCCAGCAATGGATCACACCAGAGCTCAAGACTCTCCTCACCGAGATCATTGCGCACCTCAGCGTCGAACTCGGCGGAACAGAGCACTCTCTGGGTGGTCGGTTTGATCGCTTCCGCGATGTCTTCATCGCGGATGCGACCGACTGTACGCTGTCGGCGGAGTCCTTCGAGGACTTCCCCGGCTATGGTGACGATCACGCTGGAGCACGGCTCCACGTGATCGAATCACTCACATCGCGTGCTCCGTTTTTCACGTCGATCACTGATGTCCGTACCGGCGAACTGAGCCAACTCGAAATCGGTGACTGGATGGCTAATTCGCTTCTGTTGGACGATCTCGGCTACCACGACTACGGGAAGATCGCGCAGATCGACGAGCAGGGTGGTTGGTTCGTGAATCGGTTGAAAGTCGATTCAAACGCGCCGATTACGGACGAACTCAGGAGATGGCGCGGCAACGCCATCTCCTTGGAGGGTAGAAACCTCCAAGACGTACTTCCGGACCTCCATCGCAGCGAAATCGACGTGACCGCGAGCTTCGACACACTGAGTTCGGAAAGTGACCTGCTCCCGCGTGAGTTCCGCCTCGTCGGACTTCGTCACGACGAGGCAACTGACGGCGACGATGCACCTGACGCTGACCATGACTACCATCTGTATGTGACGAATCTGCCGAGAAAGTGGTTCAAGCCGCGAGAAATCGCGGCTTTGTATTCCAACAGATGGAGCGTAGAAACGCTCGTCCAGGAGGCGAAATCGGTGTTCGGGTTGGACGAGATTTCTGTTCGGCGGACGGACGCGATTGAGTGTTTCATGCTCGCCTCGATGGTGATGGTGCTGCTCAGCCGGTATCTGCTGCGGCAGATACGAGCAGGGCTCGGATCTGCCTGTTGTGGCTCAGTTGAGGAAGAGACGGAAACGCAACCGATGTCGTTTTCAAAGCGACTGCAGTGGTACGGAACCGATGTTCTGGAGACGTTAGCCCAGCAGTTCGGCTATTCGTGGGATCCCGGGTTAGCGATCATCGAGGGAGCGATTGACCGGAATATGAATCGCCACGCGCTCACAGAGCGAGTGGCTCATGGAACTGTTGATCCAGATCTGACGAACGCGAGTGAACTGGCGACGATCCGGCCCGGCTGACTGTCGTCAGCCGAGCCGGGAAAGCCTCGCGTTGAGTGGCAACGCTCCCAATTCGGCGCGCTTCTGAAAGGAAACCGACGTGAATTCAGTTGACTCCAGCAACATCGGTCACGACTCGACTCTTCGTTCTCCATCTTTGAGAAATTCTGCAGCAATCAGCAGGCCAGATTCCTCACAGAGCACTCATTCTGACCTAAAGCGATAACCAGTGGTGGCTGGTGCGCTCACTCGGTCGTCGATTCGTCTTCGAGCTCGACGATTTCCACAACCCGGAGTGGACACTGGTCGTCGTCGACGCTTTGTCCTGTCTGCTCTTCGATGTACTCCTCGGCGGCGCGCATTGTCCAAAACAGGTCATGACAGGTGTCGATCTCGGTGTTGACGAGCGTCGGACAGGAAAATTTCGAGTCGCGTTCACCGATTGTGGCGTACATGGATGGTGTTCAGTCGCTTTGGATTCGCGGTGCGACCATGAATTCGACATCCACCGCCCCATCAGCCAACTCGAAGGTGAGTTTGATCGGGAACTCTTCACCGAGCTGCATCCGAACGACAGTATCCGACGGAATTGGCTTGCGGAGATCCTTCAGATACTCCAGACTGAACAGTGAATACGCACTCCCCCAGTCGGCGTCTTCGAGATCGTCGCCGGAGAGTTCGAGATCGACATCGTCGGTATCGCCCTCGGCATTGGCGATGAAGCACTCCTCGCGCTCGTCAACCTGGAGGGTGATATGGTCGGAGACCATATCCGCAGCCCGAATCGCTCGCTTGAACTCGGCTTCATCCATCGAGACTGTGGCGGGCAAGTCCAGGTCCGGAATATCGGGCTCTGCTCGGATCGACTCGGGATCGATCAACGCGAGCGTGTATTCGACAGCGTTGACCTGCACGTCTAGTTTCCGGGTTTTCGGATCGAGATCGAACTGTACGAGGTCGTCATTGTTGTCAGCGATACCGACCACCTCGTCCAACCGTTCGAGATTGATACCGATCTCGCCACAGTCCGTGTCGTAGGCTTCGAACGCATCAGCGGACACGTTCTCATCGATCATCGCCACGTTGGCCGGATCGACCGCACGAATGACGAGCTCATCCGTATCGAGGTGGATGCGACACTCATCGACGATTGCGTGCGCTGCGTCGATGACCTCCTGGAGGTGGCCGACTTCGATTGCTGCTTCGAATCGGCCAACATTGCCCGTGGGGAGTGACTCTTCTTCCTCTCGTTCGGCCTCCTCTTCCGTCTCTTCGTTCTGCTCGATCGCGGTGTCGTCTTCGACCGTAGCAGCTGTCTCATCGGTTTCGGCGGGAGCGGTCGGCATGTCGCTTTCCGAAGAAGATACCTCGTCTTCGCTCTCGTCTTTGACCCCGTTCTCGTCGTTGACGCCCTCACTGCTCTTGCTCTCCTTGCTGCGGTCATTCTCGTCAGCGTTGGAAGCGCTGTCGTCAGAATCGTCTCCCGTGTCTGGGTCTGCGTCGATTTCAGGATTGTCGGTCTCCGTGTCCTGCACGGGATCGAGATCGGCGACGATGTTTTCGATGCCGTCTTTGAGGACGCCGTTACCCTCGACAGTCCCATCGGGACGGATGCGGTAGGACTGGTCAAGCTTCTCGGCGGCAACGGTTTCGCCGTCGTCTTCGACTTCGACGGTCATGCCCTTCTGTTCGAGCTCGTGTTTGAGCGCACGGGCCATTGCCGACGTGTCGATAGCGTCGTCACTGCCGCTCTCGGACGGATCGTGGCTATCTCCAGATTCGGGTTCTCGGCTGTTATCGACAGAGTTGTCGGTCGGTGCGTCTGTATCAGAACTGCTCGTGGTACCTTCGGTCATGGTTTTGGATGTCCTCGTGCGGACGTGTTCGTCTCTATCTGTCCGCGCACCCCTCTCGGGGAAGAAAAACGAGGGTCAGAATGCTCGATACGTGGCTCACCAGCCGGCTTCTCGTGATGGGAGTGTCATCTCGTCTCTGTCGACATCCGGGTGGCAGTCGGCGATTTGCTCGAGTGCATCGATGGCGATGGCTGCCCCACCAACCATCGAGCACGCTTGCTCACGGACGGTTTCGGCCTCCGACACTCGCTGGTGGAACTCTTCACCGGCACTCTCGGTCGCGATGGATAGTCCTTTTCTGAACAACGTCGCCACGGCTTGACTCGCCTGTGGAGCGTCACTCGGAGTTTCGTGAAGGTGATCGAGAGCCTGTTCTTCAGCGTCAAGTTGATCGGCGAGTACACACACCTCTTCGCCAGTGAACGCTCCAATGGCGTCTTCGTAGGCAGTGCGAGCCGCCACGATATCGCTCTCGATATCGCCAAGCTGGGCGTCTGCCTGCGTTACGATACGCTCGATATACCGTTGAGAGCCTTTGGCTTGCCAGAGCGCACGGGTACCGAGCTGGATGGCAGTTGGCAGAAAGTCGTCAACGACTGGTCCGTGTCCGGGTGTCGGTGTGGATTCGCTCATGTGAGTAGTCTCCGCGCGGACGTTCTCCTCCGCGCACTCCTCTCGGAGAAGAAAATCAGGATAGAGCGCTACTCGCCATCTGGAAGGCTGACATCAGCTTCGGGGACGACAATCCCTTCGACTGGGGCGTGCCCGATCTGTGTTAGGAGCGCGCCACAAGTGCGACACCGGAGATCATAGCCGAGCTTGTGGCATGGCGTCAGCAGTTGGAGTCGGTCGTCCGAACCGCATTGTTGGTCGCTTTCGGGATTTTGACAGCGGGGACAGTCTTCGATCTCGGTATCGGGAGCATCAACGAACTCGTCGAGGTCCTCGTGAGCGATGCTGAGATATTTCGGCGAGTCGTCGCGAAGTCGTCGACCGGGACGATTCGGTCGGTCGGGACGATTGATCACGAATCGATCGTCGAAGTCGTCGATATCATCGATTCGCTGGTCGAATTCGACGGTTTGCTCTTCTGTGTCCGCTGTAGCCGATACGTCAGGCTGACGTGACTTCATTGGACCACTCCTACAAACCCTTGATTTCCAAGATTTTCGTCCCATTGCTTGATGAATTCACTCAAGTCAAGCCCGGATTTGTCATGTTGATAGATACCGCAATCGTCCTGTTGGTACTCAACAGCCGTCCAGCTATCGTTTTCTTCGATACGAAACACGATTTCAGGATCACGCATCAGATCGCCACGTTGTGTGTAGTAGTGAGCGACTGAGAGACGGTCAGAGCCGACTTTCTCGATCGTGAGTTCGTGGTAGCCTTGGCTTTGGATCGTGTAGCTCTCGTTGAGTTCCATCGCTTCGAGACTTTCGACGCCTTTTTTCTTGAGTATCTTTTCTATTGATTTCATCGTCTCCATTTTTGAATACCTCATGTCTCTGAGGAGAGAAAACAATCCTCTACCAAAACCATTGAAACAGCTACCCCAGTAGAGAGTCCTTGCTGTTCACGGCGAGGAAGACATTACGGCAGTTTTTGGACTTCTTGATAGATATTGCTACGAGTGTAATCTGGATGGTTATGCATCTGTGTGACCACGATGTATTTTCCAGGTTCGGTCGTAACGACGATCACTCGGCCATTTTTAACGAGGTGGTACTCACCGCTGTCGCCCTTCTGATACACTGCCCCGGGCTGGTTTCGAATATTCTCAAATAATTCGCGTACCGAATAAAGACGGTATACCTTTGATTTCGCGGTGTCCGTGATGATAATCTCGCGCTGTTCGGCCTCTTCGGATCCTTCGGATCGTTCATCACTCATTTGCTACTGTGGATTGTCAGACCTTTCATTCGTGTCTCTCGATAGACCATATCCGTGGTGCCCGTATTGCTGCTCATTCATTTTCTTCCGTTAGACCATGGCTTGCTACCTCACGTTCTCCACCATCAGCAATCGATTTTTCGCCAGTCGATGTGTAGCTGAACAGCGTTGGATCTCGCTCGGAGAGGAGTTGCTTGCACAGCGCTGTGGCAAGGTTCACGGGGACCGCGTTTCCGATTTGCTTGGTGGTCTCGGTCTTGTTGCCGACGATCTCGTAGTCCTCGGAGAAGCCCATTGCCGCCGCGAGTTCGCGTGGTTGGAGCATCCGAAAGCGAATGTCCACCCCCCACGGGAAGGCTTCAGGACAGATTAGGGCGAATCTGTCTTTCGTGGTGATGGTCGGTATTGGGTCTTCGATTGGCTGCGCGCCACCATTTCCGTAGTACTCAACGAGGAACGGTTGGGCGAGATACGGATCCGATCCTGTTGCAGTCACCGTCGGTAGTGGTTCATCGATGTCGTGTGTCCGTGGCGTCTGCCCTTCACGCTCGCTGTAGTACGGGACGAGATATGGCGTCACTAGGTGGCCGTCGTGATTTTTCGCCGTGACCGTGTGTAGCGGTCGCTCATCCGGTTCGTAGGTAGCGTTGCTGTGGAGGCCACGGTATGCGCCGTTGCGTGGCAGAACAAACGAGCGTGCGCGGGGCTCGATCAAGCTGATCGCTCCCCGCGTTGCGATGGTTGGTACAGGTGCCTCGCTGACGTTTTTCGGCCGTGCATGGGACTGCTGACCGAGCAGGTATGGGCTACAGAGGCTGAACTGCTGGCTGTCGGCTGTGGGTGTATCGACTGACGTCGTACCTTCCTCCCCCGTTGTGATTTCGGAGTATTTCACGAGGAACGGGTCAGAGTGCCGCTCGATGGCCGTTTCCAGCGTATCAGGTTCAGTCACCTCGACAGCGTTTTCCTGTAGTGCCTCGACGTCGGCTTTTCCTAGTTCTGCGACGGCGTTCGCGAATGGCTCGATAGCGTCGTCGCTGTGTCGGCGGATACCCTCTGCGATGCGCTGCATCGTATTGTTGACGAGTGGACGGTCGCGCTGCCAGATGCTCTCGCCGCGCTCGGACCAGTCGATGACCTCTGCTGCTGGTCGCCACGGTTCGGTTCCGGATGTCTCTCCGTTCTCGCTGTGGGTCGGCTCGGGCCATTTCGGGCTACCTTGCCGAGAGCCGACGACGAACAACCGTTTCCGACTTGTCGCATCGCCGTAGTCTGCGGCGTTCAACACCCGCCAATCGACGTTGTAGCCCAGTGAGTGGAGAGCATTGATCCACGCATCGAAGGTTTCGCCCTTTTTCGATTCCATCGGTGTGCCGTCAGCCCCGACTGGCGACCAATTTTCGAATTCCTGAACGTTCTCGATGATGAAATGATCGACATAGAGCTTCTGCAGCCAATCGAGGACGTGCCATGGTGATGCCCGCTTCTGTTCGCTAACTGGCCGCCCACCTCTGGCGTTGCTGTGATGAGTACACTGGGGACCACCAACCAGGATATCAACGCGCTCGGTATCGAACACCGAACGCGGGTCAAGTTCTTCGACTTTCGCATGGTAGTGATCGGCCCAACTGTGGTTGCGCTCGTGCGTTTCGATGGCGCGCTCCCAATGATTCACTGCGGCGAGTTCGACCTCCCGATCGAGGTGTTCGCAGGCTTGCGCGAGCCCCCACGAGAGACCACCAGCGCCGCAAAACAGATCGACTGCACGAACGGTATCGTCGCGACGGCGTCGGTCACTCATCGACATCACCCGCCCTACTGGCTACACTCTCAACGGTTTCGAACCAGATTGTCGGCAGGTGAGCGTCTTTCGCCCAATTGTGTTCGCGCCCGAAGCTTGTCGGGACGAACCGTGCTTCGAACAGCAATGTTGCTGCAGTCTCTGGAATATCCGACCCCTCCCACGCCGTTTCCTGGTCGAGTTTCGAGAGATCGAACGTCAGCCCGATGGCACGCTCGCGATCCGAATCGACGCTGTAGATGAAGTCGATCTCGCGGAGCGCCATCACGAGCTCGTCCATATTTCGTGCTTCGACGCTCCGGCCGTCTCGAATTGGCTGCCGATCCTCGTCGTCAGTCATCGTCCATCAACCTCTGCGAATTGCTGTGCTCGCTCGATATCGACGACCTCAGTCCAGTGGTCGGCTCGCATCTCGTGGGCCAGCATGTCCTTCACGACAGTGGGGACTTCGTACGGCGCGGCTGCTCCCATCGGATCGAATTGATTGCTCTCGGCCAGTCGGTGCGACCGGAGGATGCCGATGGCTTCGCCATTCTCGAACACGTACCGATACCGGATATCGCCCTCGCTGCTCGTGCGGTCGCGCCCACGGTGGATGATCTCGATCGAGTGGCGTTCTACCTCGGCCACGGGTGGGCGGTCCTCGGATTCTTGGACTTGTTCGTCCGCCCAGACGTGATCATCGGGGATTTTGTACTTCGTCTGGCGGCTCGCTTTGCTGTCGCTCATTGGTGAGCAGCCTCCGATTGCTCGGTGAGCACACGTTCGATGAGATCGTATTTAGCGGCCATGTGTGCAAGCTCCGCAAGCTGCTCGGTAGGCGCTAGTTCTGCGAAAAGTGCGGCGGAATTGTGGCCCGATGTATCTGCGATCACGTCTTCGGTACGAGTCGAGACGGCGATGATTGCGGCGTTCGTCCTTGGTTCTTCTATATTTCCGATGACCTCGTGCTCGCCAACTGCTTCGTCACACCGTTTTTCAACAGCGTATTCAGCGATCTCGCCAACCCCCTCAATGGTTGCCTCACGAAGCGTTTCGTAGCACTCGTCGAGCAATTCGAGATAGAGATCTCTGTCAGGCTGGTTCTCCGTCNCCCTCAATGGTTGCCTCACGAAGCGTTTCGTAGCACTCGTCGAGCAATTCGAGATAGAGATCTCTGTCAGGCTGGTTCTCCGTCATCGTTGTCCTCCGTTGTGCGGCGATCCAGTGCCTACGCGTGTATCGTCGGTAGCGACCAGTTCGAGGAGTCGCTGCTGGACATCGCCAGCGACGAGTCGGCGTGCCTGCTCGGCGAGTCCGTGAACTGGATCTTTGTTGTTGATCCGTTTCCAGTCGAACCCATCGAGTTCGTACTCACTGTGCTCCAAGATCGAGAACGGATTGTCGAAGCTCATCCGTTCGATCACTTGCAGATGGCCGAGAACTGTGTTGTAGTTAACCGTCTGAATCGTGCCTGTCTCGTCGGCGAGTCGGGGGAGGATCCGTTCAGCGAGCGTCTCGATGCGCTGGTGGTAGGTCGCTTTTGAGAGATGAGCAACGGTTTCGGCGGCTGGATACTGTTGCTGTTCAAGCTGTTCAGGCTGTTCAGTAGGCGATCTGGACTGCGTGTCGTGACTCATTGGCTCTTTCCTCCACCCCTCTGGGGAAGAAAAATATGGATACGATGGATCACGACACTCCACCATGTCTGTGTCCGCAATTCGTCCGGATACGGCGGGGAGGAGAAGACTACTCGTCGAGGAACTCGATGCCCTGTTTTGCGACGTTGGCTTCAGTGATGGTGCCAGAGAGCCATTCCGGACCATCTTCGGGTGCGTCCTCCTCCCACGCCCATCCCTCGTAGATATGGAGTTTGTTGGTCCCACGTTCACGGAGGCGGAGCTCCTGCCGGTCGGCGTCTGCTTCTGACGGTCCGGGGGTCAACCGCCGAGCGGCTTTCAGGGCTGCCTGCCGTGGATAGTTCCCAACGAACGCGCTGGGTTCACTACCATCCGCTTCGCGCAAACCGAAGCTTCGTTTGCCGTCTTGGCGAACCATTATGTATCCCTCTAATCACGTTACTGACAGGGTGAATATAAATGCACCGGCAAAATCGAGAGAAAGCTCTTGAATCGCAATCACAGATAGGTAAAAGATACCTATTGTTGTTCGCGGAGTTCTGTTGCGCGCTGGTTGAGCAATCGAAGGACTTGTTCACGCTGTTCGGTGGCGTTCTCATGGGCGACGTACTGCTTGACCGTCTTGACCGAGCGCATGCAGGCAACGCCGCCACNGGACTTGTTCACGCTGTTCGGTGGCGTTCTCATGGGCGACGTACTGCTTGACCGTCTTGACCGAGCGCATGCAGGCAACGCCGCCACGAATCAGCCGAAATTTGGGTGTATCGAGCAACTTCTCTGGTGGAAGCTTGTCGAGGATGTGTTCAGAATCCTCTCTCCCGCCGTCAGTTCCGATTCTTGCCTGCCCGTCCATCAGTAACCCTCCGTGGCTGGAACAGAAGTATTCTCGCTGGCTGGTGGTGCTTGTGGAGTGTCTGTCCAACTGTCGTGCTGTGCGATCGCCGCTGCCAAAACCGTCGCAACGCGCTCTTCGAGTGGCCCTTGCTCTGGAGCGGTAACCACCGTATTGAGTTCGAGGACATCTTCGAGCGACACGCTGGAGTGGTGACGGTGATACTCGCGGAGTACGGTCGCTTTCATGGTCTCGCTGTCGGTGTCTGCGTCAGTCAGGGCTGCGAGAGCGCGGTCACGAATACTGGTGTGGCGGTTGCTTGCGGTCTCGGCGGCACGAGTCGTGTACGACATATCAATTTTCCTCCATTCCTCGACGAGGCAAACAAACTAGGTGCGGACTGTCTCGCTACTGTTCTAACACTTTTGAAGAAGTGGACAGACGGTTTCGGCTGACACTTGTCGTCAGTGACTGAGCTAGCCTCTCTGTACTCTCACCTACTGTGAGGCTGTTTGAGGCAGTTCACCCGCCAGTAGCCGACCGATGCATACACCTCGTCCATCCATGGAACGATTATTCCTGTTATCGAGCTATCGTTTGGCAGGCGGTTCTCTGACGGGGATCAGCTTGTGGCCGCTGACGACGAGCGACAGTCGCCACTCCTGGCTGAGAGAGACTCGATCAGCATCTTGCCGTGGCGGGAGTGATCGATGAATTCGATGCGCCCCTTGGAGAGCTCTTCGAGTGCTTCGGCAGCACGGTACACTTGCCGCCATGCGAGCCCCTCGCCGGTTGCTGTCCGAAGGAGTGTCTTGAGATCATCCTTGAGGACACGCCCCTTTGGTGTCTTATCGGACCATTCTCCCCAGTGTTCGAAGATCGAGACAGCGCGTTCGATGGAGGGGGTTACATCGATCCCGGTCTCATCGGTATCCATCACGGAAATCCGCTCGATGGGGGCCATGTCCGTGTGTTGTTGGGAGGTTTCCGCGTTGTTTCCGTTGTCTGACTCAACAGGCATTTCCACATCAGCGAGTTGCTCCTCAACGTCGACGATGTCCTCGATGATGTGCCCACGGCTGGCTTCGGCGCGTTCGAGTTCGCTCTGCAGTTCGTTCTGGTCGGCTTCGGTGTCGTCAACCCGTTCTTCGAGCCGTTCGTGCGACGACCGAAGTTCGTGGTTCTCTCGTGCGACCGCGTGAAGCTCTTCTCGGTGACGCTCGCGATCGGCTTCGAGTTCGGAAACGCGCTCTTCGAGAGCGACAATTCTCTCGAACAGCTGTTCGTCGGACTGTGCGGCTGCCGTTCCGCTGGATGCGTGCATGCGTGTGACTCTTGTCGTCCCGTGTGAACGCCGACGCCGGGAACGTCGCCCCCGAGAGATAGCTGTCGCTCGTGAGAGGGCAAACTATATGACCTCGGAGGCAGAAGGGGTAGCTGTCCAAACGGCCCCTTCTGCGCGCGGTTGTGTGCCTAGCTTTGCGTCTGCAATCATCACCCCCTTCTATATATGACTTGCCCTACAACCCTCCTGACAGATGGGTCCGACAACGATATCGATGCTGTGTAGGCCGATATCGGATACAAGGACACCCGATCGGTAGTTCTAATCCCGCACATTCCTGAATCTGGGCAGTATCAGATGTATCGAAGAGTGAACTGGCTCACAGCGATGGATTATCCGATTTTGCAGTTCTTAGCGGATCTTGACGGCTATTGGATCAAGCCAGCGAGTATGTGTCTCAATCTACCATATGGACGACAAGCCGTCGCAAGCCATTGTGCGACGCTTGCAGAGCATGGTCTCGTCGAGCGGCATACGGACGTTGCTGCCTATCGGATTGTCGAAAAAGGCCGTGCGTATCTTCAGAATGAACTTTCAGTCGAGGACCTGCAGGAACCCTCTGACGAGAATGAAGATAAGGATGAGGACGAAGATGGAGACGAGAATGGCTGAACCCGTCGCAGAGATGTTGTCCCTTCACTGATTTTGTTCGCGACGATTCTTAGGAGCTACTACAGACAAGCCCGGCGTGGTATTCGACGTATGCGCGTTCGGTTTCGGATTGATAGGCGAGCGTTTGTCCGTTATCGTAGTCAGTGACAATCGCATCTTCGAGTGCTTCGCGTTCGCGAATAGTCTCGCCGCTGGCTGTGAACACTGGGTCGTCTGGTTCACGCACAGCGGGTCCGCTACTTTCGATCGGTGTTTCAGTTGGCCAGACCCCCCGCTCCTGCCAGAATTTTCGCATCTCGCGGAGGCTTTTTCTGACGGTTTCACGGATTGAGAGCTGATCGGCCGCCTGCCAGCCGTTACGACTCCAATATTCGCCGAGATATGCGATACGTTGGGGGCCGTTCCAATCGATTCCGATGATGTTTGCGGGCGGATCGCCGGTAATCGTTGGCTGTGTCAAGCGCTGTATCGCCTCGAACTGTTTTGGAGGACTCGCACCAAGGAGATGAACGCGCCGCCCTCGCCAATCGCTTATCGTGCTGATGTCTGTTGCCTGGATGTCTGAATATCCCATCGGGTAGCCCAGAACGAACTGTTCATCGATGATTTCGAACGCCTCGGGACACTTCGGGACGATCACGAACTCGGTGGTGGGAAACTCGTCGACAAGCGACCGGGCGAGCTGAGTGTAGTCGCGAGCCTGTTCGGGCGTCGAGACATCGCCGAGAACACACACCCACGGCTGCTCAGGAAGTTCTCGGATACGTGCAACGTATCGGTCGGCATCGGGGTCGCGAAAATCGTTATCGACCATCAGAACGGGTGTCTCGACGTTTGCGAANGGAAGTTCTCGGATACGTGCAACGTATCGGTCGGCATCGGGGTCGCGAAAATCGTTATCGACCATCAGAACGGGTGTCTCGACGTTTGCGAAGTCGTCGATTTGGAACGAATAGTCCTCGCGGATACCGGGGAGAAAGCCGAGATCGTAGGCGTCGGTGGCGAACGGATGGCGGTGGAGAAACGCCACGTATTTCGCTCGACGTGCAGCAGCGATGTCATCGGCGTCTCCAATCGCTCTTGAGTCCGCTTGTTCTNCGGTGCCGACTGCTGGTGCTGGCGGATGGGGTCGTGACATGAGAGAACATCCGAATCCGAATCGGACACTCCCCACACCGAGTGAGAAATTGAGCTGTCCTCACTGGTCAGCACCGCCATCATCGTCGGTGAATGCAGCGAACTGGGCCTGCTGCGTATCCAGCTCTACGTCTACGTCGATCTGGTCATTCTGTTCTCCAGCCTCGTCCGCGCCATCTGCTGCTGTGGGCGGTGACGAACCGTCAGCAGATCCATCTTCCGAGGTGGACAGGAATTGTGGAGGCTCGCATTCCTGGATTGGCGCACCCATCAGCCCTTTCGAGGGCCTGACCTTCCATGCGGCCGTCGGATCGGCTTTGAGCGAATCGCCGTGAATCGCAAAGCCAGGAAGCCCTCGAACTGCGAAGTTGATCGCGGTCATCTTGGTGCATCTGCTGTCGATGTCCTGACCGACAAACACCGCTGCGTATGGCGATTCAGCATATTCTTCGAGTTGTTGTCCTGCACCGACAAGGAGACCGCCACTCCCGCAGGTGGGGTCATGGATCGTGATCGGGTCGTCTGGGGTTGTGCTCTCGATCTGCCCGCCGGCGGGGAGCATCATCCCACCAAGCAATCGTGCGACGTGCGGTGGCGTGAAGTGCTGACCATTTTCTTCGGATGGAGCACCGTACTCTTGGAACAGACAGCCGAGCACGTCGGCGTCGGTCTGTTCNTGCTGACCATTTTCTTCGGATGGAGCACCGTACTCTTGGAACAGACAGCCGAGCACGTCGGCGTCGGTCTGTTCCATCGCTGCGAGCAAGTCGGCGAAGGCTTCCGAATATGCTCTGAAGACAGTTTGCGTCGTCTCTTTGCCGAAATCACTCTCGTATCGGTTGGCCATCTCGCCGTGGCTGTCGTCGTCGCGTTGCAGGCTCGCGAAGATGGTATCGATCCAGTCGCGGAACACGCGCGACCAGCCGTGGCCGGTCTGCTGATGCACGTCGTTGAGCGAATCGAGAACTGGTTTCGTGTAGGTGTCGTCGAGATAGGGCATATGGGTTTCCACCCCTCTGGAGGAGACAAACGCGACCCGCTGATACTACTCTCCGATTTCTATCGGCTAATCTAAACCACAATCCAAAAAAAAAACATTCCAGCTGCTTACTGGAATTCTGACTTGTGAGGGGCTGCGATCAGACTGGCATCTGCTGATTCGTTGCTCCCTTTCTGCTCCTCGTTCGTGTTGCTGATGGTCTCTTCGCCCCCGTTCGTCCCCGAAGCGCTGGCTGTTGATTCGGAAGCAGTCGTCTCAGCCTCATCGGCGCTTGTCGCTTCGTTTGGCGCTGAGTCTTCGTTTCCGCTGTCTGTCGAGCCATCGATTGGTGGTGCAGGTGGCGTTTCTGTGGCCGTTTCGGTTGGTTCGGACGTTTCAGTGGCTGTGTCGGTAGGTGTTTGCGTTGGAGTGGGTGTTTCCGTTGGTGTCTCGGTTGGCGGTGCGGGTGGAGTTTCGGTAGGCTCTGGTGTTTCTGTCGGCGTGTCGGTTTCGGGCGGTTCTGGTGTTTCTGTTGGTGTCTCCGTTGGCTCCGGTGTCTNGTTTCGGTAGGCTCTGGTGTTTCTGTCGGCGTGTCGGTTTCGGGCGGTTCTGGTGTTTCTGTTGGTGTCTCCGTTGGCTCCGGTGTCTCGGTTGGCGGTGCAGGCGGTGTTTCGGTAGGCTCTGGTGTTTCTGTCGGCGTTTCAGTTGCCGTTGGTGTCTCTGTCGGTTCCGGGGTAGCTGTTGGTGGTTCTGGTGGAGTTTCGGTAGGCTCTGGTGTTTCTGTCGGCGTGTCGGTTTCGGGCGGTTCTGGTGTTTCTGTTGGTGTCTCCGTTGGCTCCGGNGTTTCGGTAGGCTCTGGTGTTTCTGTCGGCGTGTCGGTTTCGGGCGGTTCTGGTGTTTCTGTTGGTGTCTCCGTTGGCTCCGGTGTCTCCGTCGGTTCGGACGTTTCAGTGGATGTTTCAGTAGTTGTCGGCGACTCTGTAGCTGTCTCTGTTGGCTCCGGTGTTTCTGTCGGTTCGGATGTTTCAGTGGATGTTGATGTGTCGGTCTTGGTTTCGGTGTCTGCCTCAGTCTCAGATTCAGGTGTTGAGTCTGTTGAAGGTATCTGTTTAGCGGAACAGCCAAGGAGAAATCGTAGCTCTCAGGGAAGAGCAGGACGAACAGCCGCTAATCGTGCTTTCCGGGCC
>NZ_AOMF01000180.1 GCF_000336715.1 Halococcus thailandensis JCM 13552
ACCGGATCAACTGACGTCGATACTCGGAGGAGAGCAACCAGAATCACGTGCAGAGGCATCTACGAGAGGACCGCGCTAAACACGTACTGTTGAAGTAGGCGTATCAGTTGGTGTTGCGGTTTCGGCTGATGTTTGAATTGACGTAGTAGATGTCGATTGTGACATCCCCGCTGCCGTTGAAGTAGTGGTTGCAGTACCGGTTTCAGCTGTGTTTTCCGTTGGTGTAGCTGTTCCTTCTCCTTCTGCTTCAGTCGTTTCAGTAGTTGTCGGCGACTCTGTGGCTCTCTCGGTATTCGTCTCGGCTTCTGTAGCGGTCGTAGTTTCTGTCTCTGCTCCTTCGGTAGTGGCCTCACTCTTTCCGGTTGTTGTGGACGGATCTGACGCTCCCACAGAAGATGTAGATGTATTGGTCGGCAGATCGACAGTCAGATTCTGGGATTCGTTTGGCCTGATCGTCTGGGTATCGGCATCGACGAACTCCTGGAGATGCTCTGTTTCAGGACTCCAGACCGGTTCGGGTTTCGTGTAGCTCACCAGCGAGAGTTCGACCGGCCCGCATCCTTCGGCGAGACTGACGGCCACCGTGGCAGTATCATTTTCAGCATCGACGGAAATCGGCGTGCTTTCGACGCATCTTGCGAGCGTCTCGTTCGTGGTGAACTCACCGTCAGACGACCGATAGAGCGGCGTTTCGTTGCTGCCGTGTGCGAACCGAATTAGTTGGTCGTTCGTATAGGTACCGTTGGGACCACGAAGGTTCTCAATCGGCTCACCCTTGACGAAATCGATCTGATAGTGGGTTGCGTTTGGATCTCTATCGATCGTCTCGTCGCTGTCGGATGAGTTGTTAGCTTGGGGGGTTGATTGGTTCTCCGCGCTTTGGTTCGTGAGCTGGTCTTGAATCTGCGTCTCGACAGTCTCTGAGTTTGAGTGCCCTCGTGTTACGAGCGACACTGTTGCGACGTTGCCGCTGATGTTTTCGATTCGAATGGATCTGACAGCCACCTTCCGATCATCGTACATCCTCGAAAGAGCCTGCTTGAGCTGACTTTCATTCATCTCGCCGGAGACCGTGACCTTGGCGGTAATGATCCCGTTTGAGCGATTGACTACCTCTACGTTTTCGACATTCATTTCAGATGCTTCGGCTTGGACAGCGTTTGTGGCATCACCTGAAGAAGGGCTTCCGAGGAAAACCCCACCTCCGATGATCGATGTGACCAGAACAAATGCGATCCCGATCACAGTATAGTTACGTTCCATCAATTCAACTCACTTTGACCTTTGACAAAAACCCAACGGTCCACCTCACTCTTCTCGAGGAGGCCGTGGCGTGTGCTGAGCAGCGATCGTCGGACTAACGAACCGTCGCGATCGTTGGGGGACATCGACGCCATCATCGGCTGGCAGCACGTATCCATCTTCGTTCGCGAGGCGTATCGTCGCTGCGAGTTCGTGTTTGCACATCACTCGCGACGGGCGCTTCTGTTTGTACGGGCAAGCACAGACCAATCCATCCGACCACGGGATCAGTGAGTACTGACTCCCGCTGTTGTATTCGCCAGCGATCAGTGGTGCTGGGAGCAATATTCCGTACTCAGAAGGCGATGCGCAGTCGTCGAGATCGCCCTCGTGAACGACATATTCCTCGTCGAGACCATGTTCGCTTGCGTACGCACCAGTGGATGTCCCATCGGCTACGATCACGAGCCCGATCCACGTGTTGACATCGTGGAACGTCCCTCCGGCATCGTAGGGATATAGACTCTCGACAGTATCGAGAACCTGGTCGAGGTTTCTCGGGATGTGCTCGGTATACCATTCGAACCGGCGGTGTTGGATATCCTGCAACTCCACGAAGTACGGTGCGAGCTCGTTGCGCAGGAATGCAGGTGCATCTGCAAATTCCTCCCCATCTGGCAGCGACGGGTAGTAGCGCTGTTCGGCCTGATAGATATCGGTGAGCGTCCGATCGGCATACCGGCGCGGACGCGGCTGGTGCGACCCGTGGAGTGGATGTGGCGTTAGAGGACCCCCATCGATGAAATCGATACGTAACCGGTGCTCGACTGGTTCGATCTCGGGCGGATCGGTTTCGACATCGTGAGCGTAGTTGGGATGCGATACGGGGAGCGCACCGGATGGGAGATCAAGCGATGGCAGTCTCTCGTCTGTCGGTTGGATCTGTTGTGAAGACATGGGTATATAGTCGAAGACGAGCAGTTGTTGGTTGCTGTCTCGTTTCTCCGGACTGGAAAAACAGGTGAGTAGGTTCTTCGAATGAAGGATGTCAATCAAGCGCGCACACCCACTTTGAACGCCGCCACTGATCACCGTTGGCGACTTCACCACGTCCATCGCGATTGGTCCAGCCACTCCCGTCTGCCCAGACCAACTCTTCGAGTTCGAAGCCAGCAGCTTCGTAGCAAGTCCCATCGTTGCCTCCGACACCTGCGAAGGCAACCAGCCGATCGTAGCCGTGGTCGCGAGCCCAGTCTCTCACGCGGGCGATGAACCACGACGAGGTATTCTGCGGCCGTACTGGATGGCAGGCCAGCCGAGAGATGACGATTTCCGAGCTCGGATCGACGTGTGGTGAAGCCGGCGTCGAAAGGATCAACACGGCGATCGTTTCGCTGTGGTAGGTGGCCTCGAATGCGGCTTTCCAGACGTGGACGCCACCAAGCGTATGATCCACGAGTCCATCTGGACCACCTTCCAGAAACTCGTTCATCCGGGCACGTGAGCCAGCTCCTGAGACTTGGCTGACGGTGAGCGCTGCACACGATGGCGGCGTTGGAACGGCTGATCGGTCGCGTACGTCTTCCCACTGCCGCCACGTTGAGCCTGATCCATCGATTCCTCGTGGTGTCTGGCGTTGCCATGTCCGATCTGACGATTCAAGCGTTGTGAGAACGCCTTTCGCGCTATATCGCTCACCGGCGTCGAATTCGAGCCACACGTTCCCGTTCCCATCGACGTCGATCTCACGAAGTTTGAGACGGCGATATTCTGCCAACCGATCTCCGGGCCGCGAGGCGACTTCGCGTCGTTGGTAGAGACAGTCTCGTTCGTGGATAGCGATATTGCGGTGGGTTTCGGGATCGACTGCGTGAGCGGCATCGCGTCCGGAATCGTTCCGGTGGACATCGAGATTCCAGGACGCCCACGGAGGTGTTTCGAGGACCAGTTCTGTTCCATCAACGAAAGCCAGTGTGTTGGACATGGAAATCGTCTCACTCCACACAGAAAGAAAAACCGCAGCCCGGCTACAGGATCATAGTCCGTCGAACATCACGGCAAACTGATCAAGCCGGTTGGCAAGCTGGCTCGGCTCGTGGATGTACACGTGGCGGTCGTAGAACCGTTCGTTCTGACTGACTCTCTCGGGTACACTTCCCGAGGGTTGATCGAGAACCAGCGTGAGCCCACAGACGGGTGCGTACGATTGGGCGAGCTCGTCGTGATAGGCGTCTGCATCGCCCGGCTTGCCGTCGGTGACGACAAGCACAAGCGGACTGTTGCGCCGCTGTTCGAGGAGTTCGCGACCGAGACCGAGTGCGTCGGCAAGCGGTGTGTTGCCACCATACTGCTTGGAGAGCAAGCTTTCACGGACATGCTCGCACTCGACGCTGAACGGTTTGACTAGTCGCGCCTCGTCTTGCGTGAAATCGATCACGCCAACGCTTATGCCGATATCCTCACACGCGAGCGCGAACCGCACGAGCGCGTCTTCAGCGGTATCGATATGCTGGCGCATCGACGCGCTGCGATCGAGGATCATCACGAGGTCGTACTGCTTGTCGTCACCGGGTTGGCGCACGCTGAACGCACCCACATCACCGCGAGCGAGCNCGCTGCGATCGAGGATCATCACGAGGTCGTACTGCTTGTCGTCACCGGGTTGGCGCACGCTGAACGCACCCACATCACCGCGAGCGAGCGCACCCGCACGTTGCCGGTCGAACGTTCCGCTGGTGACGCCGGATCGATCTGCATCCCGGCGACTCTCTTTCAGTGCCTTTCGGAGCGCGTCTGCAACGAACTCCGCGTCGGCAGCGGCGTCTCCCCACCGATCGGCTGTCTCGGCGGTGTTCGTCCCCTCTGTGTCCGGCATGATGGCGAGTCCCGATAGCGATCCCGGTGTGGCCCCACCGCCGTCCTGCTCGTCAAGCGCATCGAGCGCACCGGCAACGTCTTCGAGCTCGTGTTCGAGTGCGGTCTCATCGGGCGTTGCACGCTCGGCTTCATCGTGTGCCGCCTCGTGGTCGGTATCGAGTGCTCCCTCGCGATCAAGGTTCTCTTTGCCGTCTGCGTAAGTTGGGATTGGTGCCGGTGGCTGCTCGTTTGCATTGGAAGCACTCTCGTTCGACGTGCCCTCACGCTCTTCGTCACCATCATTACCTGTGGTGTCGCTGCTGTCCGTATCCGCTGTCCGACCGTCCTCTGCGGCCGTATCCTCATGACTGAGGCTCTCGTCCTCGGTGCTGCCACTTTCGGCAGGTCCCTCGTCGCCGACGCTCTCACTGTCGTTCCCACTACCGGTGTTCGATCCGCCATTAGTGCTGCTCTCATCACCGCCGTCGGTAGTGTCGTTTCCAGAATTCCCTCCGGTGTCGCTTTCGTCCGATTCTGACTCCGACTCTGGTTCATTAGCGTCACCAGCGTCCGTGGATGGGCCATCACGCTCTGCATCGGATTCGTTGACAGGCGATTCGTCGCTGCCATCGCTATCCGAAGCGGATGCTCCGCTCTCAGTCTGGGAACTCGATGTGGAGAAGCTCCCGAGCGAGCTCTGACTCGTGTCGTTGCTGGTTCCCCACGGATTTCCGGTGGGCTGGGACTGAGACTGAGATTGGGACTGAGATTGTGACCCTGATGTTTGCCCTTCGAATTCATCCTCACTGCCCTGTTCATTACTCTCACCAGCTACGTCAGTGGTCTCGTCAGGGTTTGCGCCAGAATCATCGTTCTGGAAAGACTGTCCATCGTCGCCTCCGGGCGTCTCCTCGCTGTTGCCTGCGTCTGTGCCGCTATCCGGCGTAGGGTCAGTATCGCCACCCTCGTCTGAACCGGTGTCGGTGTCCGACCCACCAACTGTATCGGCGTTTTCACGATCATTGTCCTCACTACCAGCATCGCCCGCTGTATCGGCGGTACTCTCGTTTTCACGATTCCTTTCTGTGGCCTGATGGTCGTCATGTGATTCACTCGGTGATTGAGATTCTGACTCTTCTTCACCTCCACCGTCTCCGGTTGATCCGGCTTCGTCTTCGCCGTCGTGATCGGGCTGGCGAAGCGCGTCAGCGTCTTCGTCGCCACCAATATCTGGATAGTCGAGTACATCCGCTCCTGGATGGGACTGGCGCTGGTCAGTGTTGATCGCATCCGGGTCCGGCTGATCACCCGCCTCCGAACGACCCGACCCCTCGCTTTTATCTGCCTCACCCATCTCATCTGGTGTGACACCCTCGTCAGGCCTATTGCTGTCAGGATCGTCTCCCGACCGATTGTTGTCCGGAGTGCTTTCGCCGGTCTGACCGGCTTCACCTTCCGCCGACGACCGATCTGTATCTGCATTCTCGTCAGTGGGTTTCTCGGTTTCACCGTCAGCTGATGACCCACTACTACTGTCACTGCTACTGGCGTCGGCACTGGACTCGCCGGTGGCTCCATCAGGATCTGGCTGGCTGGATTCCTGTTGGTTCTGTTGGGACGGATCAAGCAGCGGTTTGACGACGTTCTCCCACCAGTCGAGGATGTGTTCGATGCGCTCGACAGAGTTGGGCGTACTGAGGACCGTCGCGACGAGTTCGTTAATGCTGTCGGCGACCTGCTCGTATGCCTGTCGGTCGGCGTCACCAGCGAACACGACCCGATCGTCGTCGGGATCGCAGAGAGCATCACGAACACCCGTGTCGTAGATGCCTTCGTCGTACAGCGCTGTCTCGATGGCGTCCCGAAAGGTGAACGCACAGGATTCTCCGGTCTGATACTCCTCAGTGTGGGTGCTGATGCTGCGCCTGACGAGCTCGATCCGGTCGGCTGCGATCTGGCTCTGATCGACCCTGAGTTGGTTTTCGATGGCGGCATCTTCACAGGCGTTCCAGAGGCCGTGGACGAACTCCTGATGGGCTTCGTCCACGCGGTCTTCGAGGCGTGCTGCGGCGTCTGCGATGGCCGTATAGCGGATGTGGCCCAGTTCGTGGAGTGCAGAGCCGAACTGTTGTGCTCGATCAGCCGTCAACTGGTCGTCGATCGGGAGATTGTCGACGGTCGCTGGGTGTGTCGAGATGAGAACGAGATAGTCGGCGTCAACTGATTCGACGAGTTGCCGAGCTTCGTCGTCGGAAAATTCGGCGTTGTCTGAGTCGGTCAGCGCTTCTTCGCTCGTCGGGATGACACACGCAGTCGGAACGTGTGGCGTGAGTCGGACGGCGATATCTTCGCCAGTATGCGCACGGATGTATTCGGTGAGTCGGCGCTCGCGATCTGCACACGAGCGAACCGTCTCGGCCGGTGGAGTGAGCGCATCACTGGCAGCACTCGCGCTATCCGACTGGGTGGAAGAGTGTGAGGATGACATAGCCGGTCACGCCTCTGCCGTGAAGAAATATCGCTGGAATCAGCCTATTCTAACCCGATTGGAGGTGTTTGGCGTAGCTGTGTTCAGGAACTATATTTGCTGGCGAGTTGTTCGAGACGATCCTGAAAGGCTCCGTCACCGTTGACCTCCCCATCGGGAGTAATCTCGTAGCTCTGGCCGAGTTTCTCGGCGACAACCACACTCCCATCGACTTCGGAACGGACACCGTTGTCACGCAGAAATTCCGAGAGCTGCTCCAATTCGTGTTCTAGTTCCTGCTCTTGCTGTTGCAGCTCTTGGTCTTGCCCGTCGGCGGTGTCCTCCGCCTCCGCCGTTCCCGCATCCTGATCGGTAGCTGTTGCATCTACAGATTCAGATTCGGATTCGTCGTCAGTGCCGTTGCTGTCGATGTCATCGAGATCTTCGAGAGCCTCGAAATCGTCGGTCTCAGGATCGCCACGCCGAAGCCGAGGAGCAGGGAACGAGTAGTGTTTGATACCGACATCATTCAGATCCTCCAGCGGGATCGGTGAATCCGGATCGACCATCTCTGGCTGTTCGTCGAGAATTTCGTTTCGAAATGCAACGACGATGATCGACGCGTCGGCCGGATATTCGGGATTGTCTTCGGCGACTGTCNATCTCTGGCTGTTCGTCGAGAATTTCGTTTCGAAATGCAACGACGATGATCGACGCGTCGGCCGGATATTCGGGATTGTCTTCGGCGACTGTCGTGTTGGTGTATGCTTTCCATTCGTCGGCCGTTGTTGGTGGCGTATTCACGACGACTGCCGGGTCGGAGTGGTCGGTGTCACGATCGAGCACTATATCGCCAATACCGATATCATCGCTCTCAAAAACCGTCTCTGATGTGTTTTGATTGCTCATATCGAAAGAAATCCAGTCCCGGCAAAGTAACTGTTTCGCTGGCGAACACTACTCGGAAAGACAATTTGCGCAGGAAGGGGTGTCACTTGGACTGCAGCGAATTGCGAGCAAGACGAAACTCGGCTTGGCAAGATCGTTTGACTCAGCGAACTGTGGCTAAAATCCCCAGAGACTCTGTATTCGTTTCACCATAGCTGGATCTACGAACTAACATCCAATAAAAACCATATTGATCGTTTGCTGGAGTATATATTTTGGCAGCTGGAACAAACGAAATCGCGAAAGAAGTCCATGAGAACTCACGCACCAGTTCATGTAGTTGCTCCCGTCGTTCCGCTCGCGGGAGCGACGGGGCAACCCTGTCGTTGATTTCGAGCAACGTTTCCACGAGGTACGCTTCTTTGGCGTGATCGAGGCGGACGCTCAGTCCGCCNCACTAACTGGACGTAGCGCTCGATTGCCTGTTTTCGCTCTAGCTGGTACTGCTTGAAGCCAAACTTCGCGTTCGATTCCTCGTGGACCGTCTCAATGTTCCACCTGTGTTCGACGCGTTCGAGGATCTCGGCCGCTGACCGGCCGAGATCCGTACTCAAGTAGTGCCGAATCGTGTCCTCGGTCTGGCTTGCGACGACCTTTACTGGACCAACGCCTTCGATTTCGACGACCTCGCTCGCGACGTCGTAGGTTTTCTCCTTCCCACGAACGGTGATCGTTGTCGATTCATACTCCAGCGTCGACGCGAAGGCGTCGACGCGTTGGGTCCAGACGACACCCTGTGGCGAGACGTGTTTGTCGGATTTCAGCCGACAGACGACATCATGGCCCTGATTTTGGATCGTAGCGACTCTTTCGTCACCGTAGTACGCGGCGTCGAAAACAACTGTGAGAGCCGCTCCAGCCGGCAGCTGGAGCGGCGTCACGATCTCTTCGACGGCGATCTCGGTCTTTTTCTTGAACGGTTCGTCGAAATCCGGTGCGAGATCCTCTGGAACGTACATCCGCGCGAGATACGGAACGTAGACGTCGCCGATCTGGAGGCAAGACGTGACGATCTTGTTGCCTAGTTCGGTCTCAGCAGCGACGGGATTGTACAACCGGGCGACGCCATCGGTGGCGTCGCCGGNAGTTCGGTCTCAGCAGCGACGGGATTGTACAACCGGGCGACGCCATCGGTGGCGTCGCCGGTTTTCGGAGCGAACGTATCGTCGATGTGAAGGAGTACGTCGTCACCAGCACCGACCTGAAGTTGGTCAAAGACGTACTCAGCGTGGAGCTGAGCGAGATCGGTGGCCGACCAGTCGGCACCACCGAAGAAGTAGTCGTAGGCTCTGCGGGATTTCGCGTCCGCGTCGGGACGCGAAATCCCTCGGGAGAGTCCACTCACNTCACGAGGTGCTTGAACGAATCGACGTTGCGGCTGTCGGAGAATGCTGACTCAAACGTCGAGAAAGCTTGTTCGAACCACGGCGGAAGATGAGTAACACCGAGCACGGGACGAAGACATCAGGACTACACCGGCAACCGCCGTTCGGTCTCATGACCTACTGCTCGCTGACCAGTCAGCGAGCGTAATGTAGAGTTGCCAAGCCGAGAAGACGAAAGAACAGGAAAAAGCCAGCGCCAATGATCGTCGCGAGTCCGGCGAGCAGACCGAAGCCCGGACCGCTTTCACTGCTGGTTTCAGCTGGTGTTTGGGGTTGACCATCATCGGCCGCTGTCTCAGATTCGGCAACTGAAACACTGAATGCGTATGCACCGGATGTGTTGGCTTCGTTTCGGATGAACACGTAGTAGTCGCCTGCGGAAGTGGCTTGACCGGCCAGCGAGAGTTGCTCACCTGGTGCGATATACGTGCTATCGAGGAGACCACCGCTACTGTCGTAGAGAAATCCGCTCATGTTCGTCCGATTGCCTGCGACAAGACGAACGGTGATATGTCCGCTCGATTCGAGCGAGAACACATGCCAATCTTGATCACCAATTGGGAGCGTCTCGTTGGCAGCTCGATCAGTACCGACTGGTGCTGCGTTTTTCCATTCGTCGTTTGTGTCTGGTGCCGGCGTCGGTGAACGAGCGGCCGTCTCGATACTCGTTGTCGTCCCGTTCGTCGTCTGCGTATTCTGCCCACCTGTAGTCGTGGTCGTATTCGCCGTCGCGTTTGGCGTTTGCTGGGCACTCCCCATACCGATGAATCCAATGGACCCAGCGACTATCATCAATACGACGACATAGATAAGCCACCGACTCGGTACTGAGATAGCCATGTGTTTCTCACGAGTTGAAAGCTTGTCAATCATAATCAAGGCGGGTGAGATGGCCGTGTTCGCAGGCGAACCATATTTCATCGCTTGCTACTCTCCATACCGAACCGGTTGCTGTGGCACCACAATCTCGACAATATCGGTCTCCGATATCAAGACGCTTCGCCCTGTACATCCCCCGGACCATTCGTTCCGCGTGCTCTTGATCTTGACATCCCACCATCGCTAGACATCCTCGATTTTCTCGTGGGTATCGGCTGGATTCTGATGGGGTTCGGCGGCTGCCTTCGTGACGTGCTTGAGCGCGCCACGAACGCTCGCACCCTCGTCGATCCAGTCGATAGCGTGTTCGAGCTTTCGTGTTGAGACCGTCGGCCATGTGTCGTTGTTGCGAGTTGCACCAGCGAACTCGACCATCCGCTTGATGTCGTCACGCTTGACGCGGAGTCGATCACCATTCGCCATCTGGTCGAGCAACGCGATTTCATCGTCGTCATCGAGATAATCGAAGTAGATGGTCTGGAACCGGTCGCGGGTCGCGGCATTGAACGGCTCGCTGTCGCGATATTCCCGCGTCGGCGGATTCATCGTGATGACGACTCGCGCTGCTGGATGGGGGACGATCTCCTCGCCGGACTCCTTCACCGTGAGCACGTTCTGATTCAGAATCTTCTGAAGTGCCATCATCACGCCCGCCGGAACGACGTTGCCTTCGTTGATGACGATGGTGCCGCCGTGCTTCATTAATTTGGTGACGACGCCATCACGGAACACGACGACGCGATTTTCGTTGACTGTCGAGACACCCAGCATGTCCTGAGCGAGCATCGACGAGTCGGCGTCAACGCTTACCAGCACGCGATTGGTCTTGTAGTGGAGATATCGTAACAGATAGTTCTTCCCACAGCCGTGCGGGCCGACCAGCCGGAGTCCCATGTTGCCGCGAGCGAGCTTCTGGGCAGTAGCCTCAAGCGTATTCAATCCGATATGGCCGATGTCTGTCGTCTTCGGTGGGATTGGTTCACCATCATGCTGGGGGAACTCGTTCGCTCGCACCAGATTTGGATGGCCGGTATCTTCGAGAACGAGCAACCCCTTGTAGTGGGTCTCGTCTGAGGAAACAGTCGGATCGAGGGCAAGCGGATCGCCGACATCTTGAGAGACTTCCAGAATGTCTTGGACGACTGCGTGCTGGCCGTCGTACTCGTCGAGGTGGTTCTGATAGCGTTCGAGCGCCTCGGACGCGAGCATCTTCTCGGTCGGAATGTGCTGACCGGCTTGATCGATGACGATCTGGGCCTTGCTCTGTGTCATCGTCGGGATGTCGGTCAGATCATTTGGCGTGGCCGCGTGGAGCGCGCCATATGAGTCGAAACCAGCGCCGTGCAGCGATTCAGCCATGTTCTCGCCCACGGTATCGAGTTGCGTGAAGTCCGCCGGCTCGTCGTCACTCTGGATATCGAGACCAGCAATGCTGCCAAGCTTGTCCGGTGGCGACCCGACAGGTTCGACGTCGGTGATGCGCTGGGCAGTGTCGTCCCCACGCTCGATCTGGTAGATGCCGTCTTCTGCCCCGTCTTCGGTGAGATTCTGGACTGCTTCGGCGTCGATATCGAAGTAATCGGTCGCACGGAGATGAAGCGTTTCGACGGGAAGATCGCCACCCATCTCATGGATGAGGTGTTTGGCGAGGTGGCTGAGAAGGCGCTGCTCGTCGGATGATGCATCTGTGTTTGTTTCGGCGTCGCCCGTGGCTGTGACTGATGACATGGTTATTGTGAACTAGCTGATTCCTTGGAGGCTGTTTGACTGTACTCCGTCACCACCTCTCGGGAAGAAAAACCATGCAGGCTACTCGCTATTGGGACCGCTATCGTCGGATTCAGTTCTCGCGTGCGTCGTGAAGGCTAACTCGCATATCGCTCATGGTTGAGTTGGTGATTAGTGGTTGATGATCGTCGTTCTGGATACTGGTTGCTGCTCTTCCCGCATGCTATTTGTTGACAGTAGTTGGTCAAAATAGTTTGGGTTGATGGGTTGTTCGTTTCTAGTACAATTGTAGAATACGACCCCGTTTGCAATGTGAGTGTTGTAATAATCAGACATGATTGTTGAATGTGGCCCCGTTTGCAATGTGAGTGTTGTAATAATCAGACATGATTGTTGAATGTGGCCCCGTTTGCAATGTGAGCGTTACAATAGCCAGACACGATTATAGAATACGACCCCATTTGCAATGTGAGCTGACTTGGAGTAGTGGCTCCTACGAAGCAAACTCATTCAAATTTGATTCAACAATTGATTTGATTATATCCCCTTCCTGAATCACTTCAGAAAGGACCTTGTCACCCTTTGTAATAATCCTAACAACAGATTCTGGGTCAAGATGGGGGAAAGTGTACTCCGAGAACATGCCTTGTTCGTTTCCGCGGCCGCGTCGGTTATTTTCTATAACCTCATAGGTGGAGAGTTCCCGCATCCACCGTAGATAGCTATGCTTTGAGCGCATTTCTGAACTTGTTTGATCTTGGATCCAACGGTAGAGGGTATATCCCACATTCGATGGGACACGATTAGAGCGTAACATTGGCTCTTGATCCAGCACTCTTCCGCCATGGATGGCAACGAGGGCAGTCGAAAGAAGTGATACCTGCTTCTGATGAGACACCTTTTGGATTATGTCTTGGACATAATTCTTCTCAACTTCACTACGAGCTTGCTCAACGTGTTGTTCTGAAATCGCATCTTCTTCAAGACGATTGACAATGTTTCCTGACTCCCGAAGCAAGTCAATCGCGAATCGTGCGTCTCCTTCGCCCTGTGCACTGACTGCAGCCACGAGTTCGATGACACCTTCTTCGAGTGTCCCATCGCGAAATGCGTCACGTCGGTGGTCAAGAATCTCAGTTAGTTCGTATGCATTGTAATCATCAAAAGAGATCTCCGAGGGATTGAATGTACTGGCAGTCCGAGAATTCAATCCATCCATTAGACTTTTTGGACTATTGGTAGTAGCAATGAGAGAAATCGTCCCATCCATATCCCCGATTCTTTTCGATCGAGTGAGATTATAAAGTACGTCAGAAAATGCAGGGGTTTCATCTTTTGATCGAGTATCACCAACTAAAAGATCTAATTCGTCGAGAGTGATTATTGCAAGACTGAGGTGGTCATTTACAATCTCGAAAATCCGATCATACCTTGAACTAGTAGATACTCCACGTTTTGATGTCTGTTCAAGATCGAGGTTGACTTCTAGCGAATGCGCAATTTGATGGACAGCTTCATGCTCTGACTTTTTATGTTTCCCATTAACCTCAATATATTCTATTTGAATGTCTCGCTGTCTGCCAATCTCCATTGTTTTATTGGCTACAGTGCCTGCACAGAGCGTTTTACCAGTACCAGACGGTCCACGAAGTAGCATATCTTCTGGATGCTCATTGTGAAGTGCCGGCTTGAGTGTATTTATAATCAGATGCAGTTGTTCGTCTCGGCCGACGATACGGTCTTCATTGACGATTGTCTCTGGTTCAATGAGATTCTTGTTTCTGAAGACAGATTGATAATCACCAGCGAGTTGCTCAGAGATAGAAAGTGGTTCCGATTGTTTGGTCATGATGATCCATCTAACCACTTTGCAATAACTCTTGCGACCGTTTGCAGAGTTAGTAAACGCACGTCACGATCAAGCCTCGGGGTTGTCTCACCGTCTTTTTGATACACCCACCCCGTTTGCAATGTGAGCTACTCCCCCAATCAATAGGAGCAACTGAGTTAGCCAGAGTGGTCAATCTTGCTGGAGCCATCAAACGGTGTGCTGAGTGTGCTGTTTCGACCGATAAGCTGCTATGGGCTCTGAAAGGTTGAAGAGGATGTCATATAGTTAGTTATTCTTCCTAATACGGGTTTGGTATAACACTATTCATGATAAAGCTTTCGTGTTGATAGAATTCATTTTGCTAAAGTGTGCTTCCTGAGAATGTTTTCACCATTTTTGGACTCTCACTGTTGTTTCGAGTCCGAACTAGTGGACTGTGTTCTTCGGAAGCTAACATTGCAAATGGCGAGGGGGTCTTTGGAAGGTGATATCTCCACACGGTTTAATAGTCATAGTGAAATGTTGTCATTTCCATGCCGACCGCCAGCGAAAGGGCTGCTGATGGGGCACTAGAATTCCGATATCGGAGTCTGAACTTGCCTGTTTTCTTCGGTCTCGATAAATGGTGGATCGACTGTATCAAGATCGACCGGGCAACCATGTTCTTCGTGGACTGTGGCGTGCTGCTGAATCCTCGATTCGTGGGGTACTGGACGTACTTCGTCGTTTTCCCAGCAATAATTCCCAGAGTATGCTCCACATTCGGGACAGTCAACATACCATGCAGGATCAAGGTAGGTACCATCTAGACAGCGCTGGCAGACGTACCGTGGGGCAGCAGTAGTGTTTTCGTAGTCGATATCGGTTGGACGTTTATTTTGTCCGTTGAGCTGCTGTATTGGATTAGGACGCGTATCAGTGGTGACGATGAGATCGCGATCTGCGGTCGGGTGAGCGAAGATAGCTACGCGTTCGCGCATATATTTCTTCGTGGCTGGCATCAGCGTTGCTGTATGTCCAACTTGGATCACTTGGCCGCTATCGGCGACCAGAGGGTCGATTTCTTGTTTGAGAGCAGTATCGCGCCCGGTCGTAGATTGGCCGTAGCGGCGGTTGGACCGAAAAGCACTCACTGGCAGATCGACGACGATGCTATCGAACACGCGGTTAGCGAACTGATCAGAAAGTGTTCGCTCATCCAAGTGGAAATCTGCATCGTGTTTGGTGCCCTCGCTCACGCTGACGAGGACGTCGTCGTGAGAGAGTGATCGTGACTTAGGGGAAACGTCCAACGTATAGCCCGAGAGAATGTCGCTCAGATAGTTGTGGACAGCAGTCTCACGATTAGTTGTCCAAGGGAGTTGGTGATACGAGCATTCGTGTTCGGTTAAGGAGCAAAACACGCAGACGGCGCTGTCATGATGGGGTTATCTTCAAGAACCGCGTAGAGAGAGGTTGTGATACCCGAACTCTCTCCAACGCTCATACGACGCCGATTGACTTCGCTCTTTCCCGCCGAGCTCGTCGAAGGCATCGCGCGCGAGCGCGATGCNGTGATAGGGTTATCTTCAAGAACCGCGTAGAGAGAGGTTGTGATTCCCGAACTCTCTCCAACGCTCATACGACGCCGATTGACTTCGCTCTTTCCCGCCGAGCTCGTCGAAGGCATCGCGCGCGAGCGCGATGCCGTCCAGCGCCACCGGAAAATCGACATTACGATGCTCGTCTGGTCGCTCATCTTGGGCTTCGCCGTGGACGGCGAAACCCGCTCTATCGCTGCGTTTCAACGTGCCTACCAGACTGCCACCAACCAGACCGTGGTTCGNATCTTGGGCTTCGCCGTGGACGGCGAAACCCGCTCTATCGCTGCGTTTCAACGTGCCTACCAGACTGCCACCAACCAGACCGTGGTTCGGTCAAGCTTCTACGACCGATTTACGCCAGAGCTTGGCGATCTCCTGAGCGACCTCCTCGCGCACGCGCTCGAGGAGGTCGCGGTTCCTCACACTATCGCGCCCCAACTCACCCAGTTCCGCGATACGATGATCGCCGATGCAACCGTCTTCCGGTTGCATCGGCTCCTTACTGCGTTTNCACACTATCGCGCCCCAACTCACCCAGTTCCGCGATACGATGATCGCCGATGCAACCGTCTTCCGGTTGCATCGGCTCCTTACTGCGTTTCCAGCCACTCACGACGACCAATCTGGTGCCAAACTGCACCTCGTCTACAACGTCACAAAGCAGACGCTTGCACAGTTCAAACTCACTGACGAACGAACCCACGAAAGCAGCCAGTTCCGCACCGGGAACTGGCTGCGTGGGCGGCTGTTCTTGTTCGATCTCGGCTTCTACGGCTACCGCCGCTTCGCGTTGATCGACGAGAACGACGGCTACTTCGTGAGTCGGTTAAAGACGAACGCGAATCCGTTGATCGTGGACGAGCGGCGGAAATGGCGCGGGCGCGCCATTTCCTTGACCGGGAGCCACCTTCGAGATCATCTCTCGAAACTCAAGCGGAAGCATATCGACGTAACTGGCGAATTCGGGTTCAAGCGACGGCAGTACGGTGAAAGCCGATCAGCTGCCACCAGAGAGTTCCGCGTCGTCGGTGTCCGCAACGAGGACACCGACGACTACCACCTCTACGTGACGAACCTTCCGGATGAGTTCACGCCGGAGCAAGTAGCGGCGCTGTACAGTTTTCGGTGGAAGGTTGAGTTGCTGTTCCGCGAGTTGAAGTCGCGGTACGGCTTGGAGAAGTTCGAAACGGGCAATAAAGCGATTGCAGAGTTACTTGTGGTGGCGGCTCTGCTGACACTGCTGGTCAGCAGAGCCTTGCTGGCAGTGTTTCAGGAGCTCGATCCTGACGTGGAGTATCCAGAAGAACGCTGGGCGACGACCTTCCGGTCGGTCGCCCAGCCAGTGCTTGGTGATCTCGGCGTTGCTCTGGGTCATCCACCACCGAATCTCCCTGAACTGGTGCGTCGTGAGGCACGCCAACCAGAGAGATCACGCCTCACCCTGAACAAACGAGTGGCTCACGCCTTCAACACAGAGATGAGACCTTAACCGAACACGGATGNGCCAACCAGAGAGATCACGCCTCACCCTGAACAAACGAGTGGCTCACGCCTTCAACACAGAGATGAGACCTTAACCGAACACGGATGGTGATACGAGAGATCAATACCGGCAGTCGTTGTGGAGGCTCCACCATCGGTGAGTGGACGGTATTGGCCTTCGTTTGCTTGGACTTTCGCCTTGGAATCGACTCGAGTTGTATGGCGAGAACCATCTGGAGTTTTCTGGATAATACTTGAGAACCAGTCAAATTGTCGGCCGAGAAGGTTCCAGATAGCTGCTTTGGTTGTCTGGAACCCATCGAAAAGGGGGAGTGGGGTAGTCGAGAATCCCCACTGGATGATCGTCCCGGATGGCTTGAGGAGCGAGTCGAGGCTGCTGGCAACGGCTTCTGGATCGGGGAGTCCATTGGCGATCCCGTACGTTTCTTTGGCCTGGTGTTCGCTGTATGGAGGATCATATATAATTACATCAAATGAGTCGTCCTCTAATACTTCTCCAAGCTCAGCGACGTCATGGTGGAGATCTGCATCACGATTCGGATTGGTATCGTTGCGGATAATATCACCGTGATTGAGCTTCGTTGTACCGGCACAAGTGTTGAGAACACGGCCGTGTAGGTTTTTCTCGACCCAGTTGCGGATTTTCGCCGAAGCGAATGTCTCGCCGTTTGGTTGAACTGTCCAGTAGGAGAGGCTTGGTTTGGATGTCATGGCAAAATTACTTGCTGTTTTCGGTGGGCCGCTCGCGCTCATCGGTATGCTGGCGCGAGCGGCACCGACTGCGAAGCTATTTTTGGGGACGAGCTGACTACCTGAACCAGATATTACCACTGGCAATTTCCTGATCTACAGCAAATCAGCTCGGTTGTTCAGTTTGCGAGGCTGTCGAGTTTCTGCTGCAGCCCGCCTGAAACACCTTCCTGGATGCGCTGAGCATCGACGTTTGAGAGATCCGTCTCGGTATCGGCATCGACACCGGGAATAGTAGCGAGATCCTCGATGGCATCACTAAGCGACTGCTGCTCCGGCGGCAACTGCTTGGCTGCAGTGTTCTCATCGGCCCGAAGATCGTGTTCTTTCAGCGCAAGCTGGATCGAGTGCGATGGTTGGCGGAGCAACTGCTGGGCAACTTCGTTGTAGCCCTGATACGTGTCCGAAGCGTGTGAGCCTTCGTAGAGTGAATCGAGCGCAACCAGCAGCGAGAGTTGGAGATTCCAGATTGTGGGCGACGTCGGTGGGCTTGCGAATGCCTTCGCGCGATCAGCAGCCTCTTCAGCGTATTTACCGGGAATCCCTAAATAGGTGTAGAACTCGTCGATCGCGTAGGGAACGTCCTCGAAGTCGATAGCGACCGCGCGACTCCGAAGGATCGCCCGGTCGACCGTGGCCGTCTGATTTTCGATGTCATCGTAGATATTGGCCCACCACTCGTTGATCGGGACGCGGTCGTTAGCGCGTTCGTGGGCTGCGTCGGTGGCTGAGCCAACGTGCCGGCGGGAGTACCGCTGACCCATCCCGAAGATAGCAGCATCGCTCGCCGGGACGTACAGCAGCGGCCGCGCCCAGAGGGTCTGGGAGCCACGGAAGTCGTATCCCGTCTGGAATCCACCGTAGACGGTGACGCCCTCTCCATCACTCTCGCCACTAGCCACACCGGTGAGTGCGTCGTCGCGCTGTTGAGCGCGGGATGCAGCATCACTATCACTATCATCGCCGTCTGAGTCGTCTGGATCGTCAGGTGGAACGATCGTCCGGCAGAGGTCCGGCAGGACCACGCTCATCTTGAGCGTGCCACCCCAGTCGCGGTAATGCGCCCAGCCGAACGCGTCGGTCGCGCCGCGCTTCTGGAGCGCTCCCACTGTGGGCATGTACGCATCAGTAGGCTGGACGATGCAGTACTGATCCGACGCGATCTGCCACCGGAATTTAACGGGGAGGCCGAGCGTGTGGAGGGCGAGTCGGCGCTCGTCGATGATGTCCTGATGATCGGAAATTTCGACGAGTGAGTCACGTTGTGCGGCCCCGGTAGCGATCTCTTTGACGCTCATGCCGGTCGCCTGCTCGATGGCGTCGGTGTCGAGTCCGTCGACATCACGGATTTCGGCAGTGTCGATGTTGCCGTCCTGACCGACGAATCGGTTGTCGGCGTAGAGGTCGCCGCTGCTCGCGATCGGCAGGTGGCGAACCACCTCTTTGAACGAGAGTGCGCCGTCGCTGAGTCGTCCGTCGCTCTTCGCTGGGTCGACAGCATCAGGGTAGGAAGCGTCGTCCTCGGGAACGAGACCACAGAACGCAAGCGTGCGCTCTCTGGCGAGGAGATCATTGACGCCGATCGTGGGTCCAGACTGGCTCTGGTTCTGGTGTTGATCGTCAGTCGATGCAGCTGAATCGTTGACATCAGCAGCAGTGCTACTGCTGGTGGGAGTTCTATCTGTGGACATGGTATCACCGGACTGAGCCGGTTCGACTCGGCTCTCACTCCTACGGGAGATGAAAAACCGGGTCCGTGCTCAGAACGAGTGGAATATCACCGAATTTGGTCTTCGTTGATGCATGTCTCGCCGATATCGACTTGAAGAATTAGCCGGGGAAGGTCGTTCTCGCTGGTCGTGTCGATACCGACCTCCTCAGCGACGATATCGTTCTCATCGAGTCGCTTCTGCAAGGCAGAGAATGGGTAGTATTCACCCTGAAACAGATCCAAACGGAGCGCAACGTAGGCGTAGTCGTCACGGCTGCCGTCGTCCTCGACGCTGAACAACGGCGGCCACTCACGGAGTGCGACGCCGATGTACTGAACGATCGGCGGGCGGTCATCGTCTTCGGGATTGGACTGTGTGATAGTTGGATCGGTGTCGAGCATCTGCACCGCTCTTGGGAAAGAAAAACTAGCGTGAATGGCTCACAAATCGCCAATCTTCTCGCTCGTATGACGGCTGTTCGACCGAATGGCTTTGATACCGACACCCCGAATCGACGCCCACTGCTCGGCTGAGTACTGTTCAAGTTCTTCGACCACGAGATAGTCGACAGTTTCGTGAAGCGACAGTCCTCGGTTAAGGAAGAGCGCCATGCGAGCGATGAGTTCGTCTGGAGTGGGTTCGCTGGCGAGCGAGGTGTCGGTGAACTCGCTGTTCTCGGTGTCGTATCGAGCGAGGATCTGTACATTTCCGTCGCGTTCGAGGTTGGCACGGATGTACGCGGGCAGCGATTCGAGTGCAGTCTCAGAGACAGGATAGCCTTGCCCGCCGAGGTCGTAGGCGTCGTAGACAGAGAGTGCCCGATGGCTCCGCTCACCGAATTTCATCATATAGCCGGTTTCGCTCGCCACCTTTGTCCGAGATTCGAGCATCTGCCGAGCGAGTTCTGGCTGGGTATTCGGATCGACTGCCTTGGTTTCGAAGAGCGTGATCAGCTCCCGGTCGGCAGACTCCATCTCTACTTATTGCATGTTGATTAGTAACAAATGGTTTACGCCCACAAAGGTAAGCCATTCCATGTCATCCTTCGATATCGACACCACGGAAATCAACGCGTTCAAAGTCGAAGACGCGGATCTGTACGTCTTCAGCCAGTATTTCGAGCAAGATGATGTCTTCCATGAGCTGCGGGAGTGGTATGACAGCGAGGAGTACCGTTTCGAAGTGCCAGCCAGCGAGATCAATCGGCTAGAGTCGTTCTTAGGCGAGTATTTCTACGATCTCAACCGCGTTGCACCCGACGAAATTGAGCCGTTTTGCGTGGTGAAGGAGAAATACACGGACCACGCTGACATCCTTCGCAATTCGGTGTATCACACGAGTCGGGGAGGCAACACGATCTTCGTGATGCAGGATCGTCTGTCAGCCGAGCAAGCGGCCGAACAGGACGCAACGCCACTCGACGATTCGGACATCAGTTTCCGACTATAGCTGGCGGTCCACATCGAGATGAACCAGACCCTCGTCGACTGTCGGAAACGTTTCTTGACCGGCGTCGTCAGTTGCCTCGAGACGATCTGGCTTCACGAACATCGCCATTGCTGCGCACCATATTGGGGCAGTTTGGACAGGCACGAACGGTTTCCATTCCCTCAGGCGCGAATACTCGCACGTACTGCTCGGTGACGAACCCACTGCAGTTCTCACACTCGGGCATGGGAGGTGAGTCACGAAAACAGTCTGTGAGGGATATCTTCATCGTCTCGGAACCGAGCAAAGGAACTGGTGGTGTGTTCGCAGATTCTGGAAATCAGAGTGTATCTTGTTCTACTGCTTCGTTGGCGTTGGTGTCGGTGTCGTTAGTGTTCTCGTTGTTGGTGGCGTCGTTGCTAGCGTCGGCGTCCGCGTTGGTGTCGGTCTCGTCGTCCGAGTCAAGTACGTCGGTTTCGTCAGTGTCCTCGTTGTCGGTGATGTCGTTGGTGGCACTGCTATCGGCTTCGTTGTTGGTGTCAGTGTCGCTGTTGATGCCGTCGGTTTCAGAAGTTCCGATGTCCTCGTCGGTGGTCCCGGTATCGTCGATATCAACACCGGTTGCATCGGTTGCATCGGTTTCATCGGCTTCATCGACAGTATCGGTCTCATCGAGACTTTCGAGCGCCGCGATGATCTCCTCGCGGTAGGTTCCGAGCGACGTGGTGTAGCGCTCGTCGACCATCCGTGCGTAGTCGTTGATCTCGGTGTTGTAGTGTTCGAGACGACCCAGCGTCTGTTCGGCAGTTTCGATCACCCACCGCTCGCGGGTTTCCTCGTCGACGACGGTGATCGACTCAGGCCGCACTGCGACGTTCACCGTCCCATCATCGGTTTCATACGTCCGGGGTTTGCCGACGACCGCGACGTACTCCGGTGCATCCAGCTTCGAGAGGATCCGCGCAGCCTCGGGCTGATACTGGCCGGCGTAGACGTAGAACGTTCCCGTTGGATCGACGACCCGCGCCTGCCAGTATTCGTCGTCGCTGCCCACGTCTTCGGTTTCGGTGAGCGTGCCGACGAAGAAGACGCGATTGGCCTTCTCGCCCGTTGGCAACAGCGCGTAGTTCGGGGCCATGTCGTCGTCTGACTCGGCGAAGATGTAGTTCGCATCGTTGAACTCGCGGGCGAACACTCGCCGAGCAACTTCTCGGCCCGTCGTTTCGGTCGGCTCTGAATTCGAACTCATCTACAGTGACCTCGCTTGGACGAGAATGTCTTCGGCATCCCCGCGCGTTCCGAGACGTTCGAACTCATCAACTAGTATATATCGGCCGAGTTGCGGACCCGAAACACGATAATACTCTCCGAGGATATCTGTTCGGATGTCGTCACCGACGACTGTGGTATCGAGCACGTCCATCGCGCGGTCTTTCGCTTCGTCGAGGGTGATATCGGCGATGTCTTCAGTCATTTCCTGGTTGAAGATCACTTCTGCAACGTCGTAGCCGTCATCGATGACGGCTTTGATCCGGAGATCGAACTCACCCTCGACTTCGCCGTGTTCCGAACACCGGCCGTTCTGGAGCACGCGCGTGCAGTCGTCGTCGGGACACCGCTTGATCAGCCCACTTCCGCTCTGAACATCGACCAGCGCGCCCTCGATTTCGGTGGTGTTGTCGCCGACCTCGATTTCCTCATCGGCTTCCTCGATCGTGGTGGTCCGATTGAGTTTGACCGAAAACTGCCCCTCGTATTCGTCAGTGACGACGTTCCCGAGGTGGTAGACCTCGTCTTCTTCGAGCGTGTCGAGGTCGGATTTCGCCCACGCGGTGAATTTGATCCGACCAGTTTCATCGCCCAGAAGGCCAACTTGACCGATGGCGTCGGCGTCCGAATCCCAGAGCTCGACGACCTTACCCGTGATGTCGACCCACTCATCGGGTGCATTGATATCACCGATATCGCGGTGTTCGTTGTTTTCGCGGAGCGATTCTGGATCGCTCTCGGTCTGGCTGTAGTAGTTGTTGGAGACAGACTGGCGGGCCTCTTCGATGGGAACCTGGTATTGATTGACGAACGTATCGAGGCGTTCTTCGATTTCGTCGACGGTCACGTCGACGCCGTCTTGATCAGCGAACTGGTCGTAGATGTCTTCGGCGTGTGAGCGCACTTCGGTCATGGGGTGTTCCTGCCTCCGCGTGGGATTCAGTGGGAGACAGCACCGGATTCTCGGGCTTCGGACAAAAACCTCCGGGAAGCGAAGCGAAAGTGTGCGGTATCGAGCTTTGGTTTGGAAGCAGCCCTTGGGTATTTAACCGTTTAACTCGGTATTTGGTTTGAGAATGCAGACTCCCGTTGCCCACTCTCAACTACGAGAGGACTTCGAGGAGCCGATCGCTGTCTGGAATGCGAGTCCGGCACTTCGGTTCGGTGTGGTGCTACTCCTTCTCGATTTCGCGTGGTCTTCGATCGCTCCTTCTGAGTCCGGATTGCTGGCTGTCAGTGTGATCACTACGCTCTTTGGTGGATTGTCTGCGATCGGTATTGCTTGTGTCTTCACTGGGGTTGTGGAACAGGTAGAATGGAATACTACTGAGAAGACGTCTCGGCTTGACTGGCTTCCTCGGTTGCGGTTCGAGACACGAGTCTTTGGAAGCCAGCAACTGGCGTTCCCTCCAGACCGGCCGATTGGCTTTCAGCCGCCACGGGAGATCTCGTCTGGATCGATGGCCAAGCGGCTTCTGATCGCGTTCATCTGGATGCTGCCACTGCTGTGGATTCTGCCGCAGTTCTGGCAAGGAATGACTGTCCTGTGGGGGACACCCTCGATCGGCGAGCTCGATTGGCTACTGTTTGTGAAAATTAGTGTTGCCGTGACACTTCTCCATGAAGCGATCCACGCTCTGGTTGCGGTTCATTACGGATGCGGGATTTCTACCGGCGTAATCCTACCACTGGCCGCATATATCCGCCCTTCTGGAGCGTTCCTTTCCCGCCGGAAACGGATTCTTATCACCCTCGCTCCAACCGTTGTAATCACTCCGATATTCGTTCCGGTTCTGTTCCACGCTAATGGCTGGCTCGTCACAGTGGCGTTCTATGGACTCCTTTTCAATACCGTTGGCGCAGTCGACGATCTCCGCAGCGTGTGGTACCTGCTGAAGGTGCCCAGTAGCCGTCTGTACTATACTTCCGCAGATCGGGACGATCCAATGCTCGTCTATGATCGGTTTTCGCAGCCGAATTCGGTGACGCTGCTCGAACGATGCGAAGCGGTAGTGTTGCGATTGACAGACCCTCTCAAAATCGAACAGAACCCCGCTAGTCGTCATTCCCACTGACGAGATCCCGAGCACGTGAGAGAACTGATGGCGAGTCTGCTTCTGGCTCTTCCTCGTTAGAATCAGCATCGACTGCTGGCCTCGTTTGAGGTGATTCACCGTCGCGCTCACGGTCACGATCGATGGTATCGTGTTCGGACCGATGGCCACCCTCCGCTTCTGTCGTAAGTGGCTGGTTATCGAGACGCTGAGTAACCGCCTTGAGCTGCTCCTGCATGTCTTCGATGAGTGCCTGCTGTTCGTCGATCCGGGCTTCGAGCTCATACACCTGCTCTTGAGTGTTCATCAGGCGCTGGTGGAACGGATTCTGCGCTGTCTCACTATCAGACCTGTTCCTGGTTTCGGTTTCGGCCTGACTCACTGTCTGCTCGTGGTCGGCCCCATCACCAGGAGCGGCGGTCACTGCTGTGTCGTCCGGAGAGGCGACATCGCTCGATTCGGCTGGTGGATCGGAATCACTCGTTGACCCAGCCTCTGGGGCTGGTTCTGACGCACCCGACCTGTCCGGAGTCGATGCTGTCGATGACGGTGATGCTGCTGGCGACGTGGATGCCGACTCAGATGGCGATGACACGTCCTGGTCAGACCGCTCGGTCCCGTAGTAGTTGCTTGTCTGACCGAGCGCGTTCGCGATCGTCTGCTCACCGTAGGTCTGACCGTCCGTGCCTCCATCCTCCTGTGCTTGCTCGTCCCACTCCTCACGCATGAGACTTGAATCGCGGAAGAGGCGATCGATCCAGTCGGGATCACCTGCCGTCCAGAACGCCAGCTGACAACAGAGAGCGAGATCTGCCTTCGACCGACTATCGTACTCACTCGTGTCACCGGTCCAGAGCCGTTCGAACTTCTCGCCGTTCGTTGCGTCGTGGGCTTTCTCCACCAACTCGCCGTCACTGAGGCGCACAGTGTGGGCTGGCTCAACCGTGCTGAGGTCGGCTGGAACGTCCGACCTACCGTATCCACCTCCTGGTGGACCCGTCGCGGAGGCGCGCTCACGACCGTGCTCTAACCCGATGTCTTCGATCTCATCGAGCGTGGTGTTGTACGTCTCCATGCCGGGGAAGCCGAGGTACTCGTCGCCATCGTCGTTGGTTTTCAGGGCGAACCCGGCTTCGGGAAGCACTCCGAGCGCGACAGCGGCTTTCCGCATCGCCCAGAACGGCATTTGATCGTAGGTGCTGCCGTCACGGCGGTGAGAGCCTTTCTCGGGCGTCCAGATCGGGACTTCATACCCGGCGTCACGGAGTGCATCGACGGCTTCGCCCCACTGTTCGCCGGTCAGATCCTGCGAAGCATCGGTGAGAATTCGCTCACCGAGTGCCATCGCCTTGACCGCGTATCCCCCACCACTCTGACCCGGATCGCCGAAGCGATTCGTCTCGTGGTTCACGTAACACGACCGACCGCTCTTGCTTGATCGCCACGAGGGGTTGAACTCGGTCTTGTTGGACATGTCAGCGCCCGAGTCCCACTCATCACTCGCGTAGTGGCGAACCACCTCTGCGGTATCGATCCCATCGAGAGCGTCGTAGACATCCTGGAGGAACGGTGTGATGGGCTGGCCTTCGATACCCTGCTCGTCTGCGAGCTCATCGAGACGTTGCTCGCGACGCTCGGCGGCGGCCTGCCGGCGTTGTTCTTCTCGTCGCTCACGCTCGCGCTCGGCCTCAACCCACTCATCGAGTGCGCTTGCCCATCCCTTCTGCTCGTCGTACTCTTCGGCCCAGAGTGTCTCGACAAGGTTCTTGACTCGCTTTTCGTGTTCGACCGCGGTGAATTCCTCACACCACTCGTGGACTGCTTGATGGAGGTCGTCGTCAACGGCATCGACTGGCGTTGGCTCGCGGTAGTGCACATCCTCGACATCAACGGGAGTGACGACTGCGTCGTGGTCACCGTGGAGCGAGAGCGGCAGCTTGTACTGGCGGTTGATGTTGTTCGCCCAGTCGGGATCGATGACCTCGCTTGCACCTCTAATCTCGGCGTTGATGCGCTGTTGGGCTTCACCGAGATAGTCGTTGGAGCGGTCGATCAATTCGGAGAGAACGCGCGCTCGTGCGTCGGGATCGTCCGCGTAGTAGCGAACGATCGGTAGCGTTGCCTCCGGTGCGCCGAAGATATACGCTCCACCCACGCTGTCGAGCATGTAGATCGCATCGCGGCCACCGTAGAGGTCAGCGAACGCCTGGATGTATGCCTCGTAGGCTTCCTCGGCGATGTCGTAGGTTTCCTCGTCGAGGTCGGGACGCTGGAGTTTGAGATCGTCTTCGAGATCGATATCACCCCAGACAGCGACTGCGGCGATGTCTTCGGAAAGTGGTGCAGGCTTGCGATCTGCATAGACGTATTCGCCGTTGTCACCTCTCTCTGGATCGAATCGGGCGATTTTCCACCGTTCGAACGTTTCGGGGAATTTGTAGGAAGTGAGCCCGTAGAGTGTGCGTTCGACTCGGGTGGCGGCCACCCTGTTGTAGTCCTCGCAGAAGTTTCGTGCTCGACGTTCCTTCGGAAACTCTTCGCCGTCGTGTTCCTTGTCCTGTGCTTGATTGTCCCGAGTGACATACCAGCCTTTCTTGTCGTTGACCAGTAGTGTTGGATTGCCACCAAGCGAACAGAGTGGGGAAAGTGTGTCCGCGAGTTGGGTATGGTATTCTCGAACGTCTGCTGTATCCATTGCTGTCTGGGGATCGCTGGCCTCGTTGCTATTGTCCGTGCTGGTGGTGTTTGTCATATCACTCACAAACGGCGGCTGGGTGCTGGTGTTGATCGAGCCGTTGGTGATGTTTGCGAGAGGTGCGTGTCACCAACTGCCTAGCAGTTCTACTGGTGGTAGCGCGGACCCTGCCGAGAATCGACGTGATACAGATACCGGACAGGGAATGCATGGTCGGTAGTGGCTGGCTGAGCATCACTACTCCTCCATGCGTAATAAACGATGGTACGAGGACGTGCTAGATTCGCTCCGAGCCGAGCAACTCAAATCAGTTAGCCAACCGACTTCTCGCTGAACAGAGGCTATAATGTGCTATCTGTCTGTTTTCGATTTTTGAGAAAAGATGTGGACCACGCTTTGAGGATATCCATCTCTTGATCTTCCGAGACCGTTCCGTCATTCGTGATTCTACCCATAGTACCGTCACGCCCCCAGCCACAGACAACCGGCAAATCAACACCTCTCGTTCGTGTTTCCATCTGTCGGGTGAATCGTTCTGACTTCTCACTTTCATCCCGAATCATGTCGATGAGCCGATTGAGAAGTGGATTCCCTGGTGCAAGATATTGGATTGAGGGGTACTCATCGGCGCATTCTGCTGAGAACGTCACCGCGATCTCGTCTTCGTCGGGTGCGATAGCGTAAGCAAGCGTTTGTTCACCTGTGGGCTCCGGTGTATCAGTTGCGGGCCCGACGGAGAGTCGGAAGGTACTTTTCTCAAAGGCGAACGTATCATACCCATCATTGAGATCAACATCCAACTCAGATGCAGACATAAACTCGATATCTAATTCGCTGAGAGCGGTGCTCTGAACCAGAACTGCTTGCAGACTCTCGCTCCGATATGGTGCCAAGAATGCGTATTCGTCTTCTCCTACCTTGGAGAGATCCGGATGTCCATACGACTGCCAAGCATCGAGTTTCGCCTCATTGATGACATCTTGTTCCACGAGAGAGTCCACAGAGTCAAGGGACTCACCGACGTCTACCCGGCTTCCGTGTTCTTGTTCTTCGATCTGCTCTGAGAATTCTCGGTCTGCTTCTTCGACGGCTTGCTGGCCTTCGTCACGATCAGCGTTGAGCGTTGCATTTCGAATTTGGCTACTCACTCCTGAGAGAATAGGCTGCATCTCACCGACGACGTTCTCGAAGAGGCCAATCCGGTCGTTGAGTCGATCATAGATGTCCGTTTCGACTGTATCCTCGTAGCTGTAATTGAGGATTCTGATCTCGCCAAACCGCTGGCCAATACGGTCAATCCGACCGATCCGCTGCTCTACCCGCATCGGGTTCCACGGAAGATCGTAGTTAATGAGAGCCCCGCACTCTTGGAGGTTCAGACCCTCACTAGCAGAGTCAGTACATACGAGGATGTCGACCTGACCCTCATCTCGTGAGAATTCCCGCTTTACCCGTTCCTTCCCCACGCTCATCCAGGATTCAGACTCGGTATCGTACAGCTCCCCACCGCGTCCAGAGTACGTCGCAATAGTCGAGCCAAGAAGATCGACGAGGCTGTTCCGAATGAAGTCCATTGTGTCTGCGTATTGTGTAAAGACGATCACTCGATTGTGGCCAGAACGATCAAGTTCGTCGAGATCTTCGTAAAGTTGCTGGATTTTAGGGTCTGTCTCGATCCGATCAAGATCAGCAACGAACTCCTCGAGCGCCTCGATTTCTTCCTCAATCAGTTGCTTCCCCTCCTCAGTCACACTGGGGATGAGTTCGGAGAGCTCCAGCTCATCGCTGCTTGCATCTAGCTCGTCCAGTATGTCACCATCATCAAGATCAGCGTCATGAAGCGTCTCTAGGACAATTTGTTCGGTTTCGCCGTACTCACGTTCCTGAGCACGCTCTCGGCCGACCAAAACGGTTTGTTGGGCTCGTAATGTTTCGAGACGGTGTTGCAGGCTCTGACTAATGGCGTACACACTCGAAGTGAGCCGCTGCCGATACGTCGTCATCACGAACCCAATCGCACGAGTTTGTGCCTCGTCGGTCTGTTGAGCTCGCTTGTAGAACTCGCGAGTATACTCGTCTATTTGGTCGTAGACGGATCTCGTTTCTTCTGTGAGCTCGATTTTCCGTTGATCTGGATTCCGGTCTGGAACAGTTGTATCTAGGAGCCCGACCGCCTCGTACTTCCGGAGAGTGTCACGAGTATTTCGGTGAATGAGTGCATTGACAGGTGTCGATTCCGAGAGGATGTCACGAACGACTCGCCACCCTTCTGGAGAGAGTTCATCTAATGCATCTTGGCGGTCACTTCGTGACGCCATCAGCCACTCATCAGCCTCGTCTGGGTAGAGCAACCGCTTGAGCTTCGTGTCCTCACTCGCCTCGAAGCGGTCGATGTCGTACTCCTGCATCGCGTCGTCGACGAACTCCAGATAGTCATCATAGGCTTCGCCATAGGCTCGTGCGAGTCGACACGCGGTCAGAACTCGTCTCTTCGCAACAGCTCGATCCTGCCCATCCGTGTTGATCTCGAGTTCGTCAGCAAGGTGCTGGAAAACCGTTGAGGAGAAGGGCCGATCAGTCGGAAGTCGGTCTTGGTGTTCAAGTCCATCTAGGATGGCCTGAGTCTCCCAAGACGAATCCCCAGTGCCGGCTGCCGACTCGGGGGCGTCAAGCACTTCGTTGAGTGCCTGTGACAGCCCATTTCGTGTTTCGAAAAACTCGATGAAGTCATCTCGATTATCCCAACCACCGGGGAGATCTAGTAGCTGCATCAAATCGTAGAGTTCGCCTGCGTGTAGCTGCATCGGTGTCGCTGTCAGAAGATAGTAGGCGTGAGTGTAGTCTCTGAGACGCTCAAGAAGGGCATAGAAATTACTCCCCCGTCTCGCGTTGTGAGCTTCGTCGACGATGACGGCATCCCAGACACCCATGCGATCCTCGGTGTCGTAATCGCGACCGCGACAACTCGCAGGAATCACATCCCCCGTCCGGTTGGACGCTCGGTCCAACGGCGCGACCTGGTCCCAGCGATCGTCAAGGCGCGCCGTATGCCACGACATAATGACGATGGTAGGCCCATCGAGTGGAGCAGACGCCTCCGTTTCCGAGGACTGCTGGTCAAAGAGGAACCGCCAGATGGGGCTCGGTGACCACTCTGTATCGCCGTCGAGACCAAGATCGGTCACCGCAGGTGGATAGTGGTCGCGACCATGCACGTCTCGGAATATGTGATTGCCTGCCGTATCCCGCTCAAACCGGTATCCGTTGATGTTGAACTTCTCCCAGAGCTCTTCTTGCCACTGTTTCTGGAGACTCGCTGGAACGAGTAGGAGACCTGTTTCGAGCTCTTGAGTGAGGCCCAGCCGAGATAATGTGAGCCCTGCCTCGATAGTCTTCCCAAGTCCAACTTCATCGCACAGAAGGAAGCTCTGAGGATACGTGTTCACCAAGGTATCTGAGACGACTCGCTGGTGAGGCCACGGAGTGATCGTACTTGCTTCCTCGGCAAGTGCGAGTCCACCAGGTGTAAGCGGGCCATCCCGAATGATGTTCGCCTTGTCACGCTCTGTGGGAGGAGCGGTCCCGTTCGCGATTTGAATCGCTTCCTGAAGGTCGCCCTCCGTGTCGGGGGCCTTCCAGTCGATGATGTCCTGTTCGATCGCGTCGGGGAGATCGTACACTTCGACGAAGGGGTGTTCATCGTTCCACAGTCGGTCGAAGGTCTCCTCGTCACCATCAACATAGTCTGCCTGTTCCTGCACCCACGACCGGTGAACCTTGAAGCGCTCATAATTCCGAGCCCAGCCACCGACAGTCTCGTTGACGCTACCCTCGAACGAAATCGTGTTCCCATCACTATCGTGGAAGAGCCCGACTTTCGGATGGAAGATTTCCCAGTCGTGTGAGGGGGAACGGGGATATGCGACCTTGATATGGATACGACCCTCTCGGAGGAGACGGGCAAGAATCCGAAGATTCGCATCCAGACGTTCGTCATCGAGATCCTCGAGATTCTCCTCTAGGCGGTCAGTGAGTGTCTCCAAAACTGGTCGATCCGACTCGTACAGCTCTGTTCCAACGATGAGGCGCATTTCTCCGTCATTCTCGACGAGGGCGTGAACGCCATTCGCAGCTGCCGCGAGCGCCGTGCTCGAGAAGTAGCCCGCGATCCGATCGTACTGTTGGCTACGTTCCAGTGCGGGCTCGTAGAAGTCCTTGACTAGGTGGGCTCGACTCTGTTCGGGCTTGCTCTCGTAGATGGACTGCCACTTACGGTCACGGAGATTCGACATATTGAGTTTAGAGGTTAACTGTGGTCACCGAGTTCGCTTTGTTCAAGCGTGCTTTCTTTGGTGTCTGTGAAGTCAGTGGGTGTGAATTCAAGATTGAGCGCGTCGTGAGCCCGACCTAGTACGAGGTCGCGTGCTGCCTCCCATTCAGAATGATCCTGAGGTAGGACTTGTAAGAGAGCTTTTAGAGTTGCTTTGAACGGAGCATCTGTATCGAAGTTCCGTTCTTTGAGCCAATCAATTGCCACATCTTCACCTTGCTTCGCATAGACGTGCATCGCCGCATGGACCGCATCCAGTGCAATTGTGTATGAAATAGCGTCTGGATCGACTGGTTTCCGACTAGAGCGTTCCTCTTTTGGGAGAGTTATATCTTGAACCCGTTCTTCGGATCCACGTAACTTGATATCCCCTCGTCGCTTTCGCCAAAGTTTAGTTGAACGCTTGATATCATCAATATCGACACCTATACCGAGTCCTAATTGGTGGCCCTCATCGTAATTGAAAATATCAGATTCGTGAACGAGCCAGGATAGGACGTACCATTCTGTAATGTCGTCCAATTCTCCAAGACCTTCCCCCTCTAGATACTCATCTACAAGGATTTGGGTGACTGCTTCCCGAGCTTCCTCAAGTGCGCGTCGCGGTGGTACCGATTCATCTTGATCGTCAACAACCGGATAGGCATCAGCGTATACTTTTAGGGTTGGGCCGAATGCAGAGATAATAACATCTGTCTTCGTAAGAGAGAGACCTGAATCGAGCAGATCTCGTGCAGCATTTTTCGCGGCAAATCTTGTGTCGGCACGCACATCATTCCATAGAGTAGGTGCATCACTATCACGTGGAGATGAGCTATCGCTGGTTTTCCGTCCAGTAAGTAGGAGAGTGCTGTCAGCAGACCCACTGTCCTGCGTATCAATCCTCGCAGGCATTTCACTAGAAATCGGATGAGTTGATGTTATCGTGAAACCTGAGTTGATCAAGGATTTGGTAAGGGTGTCCCAGGCGTCTGTTTCTTTGTGAGTGAACATCACGGTCATCACTCCACCAGGTTTGAGAACACGGTAGAGTTCTGAGAAAATCGCACTCATCTTCTGTTTATATTCATTGTTTGCTAGTTCTCGCTTAGACTCGGAACCGCCTGCTATCCCTTCAAATCTGCTGGGGTTTGCAACCGCCTCATCATCTTTGTTGGTGAGATCCGATTGGAACTGATCTGGATATACATCTTCCAGATATTCCTTCATCCACACGTAAAACATATCAGACAATTCGCCATACATAATACTACTATAGTAAGGAGGATCAATCACAACCGCTTCGATTGCATCATCCGAATATGGGAGGTCTGCAGCATCTCCCGTAGATAGTTCGGCAGAAGAAGCATCGTCAGGAAGATAAGAAACTAGCTCCTCATAAGATTCAATTATTTTTCCAATAGCAGATTGGTAGCTTCCCATACCTCCGACAGACATGTTGATGTCTGCAAATGATTTTGCAAGTGATAAATGTTTGCCGCCCATTGCGTTTGAAGGATAGCCTTTTCCGGTATGCCACGGTGAGAAGCGAGAATTATAATCAACGAGCTTGCCCGGTACTAAGGAAAGTACTGTCAGAAGTGCTTCTGCTTCATCTTCAGAGTGTTCTTCTTGAATCTCATCCATCTTATCTTCAAATGCTCTGTAATATTCATAATGAGAAACCAACTGCCGTGGAGTAAACATATCTCTCCACTCACGAATACCATGCTCCCGCGGTTCACGGGTCTTTTCGCCTTCTGGAAGAGGGGTTGTCAAGAACGATGCAAGATCAAAATCTGACTCTATACGTTGCCGAGCACTCTTCAAGGCTTCATAATCGGCTTCATTAGGCGCTCTGAAACTGTAACCTCCGGAAGAATCCATATAACGAACACAAATTATGTCATAGTCGGGATCTCCCTCTTGATGCATTTCTACGATATCCTCTGATTCGGTAACGATACCGCAATTCAAACACTCAGCGTCACCACCTCGAGAGACGGTCCCTTGTTTATGATTAAACCCGTCTAATTCTTCCTCAGCAGGCTCAATGAGACAGTTATATTCAATCGAACTATCTTCCGCTACTTCAGGAACAGAGATAACCGTATCTGCACTCCTCCGAGTACGAATAGACCATTTCGAAACTAACGGAATGTCTGTGCCACAGTCGGGACAGGTAACAACGTGAGAGCAGACATAAGAATCGACGGTGTCGTGCTCTCCTTCTGAGGGGAAATACTGTTTCAGTCGCTCTTCTGCGAGGTTATCAATACGCTGGCTCCACCGCTCCAAATCGTCTTTGAGTGATCCAACCCTTGGTGCGTAATCCAATAATACTTGTAATATAGATGATGGAACCGGATTTAGCTCGTTAGCCTTAGTGGGTAATCCGTATCGGATTGCTTCGTATGGAATTACTCCACCACCTGCACACGGATCTAAGACGGTCGGAAGTTCATCGTTCCATGCCTCTTTCAGTATTTCGTGGATCTCATTTCTCTCATTTTGATTCGGCGATTGTGTGAATGGACGAGGATAACCATAGTGGTCCCCCAGTGACCCGTTTCGATTGCCTTCACTGGCTTTCTTTTGTTCAACGTATTCCGAGATATCACCATCAATTCCTTCCTTAGGGCCGATTTGCATCCAGCTAAGAATTTGGTTAGACTCCACACCTTTTGGAAGCACAGAGGCCAAGGTCGCTAATCTAGCTGCAGGCGTCGGACGGCGAGCAAACCAAGGATGAAGATATCGATGGGGTGGCATATGTTTGGGGTTTGCCTCCTTCAGATTCTCTATTCCCACTGCCTTCAGCGGGAGTTTCCCTTCTATTGCAAGACTTGGTCCTTCAATATCATCTGAACTAAATTTGTCATCAGTCATTGTATTATTTGATATGGTTCGTCAGCAACACTCGAAAGGCTGTTTCACCGTTCGGACTTGACGGGGATCGACACTTCGCGTACCAGTAGTAGCATTCCTCATTGCTCATCCGAGCAACACCTCGAGATAGCGACCGCATCCGGTCGATTCGTTGGATGGGTTTCACACCGCGGAATGCAACTGCCAGACGGACCCCCTCTGACTCAGGAAGGAACACGAATCCATTACCTCCTCGAAGCACCTCCGAGGTCACCGCTGGAGTATCTACGATTGTCTCACGGACCACATCCTGGAGGGCGCGGACACGAGTAGGATCAAGTCGAGCTACCTTCGCTCCGACCCACCCGTCCCACGTCCAGCCCTCGAACTTGAAAGGGAGCTCTTCGCCGGAAACATCCGTGAGCAGCTCCTCGATGGGAGTGATACTTAGCGATCGATTGCCTCGTTCTAATCGGTTTCGACGGGCCTCCGCTTGCTCATGGGGAAGGAGTTCGTGCAGCGTCCACTCTCCGCCACTATCGGTTTCACGACGGACGAGAGTGAACATCGGCCGGCCACCATACATGCTTGTCCCATAGCGGACCAGTCGATCCTCTCCCGTCTGCTCAGTGGATGGAGACCCAACCCCCGAGCCACTACTGGCCATCAGACTGTCACCTCTGAACTAGCCCGAATTGGACCGCGTCCCTCAACGCGGACGTCTATGTTGCCTGCATCGAGGTCGTTATCAAGAGCAGCAAGGAGGTCCTCACGCTCCTCGGTTATCGGTTCGGCCTCATCGAATCGGAATCGGAACTGAATCGTCTCACGTGTATCACCAAATGAACTAGGCTGGTCGATCACATCCCGGAACCGACTCGGTGAGCCCGTGAACTCGGCGCTGTATGTCCCATCATCGGTCCGGGTTTCGTACTGCATTCTGACCGTCACGTCCTCTTCACGGGCTTTGAATCCCGGACGTTGACTGACAAATTTGGCCGCTTGGAAGGGGTCGTCGCCGCCGACTTGGATAGTCAACTCTTCGAGGAGTGCCATCCGGTCAGTTCCGGCCTTGGACCCTCCATCGCGACGTACTTCTGAGAACGCCCGTGATGCGGACATCATTTTCTTGCTCGCCTCCCAGGATTCGTCGGGCTGACACTCCTCGCACCGACCGCGTGCGTCCAACAGCTGCTCACTTTCGACCTCCTTCCCGCAGGAACTACACGTCGTGTCGGACTGATGCTCCTCACAGTAGTAGGGTTCGCTTCCTTCTGGGTTTTCAACCTCCGCACCGCACTCAGCGCAGGTGGCGATCGTCCGTTCGGGGCGCTCGATATCATCTGCATGATCCTCGACGAGCGGATCGATCTCCCGATACACGCGGAACGCGTCGCCGATCTGCACATCGCTGTCTCGAATAGATGTTTCCACATCTGGAGAATCAATGAACGGTTCGGGATGCGGCCATGAATCAGATTCCGTAGTCCCTGTCCAGTAGGCCGTCCCGGATTCGCCGTCCCAGTATGCGTATCCGTGGTCGCGAACGAGTGAAGCGACCGTCTCACGGATCGGTTTGGGACTGAAGAGGTAGTCCAGCCCCGGTTTTTTCGCGTATTGGTTAACCAGCGCTTCGGTGGACATGGTATCTTGAGTCTGCTGCCAGAGTTTCTGTTTGATATGATGAACACCACGAGCGCCAGCGTCTCTCTTAAGCACCTTACCTTCGAGAGTCGTCTGGACGGCATTGACCAGCGTGGTCCCACCATTGGATTCGGTTGCACCGATTGTAAGGTGGGTTAACCCATTCTGCTCTGGGTAGTAGAGATGCCGGTAGACGTTCCGAACGAGCTCCCCGAGCATCAACTGAGCCTCGTCACTACGCTCTCGGAGCTCCTCGATCTGTTCAGACGAGAGATCCGCTTTCTGTTCAGGACTGTCAAGCAAGGCCTCAATCGCCTCGAGACGCCGAGCCTCGTCAATGGCTGATTTCATTCGATCCCCGTCCGGGACGAGGAATAAGACGTAATTCTTGTAGATGCGCGTCTCGGTCTCGCCTTCGTGTTTTGCGGCCTTTTGCTCGTAAAGCTGTGTGACCTTCCCAGGGGGCGTGTCGCCCCCATCCTTAACGGCGGCCGTATCCGGATGCATTACAGCGAGCTTTGGCGCATCCGGCGTATCCGGCAAATCAGCCGGTGATTCCGGGAATTCGACAGGCTGGAACCCACCACTACCGACTTCCTTTGAGAGAAGTCTGTTCTCGAATCGCGAGTGAGCGCTCGCTTCTGGAGTCGAATCGATACGCTGGTCGACAATCCGAATCAGGTTCGGCTCCTGCTTGAATCGGATCCGCTCCTCCTCGTAGAGATAGTAACAAGCGACGTCCATGTCGTCGCCTCGGAGTGCTGAAAGCGCGGCATCGTAGTCATCGAAGTTCAGGTGCGGATGACCGACAGCGAGATTGAGATCAGCATGGGTGAGGCCAGCAGCTTGTTCACCGTACGCCAGACTGTGCCAGAGAACCGTCGTCGTCAGATGTGTCCCGAGCGGTGGTAATCCGTTTTCGGTCCACTTGCGATCCTCGAGCTGGGCGTGGGCCGTCCCATCGTCATCGTAGATGTCAGCGGTAACCGCAGGTCCGAGGTCGACGAAGTCGAAGAGACGCTCTCGCAGAATCGTCTGAATGCCTCCTCCGGGGTCATCGTCGGCCACGGTAAGATCATAGATGCGGAACCAATGGCGGTCGTAGCTGTCGGGCTGGTGGTTCCAGAGGTAGTAGACAGCCCGGGCAAGCAATCGGAGCGCATCACGGGTCCGCTGGAACCGCGGAATCGTGTCGATCTTGTCCGTTAACGCGTCGATAAGCGAGGGATGGAAGGGGTACTCGCGGGCAAGCACATCGACGTAGCTGGCGTCAGTAGCTTCCTGTGGGTACTGTCGCTCTCCCTGGTCATAGAGCTGGAAATACGAGTCGGCGGCTTCGTGAGCAGCGTCATCCGGAACCTCAGTAAACAAGCGGTGCTGGAGAACCTGTCCGACCTCATTCTCATCGGTCGGCGTGACAGTCTTGTGCTGCCGGCGGCCGATTTCGTTGACCTCTTCGATATGTTCACGGACACCATCTCGAACGCGATCAGCCTGCTCACCGAAGGCGGTATCAGCGATAGAGTAGACGACGGTGACATTATCCGATTCGGCAGCAGCCTCCAGAAGTGCCATTACGAAGGACAGCGTCTGATCTGCGAGCGTCTTGTCGCCGACAGGCGTGCCAGCGGCCTTGTTCATGTAGTCGGCGATCTCGTCGATTAGGATGAGAGCCGGCTGGTCGTACTGGGCAAAGAGCTTCGAGAGCGTTCCTTCGCCGGGGGCGTCCCGATCCTGATCGTAGTCCTTGAGAGATTCGTAGCCCTCGAGGCCGTAGAGCTGGTAGGAAAGTTCGCCCCACATCGTTCGAGTGTTCGGGGCATTCGGATCATCGTCGGCGTGACGAGCGTCCTTGCTATCGGCTTTCGTCCCGATGAAGACGCCAGTCGCCACATCAAGGCAATCCGAGACTTCGTCTTGGTAACTGCCCGCGAGTTCCTCATCCCCGTCCAACAAGAAATGGGTGAGGTCGTCTATCGCAGTAGGATTCTCTGCAAGATGGTAGGCGGCGATAAGGTCATGAGTTTTCCCTCCCCCGAACCGCGTGTCGAGGCAGAGAATACTCGACGTATAGGAGCCCGTATCGTGGTCTGTGGTCGCCAAGAATCGCCCAGTGAGATTTGAGAGAAGCGTGCGAAGCCCTTCGGTGGGGTAGGTCATGTCGTAGAATGATTCAGGGTCTCGATACACCGGTGCCGCCTTGTCGGGATTATGGACGACAGTCGAGAGTTTCGCGGCGAACTGTTCTTCCTGAAGCGACCCGTCTAAGACATCGTCCCGAGGCTGGCAGCTCTCGAACAGAGACGGATACTGGCTACTCATCGGCACCCCCCACTGACGACGAATCGACTTCCGGTTTGGACACGATCACGAATTCACTTTTCACGCTGTTCTCGATGATTGCTTTGGCGATTTCCTTCGATTCTGCGATGTCAACCTTAATCGAGTCACTGACCTCGGCGTCGAACTTGTCGAGCTCAGGACCTGACAAATTCACCCGACCTGATCGGCCGGTGTTCTGCCCAATTGTCTTTTGCGTCATCCTGATATTCACATCGACCAACGGGGATACTATAACCTTTACTTAGTCTAACCCTCATTGGGATCTTCGGAAAATTCGCCAGAAAGCCGCTGTTGGCTAACAGAGACGATGGTGTCGGGAGTTGTATCTGACTCCGGGAATTGTTCAGTATCGAGTAGCAAGCGTAGCCGCGGCCGACCAACGTCGATCGGGATTTTCTCGGTTTCGATGAGACCGGCATCCTCAAGCTGGTTCTTTTTGCGCGAGAACGTTGCCCTACTGGCGAAATCGATATCTTCACTCCAGCGACTGATCTCGAAGAGTTGCACACCATGTTTTGCCCCGGCGAGCAGAGCCACTGCCACCTTGTTGAGGTCGCCATTCCGAGTCGAACCGAGTCCGTCGAGGATCGCTTTGAATTCTGCTTTGACCTCGGAATCGAACTCTTCGGTAAGTGTCTCGAAAACATACGACCGTGCTGGTGTCCGAAGCGAAAACTCCTGAGTGGACCATCCAGTAAATCCGTACCCAGATAGAACTGCAACGTTATCTCCTCTCAGCCCCTCTATATGGGTGTTCTCTGTGGAGA
>NZ_AOMF01000181.1 GCF_000336715.1 Halococcus thailandensis JCM 13552
GCTTACCTGATTCGCATGAAATAGACGTCTGAATCACGCCGATTCCGCAAAACAACTCATGGGATCGGAATCAGGTACTGAAAGCGGGTCCAAGAACGCCCGATTCGTTCTTGGATCGAGTTTGAGTTTCGGTTACGTTCGTCTCTTTGGACGAAAGAGAGGGACCTACAGACGTTCTAGCGGCGGTCGTCGGCTGCTGAGTCGATGAAGGGATCGCTGTGGCCGTTGGGGTCGATGTCGGTATCGATCTCGATACTCGCGTAGACGTAGGACCTTGCGTAGAAGTGGAGATGGGTGTTGTTGTCGTGGTTGGACTTGGTGTCGGTGTCGGTGTCGGTGTCGGTGTCGGCGTAGGTGTCGAATTGACCGTTGGTGGTGCTGGTGGCGTGCCTTCTGGTGTCGATGGAGGCGTAGTAGCTGTCGTTGATGTATTGGCAGGTGTGGGCGTAGACTGGGGGAAAGCTGAAGGATCGATTCGCTCACCGTTGACGGATACTTCAGCAGCGTCGCCAGAGAGATTCAGTGCGGTGATCCGCCCGCTAAACGTGAAATTGTCGACGCCACCTTGAGCAGTCGATCCAGAAGCCGTGGTCTGAGAGACTGTATCGGGTTGCGTTGCGTTTGAGAGATCTGCTCCTGATCCCGGACCGATCCGGTCGCTCACCGTGACAGAGTAGGAGACGCGCTCGTCGCCAGTACTGCGAATCGTGAGCGTGTTTGGGAGCGGTTGGTCAACTTGGCTCTGAGTGGACGAAACAGAAGCCGTTGCTGGACCGGCGACACCTGCTACGACGCTGCTTCCGAGAAGACACAGAGCGACGACACTGATGCAACCGATCTTCCACGGCAAACGACTGTTTCTCTGTCGCTGTGTGTGACCGTCCATGATGGGTTTAACCCTGCGAACTGTTGTTAGTCGCAGAGTCCATCATCAAATCGAGAAGCCAGTTCAGCAGATCTCCGAGAAAGTTGGCGACCATCTGACCGATGCTCTCGGCTTCTGGGGAAGCGAACGCGATACCACCAATGGAGAGCAACACTACGAGCAAGGCACCGGGAATCCCTGCGATAATCGCGATCCCAATCGTCAGTGGAGTCAGATGAATACCGAATCCGAGCCAATTAGCAATCAGGAGTGTCGCAATCCCACCCACTGCGTTCGCAGCGAGCGCGCGTAGTGATCCGATAATCCGTTTCAGGAATATCAGTCCCACAATTGCGAGGATGAGCACGCCAAGCTCGACAGGTACCGGCATATCAGAAATACTTTGAATTGGGTTAAAAACCCACCGCACTACTGTTATCGTGTTTCGCAGAAGTCCCCATACTTTCTCTTCACACAATTCTCACAGCTGTCAGAAACTGCGTGCAAGATACAGGGCGCGTATCTTGCAAACGCCAGATCATGCTTATCCCGCCTGCGCCGACGGCCCCTATGGGCGTGAGAGCCTTGTGCTAGGACTCAGTTGCGACGTATGCTGCTCTCCTTAACCGTATCAGAATATATCCAACCACCGCGCCAATCAGCAGCCCTGACCCGGTACTCTCGGGTCCAGCAAGAATCCCAGCCAAATATCCCAATACGATTATTGGAAGGCCAAATAGAAGTACCATCTCTGCAACGAACCTAAGCGTACTCTTTAGGGAATCACTGTTACTGCTCATATACGATAGTATTAGCCCGCGACACATAATCTGCCCACCCTGTCAGCAGACACTTGGTTGCCGACAGAAGGAAGACACATACAAGCGGGACACGAAGTTAGCGTATGATCAATAATCTCCAGAGTCAGTATAGAAGGGTGGACCAGTGGTTGAAGGATCTTCCTCGGATTTGGTATGTTACTCTTGTAGGTGTCGTGGTTTTCGTTGGTTGGGTTGGTCTGTCGCTAATTCTTGGAGAAGAACCACTTTATCGATCAGCACTTCTGGGCGGGGTTGGGGCCTTCATTTTTGCTGGCGTCTTTTACTTTTTGGGCAGTCGTTAATCGTGCTTCAGACACTGAACCGTTCGATATGCATGAATCTCTGTTGCGCTTGAAATATCTCGGCTCCTTCAAAATCTGGCGGGACAAGAATCACGTGGATTGATAGGAGATAGCAACAGAGATTCGGTGCGAGGTATACCCTCTCTATCCAGCACATCGCTCCTACCAGAAACTCGGAATTTCATACAAACACTGCTGAATAGAGCGCGCGTATCTTGCATATCGGTTCGCCAAAGGTGTCCTGCTCGGGTGATTCACTGACCGTTTCCCGAAACCAGTTTCCTAATTCGCTCTCGACAGTCACACTTTCGGACGAAATCAGCGAGTGACTCCGCTCATTGTTGCTCATCGAAATCGGAAGACCCGGCTATTTGATGTGTGAATCAGGATAGTGCTCTTCCCGACGCGCAACCGGCGAGGTGCAGTTGCCCTCAGACCCGGCAGTGGACTAATCCAGACTCATAGTCGCCCGGTTCGGGGTCGTTTGGGAGGCCAGAAACATAGTCAGCCAGAGAGGTATTCCGCGATTCGCAACTTTCGCAAACGTGTTCGGTGCTCTCTGTTACCCTGTTGCACGTTCAAAATCAAATCGCTGGACAGAACGGTTGGGCCTGAATCCGGACTTCATTGATGGAGTCAGTCATATGATGGA
>NZ_AOMF01000182.1 GCF_000336715.1 Halococcus thailandensis JCM 13552
GGCCCGGAAAGCACGATTAGCGGCTGTTCGTCCTGCTCTTCCCTGAGAGCTACGATTTCTCCTTGGCTGTTCCGCTAAACAGATACCTTTTCCAAACGAGCACAGATCCATGGTACCGATGAAGTGTTACCAAGATACCCTTCTGAAGATCTTCTTGAAGCAGCTTTCGAGGACCTTGATTTGTCTGAACAGCGGTAATACAAACTCGGACAGCGAGAAGTAGACAATCAAACGGACTAGTCGATCTTTTCGAGCAGCGCGGCTTTGACCTCGGGATCATCAAGTTAGTGGACGGCGCGCGTGCTGTACTCGACTTTGCCCTAGCGATCTATACCGAGACGCTTCTTCATCTCCGCTTGACTGATCGTTTCGCCGTGTTCTAGCTCGCCCTCGGTCGCCTCGATGTCGCGGAGCGTCTCGGGGGAGGGCTCAGGTGCGATGGTCGCCCACCATCCGACCGAGCGCGCGCCTGTCTGTTTGCGCTTGACGTGTCCCTCTTCGCGCATCCGTTTGAGGCGATAGTTTGCCGCCTGCCGGGAGACGCCGAGTTCTTCGCCGAGTTCCGCCGCCGTGAGAAACGGTGCGTCCGCCCGGTCGAACGCTTTGAGAATGTCCTGTTCCGTGACCTCGCCGGTGAATCGTCCGCATTCGTCGCGGTCTGTCTCACTCATACTGGAATGAACGCACTACGGGACTTAACCCTTTACCACAAGTCACACCGGTAGGTGACACAGCATCGGAAATATATAGATGGCGACATAAACCAGATGCGAGATACACCCTCTGAACCGGTCAGGCGAGAACTGCCAGAGGTACGGTAGTTCTGAACGGCGGTGCTGACTACAGAGCGCGTATCGATCACTCGAACTCGCCGTTATAGACAGCAGAAAGTGATTTGCCACTACGAGTACACTGAGATTGACCCTGTTTTTGACACATCCTTTGTCGATACTGTATGGATTTCCATGTCGGCAGAGACGATTCCAGAGACAACTGGATACAAATTAGCGTTGACGTACCGGCGACATTCTTCTCTCAGTTCATCGGCAATTGAGTTCTCATCAACTAGGCCGACCGTCAACGAATCAAGAGAAAAGGAGAACTGTTCAGTATATCTCTGCTCTCCTGCATCGAAGTCAACACCGCCCGGCTCAGTGAGACACTCGACGATTAATCCGGTTTCAGGTGTTTCCTCTGAAACGGACATACCTTCTTCATCAATCTCGACGGTAATCCCCGGCAGTAATCGCTCGCCATCTTGGTCAAAGTGACCTCGCCAGTGGCCGATCTGCTGTTGAACTCCGAAATTTCTCCGTTCCGTAAGAACATGGTTCAGATTCTCGCCGAACATGGGCTGCCAAAACGGCTGGACTGGGATATTGCTGAGCTTCGGACCACCTGGATCAGGATGATGAAGAGTCCTGGTTTCGCTATTCAACTCTTCAGACTCACAGAATCCGAAGACAATAGCTGGATCGTGTTCCCTCGGATGGATACGTGAGAGATCTATGAGTGAATCGCTCTCTAAGACAGATTCAGTCACCCGCGGAGGTATCCAGACCAATACGATATAATCACTCGAAACGTCATCTGAGTCAAGGTCGAAAAACGCATCGAGACGAGAGCGGGCTTTCACATCTACCGTCTGCCCGAATAGAGCGAAGTCATAATCGTTGTATTCTCGTTGTCCACGTAGGACTTCTTGCTCGTTGTTCCAGTGCCAAGTCGATACGTCTAACGTGTACTGGCAAAGCTTCTTGAAAGCAATTTCGCCCAAGTTCCCTTTAATTCTGCTTTCCGGGTCATCTCCTGGGTAGTTCTCTGCTTGTTGTTTTGCGATGGCATATTCTCCGCTGTCATTATCGAACTGGTATTGAAACATCCGTTGATAAATCGGTCATATGTCTGGCGGATATATATTAGGTACGTATCCGAGGTACTGCGTTGATGTGATTGAATCAAAATCTCGGAAGAATCGTGCTGAATGTAGCCTCTACACCTCACACGGGCGTTCTGCCAGAAAACCAGTAGGTAGCTCAGTTCCTGCTGCATACAGAGCGCGTCTCTTGCAGCCGTCTGTGCTGAAGATGGCGTTGTGCGATCAGCGGGCAAACCGATTTATCCACGGGTTATTTGCTATTCAATACGAATTGTTGGGCTATGGAGGTTCGGCATCTCGATGGAGTTGACGATGTGCGGGAAGTGGAACGAGTCAACGTCTTAGCGTGGCGTGAAGCCTACGACGAGATACTTCCAGATGCCGTCCTCAACGACCGGAGCTTCGACACTTCTGATGCGGTAGTCGAGGACCGTTTGGCTGAGTTTCGTGACGACCACAACCGGTTTCTCGTCGCCGTCGATGCATCCGATACCGTCCGAGGGTACATCTATCTCCGCTGGGGCGAGGACGCCAAAGAGTTCGTGGATGAGGACGAAGTCGGTCTCAAAGAAATCTACATCGACCCCAACTACTGGGGAAATGGTATCGGTACGACTCTTCTTGAGCACGGTTTCGACCTAGTTCCTGAGCACATCGAGGCGGTGAAACTCGAAATGCTCTCGGGAAACGTGGTCGGCGAACGCTTCTACGAGGCGCGCGGATTCACGCCAATCGCGACAGGCGAGGTCGAAATCAGTGATAGCACGTTCCCGACAATCGTCTATGAGTTGCAACTGTAATATGCTACCGCTGTTTCGAGATTGAGATTGTCCAGTGCAGCTGGTGTCCTCTACTTAGAGATATTGTTCGACGAATGCTCGATGTTCAGCAGCCCGGATTTCGCGGTCATCCAGTGTCGGGTCGATATTGGCGAACAGGGGGAGACAAGCCATCTGATCAAGACGGAACGCGAGCCGGTACACACGAATCCGTTCGCGCGTGGCCGCATCGAAAGTCCACTCGTCGCGTACCGACTCATATCCGTTCCAGAGCGCTCGGCGCAACTCACCAGCGCGACCTGCCGATGCGCTGGCGTCCGTGTTTAAATCTGGTTTCAGTAGCTTCGATTCTGCGATAGCAAGGTTGAACCCGGGTGGAGCGGACATGAGATTCGCCCAGTCAAGAACTGCACGTGTCTCTCCGGTTTCCGAGGCGACAACCAGATTCCAGTATCCGTAGTCCTTGTGGCAGTAGGTCGGTGGTTGTGATGGAGGGAGGTCCGGAATCGTCCCTCGTAGATAATCTCGGATTTCAGGGACGAGGTCGTCGAAGCGGTTCGGATTCTCCGTGAGTTCCGGGAAGTATCCACCCTCGTCCAATAGTTGGTCCAGTGTCTCCTCGTACGATTCGAGCAACCAGTCGTGGAACACGTCATGACTGGGCGTTTCGGGCGTGTCGAGTACCGACACCTTGCCGTCCTTACCCACCAAATCACCTACTTCGTCCAAGGGCCCGAGTGCGTGGAGTCCCGCTAGATTCAGCCCAGCCTCACGGAAGATCGTCTTACGGATATCGAACGAGAGATTTGGTGCATCAGCGGCGCTGATCGTCTCACCGTCGACGTATTCCATTAGGAAGTACGGGGTTGGGTAGGTTTCGTGATCGTCGCAAGTGCCAAATACAACCGGGACAGGAACAGCCGTCTCTCGCTGAAGGAGCGAGAGGACCATTGGTTCGGCCCGAGCTCGGTCCGCCGCCAGCGGGTGAGAACTGGTAATTGCCTTGAGGACGGTTCGTCGGTCGCCTATTGACGTGTTAACACTAAGGACAACCGTAGAATTGACACCCTCCTCCACGCGCTCGACTTTCTCCAAAGTCCAAGAAGATCGTAGATGGCGGACCATCTCAGTCAGCATTTCATCGGAGATCTCGCCGGGCGACTGTTCCTCATCAGCACTCGACATACGTTTCCGCTATGGAGATACACCGGAAAAGCATGGCGCAGCGTGTGTTGAGGACGAGCGGCCTTTCGGTGGGATGGCGTTGACATCCAAGCTGAACGACTGTGTGTACTTCTATCGGGCTGTATCGAACGGATTCTTTTGATGAATACACGCTCTAAGTCTTGCACGCAGATTCCAACAGGTAGCTATTCCGCAACAGTGGAAAGTACGAAGACTTCGGCTAAACCCCATTCCAGAACGTTTCCAACTGCCCACCGAGATCGGTGCGCTCCACCGGCATGTAATCCTCCCGCTCGTACTGGGGAAGATACTCGCGAACATCGTCCCACTGATGGCGCGATGCGTACCGCCGGTCAGCAGCAACGCGTACGCCAACCTCGTCGTGGCCACGGATCACCCGCCCAAGCGCCTGCCGTGCTTTCCGAACTGCTGGGACAGTGAAGGCGTAGTCGAACCCGTTGTGCTGGCCGAATTCGCGTTCGTAGGCGGTCTTGATCGCCTTCGGCACCGGTCCGTTGATGTTCGTGATTGGGACACCGCAAACCACACACGCCGCGAGTCGGTCACCGTCGTAGTCGACACCCTCGGTGAGCGTCCCCCGGAGTGATGTGACCAGCAGTTTGTCGCCGCCAGCGAAGAATTCGTCTTTCAGCTCGTCAGTCACCTCATTAGCCGAGCTCTCGTCGACGAGAACCTCTTTCCGGACACCTCCTGACTGTCGGAGGACATCTGCAATCCACTCACCCTCTGCATACGACGGCATCGCAACGAGGACGTTCCCCGGCGTCGTCTGCGCCACGCTCTGGACGACCTCAGCGTAGTGTTCGCGGAGTGCGTCCTGACTGGGATCGCGCCACCGACCGTCCGTTCCACCACGGTTCTTGTAGGTGAATTTCTCGAGATCGACGGCGAACGAGGCGCGATTCTCATCTGGAAACGGGAGTCCGTAGGTCAGCTCCTGGACCGGTCGCCCCTTCGCTTCGAGCTGATCGAGTCCCACCGAGCGCTGGTAGACATCAAGCGGCTCCAGCGTTGCTGACATCAGGAGGCCACCGGCAAACTGGCCCAACCGACCGGCAATCTCGGTGGCCGGCAGGCAGTTGTGCATCTGGAACTGCGCGGTGTACTCTTTGTTCCACGCGAGGTCCGCCGACGGATCGCGGCTGGCGCGTTGCTGAAGCTCGACCGAACGGAAATACTGCTCGTGACCGCACTCGACCCATCGTCCGAACACGCCCCCGACGGTATCGGAGAACGTTTTCGAGCACTCGAACGTTGAGTGACGGTTGGAGGCTTCGCGGAGCGCTGTTGCGACTGCGGTGCCGATATGGCTTGCATCTCTCAGGATGTTCGTATAGCCGTTGTCCGCGGCCCACTCCGAGAAGCGGTCTGGTTGCGGTGTCGTGGGATTTCGGAGCGGATGCTGTATCTCGTCGGGCAGCTCCGCCATGTTTGTCCGTTCCCAGTTGGAGTCTTCGTCATCGAGCGCGTCAACGGCCTGCTCTTCGAGGAAGAACTTCGCCTCGTGGAGGAACTCGACGAATGAGCGGAGATCATCCTCGCGGACGCCTTCCTCGGCAAGCGTTTGCCGAAGGATGCGGTCGACACCCGGACGATCCTGTTCGAGGACGCGGTTTTCGATCTCGGAGATGGCATTGGAGAGTGTCGAGTGGGTAAGTGTATCCGAAAGCAGGTCGCGCACCCGTGGAATGAGCATGTGGGCTTCATCGCAGACGACCAGCGTCTGGTCGTCGATCAGCTCGCCGGTCATGGCGGCGAGCGTCGTCGGATCGAAGAGATGGTAGTAGTTGCCGATGACGACCTCGGCGTTCTGGAGGCTGTCGCTCATCACAGCGTGGGGACAGAGACCAGCGTTGCTGGCCTGTGCAACGAGATCGTCGGGTGTGAGCATCCCCTCTGGCGTGTAGCCACCGTCGCCCTCGTCGAACGTCTCGGCACGATATTTCGCGTAGAATGGACAGTACGGAGTATCGCTCTGGTCAGTTTCGGGAAACTGCTGAGTGTAGGGGGATGTCCAGTCGTTGGTTGCGACGGGCTGCTGAGCGGTAGTATTGGTACTCGTGTTGTACGAATCGAGACGTGCGTCGTTGGCGAGTTCACGAACTGCACGCTGACCGTCGTCAGCATATCGAGCAGCCCGGCGGACGGGCTCGCGGAGGTCCTCGCACTTCCCGTAGATCGCTCGATCGTCGATGCGGCCTGTGTTGGTGTACGAACACACGTCGGCTTTGCCGACCAGCGTGAGCCCGCTTACCGGCTCGATACCGCTGTCGTTGTCGCTACCGTTGTCGCTATCGTTCTCGCGATTGTCGAGCGCACGGTTGATCGCCCGGAGATCGTCCTCGAATGCTTGGAGCTGCTGCTTGACTGGAGTAACACAAAACAGCCGTTCGTAGGGGGAGTCGGGATCACGAACAAGCTGGATTCCACCACACAGGGCGACGAGTGTCTTCCCGGTCCCACAGGCCCCTTCGAGGGTGGTGTATCCCCGGTCTGAGGCGGTTTCGATGATGTTCTCGATGCCATCGACCTGGGCATTGCGGGGCTGGTCGTAGGGGAAGTATGTCCGCCAGTCTGTCGCGGGGCCGTCGGACGAGAAACCTACGCTGTCTGGCGAACCCTTGCGGAGCCCAGCACGAGCCTCTTTTTCGCTGGTAGGGTTGTCCGTGGTTTCTGTGCCAGCTTCTGCGTCACTCATCGATATCGATTTCGTGCATCTATCTCACTCTGGTTGTCGTTCGGATCCGCAACTCAAAGACGGGAACGTCGGTGACTGGGCGCTGAAACCGGCTGTTGGAAGGCCAAATCGTTCAGTAGAGGGATCGCGGTTCGTGCCAGTCCCGACTACTGCCATCCTGAAGTCGACTGGATTCGCCACTCATGACATCGGTCAGGTCCGGCTGACACCGATCGTAGTTCTCTTCGAGGATTGCATCCGGCTCGTCACGGACTGACTGTTTCCTCTCTACCTTGGACTCGGGAGGAATGTCATCCAGTTCGAGACCCATCTCTTCGGGGGTGGAGGGGAAGTCTTCGGCCGTGATCTCGTCTCTCAGCTCTCCCGGATCGGGATGTTCGCGCTCGGAGTTTTCGTTATTTTCGCTCATGGGCCAAACTCCATTCACAGGTATTTTGCCCTCCCATTTGAACGTTGCTCTGAATCAGTCACATTTCTAACTATCGTGTGGGCGGAGAAACAAACAATCCGAGAGGGCGGGGTGGCAAAGACTGCACTAATGCTAAGGACTACCATGATAAGAGATGTCATTGTAGACAGAGCCATGGAGAGCACAGTCCACGTCGAAAAGACGGAAAGCGTCCCAGACGACGCGGCTGTCTTCCACTACGACGAGCTGAGTGAGGGCTTCAAGGACCAATTCCCGAAACTGATCGGAGATACCTCAGTCGAGGAATCTGTGTGCTCCGCGAGCGTGCTCTCGAATGGGGATTATGTGAAGTTCACTGACTACTACCAAGTTACCTGCCAGTGAGCAGCTGAGTTCTGCCCGGGCTATTCGGCATGCCGAATCAGGGTACTGGCACGTCATCCTGGAATTCGAGGAGTTCCGTGTAGCGATTCCGGATGGTGACCTGAGAGATATCCGCCACTTCGCCAACTGCAACCTGCGTGACCTTCTCGTTACAGAGGAGCGACCCAGCGTAGACCGCAGCGGCGGCCAGCCCGACTGGATTCTTCCCGCTCAGATAGCTCGGTTCATCCTCGCTGACTGTTTCGAGCAGTTCACGGCTTCGGTGTTCGACCTCGTCGGAGAGATCCAGATCAGACACGAACCGCGGGAGGTACTCCAGTGGGTCTGCTGGAGGCAAGTTGATATCCAGCTCACGAGTGACATATCGATACGTTCGCGTGATCGAAAGTTTTTCGACCCGCGATACTTCGGCGAGAGTGTCGAGTGATCGTGGTATATTCGCTTGCCGGGAGGCGATGTGAATAGCGGCAGTAGCGACTCCTTCGATGGAACGACCCGGGAGCAGGCCGTCTTCGATTGCGCGACGGTAGATCACACCTGCGGTCTCGCGAACAGATTGTGGCAGCCCCAGCGCACTCGCCATCCGCTCGATTTCAGCGAATGCTTGCTTGAGGTTGCGCTCTTTGGGATTACGTGTACGAGAGCGCTCATCCCACGTTCGGAGGCGCTGCATCCGCTGGCGCTTTTCCGGACTCAGAGCGTTGCCGTAGGCGTCTTTGTTTTGCCAGCTGATGGTGGTCGAGAGCCCTTTGTCGTGCATCAGATTGGTCGTGGGCGCACCGACACGAGACTTCTGGTCGCGCTCTTTCTGCGTATGGGCTCGCCATTCGGGTCCGTGATCGATTTCATCTTCGTCGACGACGAGGCCACATCCGGTACAGGCTCGTTCGCCGTGTTCGGAATCGTGGTTGAGCTGGCCTCCACATTCTGGACATGTATCAGTGGCCTGTTCGACCTCATCTGTCTCGCGTTCGACGCGTTCACGTTCTGTCTGTGTGGTTTCGACCATTGTAGGATTGTGTTCGTGTGGTTCGGAATTGCTATAATTCATTGTACGGCGTAACGACTACAAAAACCCATTGAGAGGGACAAACACGATTAGGAATATTGTGGCACGGGAATGCTCAGCGATCCCGTCACTGGGTTTGTTCGTACAGATCGAGGAGTTCCTGGTAGCGATTCCGGATAGTGACTTTGGAGACACTGGCGGCCTCACTGACGGCTTTCTGCGTGATCTTTTCGTTACAGAGGAGAGAGCCAGCGTAGACCGCAGCGGCGGCTAGCCCGACTGGATTCTTCCCGCTGATTTCTTCTGCTGCAATGGCTGTCTCAAGCAGCTCACGACTCTGTTGTTCGATTTCGGTGGACAGATCGAGCATCGAACACAGGCGAGGAAGGTGATTCGTTGGATCTGGTGGCTCGATTTCGAGGCCAAGCTCGCGATTGATGTGACGATACGTGCGTCCGATCGACTGTTTGTCGATACGGGCAACTCCAACGATCCCATCGAGTGAGCGCGCTGAGCTGGACTGTCGCGTTGCAGCGTAGAGTGCTGCCGCAGAGACGCTTTCGACCGACCGACCGATGAGCAGATTCTCACTGATAACTCGTCGATAGACTACGCTTGCCGTTTCGCGTATCGATGTCGGGAGGCCGAGCGCACTCGCCATCCGATCGATTTCACCGAGACCGTGCCGAAGGTTGCGCTCTTGGGTGCCGTCAGTCTGCGAACGACTGTGCCACGTTCGGAGGCGCTGCATCTTCCGGCGTTGGCGGCTGGAGAGTGGCTTTCCACGCGCGTCTTTGTCACGCCAGTCGATCTCCGTCGAGAGTCCCTTGTCGTGCATTGTTGGCGTGATTGGTGCACCGACACGGGATCGCTCTTGTTGTTCTTCAGCCGAGTGGGCGGTCCACTCGGCACCGCGGTCGATTTCATCCTCGTCGACGACGAGGCCACATTCAGTACAGGCCCGTTCACCGTGTTGGGGATCGTGTTCGAGTCGACCACTACACTCCGGGCACGTATCGTAGTCGCGTTCGCGATTGGGTTCGGATTCGGCGCTGTATTCACGACCACGCTCAGAGGCAGTGGAAGTCTGCTCACATCCGTTGGATTGGTCGCCCTGGACAGACTGGTCAACTCGGTCGGATTGATTCGGAACCATGAAAATCACGAAAAGGGCGGCCAGAGCACGCGAAGTGCCTCCTGGTGGTAGTGCCCTCTCACTGCTCAAGGAGGAGAAAAACAGTCGGGAGGCACCCGACACCCCGTCTTCGAAGTGTATTCGTGGAGGGGTGAATCAGTCGAAGCGACAGTATCTGTCTCTCACCCCTCAGTAGTAGCGACTGCTCAACCTGCCGAACTCAAAACGCGTCAACGAGCGAAATCGCAAGTCCGTCGAAGCGCTGGACCCACTCCATGTTGACAGTCATCGCAGTCGGTTTAAAGGAGACCTGTTCGGTAAGTAGTTCGAAGAATTGTCGCTCTGGGACGGTTTCGTGACCACGCTGGGCTGTCCAAACAACGTACGCGTGGTAGAGATCGGTTTTCAGAATGCTGCCGTCCTCGTCTTCGATGACGAAATACTCGACGAACGTTGTTGCAGCATCGATTCCAGAGCTATCTGCACTTGTCGACATGTTGTGGGTACGCTTGGGGGTTTTGTAGTGTTTCCGGCGATTGGAAGAGAGATTGAATATATTAAAATAAAAATCGAAAATATCTAAAAGACAAGATGATATTTCAGCCGATCAAGATTTCATGACGGAGGAGAGAAAAGCTCCCCCGTGGGCCGGTCAGCGAAGGGATGAGAGCGGTGGCGGAAGACGGGAGACTCGTCCCAGATTGTCGCCGAAGGGAGGCGGAGGGGAGAACGACACTCCGGAACGAGCCACTCCTCCAGCTGGAGAAAAACTTCGTCAGCGACAGCCGATTCCCTCAATCTCAGGAGGATTGGAACCGAATTCGAAGGGCTAGCGGTATTCCCTTGATTCCATTCTTGCAGAGAATATGAGATAGATATCAAAGCAATCGCCGATCAGAACGCTATACCGGGCGAAAATCGTGTCGCCAGTGGTTGTATCCGAAACAGTAGTGCCACTCCGCTCAACAGTAGGCCAAGAATCAGGAATCCAAGGTTCCACTTTTTGTTGCTTGCGTAGCACCAACCAAACCGAACAATACGCTTGCTTATCGGCCAGTAAGGGGTGATTACCACGCCGTATCGTTTACTCCCAACAGTAATCACATCTCCAAGAATGTGTGAAATGATACCAAGGAAAGCTCCGATACCGACTAACATCGAGAATTGCTCTTGCGAAGGCACGAGATCGGCAGAGAGAAATCTCACGAGGTCAGTCCAGAATAGATCTGTCGCATACGAAGTTCCATACAGCATGATTGCTCCACAGAGTACTGCAAACAAGAGTGTATGCGTGACGCCGCGGTGGTTGATCCCCGGGAGGAAATCGAGTTTCTGATCCTTGTCGGGAATTCTAGTGAAGACAACCATCGTTCCAGCAACAACAATTCCGAGAGGAAGTTCCAAGAACAGGATGATCGGGGCTGCAAGAATGAGCGTAATCCCCAGATGGCCGGAGCGATGCATGATATATTGGATAGCAGTACGCTCCTTTATGTTTTCTTGGTTTGAGTGATCGTTGATCACTTTAGGATGAAATGAATGGCCGTCTGCGACACACTTCGCTATCGATATGAAATTAACCTACGATCTCGACGCTAGCGGAGGAATTCAACCGCGATCCAGACAGCTCCAAAAATGATGAAAAGAATACCAATTCCGAATGCGACCGGTGCAACAAAGGCGGTCAGCGCTCCTATGCTGCCCCCGCCTCCACTCACCAGGGGTGGATACAGAGTCGATATCAGAAATTGGGGCAGAACTGACGGGAAGAACTGCCCAAAAGGGGCGACGGGAATCCATTGTCTCCACACTCCGACGATACCTGGGTCCATTGCGACACCCACCTCCCAAAGCAGCGGGCTGGTCACGGCCAAGAGAATCCCGAACAGAATCTGTCGAAACCCCTCCAAATCTGGCCCGGGTGTCGGTTTGAGGTCTTGTGGGATTTCTTCAGTCATCTTCGCTGGCCGAGTGCTTCGGCATACCAGAAAGTGACGGGATTATGTCTTCCACTCTCGTGGTTGTCCTGCCTGCTTTGTCTGGTTGTCTCTCTGTTCCAGCGGTCCTGATTTGGAGCAGTGGACATGCTGATTCCAGTATTTGTGTAGATTGATGTGGGATATAGTATTGATGGCTGTGGATCAGGTATGTACGGCCCTGTCTGGATCGGTAGCTGACTTCTCAGGTACGGTTCTGCATCCCGTCGTCGCGACAGCCCGACTCGCTCTTGCCTTATGTAACAGATGGAAACGTACCCCGGTCGATCCGTTACATAAGACAAGGCTATACTGCTGCTGGCTGCTCTACGTCATTGCTGATCGTTCTGTAGTGGTAGCGGCGGCGCGTGCGTGACTGCGCCTTGGCGCAGTCCGCGCGCGAGGGACGACCGAGGAGGCGCACAACGTGCGCCCCGCAGGGAGGAGGTTGGGGAGGACGCGCGCCGAAGGCGCGCGAGTGGCCGAACACCAAAAAAAAAGAGGATCGATAAGTGCCTGACCGTCACTTCGTCACCGCGACCACGCCGTTCAGCTGCTCGATCTCGGTTTCCGAGGTGAGCTTGACCGAGTACCGCCCTTCGTATTCGTCAGTCACGACGCTTTCGAACCGATACGTTTCACCTTCTTCGAGGTCGGGCAGGTCCGAATTGACCCACGAGGGCGGTGGCGCAGAAGTCCTCACAAGGAATGCGGTAGGATGGACTTGATATGTCTACGACCAAGTCCGTCCTACCGGATAACGCGACGGTCGAACAGGTTTTCAAAGCATTGGAGACCGAGACAGCAGCACTTTTCGAACATCTTGACTTCTCGTTTCTCGTTGACTATCCCGTGTTCGCCCCCGATCCNTCTACCACGATATCTACGGACCGCGTCCAATGGCCCAAGAACTCCACAACGAGGACGTCTGGCGACAGTGTGGATTCACGCGTCCGCCGTCCCGGCGGACGCTTGAGCGGTTCACCACTGATTTCGACCTCGTTGCTGAGGACGTGTTCATCACGCTGGTTCATGAGCTTGCCGAGCAGGTGCCGCTCGGCAAGCTCTATCGGATCGATGGCACCGACATCCCCGTCGATCAGCAGGATGATGAGGCTGAGTGGAACTACGATCATGCTGAAGATGACTTCTACTACGGGTACGGCTGNGGCACCGACATCCCCGTCGATCAGCAGGATGATGAGGCTGAGTGGAACTACGATCATGCTGAAGATGACTTCTACTACGGGTACGGCTGTTGTCTGGTAACCGCTGCAGACAATATTCCGGTTGCAGCCACGTTCACACCCGCGAAGAAGGCCGATCAGGAGACGGCGATGCGCGTCACCAGTGACGCGCTCGCCGTCAAGAAACCAATCTGGATGCTGGGTGATGCCGAATTCGATATGCTCGATTGGCACGACCGCCTGCTGGAGCAGGGGGTCGTGCCGGTTGTCCCGTATAACCAACGCAACGCCGCTGATCCGCTCGATATCGAATATCGTGTTGAGGATACGATTGCAGTCACAGAAGAGCGGCTAGATGAGGCCTATCGGAAGCGGTCACGGATCGAGACAGCGATTGGTGTCTGTAAGGATCTCGGCCTCGGGACCCCGCGGGTCCGAGGCCGNATCGGAAGCGGTCACGGATCGAGACAGCGATTGGTGTCTGTAAGGATCTCGGCCTCGGGACCCCGCGGGTCCGAGGCCGAGTCAGAGTCAAATCCCACGTCTTCTTGGCGTTGTGTCTTCGGCTCGCGGTTGCACTCACAAATCACGAACGAGACAACGACATCGCCAGTCCAACCATCACCCTATGAGAACCATTCTGCGCCACCGCCCCACGAGATGAACTTGATCGACCCGGAACGGCTTGAGAGCAGCCCGGCTTGGGCGATACTGTCGGTGGACGGCTCCCACAACTGATCGACCTCAGCCTTGACATCGATCCAGTTGTCGGCCGAATTGATCGACCCCAGCGCCACGGCCGTATCGCCGCCAGCAGCGAGCTGTTCGCGCTCGGCAGCCGGGCCGGTGATCTCCGCGATCTCGGTTTCCGAGTTGAGCTTGACTGTGTAGTTGCCGTCGAACTCACCGGAAACAACACTCTCCAGTGCGTACGACTGGCCCTCTTCGAGTGCATCGAGATCCGACGACGCCCACGTAACGAATCGAATGTAGCCTGATGAATCGCCAAGCAGACCGCCCTGTGCGATTGCATCCACTGAACCGTAGTCCCACAGTTCGAGGATCTTGACTTCCATGTCGAGCCACCGGCCAGTGCTGTTGATCGCCGCGCACCCGGTCGGGTAGTCGACACCGCTACCGCCGCTTTCCGTGTTGTTCTGAGTCTGTGCCTCGCCGGCCATCTGCTTGGATTCCGTGGACATTGTTCGAGTCTCCGATTGGGCCGATGATCGCTTTTCTCTCGACCCTGCACCCCTTCTGGGGTGGATAAAATGCTGAGGCGGTCGGGGATCGCGGTTCGCGGTTCGGCAGTTGCAGTTTGTGGCTTGTGGCCTGCAATCCACTTCCGCTCGTCCGTGCTGTGTAGCCGATCACGTTCGGGAACGGCTGCAAAGGCTGCTGATTCGCCTTATGTAACGAAAGGGTCTATCCACACCGTTTCGTTACATAAGACCAGCTGATACCGCTGCTCCGCCACACCGCCGCTTCCGCAGGTTCCGCCGCCAACCGCACCGTTGCTTCCCGCACTGCGCTTTGCTACCGCGACCATCGCACCGAGGCAGCCTCGATTTCGACTTCGAGGTAGCTGCACTGCGGTTCGAGACGACTCCGGTGGACTTCGGTCTCGATCTCGATATCAGTGAGTCGGCCATGCTCTTCCCAGAGCGCGTTCAGTCCACGCTCGATCCCGGTCCGTAGCCGTGCTTGGGTTTGTTCCTCGCTCAGGTAGCTCGGGATGTTTTCGGCGAAGCGGTCGTGCCACTCAACCTGTTCGACGGTTTCAGCGCGGGTGGGCAACTCACAGTTGCTTTCAGGCATTGGCTGTCATCTCGGTAGCTTCTGGTTGGTGTGCGTCGATCGAGTCACCGAACCGATCGGGACCCGCGGCCGCAACCCGGCCAACGTCGTCGACGCGACCCGGGGCGTGGCGCTCGGCGAGTCGTTCGGCGTGGCCACAGTGGCGCTCGAAACCTTCGAAGTTGCCGTTGGTAGCGTGCTCGTGCGCTTGCTCGAGATTCGCGGTGATAGCTCGATGAACGAGCGTTGCGTGGACCTGCTTGAGCGTCCGGAACGGATGCCGGAGACAGTTCATCAGCATCTCACCCCTCTGGGGCAGACAAATTGCTGGCGAACGTATCCGGAAAGCAGACTACCGACAGCTCAGCGAATCCGTGTGTCGATCAGAGTGGGCCTCCAACAGACGCTCGATATCATCCAACCGATCGGGAGCGTACCAGCGAGCGAGCCGCCCCGCGTACTCACAATGGCGCTCGAACCCTTCTCGATCGCCATTCGCAACGTCTTCGCGTGCCCGCTCAAGGTGGCTGGTGATCACCACATCCGTCGCCGTTTCACGCACGATTCGAAGCGATTGAAGCGGCTGTCGCAAGCATCTCGTGTTTGCCTTGCTGAGTTGTGCCGAGACGAGGTCGGCCGCTGCAACAGCGCGTTGTACCCAGTTCATCTGTCTTCTCGGTCCTCCAGAGCGAACAAACTGCTGGTGGATGTCACAGAAACTGGACTCAGAAATCGAATTCAGGATCCGTTCGCGAACGTATCGATTTTCTCATCGAGCGATCCCACCTGGAAGTCGAAATATGAATGTTGTTCCGGAGCGGTGGCGCGCGCTGAATGCCGGCGCAAGCCGGCAGAACGCGCGAGGGACGACCGAGGAGGCGCACGTCAGTGCGCCCCCGCAGGGAGGAGGCTGGGGAGGACGCGCGCCTTCGGCGCGCGGGAGGCTACAGAGCAAAAAAAGCCGACTGTCGGCGAGTGCCGCTATTCTGAGTCGTCGTCTGAGTGAGTCTGGTGCTGTTGGTTCTCGTTGCTGCTTTGGAACCGCTGGATCCACTGTTGGATCATCTCACTGGGAGATCCCCACGTCGCGCCCCACTCTCTGACCGAGAGCTTTGATTCGTGTTCCGTGCTATCGCTCATGTGTGGCTGTAGTTTCTCCATTGTCTAAAGTGCTACTGCGGACAGCGATGCGATGACTCCAACGAACAGTGTTCCGTCGCTGACCAGCAGAAGGAACGAACATCGGTTGAGTTGGCTGGTGTTGATCGCGACCGCGGCTTCCAGTTGTGCAAGGAACGTGCGTTCCCAGACATCCTCTTCGCGAACGAGCTCTCTGAGTCCTTCGGAACCGGGACCCAGAATCGGACTGGACATCCCAAACGATGCGAGTGCTGTCCCGAAGGAGACGACCAGGAGGCAGATGCCGGCGTACCCCAGTGGCTCCATCACTGCGATATCGAACGCTTTGGCAGCCGTGATGATGGAACCGACGACGATGGTTGTGAGGCGGGCTGTTCGGAGTGCCTTGTCGTCGAGGTTGTTCTGGCGCTGCTGTTGGGCATTGAGCACGGCGCGTGCCTCGCGATACGCGACGGAGTAGCGTGGTTGCGACCATACTGCTCCGTCGTTTCCTGACCGGTCTGATGCGCTCATCGTGTGCGATCACGTCCATCCCTTTTCGGGAAGAAAAACTGCTGACGGGATCGAATAGTGGAGCTACCAGCTTTCGAACCACTCCCAGAGGCGTTCGACAAGCCCGCCCCGGCCCGGAGGTGTTGCGGAGACAGGAATCCCACGTGGATCAGGAAGCGTTGAGGGTTCGGCGGCGAATGCGGAGGTGAATTCGTCGACGAACAGCACCACGAGCGCATCCTGGTGCAGATCGTCGCCGGGAGGGGCTTCGGCGATTCCGTTTTCAGTCAGGCGATCGGCGACGGTCGTCGCGATCAACTCCGGAACGACACCGGGGGAAGCGAATTCGGCTTCGAACATCGCGACGACGTCGTCAGGTGAACTGCAGAAGTAGTGCTGTTCGGCCTGCACCAAGAGGTAGCTGTGGAGTGCGTTGGCATCGAACGGGACGGCGTCGTTGGCGTGGAATGTGAACGTTGTCTTGACGGGGTTCTGGCGACCGGCGTCGAGTTTCGTCTTCGTTTCCTCTTCTGTCTCGCTTGGAGTGTCGGTATCCATCTCGACCATCTCACCCCTCTATGGGAAGACAAATTCTTCGGCGCTCACTTCAACGGGGTGGTCCAACGCGCTCACTCCATCGCCTTATGTAATTCACGAGCCTTCTACCGAAGACGGAATGTTACATAAGGTACGTCAGACGACCGCCCGGCGCGGCGTCTCGGTGCTCGGCGAGTCTTCCAGTTCGTAGTAGTCTTTCATCGTCTGCTGGCGCTCTTCGTATGCTTCCTGGAAGAATCGGCCCCGATCGATAACGTCGACGACCCGTGCTCCTCGACCACTGCTCGGCCGCAGCACCCGCCCGATCGTCTGGATCGTCTCGATATCTGAACGCTGGCCGTGCGCGAGGATCACGGCATCGAGACTCGGAATATCGACGCCTTCCTTCAGGATGGTCGAGATCACGATTTCCTGTTCACCACGCTCGAGATCGTCAAGAATCGAGTCGCGTTTTGCGTCCGGCGTTTCACCCGTGAGCATCACAGCGTCGGTATTGCTAATCTGCGCGAGCTTCTGGAAGGACTGGCGAAGCTGGCGTTTGCGGTCAGAGTTGTCGATGCCGGCCACGATATCGTCCACACTGACCGTTCCGTCGAGCATGCTGGCGATCAGTCGACCGTGCCCTTTGCGACTCACGTTCACGAGGACCTGATGCCCGTCGTCTGCGAGTTTGTGTGTCTTGCTCGCGATGGCGGTGAGCCGTGCTGGATCGCACTCGATCACTCGCGTTTTTGCGTTCTGGTAGGATTCGTTCACGCTCGCGTGGCGAGGCTGGCCGTAGTCCATTGGATCGATGACCTCGAAGGTGGGGTTCGCGAGATACCCTTCTTGGATCATGCGCTGTGGTGAGACCTCGTGAGCGATCGGGCCAACTGCGGCTTCGATCTTCAGCGTCTCGCCGTCGACGCGCCGCCACGGAGTCGCGCTGAGGCCAACTCGGTAGAAGGCGTCGATATCCGTCCCGATCTCGTGCATCTGCTCGGCGGCACTCGTCCGGTGACACTCGTCGAAAACCACGATGCCGTAGTCTCCATCGAGCGCCGAGGGAGCCCCGTTACCGCCCTGTTTCATGACCGTCTGGAGTGTGGCGACCGTTACTGGCCCCTGCGTGAACTGCCTGTCACCGATGACCCCCGGCTCGACACCGAGCGTGGCTTCGATGCGCTCGGCCCACTGGTGAAGGAGTTCCCGACTGTGGACGAGCACGAGCGCGCGGCTCTCCAGCGCATGGATGAATCGGAGTCCGACGACGGTTTTGCCGGTCCCGGTCGGGAGTGCGACGACCCCACCATCGTCGTCGAGCATCGCCTGGATGGCTTCGCGCTGGTACGGCCGCAGATCGTGATCGAATGTCCACTCCGTTGCGATCTCCCGGCCCGTATTTGGAGCCTCTCGCTCGACGGAGACGCTGTAGCCCTCTGATTCGAGTAGTGCTCGCGCTCGATCGAGTAGGCCGACCGGGGCACGTCGGAAGCGCGTCTCGAAGAGATGTTCTTTCCCATCCCACTCACCGTTCTGGTAGGCGGTGACGTATTCAGCGTCCTCGACACGATACGAGAACGCCGCGTCAAGCAGTGAGACAACGCGGTCGGATTGGCTTTCGACGCGGAAGTGACTCGACCCTTCGGGGACGATCAGCCGCACCGTTGAGTTGTCACTGGGCGCACCACCCGGCCAGTAGTCGTCGGGAACAGCGGTTCCGAGTTCGGTTTCGAAGGCCTTGAGGGCATCTTTGGTATGGTCGATCGTCCAGCAGCGGTAGTCTGCAACCGCATCGGTGTCGTCAGGATCGTTGTAGGCCCGGTGGGTGTTCGACCAACTGAGGCGTTTCAGCGCATCGACGATGGCAGCGTCGTAGTCAAACTGGACGGCGAGCTTCGGTCCGTATGGCGATTCGACACGGTCGTAACTGAACTGTTGAGTGCTCATGGATGGTTTTCGTGAGCTACTGTTTCCGGCTCCTGCACCCCTCTAGAGGAAAGAAACTACACGCAGTCAGTCGTCAACCTGACAGTTGGGACAACGAGGCCCGTAGTACGATTGCGCACTGAGATTGAACTGGCGGCCGCATTCACTGCACTCGACGAGATCGAAGTTGGCCTCGAACTCGTCCTGGCTCGTTGTGTGCGTTCGTTGCGTGGCGTGCTGACTGTCGTCGCTCGTATCGGTCATATCTTCTAACACCTCACCCCTTCTGAGGGAAACAAATCGGTGGCGGACACGTCGATCTTCTATCCTCTTGTACCTGAAAGACAGCGGCCGGAGCGGTGGCGCGTGATGAATGCGCGCCTTCGGCGCGCAGAACGCGCGAGGGACGACCGGAGTGGCGCACTCTCTGAGTGCGCCGCGAAGGGAGGAGGCTGGGGAGGACGCGCGCCGAAGGCGCGCGGGTGGCCGAAGGAGCAGAAAAAAGCCGCGAGAGCTGTTACTGCTCTTCGACGACCCCGAGGTAGGTGCCGCACTTGCAGTCCCGGTGCAGATAGTCCCCATCGTGCCATTCGCGCGTGAGTGCTGGCGGGTGATCGCAGTAGCCTTGGACGATGTCGCCGATCTCGGCGAACCCATTCGAGAGGAGCACTTCGTCCATAGGCTTGTCGCTGCGCGCACGAGCCCGAAGTCGGTACTTGATTGAGTAGTGACGCACGTGTCGTCGGATGAAATCGGTGATGGCGTACATTGGTGTGGAACTTAGAGCGGGTAGCCGCATTCGCCGCACTGGGCAAGCACCGCGACCGTGTTGGTGGGATCAGCGTGATCGACGCGCTGCTCGTAGACGACCGGTTCGCCTGTATGCCCGCAGTTGGAGCACGTTTCTTCGTCTGCACTTTCGTCGGAACGGCTGTAGGAACTCATCTCTTCGAACACCTCACCCCTTCTGGGGGAAACAAATCGGCGGCGGACACGTCGGTCTTCCATTCTCTTGTACCTGAGAGACAGCGGCCGGAGCGGTGGCGCGTGCGTTGACTGCGCCAAGGCGCAGTCCGCGCGCGAGGGACTCGCTCGGGCGGTGCAGAGAGAGCGAGTCGGTTGGGGAGGACGCGCGCCGAAGGCGCGCGGGTGGCCGAACACTAAAAAAAGATGATCTCTACTGAGCCCGTCTAAGAATTCCGCCCCCATCAGTCCCCTGACGACGGCTGAAGATACTGCTGCACGATTCGACAGACCGATTCATCCGTCGACAAAAAA
>NZ_AOMF01000183.1 GCF_000336715.1 Halococcus thailandensis JCM 13552
GTCTCCCCGCGTAACAGGAATCGGTCGCAGCCGCGGGTGACGTGCTGACCGAACACTGCTTCGACGCTCTGGCTGCGCTTGCGGTAGATGCCTCTACCCCGTTTCGTCCGGAGTTTCCGCTCCATGCGTTCTTTCAGCCCGTACCATTTGGGGATCCGCCCTCGTGGCGGATCCGCCTCCCGAAGCTCCTTCCGTCGCTTCCAGTCTTTGGTCGTGGCGATGAACAGCTCTGTCTGCTCATCCGCTAACTGCGCGTTCGCTTTGCTCCAGTAGCCAGCGTCGGCAAGCGCCTTCGCCGGGCGCTTGCCGTTCACCTCCTCGCAGTTCTCCAGCATCGGCTTGAGTTGCTGGACGTCGTTTGCGTCAGTAGTGATGTCCTGAGCGACGATGACCTGTGTGTCGCAGTCCACCATTGCTTGGCCGTTGTAACCCTGTTTCCAGCCGGTGCTGGTTTTGAGCGTTTGACTCGCTGGATCTGTCGTGTTTGCCTTCGTGTCCTCCGGAAGCTCCACCTCCTCCGGAGGTGTGGGCTTCCGGCCACGCTTCTTTCGTCCCATTTCTTCCTCTTCCTGTTCTCTCTGGCGGATTTTCTCGGCTTGTTCCTCCTTGAGCTGCTGTTCCTCAGCGTCGAGTCGGTCCTTGGCTTCCCGCAATCGGTTCAGTCGGTCCTCTTGCTCCCGGAGTTCCTCCGGGAGNGCAGTTCTCCAGCATCGGCTTGAGCTGCTGGACGTCGTTTGCGTCAGTAGTGATGTCCTGCGCGACGATGACCTGCGTGTCGCAGTCCACCATTGCTTGGCCGTTGTAGCCCTGTTTCCAGCCGTTGCTGGTTTTGAGAATTTGACTCGCTGGATCTGTTGTGTTTGCCTTCGTGTCCTCCGGAAGCTCCACCTCCTCCGGAGGTGTGGGCTTCCGGCCACGTTTCTTTCGTCCCATTTCTTCCTCTTCCTGTTCTCGCTGGCGGATCTTCTCGGCTTGTTCGTCTTTGAGTTGCTGTTCCTTGGCGTCGAGTCGGTCTTTGGCTTCCCGCAATCGGTTCAGTCGGTCCTCTTGCTCCCGGAGTTCCTCCGGGAGCTCGTCTCCNCTGTTCCTTGGCGTCGAGTCGGTCTTTGGCTTCCCGCAATCGGTTCAGTCGGTCCTCTTGCTCCCGGAGTTCCTCCGGGAGCTCGTCTCCGCGCTGTTCTGGACCGTATTCGTCATCCTCGGCTTCGTCGATCTCGGCGGCCTCGTCGAGGATGTCGTGGATTTCGTTGGTGATCTGCTCACGAGTTCGATTTTGATCGAGGGCAGCGTCGCCTTGGACGCGCCGGCCGTCCAAGGCGACTTCACCCATCTCAACCA
>NZ_AOMF01000184.1 GCF_000336715.1 Halococcus thailandensis JCM 13552
CGGACCCCGATACAGTACCCGAAGACGAGAATCTTGAGCATCATGACGGGATGGAAGGGCGGCCGGCCACGGCCGTCCGCCCGATCTTCTGGATAGAAGGGATCGAGCCGGCCCTCGTTGTCGAGATGATCGATAACGTCGGAAACGTAGCGTTCGAGGCTATCGTCTTCGACCCACTCCGCGACGTTCTTCGGCAGGAGGTGTTGCTGATCTTGGTCGTATCGGATAAAGTTAGACGTCACGTGTGGATCCTTACGCTATACAGGAGTTTCCGCTAGATAAAATCTACGTCATGTGAACTCAGAATCCGTAGAATCTGATTTCCTTGCCGATGTTTCTTGGACAGGCTCNACAGGAGTTTCCGCTAGATAAAATCTACGTCATGTGAACTCAGAATCCGTAGAATCTGATTTCCTTGCCGATGTTTCTTGGACAGGCTCTACTTGTGTTCTTATTCGCCCTCTCCCTCGCCCTTGCTCTCGTCTCTGGCGACCTGTGCGAGCGCGACCTTGACCTCCTGGCTGTACTCGCTCATGTTCGCCTCGGGGTAGGCATCCCGAGCCTGCTCTCCAGCCTCACCCTCGCCGGTTTCCATGGCTTCGATCCGATCGAGCGTCTGGTCGGCAGTTTCGACTACCCACCGGTCGCGCGTCGCCTGATCCACGCTAGTGACCGACTCGGGCGTCAGCGACACGCGCATATCGCCATCATCCGTTTCGTAGCTCCGTGGCTTCCCCACGACTGCCACGTACTCGGGAGCCTCCATGCTCCGCAAGACTGCCATCGCTTCGGACTGATACTGCCCTGCGTAGACGAAGAACGTCCCCGTCCGATCGACTACACGTGCCTGCCAATACTCACTATCACTGCCCTTGGCGACATCTTTGGTCTCGGTCAGCGTCCCAACCACGAACACCCGGTTCGCATTCGCTCCAGTGGGGAGCACCGTGAACTTCGGCGACCGCTCGTCATCACCGTCCTGGAAAGTCTCCGATGCATCCTCGAACTCCGCCGCGAACGCACGCTTGGCTGGCTGGCGATTGCTACGACCGTCGCTACCGCTGTTGGCACTTGAACTCATGATTGATCGAACCTCGATTGGGGCACACTGCTACGTGGCAATTCCACGTTGCTCTCGCCCCTCACCCCTACGGGGATGAAAAATTGCGGACCGTCGCCGTCACGGCGCGGTCGGAACGCGTCCACTGATCGCGAACGATAGCCTGCTTAGAACTCGGTTCAGTCCATCTCCGCGTCGAAGTGCTCGTCGAGCAGTCGCGCTGCGTCTGCCTCGCACGCAACATCCGGACTGCTCTCTTCGACTTCATCCACGAGATGGTACTCCCCGACCTCCGGCCCTTCGATCTCGAAGTACCGCCCCACGAGCTGGGATCGGAATTCTTCGGCGACGATCGTGGTATCGAGCGCGTCCATCGCTGCACTGGTTGCTTCGTCCAGCGACCATCCCGTGACGGCCTCGGTGGCTTCGGCATCGAAGATCACCGACTCGACCTCCTGACCGTTGTCAAGGGCGGCCTTGATCCGCATGTCGAATTCGCCTTCGACCTGCCCGTGCTCCGAGCACCGCCCATCGTTGAGGACACGCGAGCAGTCCTCTTCGGGACAGCGCTTGATCAGCCCGCTTCCGGGCTTGATCTTCACCAACGCACCTTCACTGGTGAACGACTCCGATCCGTCGGCGGTGTCGATCTCCTCATCAAGGCGCTCGATGTTGGTCGTCTTGTTCAGCTTGACCGAGAACTTCCCGTCGTATTTATCCGAGACGACGTTCGAGAGCGCGTACGCTTCACCCTCTTCAAGCTCGGGAAGATTCGAGGCCGCCCACGAGACGAACTTGATTCGGCCGGTGTCGTCGGCCAGCAGCCCGACCTGAGCAATGGAATCACTCTTGGGCTCCCACAGCTGGATGACCTCGGCCTCCAGATCAACCCACTGCTCGGGAGCCTCGATGTCACCACATCCGACGAGATCGTTACCGTCCGATCCCGACTGGGCGTAGAACGCATCGCGATCGATTTCGTGCTCATCGAGCAGGTGACTCACGACGCTCCGACGTGCTTCGCCCTCGGGAACCTGATACTCATCGATGAGCGTCGTGACACGCTCGTGGACGTCCTCGGGATCGACCTCGATATCGGCGTTAGTCTGGAACTGTTCGACGATCGAACCACTGGTGGATTGTACGGACATTATTGGAACTACCTCGTTCGCTTCTGATGGGCCGATTTGACCTGCGAACTGCTCTTCGACCCTGCACCCCTCCGGTGGAAACAAAACTGCTGAGGCGGTCGCGGTTGTGGTCGCGGTCGCGGTTGCGGCCGCTGTTGCTGTCGTGGAGAAGACACACTGATCGACCATGTGTCTCCTTGCCAAAAAGAAAGAAACCTACCGGCCTAGCCGAGGAGATGGTTCTTGCTACCGACGATATCTTCTTCGAGATCGATCACTGGTTCGTGATCAGGAGCCGATTGTCGCATCCACTCGTTGAGTTCGGCATTCTGTGCGACCGAAACCGCCTTACCGCTCTGAGTGCTAGAGCTCATGGTTCTGATCTTGAGGGCTTAGCTGCCCTCACCTGCTGTTGAACAGGCGAGAAGCGTTGCTGTCCGTCGCTTTCCTCACGACGGCACTCTTCTTGCTACTGCCCTCACCCCCTCTGGGGGTGACAAAAGGGGCGACACTCAATCGGTCTTCCAACCACAGAGATACCCAGACCAGAAATTCATCGTTATCCTGTACCTGTTGACAGAGTATGAGTCCGGTTGCGGTCGCTGGAGCTGTGGCGGTAGCGGTGGCGCGCGCTGAATGCGCGCCTACGGCGCGCGGGTGGCCGGAAAATAAACTGAAATCCGAGAGTCAGAGCGACCGAGATTCGTATTCCAGAACTGGGTCCTTGTCGATATCGCCGACAACAGCCCATGCACACCAAGAATGATAATGAGTATCGAAGCTCCAGGAGAATTCCCATGATGATTTCGCGTCTGTACCACAGAACCAACAGCCACCTTGAGTGGCCGATAGTTTGGAAACCATAGTCACTTACTCCACGCCCGCCTCCGCGCCGCGGGCACTGCGTAGCGCGCGGCGCGAGCGGGCAACACCATCCCCGACAACCAGCCACGCGCGCCAACCCGCCCAGAGCAAGCGACCGCTTTAAGCCGTTTCTCGTGTCCGGCCCGGACTGCGGGTCCGTGTCCAGGGCGACTGTCGGTCGGGAAGACTGCGGGCCACCGATATACCCACCCCTTGTGGGTGGGTCGTGGTGTTCCGCAGGCAATCGCGGCTGGCACAAAGCCCTGGAACGCGAAAGCCCGCGAGGGGCGCAACCGAAAACGCGCTTAATGCGGGCAGCAAACCATATGCCCGGACCGGTGGCTCGCAACGCGAGCCAGCGCATGCCCGGAATGGTCGGTGCCAAGCGCCGCGGCAGGGCGGCATGTGGCGAGCGTGGCGAGCCATACAATAGCGGGGACAATCCACCCGGAAGATTGTGCGCTTAGCTTCTATTGTATTTCAGCGAGTAGCAGCCGTAGCGGCGGCGCGTGCGTTGACTGCGCCTTGGCGCAGTCCGCGCGCGAGGGACGACCGAGGAGGCGCACAACGTGCGCCCCGCAGGGAGGAGGCTGGGGAGGACGCGCGCCTTCGGCGCGCGGGTGGTTGCCGCGATTAAAAAAAAGAAGAGAAAAACTCTGAGAGTTATTTTGAGTCGATCGTGTCCTCAACTCCGATGGTCTGACCTCCTTTTGCGTACTCCTTGTTCGGATTCGCCGAGAGTCCACGTTCGGGGTTCCGATGACGATACGTGCGACGACGGTGGATTTCTGTCATCATCGGCACATCGAATTTCGGCGAATCGTACCACTGTGTTCCACGAGGAGCCGGACCATCACCGTGCGAGAGCACGCACATCTTCGTCCGACCTGAAACGGCGACCGTCGGTCGCCCGTTGTACTGGTCAGGTTCACCATCGATGATTCGCACCGTATCACCTTCGTGGAGAATCGTGTCCTTGTAGGAACTCTGCCACACAGTCACCTTGCACTCACCAGTCCCGTCATCGACGAGTCCAACCTGCTGCTGACCTGCCGGGTCCTTCGGGTCCCACAGAGTGACGACTTCACCTTCGATGGTCGTCACATCCTGCATTGGGTTGATGTCCTCGATGAACTGGCGTTGCCCCGACACAACACGCCGATTTTTCCCGTATTCGTTCCACTCCGTGACCTGACCCTCCATCGGCCACCTGTTCTTGATAGCTTCACGTTCGGCGAAGACAGCCATGTCGAAGTCCGTCCCATCACCGACTCGTTCGACGATGTGCTTCGCAACGGTCCACTCCGGACCGCTCAACTCATATTTCTCACTGAGACGCCGCGCCTCTTCGCGCACTTCCTCGATGAGCGCTTCTGGAACCTGCTCTTTCACGAACGCTTCTGGGTCCACACGGGGCTCCATCTCTTCTTGGACCTCCTCGACGGTCGTTCCACGAGGGTCAGGAACCCACGACCGAGCCAGCCGCCGATTCGCCGCTGCGTTGGCTCGTCCTGGCTCCTCACCACGCTCGTGCGCGGCATGGGCCTGTTCATGGAATCTATCGAACTCGGCTTCGACGCCAGCTGCACGCTCCTCCTGTTCGAGAGTGCGATTCTCCTCGTCGATGGCACACGTCCAATCGTAGGGATCATCGCCAGTTTCGGCGAAATCGAAGTCACCCATGTAGACGACATTTTCACCTTGCTCGGTTTCGGCATCCAACTCGCGCTGCTTGTCCGAAACGATCGCCTGACCATCGCTCGTACCGACTTTCGACATCAGCTCATCCGCGTTCCCCAACTGTCCTGCGATGGAATTGGTGACGCCACCCTCATCGTCCTCGCGCACGTCGAGAGCGATGTTATCTCGACCAACGCCGCTTTCACCCTCGCGCTGGGTCACGCTCGTTGGCGCAGTGAACGTGTCTTCGATCGTCACGTGCCCACTCGTCCCTTCATTCCCCCGCTCTCTGAACCGTGTCGCACACCGCTCCGCGCCCGCTTCCGCGTCCACACCGTTTTCGATTTCATCCTGTGCGACCGAAACCGTCTTACCACTGGAGTTTTTAGAACTCATTGTCATCTTCGACTTGGGGCGTGGTTGTCTCACCAACCGCGTCTCGCCGTCTCACCGACGAGACACATCTATACGCCCTTCGCCCCGTCAGGGCGTAACAAATCAACCGTTCGAACCACCAGTCAACCACCACTGCGGCGGGTCAGCTACTGTCGCAACCGCCTGCGGCCCATCCCGCCTACCGACACCTCACTCTATGCTCTGAAGCGACGGGCCGCCACACAGCGGCAGTCCGATATACCCCCGAGCGGAGCGATAGCGAAGCGAGTGGGGTCGCGGGCTGCCGGCAAGTGGCGGCCCCAAAGCGTCGCCACCTAATGGTTCCGCCGCGCGAGTGCGGCCGGTGCGGTTGTTCGAAGCGCGGGCGGGTGCCGGTTCCGGGTGAGCGCGGAGCGGTGTGGTTGTTCGAACCCGGTTTCGGCCCCGCGTCTGCACAAGTCCGTCGTGTCCGTCACCGTGTCCAGCCGATGGCGCGGGCAGGCGAGCCGCCCCGATATACCCCCGAGCGAAGCGAGTGGGGTCGTGGGGCTGGCTCGGCAAGCGCGCGCTGGGCGGGGAGGCTGGAACGCGAAAGGGCGAAAGCGCGTCGCAACGAGCACTACCGGGACCTTTAGGTGGCGTCAGAGTAATCTAGCTCGGCGCGACAGCGCCGTGGGAAACCCCGAAGGGGCGACCGACTCCCCGCTCGGGTAGTGCGGAGAGAGCGGGGTCGGTCGTCTTCGACAGCGCGTCGCACCCGTCCGGCGTGAACAGACCGAGCACCGCCGCCGCCGACCGCAGGGAGGTCAAGGCGGCGCACAGGTCCGTGAACGGCGCAACGGAACCCCGAACCCGAGCGAGCGCGGTGTGGAGCGAGCGAGTGGTGACGGGCCGATCCGAACCCCTACCACGGGGTGAGGATCGGGGCGCGCGCCGAGAAGAAGACTGGAGGATTGGGTGGGGTGGCGGATCGGTGTAGCTCAGCGAAACCGACCGGCTGACAGCGCCGCCCTCGGCGCTGGAAGACGGGCGGTGAGGCTGAGCTTGACTCGCGCCCCGCGGCTCGCCACGGCCCGGATGGGCCGGCGCGGTATTCCGTGCGCGCGGCACGCGTGCGCGCTGTCCCTGCGAGAGCGAGCGATAGCGAGCGTCCGCGCGGCACGAGGAAACGCCGATGTGCGGTGCGGGTCGTCCCAGTCCGTGCGTGAGGAACGCGCACGCGGTCTTTTAGCGGTCGCGGTAACGGTAGTGGTAGCAGTAGTGTAGCGGTCGCTGTCGCTGTCGCTGTCGCTGTAGCGGTCTGCAGTAGGTGGGACTGAAAGGGGCCGGAGCGCTCGGGGAACCCCGGCGACACAAGCACCGGAGCGAAGCGAGGAGCGCAGCGAGCCGCGGGACTCGAGCGCTCCGGGGGCTTTCATAGTCGTAGCCGTCGTGGTCGTAGTCGTTGTCGCTGTTCTCACAGCTCCAGATCGTGCTCCGTCGCTCCCCCATCCAGATGAGACATCCACACCACCGGTAGGGTACGAGCAAACACACACAGCAAACCGTACGTAGCGCGCATACGGTCACAATACCAAAAAATGAGAGCTCGATAACGCCGGCCCTACAGAGGGAAGATCATCACAGTCGCGATCGACGAACCGATAGCAACAACGCTAAGCGACCCCACGAAGTTGACACCCTCGTTCTCCCGGAGATCTACCAACGAACGAACGTTGACTGAGCCCTCCTGGTTGATGAATGGCCACAACGGTTGAACCTCCGAGCCAGTCATCTCACTGCCGAGTATATGCCCGAACGCACTCACCAGCCCGATCACGAAGCCGTACTCCGCTGCAGCGAGTGACGTCACAAGCTGATGTCCAGCGTAGATGTAGATGTTTCCGGCGAACCACCACCCACCGGCGGCCAGCAGTCCACCGATGGCGAACGATCCACCCAGCGAATGCGTCCATCGCTTCGGGATTCCGATCCTGGTCAGCAGATCCGGTCCACTCCCAACCACGACTGCCAGCACTCCACCGAGAAGTGCGAAGCTGGGATAGGTAGTACTGAGCCACCACCCGAACGGTGCATACGCAACCACCGCGCCGATAGTCGATGCGATCCGTTCGAACCCTTCGTTGTTGTCTGACTGTACTGCCGCTACCAGTCTCCCGTTGTGAGTCCCAGAACTCATTGATTACTCCGAGGGCTTCACCGACTCATCTCGTCTCAGTCTATCTCGCCGACACCAACCTCCGAACGCCACCACTGTCCTACGACGACCTCGTCGTGGTGTCGCTCCATCACTCGAAACCCTCACCCCCTCTGGGAAGAACAAATCCTCCAGGATCTCAGACCAGGCTTCCGCCTCCGAAGTGACTAACCCGTAGCAGGGGTGGGACGACCGACGGGAGTCTCACCCCGACGCGGTCCGAAGAGAACGCCAAGGAGAGAACACAAGCGAAGAAAACGTGCTATCCAGAGAGCAAACAGAAAGCGCCAGTGCTGTCAGGGCCGTCGATACGTACAACCCTCGTCGAGTCGCGAGCAGTGCTCGAAGGCGACTTCGTACTCGAATTCGATAACATGGGGATACCGCTTGGCGAAGTCCTCGTTGCGAACCAACTTGAAGATGAGATCGCCGTCGCACTCACTATGTGGACATCGATCCTCGACGATGTAGACGGGGTCTCCATCTCCAACCGTTTCGCATTCCTCAAGCGAGACTTCACCATACCGAGGGATCTTCGCTTTGCCACCGAGATCGTCCCGGGCAGCCTCGAATCGCGCTTCCTGCTTGGGCAGACACTCGTAATCTGGATGGTGCAGGCTGTCACATTCACCACAGTCGACCATGCCCTTGCGACAGTTCGAACACCACCATCCCTGATACAGCGTCGTTGCGAACTCACTTCCGTGCTCGCGGATGGCGTCGTATTCCATCTCCTCGCCGCAGTCCGGACAATCACGAGTCTGTGCGTTGCCGCCATCGGAACTGATGCTCATCTCTCGAACACCTCACTCCTTCAGGGGTAATAAATTGCCCTGCGTATAGCGGTCGGCCAATTGTGACAGCCGCGATGGCCAGATCCACCTCCGCTGCGGTCGCGGTCGCGGATGCTGTCCGGTCCCGTCAAACGCGCGCGAGAAACGCGTGTGAATGCGTTCTGTGCTGTGCGGTGCGGGAAGAGAATCGTCTCTGTGAAAAATTCAGCGTAGCAGGCGACTCTGGACGTGAGAGAAGACACGGATGCACCCTTCGAGAATGGTGAAGAGACTGGCGTTGAGAACCATCCAAACCGGAAAGACACCACCGAGAATGAAGTCTAGACCAACGAAGGTGAACAACACTATCCAGACGATCGTTCGAAGCTGGTGAACTGTCGATGCAACCGCCCGTCGCCGCTGCCACTGCGTTCGTGCCATTCCTTGGAATCCCCTCACTCTTTCGGGGGTGAAAAATCGAGCCCACGACCGCGTCCAGGAGTGGACAAATCTTGAGCGGGTCAATAGTCTACGATGATCTGGCGACTCTCTTCTTCACCTCACCTCTACATGCCACACTTCCCGACCACCACGATCCCCCCACCCCACCTGGAACAGAGCTCGCTCCTGGAATAGCAAATAGATGTTAGCGAACGATCTCGATGACCATCCCGAATCCGAACGTCACCCCGGAAAGAATACTGCTCACGGACAGCCCAGTCGAGACAAGTGGCCACTCGATCACGATTGCTAAGCACAGGGTGATAATGTAGACAGTGAGCAAGACACCGAACACGATAGCCGTCAATCGAGCGAGTTTGTCAAGGTCGATAATTTCGGCGAGACCGACCACATCGGATTGGTCTCTGATGGTTGTCGTCGATTCAGTTTCGCGGGTGACTGGTAGTTGGCGCATTTGCGATGACTCCCTTTCACCCCCTCGGGAGCGACAAAATCGTGGCCGTTCTCAACGATCGATTCCGGGGGTACACTCAACCAAACCATGGGGCTGATTGCTGCGATATTCTTAGATCTGTGTTGTATCACGAGCTGGGTATATTGAAGTGAGACAGAGCTATTTTCGTCGTGGTTTGTGGGCTGTCGATGATGCTCTCGCGGTCAGTGAATTGGTTGAATTACTCGCGCTGATCTCAGGCTCAGTCAGTCTCTGGAACTACTCCTGGTCACCCATTGTTTCGGGCGGCTGCCACCCTCCCTAGATTCAATACCAAATCTGTGATAGTCAGAGTATCCATCCTCAACTCCCGTCCACCCATGTCCAATACGATTTGCCCCCCTCTATATCGGTTGGTTTTCGACCGGCTCCCTTGACACCCCTCCGCCGTATTGCGTTTCTCCCTTGTCAGCAAATCATGTGGGTAGAAATTGCCGATTCTCCCCTGTCAGCTCCCCTGTCATCACCTCGCCGTATGGTGGTTTTGAAGATAGAATAGACAGGATAAATATCCAGTCGCGATGGTTCCTGGTCAGGTCCCTTGACACCGGTTCGCTGTATGGCGATTTACGGATAATCTAGTATCTGGATGAGGATTACCAGATATGTTATTATAGTCTCTTCTTACCGCTCTCCGTCAAGCCGAATTTTTTGTAGCAAGTAAGGCGGTTTCCGTCAAGAGTTCGGCGAGCAGTTTCGACTTCGATGTCGTGATGGTTAGCATAAGGAGTGAGGATATCTCGGGTGAATCTCGATGTGTTCTTGGGTTTATCGGGAAGCTGATCTTCACTGAGGTGTTCTTCTTGCCACATGTTGAACGCATCAACTGCATCACCTTTTGGCAGGACAAGATCATCATTGCTGATGATGGCTGCTTCCTCTAACTCGGGATTGGATTCGAGATCATCAGCGGTGAAAAGACATTCCTCGATAAACCGCTCTTTCGACTCTTCCCACGTGAGTGACTCCGGCGAAGAGGATGAGCTTCCTTGTGAGGATGCATCATCTGATGCTTCGTCATCCACAGCTTTGGTGTGTGCTTCTGATACAATATCGTCCGATGCGAGTGCTGCCAGTGGAGCGGTCGATCCGTCCTCAAACACGTAGGGATCGTCTCCTTCCTCGGCGGGCAGAACCACGATTGCATAGTCCTCGCTCGGGGTGGGTGTTTCGTCGAGATCGATCGCTGGGACGAACGGCTGCTTGACAGTCACCCACTCCTCGGTGAAAGCGTCTTTCGAGTCGTAGGTGTGCTCTGCTGCACCCTCGTAGACGATGTATGTTCCCGACTCTGAATCACGCCGATACCGATAAACAGCGGGGAAGCTGGCCTTCCGTGGCTCCGCGATCTCGCTCGTGTTGATTCGGGCTACTTCCTCCCCATCACTCGTCCGGAGCACGTACTCGTCGTCGCCGTCTTCGATAGATTCGCGCGTCCACACCGACCGGCGTGAGTCGTCTTTGTTGGTCACTCGTCGGACTGCTCTCACAGTCCCGTCGATATGGCCGCCACCGGGGAACTCGAATTCCTCGTCGCTGTTCGTGTAGAGCTCAACAGTTCCATTATCGCCGTGTTTCTTGACCGGATCCGAGAGAATGTTCTCTACTCGGTGTGCCCAGTGGAGCGGATCATCTGGCTTCTCTTCGACGACTGCGAGACACAGCGCGTTTTTCTCGGCGGCCTTCAGGTAGTTCTGGATCACCTTCATCGGCACTTCGGGCGTCGTATGCTCGGCTTCGACATGGGCGACCTGCGCCATATCCGGGTGGTAGGCGCGCGCGTCCGGGAGATCGAGGCTGTCCTGCTCGACTGTCTTCATCGTCCAGCCGTTGGAGTGGAGCGCGGCGTCGATTCGCTTCAACGCCGTACTGTGCCCCTCCCCACCGCTCGTTCGGTTGGTTCCGACAGCTGGTTTGGACTCTGCTTCTGCCTCGATGACTGTCTCGACGCTCTTATCCTCGTTCTCGCTCCCAGCCTCACTCTTATCTGCACTCTCACCCTCGTCTTCGTCCTCGTCGACGCCTTCGTCAACGCCCTCGTCTGGAGCCGTACCCTCATCTCCACTTGCCTCCTCATTGGTTGGCTCCTCGTTGGGTCCTTCACTCACCGACGATTCTCCGGTGTCGTCCATCTCTGTGTCTGCACTGGCGCTGGTTTCGGCCAGCCGCACCTGCAGGTCGCTATCACTCCTGTTTGCATCGGTGGAATCGGTGCCGACTCCGGCTTCGACGGAATCGAGTTCCAGGAATCGCGACCGCTCCATGATTGCTACCAGCTCGTCGCGAGCGGGCATGCTGTCAGCCGAACAGCCCTCGGCCATTTCGTAACAATCACTGAGTTCATCGAGGAGTCCATCGACATCAACGGCCTTGTTGGGCGTCTCTCGACTGGTCGTCATCTGCGCTGACTGCACTAACGACGCCAGCACTCGGTCTATGTCTCGCGAACCCAGATCCAACAGGTCAATCACACCCAGCGGAGCCTCGGTGAGAATCGATACCGGCGTTTCTTCAGCACCGAATTCCGCATCTGTATGAGCTGCTATCCGGTCGACTGTCTCTTGGAACCGCTCTTCGTCTTCTTGACTCAGTGGGGAATCGCCTTCGGCGTGACCCTGTGGGATCGGACGCGATTGCACGGTGAACGGCCGTGGCGGGGACTCGAAGAACTCTGGGCTCGGGAACCGCACGAACCACTCTCCGGGCGGCATCGATCGGAGACGATTCTTCACTGCTACGGGATCCATCTCTTCGGTTGCGAGGGCTTCTGCGAGATCATCGTCAACCGGGATGTTCCCCACGATTCGGGTATGGATATTGTTGAGTGTGTTCTGATAAACCTGCTCGCCACCTTCGTGACGCATCTGTTCGGCATACTGCGCGTACAGCCCGACGCCGATCCGATAGCCACGCCCCTGTTCGAGCAACGTGTTCATCGTCTCGGCGACCGTCACCGTATGCGCCTCGTCGACGAACAGGTTCACGACGTAGTCGTCGGGCTGGTTGTTCAACCACTCGTTGCGATCGTCCAGTGCGTCGTAGAGCATCGTCAGCAGGACTGCCGCCATGCTCTTTGACGGATTCTTTCGCAACCCGCTCAGGTCGAACAACACGATCTTATCCGTTTCGAGGAGTTCTCGGAAGTCGAAATTTGACGTCGTGTTGTTGAACAATTCTCGGATATGCGGATCGCGCGAGATCGTGTCTGCTCGCGTTGCCACACCCCGAAGGATGTTTTTCGCGGTCGAAGGATCATCCATCAGATACCGACGTAGTGACCGTGTGGTCTGGTCGGTTGACGACTTCGGGAGTGCGGTCGTTTCCTCGGCTTTGATTGCTTCCAGTACCCGGTCGATCACATGCTGGAGCTGCCCATGCGAGAAGTAATCTTCCGATTGGCGGTATCGACCGTTTTCCCGACCGTACTCTTCATCGAGCAGTGCATCAATCAGGTAATTGATGACTGTCTCGGCGTTTTTCGCGTCGTTGAATGCATCCGTCCCCATCCGGAGTTTGATGATCTCGACGTAACGTTCGGATAAGTCCTGGATGACGTCCGTGCGGCGCGCTCCCTCCGAAAGCGATTGCCGGGCGTCGAACACCGACACACCGGGGAGGACCTCCGGCACCGGGAAGTACAGCACATCCTCTTCGAGGGCGTCGAACCCATGCTTGGCCGCGTACGCCCGCATGAAGTTCTGGATCACGTCACCGTCTTTCGGCTCGATCACGATCTCTGGGCCATTAGTGCTCTCTGCTGTCGAGAGTGCATCTGTCGAAAGCCCCGTTGACTTCCCCGAGCCGGTTGCGGCGAATCGCGCCCAGTGAGTCCGCATCAACGTCGCTGGAAGATGCATCGTTTCCGGCTGCGTATACCCGGTCGTATCCGGCAGATCACCCACTGCCATCCCGTCTTTGTAGTGAGGCCGGAGTTCTGGCCGCGGCCCTGCGACAGGCGACCGGCTCTGCTGTTCGGCTTGGACCGCTCGCGTGGCCTTCTCCGACAGACTTTCGGAGGACGGAACGACGAAGAGACTTGACAACTCGTTGGGAGTGAACACGAAGTCAGACCGGGTGTTCCCTCGGCCGGTCGTGATCTCTCGGTTGGTGAATCGATTGAGGGCTTTCTTGGCCGCCTTTCCACTCTCGATTCGAGATCCCTGTATCTTGTAGAACTCTCCGTCAAGGATGTCGAGCGCCGAGCAGAGTCCGTCCAGTGTGGCTTCAAGGCTGGCTTCGCCTTCGCTCCTAGCTTCAGTCTCGAAAGGTGAGTCCGCATCACCTGCTGCACCCTCGACGTGGACGCCGACTGTGCGGAGGTTGGCGGTGTACGATTTACCTGACGTGACGGTTTTGACTTGCTCTAGCCGCCGGTATTCTCTGGTATTTTCTTTCGGACCCGAAGATCGACGTGCACCCGGAACAGACTGGTTAGGGTTCCGATGCCCTGCTCGTCGATGTCGCCGCCGCCGCTGTTGTTTGACACCCTTTGGTGGCGCACCCGTATCAGTTAGTCCCGTGAATACGCCAGTAATCAGATGAGCAGCCCGCTGTCCGAGTGTGTCCTTTCGATCTTCGAGTGCGATCTGGCGATCGACGCGCTCGTTCTCCCAGTCCGGTTTCGGCTTGAAAACGAACTGTGCTGCAGTCGGATCTTCAGCGTCGACGAGATAATCGATCACCTCGCCGTTTGGAGCTGTAGTTTGCTCGTGTTCGTTTGTTTCCTGGCTATTTTCCTCGTTGCTCCGACGTTGGGAGGTCCAGTCGGACAAGGTTGTCGTAGAGGTCATCCAGTCCTTCTTTCGCTTGGGCGTATGCGCGTCCCAGCTCACACCGAACGGGGTCACTGATTCGTCATCGACCTGGGGCCGAGCGAGTACGGTCCCTCGCTGGGTGAGGGTGGGCCGCTCAAGCTCGCTCAGTGAATCGTGGCGAGGGATCGCATCGGGCGGATCGAGCGTCATGACGCCCGTCTCGTGCTTGATGACTCGCGACGATCCTGCTGCCGGTGAAGCCTGTGCCGTGCCACCATCAGCGCTTGTGGGTTGGTCGATATTATCGGCAGCAGCGTCTGAATCACTGTCTACAGCTGTTTCCCCGTCTCGATTGGTAGACTGATCTGAGACAACTATCGCATCGCCGTCCTCAGAAGCCTCGACGGCCTCTCGTTTCGCCTCGACAACGGTGCTGCCGGCACTTCCCGTCTCACTTGGGTCCCAGTAGAGCCTGTCTCTTATACACAT
>NZ_AOMF01000185.1 GCF_000336715.1 Halococcus thailandensis JCM 13552
TCAGAGATGTGTATAAGAGACAGGGTCAGTACTGTGGAATGGGACGAATGCCCCGAAGAAGTCTTTGACAGAAGACTCGGAATCATCCGACCAGAGCTTGTGAAGTGTGGCCAGCAGATCCGGAACATTACGTGGTGAGTACGACTCGGAGCTCGGGGTGATGCGAATATATTCGCGGTTCATGACTCTATGTATCTCGCGTTCCAGCGCGACTCCCACGCTCGTCAAATTGCAGGAACTCATGTCGCTTGACGCCAATTCTACTGCTGGATAATGCGTTGTCTAACATCGTACCGTTATGATTCACTGTCCTCGCCATCAATAATATAGTTGTCGTCGGTGTCTGCTGCACCCCCAGTGAAATCGTCGACGTTGGTCCATTCTTTCAGCTGTGTAGCTTGCCGCTGAAGCTCTTCGGGGTCGTGGTTTTGAGCACACGTATTACAGATGGTGACGAGGTTCTCAACTCCGTATTCGTCCTCATTGCTGGCATCGCCAGCACTGCTGCCGTCACTCGCGGGGACCGCAACGAGACCGAGATGGGTCTTTGGATAGCCAACGGCACCGCAGAGCTGACAGATTCGGTCATCGCGATCAAAGGCGAGTTCCTTGTTCTGAGCGTACTGCGAACGTGTCCCATCTGTATCTGAACCGTCTACCGTATCGCTATCTCTTCCGCAGTCACGGGGCTCACCCGTCCCATTATCGGTTTGGGGAGATTGTCCATCACCTGCTGAAGTTCCTTCTGACGGCCAGACCCGATCGTGAGGCTGGTTAGAGCGAGTGCTGGAACGCCCACTATCTGTGATTCCGGTATGGCCGTGGGACTCTGACTGAGGCCCTACATCGTGGTTTTGATCCTGTCCATCTCTGTCATCATCTGGTATGGAGAGCTCACCACGCTCTTTCAATTCCTCCAACCGATCAGCTGCTGCGTGACGTGAAACTCCGAGTATCTCGGCCACTTCAGATGTCGACAGTACCCCGTCGTGATTGTCGAAAACCGTGCGCACGTCATCGAGGCCAATATCTGTCTCCTGTTCATCCTCTCCTTCCTCAATCGACTCAATTTCATGACCGAGATAGGGATTAGAATGTGAACCCCACGGCTGATTGAGAATAGATGGTATCGCTTTGACAGCCGACAGTATCCCAGACCCGCTCTCGTTGTAGGCGGTTTCGAGGACTGCTCGTGGTCGCCAGAGTCCATGCATGACTTGCGATACCTGCCGGGAGTGGAGTTCAAGATATCGGCGTCCAACGTATGCGAGTCCAGTCGCACCTGAAAGAAGAACAGCAACATAGTCTCCGACCGGTGGAAGGAGTGTCCCTCCGAACCCGAGTAGCAGTTGGAGGTCAGCAGGCATATCGGCAACCAATCCACTCATCCCAGAGGACGTGAGAAGCCCAACTCCTCCGAGGAAAGCTCCATATTGAAGGACAGCGATCCAAGGACCAGCCCGTAATCGAAGTCCGTATTCGGTTATATCTTGGCGGAGAGCAGGACGAACGAGGTACGCACTGCCAACTGTTCCGAAAATCCAGAAAACCCCCGCCCCGAACAGATTGTCGAGAACACCCATCGAAATAAGAATCCAGTCAAAACCGCCAACCAATGCCACAACGCTGCATAGACCGAGATACTGCCAAGTAGGCCGAGACAATCCATATTCCAAAGAAAATTCATCTACCTCTTCACCGTAGAATTTCGCGTGGGGGATCCGAACAGTGAAATGATACCATTCACGTTCGATCGTGTGGGCGATATATCCAATTCCTACACCCAAGACGATCAGCCACTGTGTCTCAGTGATTACTTGGCCCGTGCCATACGCAAGATCAAATGTACCGAGTAACCAACTAATTCCAGTCTGAGGTGAAATGAATAATCCGCCGACAATTCCCGCAAGGAGACCGAGCGAGAAGATCGTTAACAAACATCCAACAAGAAAAACAAGACATCGACGCAGGAAGATGAAACGTCCTGTATGAGCAAAGATCCGCGTCTTCTGTTTGAGATCACGAAGTACAAACATTGTATATGCTACTGAAAATCCTCGTTCGATATGATTCCATTTCGATATTTCTCGTAGCTCTTGTCGTACCCCCTCCATTTCCTTAGTAAAGAAACATTTGTCACACGCCGGCACCATATTGTTGAGTGTTTTTTCTCTTCCACTGGCGAGAAGATCCCACAGTTGCACATTATCTTTCCGGTGTGCAATGCGACCACATATCTGGCATATATGATTATCCCGAGAACTGATGATTTCAAGCCGATTCCCCTCGATATCATCAGGATCAATGTTTCCGTTCTCACCTCGTTTGCGTGATCTAAACATGAGAAAAATACCGTCTTGTCTATACGGCTTCCTCCTCGTCATCGTCGGGATCGATGAGAGGAATTTCTTCTTCTAGAGCTTCGACCCGCATCGGGAACTTTCCAACGTTTTCGACGCAAAGCAAGGCTGTGGAATATCCTAGTTCTGATTCCCCCATCGTCGCTGTTTCGACGAAATTCTTCTCAGAGTCGTTCAATTCAAGATACTTCTGCTGCTGGTCAGTGATCCCTTTGTCGATCCGATGGAGGACCTGAATCTGGGTGTTGTCGGCGATTACTTTCGCATCCTCATGGCCCAGCATATCTTCGAGAGATTGGGTCATGAGCTGAATCGATAGATTGTGGTGCCGGCTGTGGCGCGTCGCGCGCTCAAGCCATTCGAGACTTTCAGAGTCCTCGATCAGCATGTGGGCTTCGTCAACCGCGAAGATCACATTCTTGGACGATTGCTTCGCACGCTGATGGATCATCCGGAACATGAGTTTCATCATCAGGCTGGTTTCTTCGTCTGTCTCGGATTCTTCAAGGTCAAGGTAGATGACTTTTTCATCCGACTCAGTGATATCGACGTCCGTTTCTTTTGCTAGATGATCGTACGTGCGACCCGGTCGGAACGACTGCATCGCCATCCGCAACGCACTCGCATGTTGCTTGTACTGATTGATGTCTTCGTCAGTGATGCCGAATTGCTCAGCGTTGATGTTCGGCATCTCAGGTTTTGCTTGGCTTGTTCCACTGTCAATATCAGCGGCTTCGAAATCAAGCGTACCACCATCTGCAGTAGCGGTCCCAGCAGATTCGTCAGCCTCTCGTATCCAGTCTGCTGCTACCGATTGAGAAGCTCCCGTAACATCGGCAATAGCTTCTGGAGTCGCTGTTGCGAGATCGGTTACTGTCGAAATGTCTTCTTCTGACAGTCGGTCGCTGTATGTTGGCCCGATACCATCAATCATTTTGATCGAATCGCTTCCGCCATCGGCACTAACGGGAGAGTCGGCGTCTCCGAAGGTTTCGTTGGTTCCGTTCCCGATCTGCTCTGTGATACTTGTTGCTTGAACAAATTCGACAATATCTGGGATGCCGAGCTGTTCAAGCTCATCACCCTCGAACTCAATCCCGGTCTCAGCCGCAATGACGAACGGGAGTGGATAGAGCCCCATTGCACTCAGGATATCCAAGACATCAGTCACAGTTGGGCTCTCGTTGCTGTGTGTCCGTGGATCAGCGGTGATCCCCCTGAGCGCATAGGCGATCTCGACAGCGAGCTCGAGAACAGCGCGTCTGGTTGCGTCGAGACCACTTTCCTCGTTACCCTTCATTGCGAAATACATATCGAAAAAGTCCATTGCTGCGATGCGCGCTTGCCGGAATGGGTTATGGTCGCGGTCGTTGATCTTCTGGATGATATGTTCGGGAGTCTCTTTGATCTCCATCGGATTCAGCGATTTAGACCCATTGATTGGAATCCGCTTGCCGTTGAACGTATCGGTCAAGCTGTGGAACTCTCCCATTGGGTCAATCACGATCAACACTGTGTCCCGATCCTTTGACAGCCGGCGCAGGAGATTCAGCTTCGAATCGAACGATTTCCCGGCACCGATATCACCCGCCACCAATAGATTGTATCCACTTCGTGCATACCGGTCGACCACAAGCGGGCTATCATTCATTGCGTGAAATCCCCAGAGCACACCGTCCGGTTCGATGACCGATTTCGATCGGAAAGGGAACAGTGCTCCAGCAGCACCGCCAGTCATCCGCTTGCGATAGCGAAGAATGTCGCGTGCAAGTGGACTCGTGGTCACGAGACCGTCTTGTTGTTCGTAGGCGGGTTTTTTTTTACCGTGAGCCGCCGCTTCCGAAGCGTGTCAATGATATCATCAGTAGCATCACCCACTCGATCTTTACTTTCTGCACGGACTGTAATATACAGTCCAATACTGACCATTTCATCTTTCCCAGAGATAAGCTGATCGTAGATATATTCGTGTCTGTTAAGCCGACGTTTGCTCCGTCGCGCGCTCGATTCGCCCTTATCCTCTTTCTGGACGATTGCAGCTTTCACATCGTCAATCGCATTTTCGAGACCATCGATAGAACTGTTCGTATCATGATTATTCACGTAAATGCTGACATCCACGTTCGCCCCTGTGGTCGAATAGATCGAGTCCAGCATCCGCTCATCGGTCTCTTCCGGAAATCCTTCGACGAAGATGGTTTGCGCCCACATCTCTCCGGTTCGAATCTTCTTGGAAGCGAGTGTGAGATGGGTTGGTGAGATAAGCCGGGCATGGACCGCTGGATCGGATCCGTCAAGCTCAGCGGGGTGTTCATCCTCGATCCCGAGCACGTCACGAAGGTTTTCTTTGATCTTTTCAAACATTATGAGGATACCTCTTCATTCTCAGTATCTCGAATAACGGCTGGTAGGTTGTGGAGACGCGGAGTTGAATCACCATAATCGACCCGCTCACCCGTCCAGAATTCCTCAAGCAGGCCGCTATATTCGCTTGCATCAACTGGCTCAGCGGTACAATCGGAGAGCTGTTGGATACCTCCCCTAACTCTCTTCAATCGTTTGTTGAGTTCACGTCGTTGCTGTTCTTTGATTTCATGCTCAGGCATCTCATCGCGGATTATCGCAAAAGATTTGAAGAGATGTCCAATGAAGGGCCAATCAGCGATCTGGCTTGTGGAGGATCGATCTCGAAGCCGAATTTCCATCGGTGTTACTGCGACAACGATGTAGTATTCACGTACGCTCGTACCGCGCTCGCGAAATACCTGTGGAAGTTTCTCTTGATACGTCCTAACAAGGTTGCGTAGTTGGTCGTTATCTCGAATATCGCTTCCTTGGGCACGCGCACGATATGGTTTCACGAGTGTATCAGGGTCAATACGTCGACCTGAACTATAAATCTGAATGTCAAATTCCAATTGATTGATCAATACTGCGAACTCGTCGGCAATGTCTTCAAGCTGTCCTTCGCTTGCGAGCGCCATGTTGCCAGCATGGACCTTCATCAATCCAACAAGCCCACCATCGGTACGTTCAACGAAATCATTGATCGGATCAAAATGATCGACATTCGTAAGCGATTCTGGCTCGTGATCGCGTGAGTCGGGGTTGTGAGGTGTCATAGTTTTATCGCTGAATTTGAATTTTATTGCGGCTGTGATCCAATTGTGTGGCCGACGGTGCGACGGCGCGATTTTGATCAGGACAATGGCGGTGATCAGCGCGATCACACCGAGGATCCATCCGATCAATTGGTAGCTCTCGGGAAGGATGGCAACAATGAAAATAGTGCCGAAGAAGGCACCCGCTAGTAACCAGAGATCACCCAGTGTGCGGTTCGTGAATGGGATTGTTTCATCCTCCCCAAACTGATCGAGAACCGGGCGTGAAGGGTCGTTTCTACGACTCATGTATCTGCTGCCACCTGCGAATTAAACCGAATCATGATTCGGTCAGTCATTGCTCCTCTCGCGTGCGTTCTTGACATCGCGAGCGCTCCCCTTTGCACGTTCTTCCCGTTCATAATCGCGCCCAGTTGGCTGTTGGTTGGTATCAATCTCGGATAAATCATATAGCTGCCCCGATTCTTGATCTCGTGCCACGAAAACATCATCTTGTTCTTCGAAATTGTCTTCCATTCTGGAAAATTCGCTTGTTGCTATATCTGACCTAACTCCTTCTTGTTTTTGATCAAATCCATCATTTTTGAGAATACCAATGTCCATGTGACTCGGAAGTTCATCAGCCGATTGCGACACATAGATTTGCTCGCCTTTTTTCTCCCGATAATAGAGCCTGTCCAAGAAACATCGGCAAGGAAATCAGATTCTGCGAATTCTGAGTTCACATGACGTAGATTTTATCTAGCGGAAACTTCTGTATAGCGTAAGGATCCACCCGTGACGTCT
>NZ_AOMF01000186.1 GCF_000336715.1 Halococcus thailandensis JCM 13552
TGTCGGCGGATGAATCGGTCTGTCGAATCGTGCAGCAGCATCTTCAGCTGTCGTCAGGGGACTGGTGCGGCGGAATTCTTAGACGGGCTCAATAGCTCCCTCCACTATTATTTGGCTGTCTGTCAACATTTCTGCGTGTGTTTTGGTTGGTAGTTTCACTAGCAGTATCATTTGAGGCAGATGTGGTCCGACTTCCCACATCCGATCGTGTCGTATTCTGATCTGCACTACCTGAACTTTCCTCAGAAGCCCCACCGAAGAAGCCAGCAGTTGCTCCGGCAGCTCCTGCAACGAAACCTCCTCCATTGTCTCGAACTGTGTCCCCCATCTCTCGCGCGTTGTTGATCCGGTCATTGAGGTTGCTCCTTGCGTCACCTGCCCAACCACCAACGTTTCCGACGCGATCAGTGAACTGCGACCAGCGACCACCACTGCCCGGCTGCTGTCCCCCATCCCCACCTGCAAGTGCACTCGCCGCGGGGTGACCCTCATCAAGTCGATTCGGGGTTGACGAAGCGTTCGGGTCACGCGGATCACCTAGTGTCCCTGATCCACGTCCAAGCATTCCTGCTGGTTCTGATTGCCCGAGTTCTGTGCCTGCTTTCCCATTACCGAGAGCTCCGCCGAATTCGCCCGTATCTGACGAACGTTGGATATCACTGCCTTCGAGTATATCGTCTGGCCGCATCGAACCAGGACCATAATCAGGCCCATTATCAACATCAGAGGGGTCAGAGCTCAGTTCCTTCAAACGATCACTCGCCCGTCGACCTGCTGCCATCGCACCCGATGCAATCCCTTTAACCTGTCCTAACTGGCGATACATGAACAATGGAACAAGTCCTGTGAGTATCCAGAGAACGAAAACCAAAACCCCATTCATACCAGATGTCGTAAGAATTGTACTAACAGTTGCAGCCTTCGCACCCGAGCCTTGATTCAGTCCGTTGATGATAGCGTATCCCCCCTGAAGTACAAGCCCCATAGGGATGACCATTATTATGAACATTATCGTGACATCTACAAACCGCTCAATCGAACTAGAGACGTATTCGAGGGGGCCAACATCAACCATCACTAATGGTATTAGTACGGGAAGAGCAATCATGAATATGCCTGCCATAAAGAATCTGAATATTATGAGGAGGGCAAAGTACGCCACAAGAGTCCCTCCAGTTAGATATGCAACGGCAACCAGAATGATAGCTCCCTGATTATTTGCCAGCATCATCGAACCATCGGATGCAATTTGGCTCCCTGCAGGCATGATTGCCGCAGTAGCCCCTTTCGTTAACCAGAGGAAGGTTGACCCAATCCCCCACGATCCAATAATACCAAAGAACGCTAACACGGCTTTATTATTCATCTGGCGTTTTTTGTATTCACCTTGAGGACCAAGTGGAAGCAGAGATGTGATCCCCAACGAACATAGGAATATAAACGCCCAAATGATTAGTCCAGCCGGAATCATTGTAAACATAGAAACATTCCAAAGCGTTTTCCAGGGAGTATTTGTCGGCTCAGCGAAAATGGCAGGGTCACCGTCTACCATTGGAGCTGGCGTGTGGAAAATTCCCTCAACGATAGTATTCCAAATCCCCTGAATGAAACCCATAAAACCGCCAAACAGTGTTCCAAAGATCCATTTCTTCAGCCGACAGGTCATATTGAGATCACCCGACATCAAAGACCCAAGGAGATCCCCGCCACACGAATATGTAGCGCCCGCTGACGAGTTATTTGCTCCAGGAGGTGCACTCGCATTCAAAGTGTTGTTCCCACTCCCGTTTCCGGTTACGTTCGCTGGAGCTTTGTAGGTGACATTAGTGTTAACAAATGAAGAAGAATCGTTGATCGATGTATTGTTCCCAACTAATGCTGGATCCTTAGCTGAGGTATTGTTGCCTATCGTAGAAGGGTCGTCAAATGCTGTATCATCAGCACCACCCTCAGTTGCGTTTTCGGTCCCATTACCAGATTGCGCCTGTGCTGTGGCAGGCCCAATAGCGCCTACCATCCCACCGGCTACCAAGCTGATAACCACGACCACTATGAGACTTCGGCAATGATTCATCGATGATTATTGCTCTTGCTCGGCACGTTAATCACGACGCGATCCCAGATTCAGAGGAACGGAACAATCTCGATACAGCCGGCTAACCCAACACCGACGATTCCAAGCGCGACTTCAATGAAATACCCAACAACGGGAGTTGTCACGGCAGTTAAGCCGGCCCGGTTACGCCACTTTCGATAAAATCGAACCGTGTCAGGGTCTTTATGGAGACCAGACATTCCATGGGCAATCATCGCCACAAATGCACCAATAATGATAAGTGCGCTAATGATAATCGGCCCGAATTCGTTAAGCGCGGACTCGATTGGCGTTCCACAGAGATCAGATCCCGCACTCTGTGCACTGACTGGGCTTGATAGTGCTGCCACACCCGATGCGATGCCGAATACGATTGCCACGAGTCGACGCTTGCCGGAATCAACCAGTTGCATGATTTAGCTTATTTTGCTCCCCCATCCTATATAGTGTTGGTGGCGGGTTAGACCATGTACGAGAATTTCACATCTAAGTATTAAGTGAGGAAAATTTTGTAAATTAAGTAAAGAAATATAGCGTAGATAGAAAATATAAGAGCACAAGCGATAAGAATTATCAATATTCCACCGATAATGACCATGAACAGGCCTCCAACTGCTTTTTTGATGCCATTTAAGAAATTCCCGAGAAGACCCCCATCCTTGTTATTGGAGACATCTCGTTCCTTGAGCGATGAAAAGATGTCATAGTATGGTCCACCTCCGGGACCACCACCAAAAGTCCCATTTGGAATCGGCACCGTGCTCAGGTTCCCAGCACTACCAACTTTATCTGGCGCTCTGAGACCTCCTGCACATTGTTTTCCAAAACTAACATTATTGCCAATTCGCATCCCGCCAATGCTACTAGAACTCGCTCCAGGAGCTTTGATACAAGTATTTCTGATGAGTGAGTTCTCACGACCGGTGACTTTTATCTCCCCGTTCGATCCGGTAAACAATGAATCGGTGATCGCGAGGTTGTGAGGCGCTGGTGCTGTTGCGCCGGAATACCCCCCGCCAGGCTCTTCAGCAATCACAGATGGGCAATCAAGGTTATTGACGATACGGGAATTCTCGACTTTCAACGCTCCGCTACTCCCCCGCACCCGTATCCCTGCGCCAACGCCCTGACTACCTTCGCTCAACAGCTTTATATCGGCATTCCTGAGCACTGCACCGCTTGGTTTGCTCGGGGCTTCGTTCCCCCGCTCGATTTTGATTCCATGAGTACCGAACTTCTCGTTATATCCTTGGCTGGCGACCGGCCCCTTGTAATTTTTCGCGTCCACGACAAGCGTCACACCATCTGCCCAACTCCCCCGCCCGGAATACCGAAGCTGTGAGACAGCATTGTTGATGAATTTACCCCCTTTGACCTGTACATCACCGGGCGTGCGTCCGCCGTAGAGTCCATTATCTGCCGCACCACGAACCACACAGTGGCCTATCTGCGCGATTCCCTTGTGCGAACTCCCGACCCAGAAAAACGGCGCTCCACCACTTTCTTTGTCACTTGGTAATCCGACATACTGCCCGACGACTCGCTCGGCGCGCACGTTCGCTTGTTCTTGTGTGGCCCTGAGCGCACACAGCGGGATTTCGAGTGAATCGGCCACCCCCGCCCCAGTGTTGTCCTGCGTTCCGATGTAGCGAACGTCACGAATTTGGTTGAAACCGTCGGTTTCCAGAACCATCCCCATGCTGTTGTTCTCTCGAGTTTGGTCCAGCACCACATTCGCAAAGAGTCCAGTCTGTGCGATGAATTGAATTTGTGTCCGGCTGTTTCCGGCTGCAACGAACGTTGCGGCCTGCTTTCCGGGCTTTGGTGGGCCGGATGCCTTCTTGTACCCTGCACCGACGATGCCGCCGACTCCTTTGGCGTTGATTGTCCACGTCCCCGAGATGAGATACGTTCCGGGCGGAAAGACAATCACTGTGCTATCTGGGATGGTCGATGGAATGTCCTCGGAGACGGGGCGGTTGCCTTTCGGATCCGCGCCGTAATCTTTGACCGCGTTTTTCGTCTGCGAAAACGTCGGCGACGTGGGCGATCCCTGCTGAGCAAAGATGTCGGGGTTATGCATCCGCTGGTAGTGGTCGTACTCTTCTTCAGCCCACGCGCGTTCGGCTTTTCGAGACGGGTATCCCGGTCGACCGAAACGATCTCCCTGCGACTGGCCCGCACCGTTCACCTGTTCGTTCATTGGCGCACCCAGAATCGAATCGCTGAACCCAGCAGCGAAGGCAGTCGTGGCCGCACCAGCCATGAACGTCCGGCGCGAGACTTCCACCCCCTTGCTCATGCTTGACGAACGAGTAGATAGCTGCCCACTACGACGATCACGATGATAGCGACGAGGATGATGATCCAGTTTCCGGTGAGCCATTGCGTTGCACTCTTCTCGGATCCTCCTGCATCACCCGTCGACGAACGGACTGTATCGGTCCCCGCCGCCGGCTGGGGCGTATCGGTAGTCGTTGCTGGCGTGATCGGTGATGATAGATCAACTGTCGGTGTCGTACTACTGGCAACTGTCACGGCTGCCCGGTCGGTGACAGCGCCATTGTTGTCTGTGTACGGAACATCTCGAAACCCGTCGCTCCGCACGTAATCGTAAGTCTGGTTGTTGTCCGTATCCTGTGATGGGATTGCCACGAGGGTCTGGCTCTGCTGGATGGACCCGTTCACGAGCGTTACTGAGACGTTTTGGTGCGTCCCAGCCGGGAGATACCGTGAAATGCCGATAGCGGTCTGAGTGGGGTCGCCACCATATAGGTAGCTCTGATTGTGAACGGCGATGAATCCCCCCTGTGGAAGCGTCACTGACCGGATAGTGACTGTCGATCCAGTCGTGTGCTGATCGGTGAACTGGATACTTGCGGTCGGTGTGGGAGTTGCATTTGGATCACCACGCGACCCTTCAACGATGATTCTAGCGCCATCCGAGGCAAGATGAGCATTCGAGCCTGTCCCAACGATGAACGGTCTATCTGTGCTCCTCCCCGATGTGATGAATTCGAAGCGACTGTTGTTGTTACTGTCGTGATACAGCAGTGCCTCGTAGGTTCCGGTATTGTTGAGCGTCGTCTGATTCACAACACCACCAGGCGGGCTGCGGTTTACAGAAATGGTGACGTTCCGGTGGGTCCCAGCTGGAAGCCGCTGTGAGACAGCAATCGCACTCTCTTCGAGGACACCCTCTTCTCCCGGTCCCGAGCTATCGAGGACAATGAACCCACTACTGGGAAGCGTCACAGATCGAACGGTAACTTGTGATCCATTAGTAGTTTGGTTTTCAAAAACAATAGACTGGTTAGATTGGCTCTGAGCAGTTGCCTCTGTGGAGGATAGCCCAATAAAAACAGTAGCTGAGAGAACCCCAACCGCTAAGAGGCATATACAGAGACACGTGAAAATCCAGATCGTTCGACGCCATTTGCCATCGTTTGATGTCATATTCATAATGACGAATAACAGGTTCGGATATCAACCAGATTTGTTCTCTTTCGATTGGTTCTGTGGGAGTGTGACAGAGAAACTTCCGCATTGATAGTAGTGCCCCGTTAGCCCTGATATGGATTTCATATCATCGGACAGGGCATATTTGAAGGGTTTTCTTAATGTTTCTCCCTGTGAAGTCCCGATAACGAGTGTCGCTTTCCGTTGCTTCTCGTCACATCTCCGTGATTCATATGAAGAGTTACCGACCGTGTGATTGAACATTTGATTTTCAGATTCCATGATAAAGGGGTTGAATCCGAGGCCAAACGTTCCTGATTTTCCAATTTGGATGATCTTTTGGCGATTTGTGGAGGTTGAGTCAATCCGGCCGAAATCGCTCCCTTTTGTGGATGATGCCGATGGTGGTTTGCTCGGTCGAGGCACACCTGAAGGAATCCCAAGATATGAGATGCGTGCTGGTAGTCTACCACTATTCTTGAGTTTAAAACCCAGATATTTCCCAGAGCCGTTTGATTTATCGAAAATACCTGAATCGGTCAATATGATATTCGGGTTGAGGGTGATCGAACGCTCATACACCACTTCCGTGTCCTTCACCACTCGAATCAGATATTCACCTGAAGAAATGGGATCAGTCCCCTTGCTTGTACTCTTGACTAACGAGAAATCAATCGACGTCTTCTCACCGCTAATTTTGCGATCCCCTATCGATTCCTCGCTACCCTTCCGAATTAGTTTGATAGTTTTTCCGACAGCATTTTCAGTGAGTTCAAAACGCACCTCTGTACCTGCGAAAGAGACGCTTTTGATTGGTTTTGACTTCTTGCTCCCACTACTACCGCCTAGACAACCAGCTACTACACCCAATCCAGCCCCACTCCCAACTTGGACGGTACGATAGAGAAAACCACGCCGAGAATCCGATCCCATAATCATAGCCATCCTGCCATCATATTTAAAGTCTCCTGTGGAAAGATAGACCTACTCGCAATCAATAACAACACTCAACTTAAGAATTGCTACCGAAAACCATCGTTGATCCATTCCCATCTGATGACGCACACTGACTACTCCCGTTATCGGTAGTCTTACACTGGCTGCTACTCCCCTTTTCGTCTTGCGGGTAATCTGGTGCTCTCCCACGCTGACTTGCATCACTTGCTGGATCTTGTGCGTCCCCGCCTCGTCTATCCACTCTTGATACAGACCCAGAACCTTCTAGTTCAATTGAATCAAGGATTTTCTGGAGGTACTTCTGTGACCGATTCTCCCCACCCATATCCGCCACCCACTTGGTTTTCACGTGCCATGTGGCAACTGGTTCTCGAGATTCATTTGAGGCGCTGTTGCCCGATCCATTTGTCTCCGCTGTCTTGTTCGTCCTGGATTGATTTGTCGAATTTTTGTCTGGGGAAGAAGCCGATTGCGACGAACTGTTTGTTGAATTTGAGGGAGTTCCCGCTGTTTGCCCACGTGGGGGGATGACTTCAGCTTCTAACTTGCTAACGTTCCATCCATCACGGATGAGGCCTGAATACCGGACAGATATTGATCCGATCTCCTCGACAATCGCAGATTCATTTGGTCGTTTTGGTACATATCGAACAGTCGTCACATTATTTTTAACCTCAACAGATAATACAGTAATATTCGAATTATTGAGCTGGTCTGTGATTTCTTGTGTGTAGTATTCGTCACCCTTCTCTGGAGTCGTGGTAGGAGTCGCCGCTGGGGCTGTACTAGAGTTGAGACCATTCAGTGTTTCTCCACCACCCCCTCCACCACTGAGTACTGTGGTGAAAACAGAAAACAGAGCGAGACCCACTAGAAAATATACACCAAATTTGATAACACGATTCATCGGCGTAGAAGGACTAATCCAATGACGATTACAACAGCGACCATGCCACCAACTACGCCGAATCCTGGTCCAAACCCGGAGGAGCTCTGTTGAGCCGAAGAGTTCGGTGTCGATGTCGGGGTAGGAGTTAGTTGCCCTTTCTGCACCACGTCGACGGACTTCGTTACTTCACTCTCAGCAACCACGTAGCTGGAGCTGTTCAGAACGCCGATCTTCACTGCATAGTGTCCAGGCGATTCGTATTCGCGTCTAAATGTCACGCGCTGTGATCCGTTAGCGAAAAGCGTGATTTCCTTGGAATCAGTGACCGTCCCTTGGGTTGCGAGCCCGATTGTCGTTTTCAGCCGGCCGTTTTTGATGTTCGTTATCGTAACGTTGACCGCGAGCTCTTGTCCTGTTTCGATCCGTTTCTTACTAAGAGTGATATTCGACAGCGTGAATCCCGCTTTGGGATTTTTATGTTTGGTATTGGAGGAATTATTGCTACCGGTGTTATTCCCGGGCTGCACCTGTACTTGTTTCCCGTTGATTGTCACACGAGCACTTCGGTTGATGCTTGACTGAATGACGCCTCCAGAGTAATAGTACGTGTCAGAGGAATCATTCTGGCTGAGCAGCCCTTTGACTGTCGTCTCGTCGGACCAAGTGTCGTTTGCTGCATTCGCGTCAGGGATGATCGTCCCATCAACGCTAAACTGATATTGTGTGGCTGCAGTCGATGCTGTGTTATTCTTCCTGGAGAGAGTAATCCAATTCTTCCCAAGTGGCTCCGTGCTGACTTCTTGACCACCTATAGATGCGGCCATATCTCCGCTCGTGTTGAATTGAGTTATTCGCCCAGAGTAATAGAAAATCCTTGACCCTTGGTATGGGACAGAACCTGTTACTTGACTTTTATTTGTAGCTGTGCTGTTGTTACTGGCATTTTCACCTATGATTTCTCCACTAACACCGATTGAATAGGTATTGCTCTGATTTTCAGCATTGTACCCTCCACTGAGAGTGATTTGTTTCGGGAGCGGCTGAGGACTTACTGATTGGTTTCCTTCGGCTGAGTTGTTAGTGCCTATCGAACTTGCTGAAACCCGGTCCGTTACTGGACTACCGCTTTGATTTTGATATGCAGCATCAGGACCAGTCTGATCTATGTAGTCAAAGGCTTGGTTCCCATTTGTCTCGTTGTGGAGCGTGACTACTACCGATGAGTTGTTCGCGATTGATTGATTGAGTGTAACGACGACGTCTTCGAAAGTACCTCCTCTAACATATTGTGTCCGGCCAATAATCGATTCGTTAGTAGGTTCTGACGAGTTGAAACTGCTACCGTGGGCGACAATGTATCCAGAGTTCGGGAGCGTTACCGAAGTCAGAACCACCTGTTTCTGGGTAGTTTCGTTTTTGTCGATTGTCACCGACGCATTCGTTGGTTGGGTCTGATTGCCCGAACGCTGCTCAAGTATCGAGGGTCCGTCTGCAGCAACTGGGGCAGTCATAACCCCAGCTGCAAAAGCGAGAATGAAAACCAGAGCTGCAAGCACCTCTACTGTGGTTTTGGGCGACGGAAATTGGAGAGAGCGTGTCATAGGATCAGTGAGCTCCTTCACCATTTGATGGAGGTCTTCGTATTTATGCATGAGAGTGACCTCATATATAATATTGACTCCTGAGTCTTTCGACCGATGATGACCAGGGAAAGGCGGAAGCCAGCAAAAACGATATGCCGGTTGCTGCCAGAGGTTAGGTAATGGTCGATGACACGCTTGAAGACCCACTGACATCCGACCATCCCGATGTTCCCGCCTCACCATCGGGCTATGACGACCCGTTTGAGTATGTGGCTGCACCTTCCTGGTTCAATCTTGCTCTTGGTGAGATCGGGATGTTCATCCTCTCAATTGGAGTGTTTATTCCGCTTGCGATTGGGATTCAAGGCGTAGATGTTGTTGTAACCGCCTTTGAAGACGCCTTCACTCTGGACAATCTTGCGTATGGAGTGATGATTGCAGGCGTAGCTGGCACCATTGTGTTCCATGAAGTTGTACATGCATTAGTCGCGCGCGCGTGTGGCTGTACGACGTCGATATCAGTCAACATCCGACGGATCGAGGCACACACTGAGATCACAGGGGAATTCCTCTCGCGACGTGAGGATGCACTCGTGACGCTCGCTCCACTGGTGATTCTCACGATCCTGGGGCTTGTCCTGCTGGTAATTGGACCACAGTGGCTGTCACTCATCGCGCTGGTTGTCCTCATCATGAATGCGGCTGGAAGTGGTAGTGATCTGTCCGCCGCTCTTCGTCTCCGCAGCTTCCCGTCTGGAACTCTTACCTACTATGTCGACGGACGACTGCTGCTCTACGAACCCACTGCTGAATGATCCTGTTTGCTGTAGTGATACCTCTCCGAGGGTTTATGACTCGCCCCAAAGCTAACCCGTGTATGCCGACTGCTTCCGAGTCTACTGAGAACAATACTAGTGAGAGCCAAGAGTCGTATCTTACTGCGATCGATTGGTCAACGAACCCGTTCAATCGTGTCGCGACTGCCGACGAATATGTACTCACAAACGCTGAAAGTGTCTCGGATATAACTACTCAAATCCAAAACAACAACGGGCCTGTTCTACTTCATTCGCCAACGGCTGGCGTTGGAAAGACAACGCTACTGGAGATACTCTTAGAGTCTCTTAGCGATGAATTCACGCCCTTGAAGATTAACGATCAAGGCACGACAGTACACGGGCTTGTTGCTACTCTCGCTGATAAACTCGACGTTGAAGTTGACAAGAACACACAGCAAACTAACCAGAACCTGCATGATGAGCTCGAAAACAGGGACACGCCTGTCTTGCTTGGTGTTCATGACCTCAATCTCGCTACCGAGGAAACACTGTACGCGGTCCATGATCTTACCGATCTCCCAAATATCCGGATCATCTTGACAGCCACCGTTTCAAGCTGGGAAACTATTGGGCAGGTTGGAAGCGTCGGCCAGACGGTCCAGCGAGACGTGAGCTGCCAGCTCAGGCTTGATCCGCTCTCGCGTGATGAAGGATACGAACTCTACCAACGCCGGGTTGCTAGCGCCACAGACTACGAGCACGACGATTACCAGGAAGTGCCGTTCGATCCGATTACTGAAACTGCTCTCGACGAAGTGTATGACCGGAGTGAAGGAGTGCCAGCGTTGATGATCAGCGCGTTTGATGAACTCATCGACCGTGCTGCAGACCGATATCACCGAGCGAACACCACTCTCATTGCCACGGGCGACGCCAAGAAAATCGACTACAGCAAGTCTTCGGATTGATTAACTTCGAATTTCAGTCGAGGGCATTGAACCCTTCATCCTCCATCAATTCAGCAACGCGCTCGGGATGATGAAATGCTGTAAGAAGGGCAAACTCTCGTGCGTCTGTCTTCGTGATTTCGCTGGCTTCGAGGTGATCAGCAAGCACGCTCCGAAAATCGCCCTCTTGGTTGGCGACTTTATCTCGTACATACACCTCCAGACGGTTGTCGCGTTCGTCTCCAACATTATTCCGCCGAACGAAATATGGATATCTCTCCGCTGGTGTAGTAGTTGTTGAACGTCCGGCCGAAACTTGCCCCGATACCGATTGCCCGGATGAGGCTCCACTATCAGATGATGTGTTGTCCGGCAGATTTGGTGTGGACTCTTCCGTCACAGGTGATTCGGAAACGTTCTCTTCTGGTATCTGACCCTCTGTTGTCTCTGTGTCGGTTTCATCAGTTTCGTCACCATCACCGAAATTGAGATCTCCGGAACCGGATTTGAAATTGCTCATACGGTCCGTGCCTCCGTTTTGTCGTCAGTGTGGAGATCAATGACCCGGTTTCCGTGATCACGGATATCGAGTTCTAACACTGGGTCGATATCAGTTCCGAAGGTGTTGGTTGCGATGAATCGTGCGAGTCCATACAGTTTCCGTAGAGTCTCAATCTCTCGGTCACGTATCCGCCGTTGGCCGGGTTCACTCACCATCTCGCCGTCTCTTTCGAACGTTTTCCAGCGCTCTTCGATCACTCTGAATGCTGAGCCTCTCGCCTCCCACATAGCGTCCATGAGGCTTTCCCGGTTCCCGATGGTCACTGGCGTCGCAAACGCTTCCGTATTCTCAAACTGTTGCTGATATTGTTGNGTTCCCGATGGTCACTGGCGTCGCAAACGCTTCCGTATTCTCAAACTGTTGCTGATATTGTTGATGAGCATTGGTTTGACCAACGCCAGCCGGAATAACGCAGGATAGACCGATTTCAATCTCCAGCTGGGTTCCCATATTGCCGACGAGCTCCTCGAGACCTTCGAGGCTGAGATTTCCTTTCCCAGCTGGTTTGACGGGGGCGATAAGNTCCAGCTGGGTTCCCATATTGCCGACGAGCTCCTCGAGACCTTCGAGGCTGAGATTTCCTTTCCCAGCTGGTTTGACGGGGGCGATAAGCGTCCGGAGCGCAAAAATCGCGTTATAAAGTAAGTCTTCTGCTCGTGCATTCGGATCGATGAGGATGGCGTCGTATTCTTCGTTCAGTTGGTGCGTGTCCCAGAGCAGGTCATACAAGAGTTCAAAGCGTGGATACTCCTCGCGATTCATGTTCTGCATCCCTGTTTCGTAGGCGATCTTTTGCTCCAGATTTGAGGTGAAATCGCTGAGCATGTCGTGACCCGGAATGATATCCACGCCTTCAGCGGTTGATTCGATCAGATCCTGAAAGTCGCCGTCTGGCATGTCAAGGATATGTTTGACCAGATTGTCTGCATCTGGGTCGCTTCGGTGCTTGCCGACATCGAAGAGACTGGTCAGATTACCCTCTTGCGGATCAAGATCCAGTACGAGAGNCGGCGATATTGGCCGTCATCGTCGTCTTGTATGTCCCACCGGACTCGGAGTAGATTACAGCTGTTATCATGCATACTGAGGTCTGGTCTTCCGTAGTATAAATCTGTGTCAGACAATTCAGGCAGAAACTCCGAACTGGTGTCTGTTACATCTATCTGTGATCTCTGTATGTAGTTATTGTCTGTAATTACTGTCTGTAATGGCTCTGTGAATGTCGATCAGTCCATCCGATTGCCCAGTCATGGCCGGCATTCGATATCTACAATCTGCGTGCGCTGACTTTATTTGAATCCTTATGTAACAACCAATGCTAAATGAGATTGGCAGACGTTACATAAGGTGTGAAATGAACGGGCTCATCAGTGTGTGGAAGGCGCTATCCAGACGATATTTCCCACGCAGCAAGCCAGCCTCGCGCGCTGACCGGCAACTCGAGGTCACGCATCTCGTAGCCTGCGTCTTCCAAACGGTCGCGCACGAAATCCGGTCGCGCCCCAACAAGTAGTTTCGCTGGATCGTCCCCATTCTCGGGTGGTCGAAGTTTCCAGGGTTCGGCGCTCTCGTCCAAGCCACAGAGAATCGCGACAAGTTCGTCTTCGGCCTGTTCGCCAGCGCTGTCCGCAGTATCAGTAGTATCGGTAGTCTCAACGGACATTACCCATCACCCCCAGCAGCCGCTGCGAGACTCGCTTGGTCGGGTTCGATGCCAATCGTCGCAACTGCTGCACTGGAATTCAGATCGCTTTCACTACCGGCGTGGATGCAGTCCGTAGTGGGACTATCGCAGAGCATCTGGACTACCGAAAGCCACGGGTCAAGCCACTCCCATGCTTCACGGAGTGCCGATATCCGCTCCCCCGGCTCGGCGAACAGCGCTCCAGCTACTGGATCGTCTGGGTCCGCATATCGATCCGGCGGAAGCAGGTCGTGGACGACCTCGGCGAGCACGTCTCGAACAAACGAATCCTGCTCTTGATCGTCGTCCTCACCCGACGTTGCCACGAACCACGGGAGGATGTCGTCGCCCCGTTCGTCATGCTCGCCGTCGCCGCGAAGTGGAAGTATGAAGCGCCATCCAGCGTCGGTTTCGCGGATGAAATCGAACGCTGCGAGACGGTCCGTGTGGTTGCGAACCGAACGCGCTGAGACGTCGGCCCTGTCCGCGAGTTCACTNTCGCCGAACGGATCGTCGGCGTCCACCGTCGGTGGGAACGTACGTTTGTTTTCTCGGTCTTCGAACAGCTGGCGATACGCCGCAAATTCCCGGTAGCGACTCTGGATGGCTGCTCCGACAGCGATGGTTTCGGCGAGATCGTGGCGATCGGACTCATCGTAATCGCGCGTAAAGTTCGGGAGGCGGAATTCTCGAACCAGATCGACATCGGCGAGGTCCAGCAGATGGACCATCGTCCCGGCGAGACCGTGGGATTCGCGGAGGATAGTTGCCCGGAATCGATCGGCATTCTCGAAATTACCGTGATACCAGTCCTTGGTGAGCTCGCGAAGGTCGTCGGCAGCTTCGAGCNTTCGCGGAGGATAGTTGCCCGGAATCGATCGGCATTCTCGAAATTACCGTGATACCAGTCCTTGGTGAGCTCGCGAAGGTCGTCGGCAGCTTCGAGCAGCGCATCGGTGTAATCTTCGGCGGTCGCGTTCCGATCGGCGAGATAGCCGAGACATCGCGAGTTTCGAAGGAGATCGGTGTGATCGGCGAGCATATCACCGAGTTTGTCCGCCTCGAAGCGTTCTGGAGTGAGGACGTGGCGGAACGTCCGCGGGTCAGCTAACGCCAACGCAATGCACACCCACCCCTTCATGGGGTTATCGTATTCAGCACCGACAAGGAGGCGGTCGTCTTCGTGGTCGTAGTACCAGTGTGGTTCGCCTCGATCGTCTTTCTCCGGGATAGGATGGTCGACAAGCTCGATACCACCATCAGTAGCGCTTCCAGCGGCTGCTGCGTAGCGATAGCGTGCTGCTGACCGTACCTGATGATAGTGTGGAAGGCGATACCGGTCGAAGTCGTGATCGTCAGCCACCCCCGCACCACCGCNGCGATAGCGTGCTGCTGACCGTACCTGATGATAGTGTGGAAGGCGATACCGGTCGAAGTCGTGATCGTCAGCCACCCCCGCACCACCGCTATCAGCACCGCAACCGCCCCGCTCCGCATCGCCCTCCGCCTCCGCGGCCGGACCGGGCCTGTGGCAGCCCTCGCGTGCGGGCGGGGTTACACGGCTATCGTCTGACGGATTTCCGGTCTCGCTAACGACGGCTTCGAGGCGCTGCTGTCTGCCGATTTCTCTGTCAAGTGTGTCGAGGAGTTCGCGGCCGGCGGCGAGCAGTTCGACCGCGTTGCCGCTCTTGGAAACTCGTGAGAAGGTTTCAACGAGTCCGAGATCAGCGAGCGACTGATCACTGGTCGTAAGACACTGGCGGACGGCTCCTTCGGTTGTCTGGTGGAGCGCGTATAGCTCGTTGTACGAAAGCGTCTCCGCGGTCTGCTCGGCAAGTTGGCGGAGGATACGGACCTTTCGACCATCGGGATCAAGTGTGTCGCATGCCCGCTCGACGTGCTCGGCGATGGCTCCTGCTGAGGGGCCTGCACTGCACTGCTCGCTAACGCTGGGGAGTTGCTCACGATATTCCTGTGCGAGCTTCCGTTGCCAGCGCCCCGTCGCAACTACACGGAGGTCAACGGCACTGGCGAGATCGGCGAGCAGATTGATGACAGCAGTTCGCTGGTCGGCCCGGAGTTCATCAACCCTGTCGTCGATTCGGACGGCAACCGTGGGTGTCACCGTTGAGGCACGAAAGACGGCGAGTGGCCCGTCGACAATTTCCTCAATAGGTGCGTGGAGGCCGACGACCGATCGCTCGGCATTCCCGAATTCACGTGTGAGCTGTTGCGCTTGCTCTTGCCATTGGTCATGGATCGGGTTTTCATCAGCGAGCGATACAATGGCGCTCGCATACAATCCTTCGAGAGCGGTCACACCACACCTCTCTAGTGTGATCGCACGCGCGCCCGCGCGTAGATCGCCGACGAGTTCACTCACTGCCGTTTCGAATGCCTGCTGGAACTCGGTGCTTGCGGCGATATATTCCCATATTTCGCTAACCGGAGCATCGAGTGTAACGGATGCGGTTGGCGAAAGAGGTGGCTGCCGAGTGAGAATGAGTTGCCCACTGCTCTCGGACGATCGGGATGTGATGCCCGCTTCGTCTTCTGGAGGTTGTGCAGACGCACTGCTATCGGTGTATTCGAATGGTTGTTGGCTCATAGTCGAGCCCCGGTGTTTCAGCGCTGGCGGCCGGAGACTCGCCGTACCTACGATAATACAGCTCCCCGGTTTCTTGTCCCAGTATGACAAAGCTACCGCTCTTCCCGAGAGCAAGCCTTATTACCCTAGGCCGGAAAAAGGAAACACGAGATTTTGGGTTTGTCGTGCCTCCTTCGTCGGGGGACTGGTGATCCCCCGCCGACGCTTATTTCATGTTCCCTAGCTTGGTGTATCCTTGTGAAGAGGGGTGAGGTCTTAATAGTTGGGGGTTCCCCCTCATCCACCGAAAAATCCATCACCCATAGGACCTTCCACGACAATATGAGCAAAATAGAGGGCTATATGACTGATGACACCGGGGGTAACTGGCGGAAATATCCATTAGACGATTTTGTTCAAGCGGTGGAATCTAGTGGTGGTGAAGCCACCACACCAGAAGTAACAGCTGAGGTAGGTTGCTCTCCCGAAACTGCTCGGAGAAGAATGAAGGAATTAGAAGATAATGGGGTAGTTGAACGACGAGAAATTGGTCCTACACTGGTTTGGCTAATGGCGACTGAGTAGCCAGATAGTCGCTCGAATTTGACCGTTCTCCGCCCCGATTTTAAGCCTATGAGACCGATTTGATATTGATCACCTCAACTGACAATTGACCGTGAGAGATGGAAGAGAGGGTAGCACAAAGGACGCTGGCTCGCTGTCGAGAGATAGTTCGATTCAGGGATCATAGTGATAGACGTAGGGATGGTCTTGTTTTCCGTTGGGCATGATCACTGAGAGGGTCTCTTCGAGTTGGTCTTCGGTCGGTGCCGTTGCGACGACCTGCCCATCGTAGATGGCCACATAGGCTTCTTCGAGTCTGAGGTCACGGAATTGTCGGCCCAGTCGTCTGGCGTTCGCCTTTCCGAGTTGGGCGTGATAGATACGCGCCAACTCAGTGGTTTCGTCCTTGAGTTCGTCAATCTCGTCGGCGAATCGCTCGCGGTTGTCTTGGTTTTTCGTGTAAAACCGTAGGCGTTCGGCGTCACTTCGAGTCGGTTCGTCAGCTGGCGGGAGGGTTTCTGCGATACCAAATCGGTGTGTTGCTTCTTCGTAGGCGGTTTCCGGATCATCCTTGATGATCTGCATAGCCATCCCTGCAAGTGGATCGACATCTTCCAGGCCGTTCTCGACTTGGCAACTCTTTCCTACGCTCGCTGACGGGTCAGCGAGCAGTAGATAGTCGCATCGAACAATGGTTCTTGATGCGGTTCTGATGTTCTCGCAATATGCTCGGTGTCTCTCGACTCCCTCCGTGGGTTGCACGAGCCTTGGCGTCGTTCGAGTCAGTTTTCTCTGATCGTCGCAACGTTACCTCGTTCGTCGCGTTCGTGAGTGCGGTTATCAAGACCGAATCTCGCCACACCGTGAGTGAACTTGCCCGCGGGATTTCGCGTCCCGATGCGGACGCGAAATCCGGCCGCACCTATCGCTACTTTCTCGGTGACGCTGTGTGGTCAGCCATTGATCTCGCTCAGCACCAAGCTGCGTACATTTTCGACCAACTCGACGTCGGGGCTGGTGACGAGATTCTTCTCCACATCGACGATACCCACGTCTCAAAAACCGGCGACGCCACCGATGGCGTCGCCCGGTTGTACAATCCAGTCAAAGGAGAAACCGAGCTCGGGAACAAATTCGTCACGTCGTGTCTCCAAGTTGGGGAGATATATTTTCCATATCTCGCGCGAATGTACATCAAAGAGGAGCTTGCGTCGGATTTCGACGAACCGTTCAAGAAGAAAACCGAGATTGCGGTTGAGAAGATCGTGACGCCGCTCCAGATTCCGTCTGGAGCGGCTCTCACTGTCGTGTTCGACTCGGCGTACTACGCTGGCGACAAGGTCAAACAAATCACAAATCAAGGGTATGACGTCGTCTGTCGCTACAAATCAAGCTATCACGTCTCTCCAGTGGGTGTCGTCTGGGACCTCCGCGTCGATGACTTCGCATCGACGCTGGAGTACGAAGACGTCACGATCACTGTGCGGGGGCGCAAGAAAACGTATAGCGTGGCGAGTGAAATCGTGGAAATCGAAGGACTTGGCCGGGTGAAATCGGTAACGAGCAAGACGGACGATGTGACTCGCCACTACATCAGTACGGATCTCGGCCGGCCAGCGGCCGAGATCCTCGAACTCGTCGAGCATCGCTGGAATATCGAAACGGTCCACGAGGAGTCGAATAAGCAATTCGGCTTCAAACAGTACGAGCTATGGGGAAAACAGGGAATCGAACGCTACATCCAACTCGTGTTTCTCGCATGGACGCTGGTAACGCTCAATGAGCAAGCAGACGTCGGCTTTTGGGAAGATGGAGGCGGACTCAGCGTCCGGCTCAATCACGCACAAGCCGATCTTACTGCAGAGACAGTATTCCAGATCACCGAAGAGATCGACTCGTCGCTCCCGCGAGCGGAGCGACGAGAGGCCGTGCGTGAACGTGTCTATTTTTACTCGTGGTCCTCTATTGCGAATTTCTTTATTACAGATTACAGATTATATATCCCATCCAATCAACTGTGCGATTTCTATACCGAGATTGTTCAGATAGCGATGTCACAATAAAACGAGTACATAACCTTTCTCAGCTTAGACAGAATTGTCTGAATCAAACGATCTTGCCAAGTCGAGGGCCGTTTGTAACGATCCGGCCTTCGTATGGAAGCAACACGACCGATGTCACCGTAACTGGGAAGGTCTCTTCGGGAAGTGCCTCCGCATAGCTGTCGTAGACGCCCGTAACTTTGTACGCTCGTGGCTCGTCGGGTTCGAGAAAGACGGTGCCATCTTCGAGATGCTCGACGACGAAAAACTGTCCCACTTCGTAGTTCAACCACGCTTCGATCTGTTCGAGTTGGATTTGCGAAAAGTTGGCAGGATTCTCTCTGATGAACTCCTCGATAACCTCGACGACGTTTTCTTCCTGATACAACTTCCTGTGAATCGGCTGGAGTGTGTCCAGAGACGCGCGTTCGAGGTCCTCGTAGGTGTTGATATCCGGAACCACATCGAAGCGGTCGTTGGCGTACAGGAGCACCTGTCCCTCCAGTTCAAGGAACTCTCGTGCAGTGTCCGGATTGAGAACTGCTGGGTCGTCCGTCTCACCCGGCGTTGCGAACAGGTCGCTGCCTTCTTCCATTCTCGTGGCAATCTCTTCGATAACGGTGTCGTATTCCTCGGGGGAGACACCTGCACGTTCGAGCGCGAGATCAGGATCGACCTTTTCCTGTAGGCCTTCGGTCACGGCTGCGAGTGATGCGAGAATGGCGTCGGATTCTGGCGATAACGAGCTGAGAATACCTTCGAGTCGTTCGGCTTCTGCCGGTGGCAAGAGTTGGAGTTCGTCCGGGTCGAGATTTTCACCAGGCTCCCAGTCGGGGGGGATCGAGTGGAGGCTCGGGAAGTGTGGATGGGTCCTCACCCTCAGAGACAGCATCGAGATGGGTGGCGTCATCGAATTCGCCACTCATGAACAGCGATTTCGCCATGCCCCAGTTGTCGGGATCAGCCGCAGCGTCGACGATGGTTTCATCGAGTGATTCGACGTGAGTCGCTAGTTGATCACCGTTTTCGATATCGCCTCGCTTGCCGAGAAACCGGAGAAATGCCCCGATCACGGATGCGACTGTTTCGAAGTGGTCGGGTTCGCTACTGATCTTTGCTGGGTAAAGGTCTCGACAGACGGTTTCGAGACTGTGCTCGTCAGGGTCGTCGAGTGGGACGTACTCGTAGCCATACAGTAACTCGTGAAACGTTCCGATGACAAACTGTGCTTCACGTTGCTGGTGGGTTGTGAGTCGTTTGAACTGCTGACTGTCAGTAAATTCCGAACCGAGTCGTTCGATGCGGTCAAGCGAGGCTTGGTATTGCTCGTCTGATGGCGGATCGGTTTCATCCATACAGATGGTTGAGCAGCCACAACCAAAATTCATTCCTCCCTTCGCCTCCCTTGTCGGTTGAATTGGAGTGGTGCTTTCACCAAGCGAGGTGAGGATGGCTAGCCGAGAGCGATTTTGTGCTGTAGTGTGAATGGGTAATATGGCTGGATACGATGAAATTCCAGTGCAATCTGTCGAACAGGACGTTACAGAGTGGTTGGACGACCACGACCCGTTGGCCCGAAACGGGTTGAATCGAGTCGAAAGTCGGTTTCTGCGGACAGTTGGGGAACCGGCACGGATGGATGTGGAAGGGTACGCCCGCTTGAAGAATCCGCACATGCGGGTGGCGTCAGCCACAGAATTTGGGGTATTTGCATATGAGGAGGACGTGGTGCTGTTTGAACTCGATGAGACGGTGGAGTGTGGTGAGATGGTTGGGTATCCCGCGGGTGATAACCGTTGGGTGCCAATACTAATCTGCCAGACTGGACCGGTGGCCCAGGCGCGCGACCGAATGGAAATGGTACTGGTGACGCTCAACAGTCTGGCTGACGGGGAATTAGCGCTCTAACCACCAGTTAGAACTGATTCCGGTATCTTTATAGGTACTGTTACTGTTATCGATACCGATAACGTATGAGTGGATCACCATCGTCACGCTCTTCTTCAGCTCACCGGGCAGTCGGCTTCGTGGACAAGGGCGGCACGGGCAAGACGACCACGCTCGCGCACCTTGGGGTCGTTTTCGAGAACGAACTCGATTACGAGACGGTATTGATAGACCTCGCAGGTAAACAGGGGGATCTCGCCAAGCATTTCGGCGTGTGGGAGCAGGTTGAGGTAGCCGTCGCCAACGACGATGACTGGCCAAACATTGCCACCACGTTTCAGGAGAAATGGGGGCAGGTTGCCCGTCTTCAAGACGAGTCCACTGGCGACCCGCTGGCAGATATGATACTTTCGCTTGATGAAGGTCCCGACCTTATCCCGACGAGCGAAGAACTCGACGGTATCGATAGCATGCTGAATACCGTGGACGACCCCGGCGAGCGATACGCCCGCCTCGATGCGTTCCTTACTGAGTACGTCGATGAGCGCTACGACGTGATTTTGATTGATGCTGCGGGATCTTCGTCGAACATCACGATGAACGCGCTCCGAGCGGCGGGCCATGTGGTCGCACTGTCGAAACCTGCGCCGTTTGATGAAGGCCAAGCTCGGAAACTCCGGACCGACCTCAAATCGATGGTCGAACAACAGACGCTTGAGACGGATCTCACGATGGTGATGTTGAACGAACTCGACGGGAACACGATTGCCGGCCGTGAATTCCTCCAACGCTTCGAAGCGGAGTTCGGTCCGGCGATGGCCCCACAGCAGATCCCCTCGACGCAGGACATCATTAATGCTCAGATGCGTGGGACGACCCTGTTCGAGTTAGAGGATCCGCTCGCTACTGCCGAGCGTGCGATGGACGCTTACCGGGCGAATGCGACCGAACTTGCTCGGCGGTTCGAGACGTGTGACTGGATGACTGAGACTGATTCCAGCACCGTCGAGTCGGACATATCGACGGAGGTGAACTGAGATGAGCGATGATGGGAGCGACACGACAGCGGAGTTGGAGCGACTGAAAGACGAAACACGAATCGGTGGGCGAACAGACACCGCGGGTGGAGAAACCACCGATGACCCTGTAGCCGAACTGGTCGAGTACATCACTACTGTCCGCGACGGTGACGCTACTCAGTCGTTCGGAGCGAAAGACGATCAGATCGCTGCGTATCTCGCGTATCTGAGCGATCACCCTGAGACGATGCGTGTGGTTGGTGAGGCAGCGGCGGACAACCTCGCTCGGTCGCCGACCGTCAATTACGAACAGAAGAGTGGAATCGTCCGGTTGCTGTTTCGGCTTGGACTCCAAGAAGCGATGCCCGAGCACGACGACCAGTTAGGCGATGCAATCGCCGAATATGCACGGACAAACTTGTGATGGACCATCAATCGCAATCGGTAACGATATCGGTAACGTAATCGATAACGGTATTGATTGGCTGAATCTTGGGTGACCGACGACGCCATCAGATGAATTACCTTTCCAACCAATTTCTACCGGCTTTTGTCACTTTCGGCAGTTAACCTACTGTATATAGTCTGGTTCTTCACCATCACAGTTTTGTTCATGCTGTCGTGCTTCGTCAGGATTGTCAAGCATGAGTCCGCATGATTCACACTCGTACCATGTGTCGCCATCATGCCTGGTTTCGATTACCATGATATATGAGTTGATTTTGCTTTTTTCTTCAGTCATTGAGTTGTGTCGTCACTTGTGTACGGACTGCTTCCCAGCAATTTGGACAGAGTTGTGTTTCTATTCGCTGATTTGGCTCTTCGCAGCTTTCGTCTTCGAGGACGAGGAGGTGTCGAGGGTAAGGTGATTCAGGTAGTCTTCCCTTGCACCGTGAACATTGCTTGCCTGGCATAGGCTATCACTTGTGAATGTGGTGTAAGCATTCGATTTAGTTATAGGTTTTCACGGATTCGTTTTGCGATGCTGGCCGATATCTTCTCGACTGGGTGGCACGGTACGCGACTGGCCGACCTCCAGCCCGGCGAGTTGGTCGTGATCTACGGCGCTGAACCCGTTGACTGATGGCGGCCTACAGCGCGTAGATCCAGGATGCATCGGAGATCTACTCCGTCGATCGCGTGCCGAGCCAGCTTGATCTCGACCAAGAATACTGCGATGCTACCCCGATCTACTTCGAAGAAAGTGACCCTGTCGAGCAGATCAAGGAAATCCACGACGGTGTCGACATGAGTGGTCGATGCAGTTGGCTACCAGGCTGTCGATCTCGATGAAGAGGTCGACGATGCCTACGACTCGTTCCGTGAGAACCCCGCGAACGTGATCAACAATCCCATTGAGACCGTGCGCCTAACCGGCCAGCTCGGCATCGTTGGGCTATGCATCCCCGACGATCCCGGTACACCCGACGAAATGGCTGCCCAGGGACGGTTCGATATCGACTTCGGCAAGCTTTTCGAAAAGGCAGAAGCTCGGTACCGGCTAATGTGACGTCAAGTCGTACAACCGTCAGCTGCCCGATCTGATCATGAGAGTCGCGCCGATCCGAGCTTCCTCCGCCCCATCGGATAAATCTCAACAAAGTATCGGGATGTATGAACACTTTGGAAATTGTGAGGAAGACATCAGTAAGGTCCTACTCGAACCGTAGAACGCAACGTTTGACATTCAGGTCATGATCTTTTCCCACTTCGTCGTTTATCGTCAAACCCCGGTACTGCTACCACCTGTCGCGATCGGCCGGGGAACGTGAGGAAAGCGTCATGGTCGTCATACATTCCCTTATTCCCACGTTTCTAATTAAATCGCACTCAAATCCGGTAACATACTCACTAGCCACAACTTTTTGGTAGCTTGTCGTCATTGAGTAAATCCCGGTACAACCACCTCGCCATCATACCGGGAGAGCGTGGGAGGGCATCATGGTCGGTCCTCATCCCCACGTTTTTGAGATAGTGCCCACGCTCAGATTGTCGATTTGGGTTCAGTCTGTGAATTTATAGTGAGCGGCTCGGAAAGTCGCTTCTTTCACTTAGTCAGCGTTCGTCACACGGATTCGTCTTAACGGAGCCAGCACTATCCGGCGGACTCGGCGAGCGGTCCAAAGAGACAGTCGCGGCGAGCGCACCAGAACAATCCATTTCGGTGGCGGGGTGTCGTACGAAACCCTCCAGTCACCACCCGGAGGACAGTGCCCGCCAGCATCGCCGGCACGCTCACTATCGCGGCCTCTTTGATTGGGCATTTTCAGCCCTGGTACATCATTTTTGCCACGAACCTGATGTTGCTATGCTTATCCTAAGAACATCAGCTAACTGATTCTTTCATACCCATTGGCGGTGAACAAATCCGCAAATTCACGGCATTCACATGCTGTCTTCACCGATTAATGCTTTGTCGACGCCTAATCTGCACAGGAGGTGTCCAAGGGTGAGTTCCACGTTGCTCCAGTATTCGAAACGATCTTGCTCTGTGAACAAGACAGATGAAAGTGTGCGAGGGTGGCCGAGTTTGGCCAAAGGCGGTGGACTTAAGATCCGCTCCCGTAGGGGTTCGCTGGTTCAAATCCTGCCCCTCGCACATTCTCAAGTGACAGGGCAGATCAGTAGAGCGTTCAGTAATATTTGATGAGTCTCGATTGCACGCGGTCGGGCTATCCCGCCATCAAAACTCCAATTTTTCACTTTCGTAAATATCAATCAAAAGTCTTCCTCAAAGACCAAGGGTGTCGATATCAATTTTCTAGAAACACGCATTTACACATCACATCTATGTTTGAGTTGTGGTCTCGGTCATCATCTCTGTATTAGCAAGCAGTGACTACACCGTAGTATTCGTCGCCAGAACCAGAACCACTATGCGGCTGGCACAGGATATTCTCGTAGCGGCACAGTTACGGGCCCTTAGCTCAGTGGTACGAGCGCTCGGCTCATAATGGCACTCTGGATCCACTGTGCTATCACATGGATGCCGCTGCTGGGAGATACCGAGTGGTCGTTGGTTCGAATCCGACAGGGCCCATCGCGCCACCTCACAACGCGCATGTGACGCCTCCCAACGGGTTGATCGATATCGAATCGGTTTGGGCAATGTTCTCGGCAAGAAGAGCGAGGCCCATCGTATGTCGGATCCCAGCTTTTCCGACTCCGGAAGTCCTTGAGGCGATGGGATCACCGTGAAATCGGCCGAGATCGACGTCGCGTGCGGCTGCTGCATCCGCCTTGCGTGCGCGTTCACGCGCCGATTGATCGGTGACTGTGATGAAGGCATTCAGTTCGTCGTAGGCTGCGATACAATCCAGTGTTCTCTTGACGAGCTCTAGCGACGATTGATCGCTATTACGGATTGCAGCCGCAGCATCGTGTACCGATCGTCCGACGAGTCGATTGCTGCTTATATTCAGCCACAGTTTTGCTGGAGGATATACTGTTGAAAGATTCTATCAACTCAAAGTAGATAATTGTCCACAAACTTTTCATGCTCTGACCCCTTTGTGCTAATCCCCGTACTACTGCCATTGGCGGGGGAGAACGTAGGGAGGTGACATGATACCGCTTCTACCTTACGTTTTCGAGGCGAGATAAATCGGATGAGTACCAACCAACCAGAAGTTATTTGTTCTTTCTCTGTCTTACACAGATCCCCGGGAACTGCTACCACCTGCATGGATTCGTCCGGGGAGAGCGTGGAGTGGGCATCATGGTCGTCCCAACTTCCCACGTTTCTGAATTCTGAGTATCGTGGCTAATTTCGAGTATGCTAACCGATCGCAAGATACTTGTCATCATGAATTGTTGAGTCGGGTGCGGTAGGTGTTTCGAGTCAGACAGCAAACGTGGGTGGAATGGTCGTCATGTCTTCGTTCGCTCGTGCCCACGTTTTCGAGGTCAACCGTGCCTCATGCAAACCTCAACGCTCTTGCCGAATCTAGTGAAACACGTTGAGGGCGAAGCAGTCAATAAGGCCGTGTAGCGGTGCTCCGACGAGGTTCAATGACCGTACGAACCCGTAGGTTCGAACGGACTGCTCTAATCCGGGTTTAGAGAGTCCACGGAACTTCTCCAGCCACGGTTCGATGAGGGACCAAAGGCATTCGACCTGATTCGTGTGGATACCCTCGTCTGAGACGTACTCATCGTCGTGAACGACGGTTCGGTGCTCGTAGTCCATCTGCTGATAGGCGGGTAACTCGTCGGTCCAGATCTCTCCCAGCGGCTGGGAGAGATCGCCTGCTTCCTCGATTACTGGTCCGAGATTTTCGTCGTACGCAGAACCTTCTTCTGCCGAAACCACGCGCAGCACGTCGCGGCACGCCGCAACGAGCGTCAGTTTGTCGCCGGGAGCACCTTCCCAGCGTGATCGGCCAGGGTCGCCAGAACCGCCGCGGGAGAGGCCGTCCCGCGGCGGCGATTGTCCCTTGTAGCCGGAGCACTTCGAGCCAGTTTCATCGATCTGTGTTGGTCCCTCGACGGTGTGTTGGATACGCTCCCAGACGAGGGGGAAGCCGCGCTCGAATGCGGCTTCCCCCTCGCGGAGTTGGGTGTGAACTGTGTCGTAGCAAGGATCGAACAGCTGGGCGATCTGGTTGATGCTGAGCAAGGTATCGGCGTAGAGGATGAAGACGAGCAGGAGTTCACCGGGAGTGAGACCGCTGTTTGCAAACGGCGTATTTCGGGTGTATGTGAAGCCGTAGCGGCAGTTGTGGCACCAGACTCGGGGACTGTCGTCCCGAGTCTGGAGGGCTGTTTCACAACACTCGGGACAGGGAGCTTGTTCCCACGCGTGCTTGCAGCGCCGCTCGACGATGGTGTCGAGCGGCTCGGGGCGGAACACTATTGCTTGCCGCTCAACAACGTCCTGTAGCATCCCGCCGAAAGCTGTCTGCTGGAACATACCCACTAGCATACGGCGGGATGCTGTAGTTCCTACGCGACTGTTTCACTAGACTCGGCAAGAGCGATGGGATAACTAGGGGAGGGATCAAAACCGTCTATGGATTCTAATCCAGTAGGACGTATCCAAAACCCAGCACGAGAGAGATCAGACCCGTAAGAAGAACAAGAAGAGAGCTACTACGTGCTGGCTCATAGAAGAAAGCAACGAGGAACGCAGCCGCGGCTACGTAGAATAAAAAGTCTAGCCCTTTACCCAACACCTCCACTATCAGCCGCGTTTCGTTTCTCGCAGACATGTATCTCCCTATCAACCAGGTTCGTATAGTAGTATCGGTAGTGGATACAAAGTTGGCTCATTGTTCTTTGGCAATGAGTGGGTACAATTATTTACCTTGCGAACACACATCTGCCAATGTCAACGGCGGCTGTGCGTCGTTTCGATTTGTATGATTTTTTCAGCGTCCTTCTTCCAGGACTGGCCCTCATCCTTGGTCTGTATCCATTTTATCCACAGGGTCTCACTATCAGTTCTCTTGGTGCAGTTCTTCCATTACTGGCAGGAGGATTTGCGGTTGGGAGGGTTGTTCATTCAGCAGCCGTGAGAATTGAGGATTGGATTGGTTCGAAAGGCCACCGTGATCTGTTTGCGACGGAGATCCGGCACTCGCCGACGCTTGATCGAGCAACTGTTGAGGCGTTCTACGAATGCTGCAGATCTCAATTCGATATCGAGCTCACAAAGGATCGTACGGATCTGACAGACGATGCAGCATTAGGATTGTATTCAGTGGTGAGATCGCATGTGTATATTGATTCCCGAGGTCGATCACAGACGTTCCAAGCGATTTCAGCATTTTACCGCAGTATGTGGTTTGTCTCCGTGTTCCTTGCCGTATTGGTGTTCCTATACGGAGCATTCCCGGCAATTCAATCAGCAATGCCGTATCCCACAAAGATAGCGACCCTTTCTGTTCCTCCCCAGTGGTTCACATATGGTGCTATAATCTTATTTGCCGGTAGTTACACGACATTCAGAGAAGCCAAAGCTACGCACAGAGAATTGTTCGTCCAGTATCTTATCACGGATTTCATCTCGCTGTCCAGCCCATAGCCACTCCATTGTTCCACCATGACATGATGCTTGTAGACGGGTAAGCATCTTCGGCTCGCTCCCCTGCATTGTTTGCTATTCTTCTCGAATGACCAGTCTGACAATAGGTACATGATTACCGACCAGCGCATCTTGGACAGCAAGCTCGTCTTGGGGATGATCAGCGTAGTTATCCTTGTGTGACACTTGCTCTTCGCACACAGGTGATGAGTTACACAAGCAAGACCGGTCAGCGCACCAGCGGTGTGTCACGATGTGGTACGTGTTGGAAACTATAGACACACAAAGCTTATTCCAAACTCGTCAGGAAACCAAGTGCGCACAGGGGTGTGTGCTTGGCATCATCTCCATGCGTGGCACTCGACACACCCCTGTGGGCTATGAGATTTTTCGATACTCTTGGCTCAGAACTGCGGTACGGTGTGGATAGTCTAACGTGATTTTCGAACCTGGCTATGATTCGTAGCTGTACCGCGTTTCCTGGCTCACGACAGCCTCGCCGGCGTCCGTCTTGTCCCGATAGTTCCACGAGTCACCGCTGGCGAGCGAGTCCGTGCTGTCCTGGAGCGTTGTGTAGAGTCGTTCGCTGGCGTCGTCGACGTACAAGAACATCGTCGCGGTGAGTTGTTCAATTGGGCTGCCGCTCGTGTTCTCGATCTCGCCGGTGACCGTGGCCGCCCCGTCGGACAAGTCAAGCTCCGACGAAATCTCCTCGAGGCCGTCGGTCGTGTACTTGGGTGCTGTCGGGCTGTACTCGACGGTGTACTCATAGTCCTCGGCGGTCTCAGCACCGTCGCCGAACTGGATAACAGGCGCAAGCCACTCCTCGCCGCTCGGCAGCGCTGCGATCGTGTTTGATCCGGTCGCGATCTCCTCGCCGTCCCCATTGTAGAACGTCGCCGTCGCGACTACCTCGCCAGTCATCGGGCCGGCGTTCTCGACTGTCGCGCCGACAACCGCCGACGGGATGTCCTGGTCAGCGTTGACTGCGAGCTCCCGTCCGGTGACGGTCAGCTGCGAAGATGATGCTGCAGAGCGCATCTCGCCATCCGGTGCAGGTTCGGGGCTGTCGGTGGCCGTCTCGTCGTCACCGCTGGCAGTCTCGGTTATGTTGGCCGTGTCGGTATCGGCTACAGTAGTGCGTGTGGCCGTCTCACTGGCCCCGGTGTCGGTTCCATTCCCACTCGTTGTCTCACCGGCTTCCCCGTTCGACCCGCTACAGCCTGCGAGTGTGGTCGCCGTTGCCAAGCCGATCGCTGTCAGATACCGCCGACGGTGCATAGTTATCGCTCTGGATGTATCAGGATAAATGTGCCCCTACTGACTTCCACCTTGGGTAACATTCGCCTGTCTTTGGGAGGCCATTCTCTACATAAGGCTCTGCGAGAGCGCACGGACGAACCCCTTCGTTTCGGCTATGACCCGGCCTCTCCGAGCACCAGTATATGATCACGGACGGCCGCGTCCTTGAGGATAATTTTGTGCCGCGAGAAATCGAGCATCGCAACGATCAGATGAACGCCCTCGCGGACGCTCTCCATCCGATTACTGAAGGACGCTCGGCACTCCCGACCTTCCTGCTCGGACCGTCCGGTTCCCGGAAGACCTGCCTCGTACGAATCGGACTCGATCGCCTGCGCGAGGAATGTCCCAGCATCGCCTACCAATTCGTGAGCTGCTGGGAAGACTATTCCCGGTTTCGTGTGCTCTATCAGATCGTCCGAACCATCGATCCCGGGACCGTCGATCGCCGGACGGCCACCACCGGTACGCTCCTTGACCGCCTCAAAGAGTTCGACGGACAGGTGATCGTGACTCTCGGCGAGGTCGATCAGCTCCACGACGCGAAGGTACTCTACGATCTCTACACGACTCACGGCGTGTCGGTCGTCCTGATCGTCAACGACGTCGAGGACCTCTTCAGCCGTCTCGATGACCGGATCGTCTCCCGACTCCGCGGAACGAAACGCATCCGTCTCGATCGCTACACCGTCGACGAGCTCGTCTCGATTCTCGGTGAGCGTGCCTGCCTCGGCCTCCGACCCGTTGTCGTCGATCGCGACCGGCTTGCGCATATCGCGGATGCCGCTGCGGGTGACGCCCGCGTCGCGATCAACATCCTTCGCTGTGCTGCAGAAGAGGCCGAGCGTGACAACGCCGACGAAATCTCTTCTGCAATGATCGCCGATGCAGTCGATGCCGCTCGCGACGACGTCCAGCGCAAACAGGTCGATGAGTTCTCACCCCATCAGCGCACGGTTTACGAGATCGTTCGCGAGCGGGGCTCGGTATCTGGTGGTGATCTCCAGGAGGCCTACCGTGATCGCGTCGACGTGTATGTGTTCTCGCCAAGCAGATCAGCAACCTCCTCGATAAGTTTTCTCGATAGGCAAACTTGGCATCCGTTCGGATTCGAACGACCGACTCGTACACACGTGATTCTCACACCGTACTGATCGGTCAGGCAACTGCTGCAACGGCGTACGGTTGTCGTACGCACGGCTGACGCCTCTCATCGGTAGATACGAATCTGAGGCTTTGGCGATAAATATGCACACGAACTTGTTGCTCTTGTGTGACTATTGAGAATCTGCGCTCTGTCGGCGTGAGATCTCGTGCGGTCGCGTCGAAACGGGAAAAGAGCGGATTAGTCGGCGAGACGATCGAGGATGTCCCGCTCGCGGTCGATGGTCTCACGTGCGCGCTCGCGATACTCTTCGAGATCGTCCGATTCGTGCTCTTGCTGGCTCATGGTGGTACTGTCGTGCTTCAGCATCTTTAACGCTCCGGGAGTTTCGACTCGTCGATCTCGCCTGTCTTGAGCCACTCGGCGAGTTCTTCGATGTCGAACAGGCCTGCGCGACGGACAATACGCTCGATAGTCTCGTCGTCTTGCGGAAATTCAACTTCAAGCCCTTGATCGTTCAGATATTCCATCGTTACAGCCCATGCTGTCCGCTTGTTCGCGTCCTCGAAAACGTGAGTACTCGGGATCCTGAATAGCAATACAGCGCCGCAGTGCCACGGGTCGTCGTATTCCGATGCTGGTTCGACGACCTTCTCACGAAGGGTGAGTTTCGGAGCCGCGATCCGCACCCCTTTGTATTTCAGGTCATACTCTTTCTCGATCTCCTCGTGCATGGTGACGATCTCCGCCGCCGTTGGCAGGTCGTTTTCAACCATGTGTGGATTTCGACCTGTCCAGGCAAGTGCTCAGTCCGAACGGGCGCGTGCGTGCGTCGGAATGTATCGGCCGGTTACTCGCCAACACCGGGTACGCGAGCCGTCTCCGAACGTACCGACGGTTCGACTCTTTCCGCTGGCTCATGGTTCCGATCAGAGTTCCCCGATGAGTTGTTCACGCTTTTCCTCGTATTCGTCGTCAGACAACAACCCGTCGTCATGCAAGCTTTCAATCTCCCGTAGGCGGTCAGCAGGCGATTCTGGTTCAGCGTTTGAGCTTGTGTCCCCACCGCTCTGCACCGCCTCAATTTGATCGCGCACAAAGGCAACAATGTCCCGACATTCGTCCTTGCCAGGCTCGTGCACCTCGATGTGATATGTTGGTCCAGCAGTGTGGAGTGATATACGCTTGTTCACGAAGCCGGTGTCGAGGTCGGCTGTCACGATGTTGTGGTAGGGTACCGTCCGCTCGTCGCTGCCGAGGAGCTGCGGGACCTTGACGACCACACGATCCTCAGTGAATGCAGCACGGACGTATCCGCGCGTCCCGGACTTTCGCGAACGATCGTCGCCGAACAACGAGCTTCCCGAACCGGCTCCCTCCACATCGACGGTACTCCCACGGGTGAGATACATCACTTGCTCACCATCATCGAGGACATCCTCGATCTTCTCCACCCGCTCGGGAGTAACGTATTCACCGTGAGGTTCGTAATCCAGCCCCTCATCATCGCTTCCGAATAACCCCATCAGCGCTCCTCCGTGTCTGCTACCGTCCACAGAACGCTCGGGCCGACATCCCGCTTTCCGAGACGGCCATGTTCATGCAGCTGCGATAGTCGGGTGTGAATTGAACGACGTGGCGCATCGAGTCGATCAGCGACCTCCGATGCCGTCGCTCCACCGTCTTCTTCACGAACCGCTTCGAGAATTTGCTCCGGGTCGTACTTCTGTTTGAAACGCCCACTCTGTTCGTCACGCTCGTCGTTCATGGCCTCTGACTTAACATCCATAGCCTATGTGGGTTTTGGCGCTATATGAGCAAAAGCCTTAGCCTATGCAGGACATGGGGACCTTCATACCCTTAGCCTGTGTAGGCTACGGTAGAGACAGACCGGCGTCTTCGGGCGTGTCATCGCGGTGAAGGAACGCGCCGGTGGTTGCACCCACCGACGCTGGCTGTTTCATGGAAGAGAACAGCCATGTCGAAAAACGAAACCAGCGGACAAGACTCCCGCGGTATCGACTTGAAAACGACGCTGTGCGACGACGGGCGCGAACGCCCCACGCGATCGAAATCGGCGGACTTTGGCGGCGAAGCGTCAGGGATGGATGATCTCGGCGGCACGCCGGAGATCGACGACACCGACGCCCGGCGCGACGACGCTCCCGAGACGTGGCTCTCGCTGCTCACCGACGCGTTCGGCCCAGCGGATGGAGTTTCAGGCGGTAATCCACCGCCGGACCCGACGAGCTAGTCGCCGCGAGGCGGTTCGCGACGGCCGATTCACCGGTCGCCGACGCCGGTGGAACAGTACCAGCTATGAGCAACGAGCGTTTTGGATACATTAGACTGTTCTAACGGATTTACGGTGTTGTGGTAGTCCCTTCTATTTTGGAATAAAATCCCTCTCGTGAAATTTCACCTGAGAGTCGCTGTACCGCCCACTTGTCATTCACTGTCCAAGTGTACCAGACGTTTCGTTCTGCACCTGTCTGAACCGTCATAGCGAGTTCCCATCCGCCGGTTCCCGCGAAGTCCTCGCCGAGGACTTCGCGGGAACGGTCGTCTGTGATGGCTGGACGGCATATCCGGCTTTCAGCAGCAACCTCCAGCGATGTTGGGCGCATATTCTACGGGAGGCTGAAGACACCGCCGAGAAGCAGGCAGAAGGCGAACCGATCTACCGTGCCCTCAAACAGCTGTACGTCGCTCTCCAGACCCGGCTGGAGAGCGACTTGA
>NZ_AOMF01000187.1 GCF_000336715.1 Halococcus thailandensis JCM 13552
TTCATCGGTGAGCCAGCGGTCTCTCCGACGAACAACGCCGCTGAAAGTGCGCTTCGTGAGCCGGTGGTTCTCCGGAAGATCATTGGAACGCTTCGGAACGACCGCGGTATGTTCGTGCATGAGACACTGCTGTCCCTGCTGGCGACCTGGCGCCAGCAGGGACGCAATCCCTACGATGAGTTCAAGCGAGTCGCCCGGGACAACGAGATGATTTCACGATCTCAGGCTGTACCCGCTGTTGTGTCCTCGGGGTAAACACGTACCCGTATCTTTTACCGTAATTGTTCGGGATCATGTTATCGGTGGCTGAATTCAGCTTGTACATACCGGAATACGCCGGTTCTGATCGTGAGCATATAAATCGGCTCTGTTGAATCGCCATAAGGCGATGGAATTTACTGTTTCACTGTTCGTTTGATGTTGTAGACGATACACATCAGGGCGATCTCTCGAAACTCACGGAACCAGGTACGCGCTCGCACGGCGTAGCCGAGCGAGCGCTTGACNATCAGGGCGATCTCTCGAAACTCACGGAACCAGGTACGCGCTCGCACGGCGTAGCCGAGCGAGCGCTTGACGGCCGAATTCACGGTTTCAGTCATTGACCGCTGTGCGTAGAGATCCGCGTCGATTCGGGCGTTGTGGGCGTGGTCGTACGGTGCGCGGATGCAGTGCTTGATGAGCGGGCGAATCTCGAGCTCACGCAGCCGTTCGCGGAGAGCGGTCTTGTCGTAGCCTTTGTCCGCAGCGAGAGTCCGCAGATCGCCCGCATTCCGGCGNATCTCGAGCTCACGCAGCCGTTCGCGGAGAGCGGTCTTGTCGTAGCCTTTGTCCGCAGCGAGAGTCCGCAGATCGCCCGCATTCCGGCGGGCGATCTGCTCGCAGAGGTCGGCGTCACTTCCTTTGAGTGTGGTCGAGCAGTGAACGTCGAGGACAGCTTGGGATTCTGTATCGACGAGTTTCGTGACTTTGAGCGTCTGCACGCGGTAGTTCGTGCGCTGGCAGTAGTGGCGGCTGGCGCGGTCTCGGTCGTAGAACGTGGNGACGAGTTTCGTGACTTTGAGCGTCTGCACGCGGTAGTTCGTGCGCTGGCAGTAGTGGCGGCTGGCGCGGTCTCGGTCGTAGAACGTGGTGTCGAGAGTGGCGTGTTCGGACGGAACGTGCAACTGCGCCGACTGGCGCAGTAGCACTCGACAGAGGCTTATCTCGATTCGGTCGAGTGCTTTACACAACGTCGACGGCGCAGGGAGATCGGCCGCGTCGAGGCCGATCTCCTGGGTTATTTGAGGCATCTCNGATTTGGGTCATAGACAACGCAAGTCTCTCGCTTCAATGCCTTTGATCTAGCGACCGATCCCGACGCCGTCTAGTGATTCAACAGAGCCTATAAATCCCTATTTTCTGATATCGTGTTCGCTGTGAATTAGCAGTAACGGGCTTCTAACCCCGTGATTGTGATCTGGTTTTCAGGGCAGACCTGGGTCATTAAGTCGGCGTGGTCGAACGCGATGGCAAGTTCCAGGTTCCAGCGATGGTCTGGGCGCTCGTGTTCGGCTTCGCCGCAGACGAAAGCCGAACACTCGCTGCGTTTCGTCGAGCCTACAACATTACTGCCGACAAGACGCTCTCACCCAGCGGTTTCTATCAGCGATTGACGCCACTGTTCGCCACGTATCTCCGCGACCTCGTCGAGCGCGAACTCGACGAGGTCGCTATCCCTCACACCGTCAGCGACGAGTTCGACCAATTCAGGGACGTGATGGTCGCCGATGCAACCGTTTTGCGGTTACATCGGTCTGAAGGAGCAGTACCAAGGCCGCCGGGAGGACAGGTTGGAGCGAAGCTCCACCTGCTCCACAACGTCACCGATCGAACCATCGAGAAGCTCTCGATCACCGGCGAACGTCCTCACGACAGCACCGAGTTCAAAACGGGATCGTGGCTGAAAGGCCGGTTGCTGCTCCTCGATTTAGTGTATTTCAAGTTCTGTCGCTTCGCACTGATCGACGAGTACGGCGGCTTCTTCGTGAGCCGTCTCAAGCACAATACCAAGCCGGAGATCGTCGCAGAACTGCGGGAATGGCACGGTAGTCGTTGAGAGAAGTTCTGAAATGTTTACCGTAATTTCTACGGTAAACGGGTTTTGTCCATCTTATCGAGTCGTTCGCCGATCACCTGAACTAGTTCCTGTACGGTGATTTCATCCTCATGAATGAGAGTTGTATCAGCAGCGTACTCGATCGCTTCAGCGTAACTGGCGATCATGGTCCGCCATGATCCGCGTCAGTTTCGTGGCTACGCTATCGCTGATTGTGACAGTTGTGTATCCATCTGGCGGCATATTCGCTAGGAGAGCAAATTTACAGTAAAACTTACGGTAAAATCACTCCGCTATCTTCATAACTTCCCTAAATTGCTGCGTTGAATAGGCATACGGCGACGGGATAGACCGGCAAACCAGTAAGGATGAAGCCGAGGAAGGCCGATATGGCTGAAGTAGACC
>NZ_AOMF01000188.1 GCF_000336715.1 Halococcus thailandensis JCM 13552
TGCTGCGTTGAATAGGCATACGGCGACGGGATAGACCGGCAAACCAGTAAGGATGAAGCCGAGGAAGGCCGATATGGCTGAAGTAGACCTCCTCGACTTCGTTCGGACGTGTAAACGTCTCGCCAAACAAGCTTTGGGGAAGCACGCGGGCGAGCCCGCCACCGGCGGGTTCGCCCGCTGGGTTCACGTCGTCATTCACTGCTACCGTATCGAAGACGAGCATAGCTACCGGAAAACCGAGAATCGACTGGAGTACCTGACCGAGATTCGTGAGGTACTCGACCTTGATCGGGGAGACGTTCCCGAGTCCACCACGATCTACAAATCGTTCGATCGGCTCAAAATGTGGGTGTGGCGGGCGTTGCTGCGCGTTTCAGCGCAGCAACACCCGCAGTCTGGCCACGTCGCTCTCGACAGTACGTTCTTCGAACGCGGTCATGCGTCGCAGTACTACCTCCAGCGATCGGATCGGGATATACAGAAGCTGAAAGTCACGACACTCACCGATACGGAGTCGCTTGCTGTGCTGGATGTCCAGTGTTCGATTCACTGGAAGCACGACGCGAAGGCTGGGCCGCAGGTCGTCCGCCGGAACGCGGACGACCTGCTGTCGGTCGCCGCCGACAAGGCGTTCGACAGTTGGATCAACAGGTTCGAATTCTACACGCTCAACGTCGATCCACTCGTTCTCAGGCAGGGATCGACGCCAGAAACAGTCGGTCACAACGCGTTGATCCAGGACGCTGGATACTCACAGCGGTGGATGGCTGAAACCTCGTACTCAGCAACCAAGCGCTCGCTCGGCGCTGCCGTGCGAGCGCACTTCTGGTATCGTGAGTTCCGTGAGATCGTCCTGAAGTTCGCTGTCTCGAACATCGAACAGTTATGTGAACCGCTATGATCACCGCGCCCTATGCCTATTCAACGCAGCANTGAGATCGTCCTGAAGTTCGCTGTCTCGAACATCGAACAGTTATGTGAACCGCTATGATCACCGCGCCCTATGCCTATTCAACGCAGCACCCTAAATGACTAACGCGCCATTCCGCTGGAAGGAGGGCAGATTTTTGAGATTGCGGAGGATCTCCACCGCAAACACGTCGACGTGGAGGTTGAGGTGGAGTTCAGACGCGGGCTGTACGCGGGCACGCGATCATGGGATACGAAGCGGTTCCGCGTCGTCGGCGTCCGCAATGAGGACGCCGACGACTACCACTTCTACATCACGAATCTCCCGAGAAAGTGGTTCCTCCCGGCGGATATAGCGACGATCTACCGCTGCAGGTGGGTGGTGGAGTTGCTGTTTCGTGAGCTGAAGACGCTATACGATCTCGACGAATTCGACACGATCAACCCTGCAGTAGTGGAAATTCTGCTGTATGCGGCGGTGCTGACGCTGTTGGTGAGCCGCGAGCCGCTGGAGTTGGTGATCGAGCACGCGGACGATGAAGCGGTGTTCCCACCGGAACGCTGGGCGTGCGACCGGATGGTCGCCGCCCAGCGGATCCTCAAGCGACTCAGTGACTATCTCGATTACTTGCCACCGCCGCTGCTAGAGCGAATGATCGCTGACGCACAGAAAATTCATCAAGAGCGCTCAATCCTACAGGAACGGTTCGCTACCGCCGCTCACCAACTGCTGGAGTTACCTAAATGCAGATAATAGCGAAGGTATCGGTACCTTTTTACCATTTAGGATTGCCATGTTATCTGTGTACAAGTACATCATCAAGCGATCTTTGTTGGCAATCCCAACACTTCTGGGCGTGAGTATGATAATATTTGGCATGTTATACCTTGCTCCAGGAGGTCCTGTTGAAGTCATGATGTCCTCGCAACCGGCATCAGCGGAGCAGATACAGGATATCAGGCAACAATTAAACTTAGACGAGCCGATATATGTTCAATATGGAGATTGGGCTTGGGATGCCCTCCACGGAGAATTAGGAAGATCATGGTCAATCACACAAGGAACGGCGGTGAATGATTTAATTATACAAAGAATCCCATTAACTGCCGAGCTAGCTTTATTGAGTATGATACTAGCCATAGCAATAGGAATTCCGGCGGGAATCATAGGTGCTGTATATCAAGATCAAATAGCTGATCATGCAGCCCGGGTAGTTGCACTTAGTGGCATTTCAATCCCAGACTTTTGGCTCGGAATTATGCTCATAGTTGTCTTTGGTGTACAGTTCCAGATCAGCTGGGCTTCCGGTTCTTGGATCCCCTTATCAGAAAGTGTGACAGGAAACCTGAAGCATCTAATATTCCCTGTCATTACGTTAGGAACAGCTTATTCCGGACTTATCGCGCGAATGATGCGCTCAGAAATGCTTGATGCACTAAATGGGGGATACATCCGAACTGCACAAGCCATGGGTATTAGTAACCGAACAATAGTATTTCGAGACGCTGCGAAAAATGCATTCATTCCGGTCCTAACAGTTATTGGTATTGGACTTGCCCGTCTCATGAACGGAGCTCTCCTCACAGAGACTGTGTTCAACCTTCCAGGCATTGGGCAACTCCTCGTGACATCAATTGCTCGCCGAGATTATCGTGTAATTCAGGGGATTGTATTGTTCGTAGCAGTCATTTTCATTGTGTCGAATATCATCGTCGATGTTTTATATGCATATCTTGATCCACGAATACGTCTATCAGGAGGGGACTAAAATGGGATCTGTAAGCCCAGATTCCGAAGCCGACCAAAATAAATCTACTACTGCACAGCGAAGTCTCCTACAGCAATTTTGGAAAAATTATAAAAATAATTATTTATCAATTGCAGGAGGCGCTATCATTCTCCTTCTCGTTCTAATGGCACTTTTAGCTCCTATTCTGGCCCCACATAGCCCCTACGAACAATTTGAAACATCTGACGACAGCAAATTTCATCCTGCTGAGCCAGGAACTGAGATCATTCTGACGAATGGTGATGGTGACATTGTTGAGCAGACTACCGCATATCTAGGAACAGATAACGTAGGGCGAGATATACTATCACGTTTACTATACGGTCTCCGAACAACGTTGGTTATCGGATTGAGCGTGGTTATAACATCTCTAGTGATCGGATCACTAGCTGGTGCTATAGCAGGGTTTTATCAAGACTCTTGGATAGACAATGCTATTATGCGGGTTATGGATGTTATATTCCCGTTCCCAAGTATCGTTTTGGCAATCGCTCTCCTGGGTGTGGTTGGAATTGGAGAAACCACATATTCATTACCAATATTGGGCACTGTTGCCGTTCCAAATACAGCCAAGATTATATTAGTCATCTCAGTCGTCTATATACCTCGATTTGCGCGTGTGATGAGAGGTGCAGTTGTCACAGAAATGGAAGAAGACTACATTGACGCATTGAGAACAATTGGAGCGAGTGATTTCCGAATTCTGCTGAGTGATGTTATTGTAAATACGGTTCCTTCCGTCGTAATACAAGGAAGTCTGTATGTGGGGACTGCATTGTTGGCGAGTGCGGGCCTCTCATTCTTGGGGTTAGGAATTCAACCACCCCAAGCAAGCCTCGGGCTCATGCTTTCTAATTCACGTGACTACGTATATAGTGGTGAGTGGTGGTTCTCGGTATTCCCTGGACTACTGATCGCAATTACGATCCTTGGATTTAACTTGTTAGGAGATGGATTACGAGATGCTCTTGATCCTCGTTACCAAGGAGAGCAATAGATTAATGACAGAAAAAATCCTAGAAGTCGACAACCTAACGACATCATTCGATACAGAAGAAGGGACAGTAAGAGCAGTCAACAATATCTCCTTCTCAATTGAAGAAGGAGAAACAATGGGGATAGTTGGAGAAAGTGGTAGTGGAAAAAGCGTTACTGCCCTCTCTGTCATGAGACTTATTGAATCAAATGGATCTATTGAAAATGGCACAATCCACTATCGTGGTAGCAATCTGTTGGAAAAAACTGAAAGCGAAATACAAAGCATCCGCGGAAGTGAAATATCAATGGTATTTCAGGATACCTTAGATAGTTTGAATCCCGTTTACACCATAGGAACACAAATAAATCGTGTAATCCGAAAGCATAGAGATATGGATAATAAAGAGGCACGCGAAGAAACAATCCGTCTTCTTGAACAGGTTGGGATTCCAAATGCTGAAGAACGAATTGATGACTACCCGCACCAATTTTCAGGAGGAATGCGTCAACGGGCACTTATTGCAATGGCGATCTCATGTAATCCTTCAGTCCTCATAGCTGATGAGCCTACAACCGCTCTTGATGTGACGATCGAAGCACAGATATTTGAGGTTCTTGACAAAATACAGCACGAAACCGGAATGAGTATTATCGTGATAACACACGATTTAGGCGTTGTTGCTGGGGTTTGTGATTTTGTTAATGTGATGTATGGTGGAGAAATCGTAGAAAAATCAAAAACTGATGATATCTTTGGCGATCCACAACACCCGTACACCCGTGGCCTTCTTAGATCAATTCCTCGGATTGGAAAAGAAGAAGACAGACTTCGTGGAATAGAAGGAAATGTACCCAATCCAGCTGCTCTTCCATCTGGTTGTACATTTCACCCACGATGTCCACATGCAACAGATGAGTGCCGACAGCACGATCCTAGCCTTCAAGAAGTTAAGCGGAATCATAGGGCTGCTTGTATTCATATTGATGGATACAAAAGCCTACACAAAGAAGACAAAGAGATAATCATAAATGATAGAAAAAAAGGAGAAAGCGATGACTGATAAAGAACTCTTTCAGGTGTCAGGCCTGAAAAAGTATTTTGACCAGAGCCAAGGTATTATTGACAGATATCTCAATGACACAGACCAGGTAAAAGCGATTAATGGGGTCAGCTTTGCAGTTGAGCGTGGAGAAACAGTAGGTGTCGTTGGTGAATCGGGGTGTGGAAAGTCAACACTTGCTCGTTGCTTGATCAATCTTGAAAATCCTACCGATGGGGAAATAAAATACAAAGGAAAGAAATTTGAAAAATTCGACTCGGGCGAGATGGACTCTTTCCGAAAAGAGGTACAAATGGTGTTTCAAGATCCTGCTTCTAGCTTAAATCGGCGAAAAACCATCAGCCAAACGATTAAAGCACCGATGGAGATACATGGTATCTACGAAAATTCTCGAGATGAACGAGTGCGGGAATTGCTCGAACGTGTTGGATTGTCACCAGATTATGCCAACCGATATCCTCATGAATTTAGTGGAGGTCAACGACAACGAGTTGGTATTGCTAGAGCTCTTTCAGTTGATCCCGAAGTACTAATATTGGATGAGCCTGTCTCTGCTCTTGATGTGTCAATCCAAGCGCAAATACTGAATTTGCTAAAGGATTTGCAGGATGATCTAGACTTAACGTTTGTGGTGATTTCTCATGACCTAAGTGTGATAGAATATATGTGCAATAGGGTGGCTGTAATGTATCTTGGGGAGTTTATGGAGATCGCCAATTCAGACGTTCTGTTTTCTAACCCTCAACACCCATATACAAAAGCACTCTTAGATGCGCTACCTCAACCTGTGCCAGAATTGGCTCGTAAACGAAAAACACTAGAAGGAAATGTTCCATCGCCCATTAACCCGCCATCTGGTTGTGTTTTTCACACACGGTGCCCATTAGCAACAGAAGAATGTAGTGAGAGTCGAAACGATCCCGAATTAAATTCTATTGATCAGTCAGATGAAAATCACAAAGTAGCCTGTATTCACGTTGATGAAGTTACTAATGATAATCTGAAAGTAGACTCGAATATAGGAAATGATGGAAACTACGAGGTAGAAAATTTTAACTCTTAGTGATATGAAGGAATCTATAATCCAAAACACAAAGCCATTTTTGCGTATTGTTTTAGCATTTATACTAGTTTGGTTTTACTATGGGACAACAGATGGAATTTTTGGTGGCTTTGGGCAATTCTTGGCGACAGTATTGCTATCGTTTGGGACATGGATAATTTTAATACGGTACTTATCTAATATTAAATATTAACGAGAATGAAACACTGTTAACTTAGCCCGCAGCTTCGACCGTCGGTTGATTGTCAAGCGTTTGGTAACTTCGGTGGTGATTGTAGTAATAGGTGTAGGCAGTCAGCCAGCACTCGGCGCTTGGTTGACTACCATTCCATATCTCGTGAACCCGGCCGATCCGCATCGTAAACGTCTGAAACAGCTTCTCGACGATGTTGCGGTCGCTGTAGTCGAGGTGACTGCTGAGATCAGTCTTCGTGAGGGCAGTCAGATAGCCCATGTCGTCGACGAGAAATTCCGCGTCGGAGACGCGGTGTTTCACTTGTAATTCGCGAAGAAACGACGTTGCTGGGTCGGTTCCGCGATGTTCAGAAAGTCGTGCGTGGAGCACGACTTTCGAATCGCTATCGATTGCCGCGTAGAGCCATATTTTGCGCTCCTCGGCAGCTGAACCTGCTTTTCGTCGACAGTAATGCGATCAGATTCGGCGGTGAACGTTTGCTCGTGAGACTCGGCGAACGATTGACACCAATTACGAATAGCGGGGCGGCTGCGGTCAACGCCGAACCAGCCGAGCATGTCGCGGATTTTGGTAAGTGAAACGGCTGAGGCATGCAACGCGCACGCCAGCCGGATCTATAGTGGCCAAGGGAAGTTATGGACATAGGATGAGACGGTGATACAATGAGTAGCGATCGTCGAAAAGGGATTGTTCGGCATCTGACCGAAGAAGATCTTGATCGGCTGTTGGCTGAGACAGATGAAGTGAAAGTCAGCCAGCGGCTGACTTTCATCAAGAGGCTCTACAAAGGAGCAACACTCGAAGACGTCGCCGATGATGTTGGCAAGTCTGTCTCCACGGGCAGTCGTTGGACACGCCGGTGGAACAAAGACGGACTTGGACTCCTGACCCCGAACTTCGGGGGCGGCAGGCCCTCGAAGCTCGGTGAAACCGAACAAGCACAGCTCCTTGAACAGCTACGAGACGGCCAACCGTAGACGTCTCAGGAAATACAGCGCCTCCTCAACGAAGAATTCGGCATCGAGTACCATCCAGTCTACCTTGGGAAATTCCTCAGAAAGCTCGGGCTATCGAGAGCTATTCCTCGCGCAGAGCGGCCTTCGCGCCCGGATGATGCAGAAGAGATCGTTGACGAGCGCGTCGCCGACGCGCTCGACAACGACGACACCGATGAGCCACACAACAAACGAGACGGTGATACCGAGGAAGGCTGGGTCGTTGACGACGATGTGTGCACGGATGGTGGCACGGTCCTCGGATTCTTTGACACTACTCATCCACAACCATTCGACAATTCTCAGCGGCTGTGGTACGTCGATGATCCTCATCTCGAACGACCCTGGTGAAGATTTTCGAACCAGCGGTCGGGTTCTACGCGCTCAATGGAGAGCGTGGTTAGCTTCCCAGAAGATCAGACGAAAGAGCGGATCTGCGAATGTCTCGAACGGATCCGCGAGCAGAATCCGACGCAGCGGATTCTGCTCGTCTTAGTGTAGCTGCAACCGTAATCTCGCTAGTCCTCTTCGAGCGGTACTGGATAGAGCTGGCGTAGCTTGATTCGAGCATCGTCAGTAGTGAACTGCCAGTCGATCAGCCTACAGCAGCGTTACGATGATCCTGCCACGCAGCGACCACCGACCGGAAGGTCGCTGCGCGATAGATTCGCCGGTCGAGGCACTGGCGTTTGAGTGCGCCAATCTCGATTTCAGCCATATTCAGCCAGCTCCCGTGCTTTGGCATGTAGTGAAACTCGAAGCGCTCGAGATACGCCTGCGCTTCGTTCGGTGGAAAGAATCGATAGAAGGCGGCAGGATTGTGCGTGTTGAGGTTATCGAGCACCACCCGGATGCAATCCGCATCCGGGTAGTGCTCATCAGCGAGTTCAACCATTCGGTTGATCCACTCGCACGTTCGTCGCTTCTCGGTGATCTCGACGTTGACCCAGCCAGTCAACGGTTCGGCGGCGAGATGGAGGTTCTTCTTGCCGTTCCGCTCGTAGTGAGTATCGACACGTGCGACCGCTCCCGGTTGAGCCGGGAGCGGGTCGCGTTTGTGGCCGCGAAGCGCCTTGCTGGTTTCGTCGAAGCAGATGACAGGGCGATTCTCGTCGTAGGGTTCGTGGTAGAGATCGAGAACATCCTCCATGTGATAGACGAACTGACCGTCGTCTTCAGCGGGAATCGCCCAGTAATCGTAGAGATGCGGTTTGAGGGTGTTTTTTAGACGCTGTCTCACGGTTTCGTGAGAGATCGACTCGAAGTCGATCTCGTCGAGGGTAGCGAGTTCGTCGGCGAGAAGGTGAAGCGTCCAGCGAGCGTGCCCCTCGGGCGGGTCGGAACAGGCGAGTTTGATGAGGCGTGCTTCAGCGTCTCCGTCGAGTTTGCGCTCGTATTCGCGGTCGGGCTTGCGGCGATGAATCGCCGCGAGCCCTCGTTTGCAGTAGTTTTTGCGGGCCTTGTACGGAGTCCCGATACTACAGCCGACGTGCTCACAGATCTCCGCATCTGTGAGCCCGTCGTCAGCTTTCAAGAGAATCCGCGCCCGCATGTTGTCCTCGGCCTTGCGTTCACCAGTCGAGATGAACCACTCAAGCGTTCTCCGTTCCTCATCAGAGAGATCAACGACGTGCTTCTTCTGCTCATTCCTCTCCATACGCGGTCAGAGATGATAAATTAGCGAGTACAAATCTGAAGCTACACTTAGACAACCACTTCTCGCACACGTGCGAGTACACGCGCAGGCGCGCGTATCAACTCGGGATCGATCTCATTTTCTTACCGACTGCCTCGCCGGATCTCAATCCAATCGAGCAGGTCTGGAAGAGCCTCAAGTGAGCAGCCTCTCCGATCGTCGAGAGCGCGGAGATTCCGCGCTCTCGTCGCCGACCTATTCGATCAGCTTACCAATAGAATGAGTTTCGCCCGATCTTGGATCGATGAACTTCTCGATTCTCGTTTGCAATACTTATCTTAGTCACTATTAGGCCGGCTGGCGTGCGCTCCCCGTCCAAAAACGGTACAGTGCTGGCGTCCTCATCTGCTAACCGGAGTTCCTCTATCATGGGCCTATCATATACGGAGGAACTCCACCTACTTCAGCCGACTAAGTTAACAGTCCCTACTCGATAACTAATCAACGAGCTAGAGAGAATTATTAAGCCAATTCGACAGCGTCACCATGAAAGAGTAGTGATTCATTCAATTTGCAGATCTTCGCCAACCTGAGTGAGGTAGGAAAAATCGTAGCCTGCTTCGGTGACTCTATCGACTGCCCCTTCATTGCGGTCTACAACGACAACAATACAGTCGACAGTCCCACCAGCATTTTCTAATATTCGGGCTGTTTCGAGAACTGTTTCACCGGTCATCGATACGTCGTCAACAAGTACTATTTGTTGGCCCTTGTGAATCTCACCTTCGATACGTGCTTGAGTTCCTCGATGATCAACACCGGAGCGCACGAATACGGATGGAGTTCGCATCTCCAATGATACTGCGGTCACAAGCGGTACAGCTCCAAGCGCCGGGCCAGCGAGCAAACCAAACTCCTTTTCAGTTAGTTCGTCCGCTACTATTGAAGCTATTTCATCCAGTACATCTGGCTCAGTTTCGAAGACATACTTATCGACATAATAGTCTATTAATGACCCATCGGAAAGAGCGAAGTTGCCCCGTCTGATCGCCCCAGATTCATCGATGAGCGTCGCAATAGACTCCATGGATTATGGTTGCTTGTGGATAGTAAAACTCTTGCCAAAACTATAACTTAACAGACATATTTTGGGGAACGATTCATATGGATGGTCCACATATTGACTTGTCTCCAATGTCCGATCGGATGCCCAAGGAAGACATCGACCGCGTTCAGCGTCGGCTAAATCAGATTTGGGAAATCGGAAAAACTGATTCTAGCGGTGTCACACGGTTGGCTTATACGTCAGAAGAAAATGTGGTCTTCGACTATCTTCGCGACGAATTACCACGTGAGTTTGACGTTTGGACAGATTCAGTAGGAAATCTTTTTGCAACACCGTGGCCAGAGGCTGAGAATTCGCTTTACATTGGGAGCCACCTTGACTCAGTAATCAACGGTGGCCGCCTGGACGGAGTTCTTGGTGTGATTACGGCGTTGGAAGCAATCCAGACACTTCACGAGAGTAGTTGTCAACCTCCGAATCCTCCGACGCTCGCCGTGTTTCGTGGGGAGGAGTCAGCGCGTTTTGGCCAACATACCATCGGCAGTCGTACTGCGCTTGGTATGCTAACTGTTGAGGACTTTAGTGCCACCGATCAGAATGATGTCCCACTATGGCATGCAATGCAACAGGCAGGCTTTCATCCAGAGAACCTTTCAGAACCGACCATCGACCTCGACCGGGTTACTGGCTTTCTGGAAGTACATATCGAACAAGGTCGCGTCTTGGACGAGTCGGATGATGATCTCGGGGTGGTGACGAACATCCGGGCCCCCGTTCGGTACAAGATCACCGTTGAGGGCGCGTACGACCACTCTGGGGCCACACCAATGAACCTACGCCACGATGCGCTTGCAGGCGCCTCAGCGATAATTCTCGCAATCCAGCGCGTAGGAAAAGAGGCCGATAACGAAGGTGATCTTGTTGCCACCGTTGGAGATATCACTGCAGTCGATGGGGCAATCAACAAGGTTTGTGGCGAGGTTTCCTTTCCGCTCGACATTCGGAGCGTCAACGAAGCGTTTCGGGATCAGATCGAATCACGGATCTTAGAGGAGATACGCATGACGGCCGACCAGCATAACCTTCAATTTGAAGTTCAAGAAATCGACCGATCATCCCCGGTGACGATGTCTGAGGAGATTGCTTCCCAATTGGCGCATGCAGCTGATAGCAGCGAGAGTGGCTACCGTTTTCTGCCAAGCGGTGGCGGCCACGATACAATGAATTTCCAACAGGCTGGTGTGCCGGCCGGGCTCCTATTCGTTCCTAGCGTTGACGGCGTCAGCCACAGCCCTGACGAAGAGACTTACGACGATGCGGTCGCCGCGGCCGTCCAGACGCTTATTCGGTTTACGCTCAGTGAGATAGAAATTGCCAACAAGAAATTCACCGAAAACAAAATCGAGGGCAACGGTGGTGACCATGCGTTCTAGATTAGTGACGGCCTGATCCGGCATCTGGCTCGGTGAATCCTGTGATGCAGCGAAAATCGTACTTTCCTCCGTCATTCGGCGCGCATTCCTGCATCAGCATGGTGTCATCGAAGGATAAGGCGGCGCACTCACCGCTGTGAGTGCGTCGCCGATCCAGAGCTGTCGCTGGTCGGGAGCGCGTCCCCGACCGTGGGGATTATTAGGCGAATTCTGGCCAGAATTCGCCTGATTCGACCCGTTCGTACAGTCTCGGACGATGTGGATTCGGATCACGTGACGCCCACAACAACAATGCGTCCAGGTCGGGCAGATCGTAACCCAGATCGAGCATCACGTACAGGTGAATCAGATGCGAGTGGCGTTCAACAATGGTCGAACCACGCCCACGTGGGACTCGCGTCGACGACGCCGCGGCGTCGTCGTCGCTCTCCTGCTCTGCTGCGTCGAGTTTCTGGAGTTCGTCAACGATCACGCGACTCATCATCAACGAGATCGCTGCGATGAGAATCAGCGCCTCGATCAGGTACGGATCGGTGGTATTGATCTCGTCGAGACCGAAGCGTGACTTGAGCTCCTTGAATAGAAGCTCCACCGCCCAGCGCGCCCGATAGAGTTGTGCGATATCGGGCGCGCTGTACTCTTCTTCGGCGAGATTCGTCAGGAAGAGGTGATACTCGTCTTCGGTCGCATCACGGAGACCGACCATACGGAACGTCCGGGTCGTGCTCCGGCACGACCCTCGCTTGCGGTCGAAGGAGAGTTTGATGTCCACGTCGATCTCCTTGCGCTGCAGGTCGTCGATGACGTCCTGCAGCCGCTTGCCTTCGAGCGAGATGCTGTTTCCTCGGCGTGTTTGAAGCTGCTCGACGATTTCGAAGTTGGCGTTGTCTTTGACGCGCGAGACGAACCAGCCGTCGTGGGCGTCAATGCGGTCGAACAGCCAGAAATCGTAGTAGCCGAGGTCGAAAAGGACGAGTGCGCCAGATACCCACTCGCCGGTGGGTATCTGGCTGTTCTCATGGGTCGAACCGTCCGTAGTCCGCCAATCAGTCGGAAGTCCTGTCGAAAGCGATTGCGTGAGATGGAGCTTTGCTCCAGCAACGCCCTCGCGGAGGCTGTAGACATCAGCTGCATCGTTGTAGAGCGAAATGAACGTAGCGTCGCGGATGAGGACGTCTCGAAAGTGTTCGAGACGGCCTCGGAGTTGGTTTCGGCCGGGATCGAGATCCTCGATGGCGTCATCGAGGATCTCTCNAGTGTTCGAGACGGCCTCGGAGTTGGTTTCGGCCGGGATCGAGATCCTCGATGGCGTCATCGAGGATCTCTCGGAGGAGGGCAACGAATCCAGGCGAGAACCATCCATGGAACGAGGAATACGTGAGCTCGGTGAGATCAGCCATTTCGACGTAGCGTTCGAAGAACGCTTGAATTGAGCGCTGGGAGCCAGCACCGAAGCCAAACGCGAGTGTGTAGAACAGTGCGACGACGTCGAACTTGCGCTCTCGTTGAATGAGATTCGTTGCGCGAGCGCGCTCGCGCAACTCATCACCGGGAACTGCTCTTTGGATGCGATCGACAACAACCGAGTCCGGTGGTTCGTAGACCATACGCTCTACCGGGTTTCTCGTTCCGGTAGCTCCAGCGGTCTCCAATCAGCAGACAGCGACAGGACACGGCGCTAAACTAGAACACATGCGGTGGTGACAAGGATGTCTCGTCCGTTAATCAGTCGTCGTAGGGCCAGCGCCCACCTACGCGCAGTTCCCGCTCGTAGGCGGCGTCAATCGAGTTGCGGATTTCCTCCGAGGAGTAGTGAGAGATGTCGCTATCGCCGGCGGCGCGACGGGCAGCTGCTTCAGCAATGACGGAGAGACCGTACTCGGAGATCGCGGGCGTCAATCTTCTCGATTGTATCGGCGTGAGTATGACCCCAGCCACGACCCTCCTCGTCGACCAGTGAACTTGCCATTACACCTGGTATTCCCTTCTCAACAAATGCCCACTAGCCCTCATGGGGACTAACTGTGTCCTCAGCTTTGCATGTTAGCCTCGGTTGTTGAGTGAGCGAAGAGGTGGCGATATTGCTCATGAGTCACCGATGTCGCGATTATCATTATTCCGGACCCACGAGAGAAGGTTGTACACAGCTTCTTTCAGGGAATGTTCGAGGTTCGCTCGAAGCGATTAATGACTAAGACAATTTTTGAAAGTCAAGGAACTTCTCACACCAGATTTTTGCATAGCTGACTCGGCGCGTTATTTGCTCGAACACAACCTGTACGAGATTCTTGAATTCGCTCTCATTTTCGACGATGGTTGGACACATCGTCCACTTGAGTTGATCCCGGACTTTCTCGATCGGGTTGAGATGTGGTGATCCAGACGGGAGGAAGATGAAATCGACTCCGAATTGATGAGCGCGCTTACGCGTGTATTCACAGATATGCGAACCGTGCTTATCCAAGACGAGCAGAATCCCGGCAAGCGGCGGATTCTGCTCGAGGATCGTCTCCAATACTTCGCAGATCCGTTCTTTGGTCTCGTCTTCGGTGAATTTCACGAGACTTTTGCCGTTGAGCGCGTAGAATCCCACGCAGAATCGTCGGTCTTAACTAATGGTCGTTCGACGTGTGGATCGTCGACGTACCAGACACGCCGCGAATTATCGTACGGCTGTGGCTGTGAAGCGTCAAAGAATCCAACGACGGTACCGCCGTCGGTACAGACATCCTCGTTGACGTCCCATCCTTCTCCATCCTCGCTCGCGCGTTTGTTGTGTGGCTGCTCGGCCTCGTCGAGCGCGTCATCGACGCGCTCTTCGAGCATTTCGTCCAGATTCTCTGGTCGATGTGGACGCTTTGGCCGCGGTTTCGCATACGAGAGCCCGAGCTTCCGCAGGGACGTGCCGAGATAGTTCGGGTGATACTCGAAGCCGATTCGCCGAAGACGGTGGTCGTCTTCGGCTTCTCGAAGCAGCTCGTCGATCTCCTCCTCTGGTAGATGGCGTTCGATCTCAGTTCGACGCGAATTCCCCATTACCCGTGCATCATGCTCAACTTTCAAAAGTTTCCGGGAGCATTAGACGCCTTCGAGCGAACCGTCCCCAAGGCGCTCGACTCAGGATCAAGACGAACGAGACTGTAGGCAGCCATCAGAAGGTGCCAGTGGCGACTGTCACCTTCGTCGGTCTGCATCTCGAAGTCTCTCAAGCCGAGATCCTGTCTCGAGTCCTCGAAGAACGTCTCGATGCGCCAGTGCATTGCGTACGAGCGAATCACATGTTCGGTCGGTGCGTCGATCTTGTTCGTGGCGAGGTACTTGACCGGGTTCTCATCGTCATCTTCGTCGGTTTCTTTCTCGGCGATGACCAGCTTCACGTCTCCCAACTGGGAGACGTGAAGCTTCTTCGTCCAGATGTGGTAGGTGTCATCGTCGATGTCGCGCTCGGTCGTGTCGATGCGCTCGACAAGCGCATCGACGCGAATCTCCTCACCAGCGTATGTGACTTGCCGATTGCTCCGAAGCGGGCCGATTCAGTTCTTGCCATAGGATTCGATGTGTTCTGAGAGCTCGGAACTGTGAGCGAACGACGAATCGAAGAGGTAGGTGTCCTGAACACCTACCTCTTCTTCGAGTTCCGTAACGATCTCTCTGGACAGATCGTACTTGGTATCGTGGTCTTCGTTGGTTTCGTCTTGCTGTTCGTAGAGACGAAATTTGAGTGGATAAGCGGTCTTTTCGTCGGCGTAGAAGGCGTAGACGATATCTTGACCCTGGACAGTATCGCCTTCAGCGTGATCGTAGAAGTGGCCGATGCCGGGGACTTCGTCCCCGGTTTTCTCGTTAATCGTGTCGTCGAGGATGATGTAGCCGTCCTGTGACCAGCGCGTTTCACCGTGCTGCTGGAGTTCCTTCAGTCGTTCGTGGTTGAACTGCTCTTCGTCCCAGTCGTACTCGGTGAGGAACTTGTTGAGGGCGCGTTTGCTTCTGGCTGGAAGAACTTCGCGTGTGGATACCTGCCACGGTCTTGTTGCTGGCCGCAACAAGACCTGTGGCGTAGATTTTGGCATGATGGCGTTGCTCTGATGAGAGTGATTCAGCCTCGTCGAACACGTCCGTGCACGACAGGAAGTCCGTGATCGGCATCATCCATCTACGTCGCTACACGTTACGCACCCACTTCAACGTGCAAAGCCGAGTTATTATCGAAGGATGAGGCAGCGCACTCACCACCCGATTTATGTTAGTACGGCCATCGATCACCAAGTTTCAATTCTTGCTCGTATCCTTCGTCGAGTAGTTCACGTGTTTCCTCGCGAACGCGACTTGCCACCTCTCGGTTGGGTTCCGCAAGTGCATAGACGGCATCCGCGATGGTGATAGCGTGTCCACGCAGATCGCGGATGTCGATCTTGTCAAGCGTATCAGCGTGGGTATGACCCCAACCACGTCCATTCCCATTGGGATTCTCTGAAGAGATCATGACACCTGGAATACCTTCCTGAACAAACGCCCACTGATCGCCGTGCGGGGAAACGGTGTTATTAGTGATGAGCGGGACGGAGAGTTCATTAGTAACCTTTTCGAAAACCGTAAGTAGTTCGTCAAATTCGTTAGGGTTGATCGAAAGCGTCCGGTGGCGACCCGCACCATCGATGTTCACGACACATTTCACGTCGTCATGGTCGAGAGTGTTCATCGCATAATAGGCTCCTTTGAGCCCAATTTCCTCGGAGCCGAATACGAGAATGCGTACACGCGTTTCAAGATCATCCTCTACTTGCTTCAGCAAGCGTCCCACCTCCGTCGCGAGTACTGATCCTGCACCGTTGTCGTTGGCTCCTTCCGCGATATCGTGGGTGTCGATGTGAGCTGTCACGAGTACTACTTCGCTAGTATCGGGACCAACATCGCCGGCGATATTGTGTGATTTCGTGGGTTCATTTTCACAGTCTACGTTAACGGTGACGTTGAATTCGCCGTGCTCGACGTGGCGCTCTAGGCGAGAGCCGAGTTCGGCTGAGACGCCAACTGCTGGGATCGGTCCAGGACGATTGTTGTAGCCGACTTCACCCGTTGGGGGCAGGCACCCTTCGATATGGTTTTGGAAGACGAACGCGGTTGCGCCCGCATCGGCAGCATTGACGTACTTTTCCATGCGGTGAATCCACCGACCGTAGTCATCAGGCGTCTCACTCGACGCCATCACGACCTTTCCCCCACAGTCGGCAGCTTCAAAGTCTTGTGGGCGACCATAGCCGACATCAACTAGTCTCCCCTCAGCGGTGCCGGCAGGCGTTCCTGGAAGTGCAATGATCTGATAATCCTTTGAGTACGCCCGGTCATGGGAACCAGCCGTTTCAAGAGACGAGAAGTCACGCCACCAACCGTCGATTCCGAACTCGTCGAGGTGGACATTACGTAAACCTATATTCTCGAAGTAATCTCGGAGAATCTTTGATCCCTGACGTTCAGACTCTTGTCCCGCCATCCGAGTTTCAAGATCGACAAGGGTCTCTAATACATCCCATGTGAAGTTACTCGTATACGCATCGCCAACAACTTCCTTGTTCAAATGTACCACAGGTGTAGCTCTATGGCCCAGATTAAAAATTTATGGAAATCGGAAAAACAATCACCAGACAGCAATACCAATTCAAGTACTCCGGTTCAAGTAACCAGTCTATTGGAGCGTGTTATAGAATTCATCGGCTCTGGTGAATCGCTATACAGCGGAGGATGGATCGTGAGATGAAGGTGTCTGAAGCGGGAAACCGTGAGATGCTCTGTCCGAAGTTTCCCGCTCCACGACTTGTGCAACGTTCGCCAAAGACGCTCTCGATGACAGAGACGAATCTGCCGCCCCCTACTGGAGGCGGCGGATTCGCCGACCACGCTCTCGTTTTGCTCCACTGTCTTCGGGTTTACCTCGAGAAATCCTACCGTGTCGCCCTCGACCTCCTGAGCGAGATGCCACAAATAACCGGGGAGATCGGCCTCGACGCGGCCGATCTCCCTCACCATTCGATACCAACCAAAACTTCGACAGGTTCACGATCGCGATCTGGCGAGTGCTGCCGCGCCTCTCGGCGCAGCTGCACGACCCTTCTGGACACGCTGCGATCGATGCAACGTTCTTCGATCGTGAGAACGCCAGCCGCCACTACTGCCGACGCACGGACTACCGCGTTCAGACGCTCAAAGCCACCGCACTCGTCGACACAGACACTCAGGCAGTGCTGGACGTTCACTGTACGACGTCGAGACGTCACGACACGAAGATCGGCGAGCAGGTCGCCCTGCAGAACGCGGGCGACCTGCTCAGCCTTGCTGCCGACAAAGGCTACGACTGGATGGCCTTACGCAAGGAACTGCGCGACGAGGATGTGAAACCACTCATCAAGCACCGAATCTTTCGGCCCGTCGACCACGCGCATAACGCGCGGGTCGACGGCCCTCGATCTCGTCAGCGATCGATGTCCGAGAGCATTTTCTCGACGATCAAGCGCACGCTCGGCGACGCCGTGCGTGCGCGAACCTGGTATGGTCAGTTCCGCGAGATCGTCCTGATGTGCGCAGTTCACAACATGAAGCGTGCTCTGTGAACACCAAATCAACTGCAGTATGGTGATTCACCAGAGCCAATTCATCTCATGCAGTGAGTATCTTGCGGCCCGGATTGTCTCCTCATTCATCGTTAGTGATCGCGACGAGTTCCAGATGAGCACCGGCGCACCATCCAACAAATCCTACAGTTGGTGCTACCAGATGGCGACGATCTCAATCCTCAGCGAGGAGGTGAAATTCACGTTGGGGATGCGGCCGCTGCTCCGCCGCATCCCCTACATGTCTCGGGCGGTTCTTGTCGAGCAACTCCCCGACATAGCGAGCGAACACGTCTCAATCGGAACGATGTATGCCGATGCTGGCTTCGACAGCATTGGCGTGATGCATGCGGTCGAAGAGGCCGGTTTCTCCTACCTCACTCGGAAGACGTTGGACGACCGAGCGACCGCTTCGTGGATGGCATGAATCACGAGATCGACGTGAAACAGACCCACGAGATGGAGAAATCCATCCGAGGGGAGACGGTGACGGTCACCCCGACACTCGCCAGGGTTCCCTCGGACCGCAAGGAGGATGCGACGGTAACGTTCGTGACGAATCTGACGGTGAGTGACGCGACGAAGGAAGCACGAGGGTGTACACGCCGCGTGATGCGGCGGTACGCCCGAAGATGGGGAATCGAAAACAAGCTACAAGTCGGTCAAAGATTTCCTTACATGGACGACCTCACAGAACACCGCCGCCCGCGTGTTCTACTTTGGGTTTGCTGTGATTCTGTACGATATGTGGCAGCGGTGGCGCAGAAGTCCTCACATGGAATGCGGTAGGATGGATTTGATGTGTCTACGACCAAGTCCATCCTACCGGATAACGCGACGGTCGAACAGGTTTTCAAAGCATTGGAGACTGAAACGGCAGCGCTTTTCGAACACCTAGATCTCTTGTTTCTCGCCAACTACCCCGTGTTCGCCCCCGATCCGAGGGGGCGAACACGGATTCACCAGCCACCCGAACTCCTGAAAGGCTTCCTTCATTGCTTCTACCACGACATCTACGGTCCACGCCCAATGGCACGAGAACTCCACAATGAAGACATCTAGCGACAGTGTGGATTCACGCGTCCGCCGGGACGGCGGACGCTTGAGCGGTTCATCACTGACTTTGCGCTCGTTGCCGAGGACGTGTTCATCACGCTGATCCACGAGCTTGCCGAGCAGGTGCCGCTCGGCCAGTTCTACCGAATCGACGGTACTGATATCCCGTTGATCAGCAGGATAGTGATGCTGAGTGGAACTACGATCACGCTGAAAATGACTTCTACTACGGATACGGCTGCTGTCTGGTGACCACTGCTGATAATATTCCGGTCGCAGCCACGTTCACTCCTGCGACGAAGGTCGATCAGGAGACGGCGATGCGCGTCACCAGTGACGCGCTCGCCGTCGAGAAACCGATCTGGATACTGGGTGATGCGGAATTCGATATGCTCGATTGGCACGACCGCCTGCTGGAGCAGGGGGTCGTGCCGGTCGTCCCGTATAACCAACCCAACGCCGATGACCCGCTCAATATCGAATACCGTGTCGAGGACACGATAGCGGTTTCAGAGGAGCGGTTAGATGAGGCCTATCGGAAGCGGTCACGAATCGAGATAGTGATTGGCGTCTGTAAGAATCTCGGCCTCAGGACCCCACGGGTCCGAGGCCGAGTCAGAGTCGAATCCCACGTCTTCTTGGCGCTGTGTCTTCGGCTCGCGGTTGCACTCACAAATCACGAACGAGACAACGTCATCGCCAGTCCAACCATCACTCTGTGAGAACCATTCTTCGCCACCGCCCGATATGTGGCTGCTGGTTGATCTGCTGATCCAGGTGAACCTCGATATCGAACACCGACTGAAGCCACGCGTGCCCGCGCGAATGTTTCTGAATATCGTTCGCAAGGACATCCCAGTGACGTAGGCGTCCCACGCAGGCGGAACGCCGTCTCGTGAGAGATATTTGAACCCAGCCGTTCCGTTTCGAGTATAATGGTTGCGAAACAAACAACCGGTGTGATCGGTTAGCAAATGAGATCTGCCTCGATGATTTTCTGTACTCTCCGGTGATAGAGTCAATCGACGCTCAACAGCTTTAGATGCACATTCCGAACATCTAACTATAGGTCGGCTGGCGTACGCTCCCTGTCGAAACGGTACAGTGCTGGCTTCCCAATCCACCAATCGGAATTTTTCTATCATAAAATTTCTATTTCTGGAGGAACTCCATCCACTTCAGCCGACCAAGTTAAACAATACCGAAAAGACATGTTCTTCAATAGCACATAAGTATTATTAATGTAGGTGCAGAGTTGCACGTGTGTGCGGCCACAAGATCACACCGAATAAAAACAGAAAGAATCATGTCAAGCTCAAAACAATCGTTGCATGTGTTAGCGATCCTGATTCAGAAATTGTTCTATGATATAGGACTATATAAAATCGATATAAATAAACTATATTATAAATCGAAATAACCAATGTCTTCAGACACACCATCCCAGACCGATCGCACCGAATCGAGTGACCAGTCCGACGACGCCGAATCGGCCCTGCAGACGATCGTCGATCAGCTTTCGGAGGTGGCAGAGCAGATCGATCTCGACCCGAACGTCGTCGAGCGACTGTCCCACCCGAACAGCGTCTACGAG
>NZ_AOMF01000189.1 GCF_000336715.1 Halococcus thailandensis JCM 13552
CGAACTCGATCAGGAGATGCTCGCGGCGTGGGACGACGTCCGAACGGAGTTCGAGCAGCGATCCGTCTCGTGGCGTGACGCCGCCTACAGCGTCGCGCTCTCGCGCATCGGTGCCGCGTACGATGCACGCGGACTGTGGCCGTAGACTCAATACCACACAAAGGGCTCCATTGAATCCACCGACAGTGTCGGGGTGAGTCGTCAAACAGGCTGTCTCGATCGCACGAAAGGGCAGCCCGATACTACCATCTACTCTGTCAGTAGGCACTCCTCTATTTACAGGCTGTAGAGGGTGTCATAGAACTCTTGTCACACCGTGATGATCGTGCTGCCTGGATTGTCTCCACGCTCGTCGTTGGTGATGGCAACGAGAAGCCGCAGACACAGCGCGAGAAAGACCTGCGCTCGTGCATGGACGCGGCCTCGGGCACGTCCGCGCCCGAGGCCGCAATCTTTGACCGCCTCATGGTTCGTTCAACACCACTCCGCCGGTTGTACGTCTCATCTAGTGTTGATTGCTTCAGCTGAACGTCCTCGCTGTGTTCGTCGATACGTTCTTCGACCCGATACTCGATCTCGAGCGGATCATCGGTATTTCGTGGATTGTACGGGGCGATCGGCACGACTCTTGCCGTCAGCAGATAGTCGTGCCAATCGAGCGTATCGTAGGCGCTGTCACCACGATCATCCAGACCGGTTGATCGACGGCGAGCGCGTCACGTGTGACGCGCATCGCCGTCTCTTCAGGCGCTTGTTTGCTCTCGGTGAATTCGGCTGCAATCGGTATCTTCGAGCCGGTCGAGACAGTCGTACAACCGTAGCCGTAATAGTACTCCTCAGACATCGGATCGTAGCATTTTGATTCATCTTGATCCGTTGGCATCGTTCTCACGTCGGTCGAGTCGATAGAGTAGGTCAAGTCGAGCAGGCCGCGGACGGCGGCCTGCTCGACGAGATAGTCGAAGACCTCGTCGGCGACGTGTTCGAGGTCGGTGAGAAACCGATCGACCGTATCTCTGGATGACGGTCGATCGAAGCCGCAACCAAGCCAGACGAACGTGTTCTGAAGCTCTCGTGTAACGGGACGGATGCCGTAGATGTCCTTGTAGTAGCAGTGGAGAAAGCCACGCATCAGCTCTGATGGCTCGTGGTCTCGTGTTCGTCCCGCCTCCGACGGGACGAACACTTCGTACTCGTCGAGAAACTCGAAGGAGAGGTGCTCAAACAACGTAAGTGTCTCTGTCGCCACGAGATTAAAGAACGACTCTACCGAAGGGTCGTCCTGCAGGGTCGCTGAATTCATCCACCTTAGCGTTCACCCTGCTCGTTAGTGTGGTAACCGTTCTATGACACCCTCACGACCGCCTGCTGGAGCAGGGGGTCGTGCCGGTTGTCCCATATAACCAACGCAACGCCGCTGATCCCCTTGATATCGAATATTGTGTTGAGGATACGATTGCAGTTACAGAAGAGCGGCTAGATGGGGTCTATCGGAAGCGATCGCGAATCGAGACAGCGATTGGTGTCTGTAAGGATCTCGGCTCGGGACCCCACGGGTCCGAGGCCGAGTCAGAGTCGAACCCCACGTCGTCTTGGCGTTGTGTCTTCGGCTCGCGGTTGTACTCACAAATCACGAACGAGAAAATGGCATCGCTAGTCCAACCATCATCCTATGAGAACCATTCTGCGCCACTGTCCATCCTGTTTGTTGTGTGGATAGTCGGAATTTTCGTCGAACGCGTCTCCGACGCGTTCTTCGGGATTTCTTCAGCGTTTTCGGCTGGGTTTCTTGGAATGGGCCATTAACCTACGTGCTGAATAGCGGTCAATATGTACAATTATTTCGTTGCACCTCTGAAGGGTTTAATAATTCTTTATAAAATTTTACAATTTGGTATTGTGTATTACTTATTCAATCTTGCAGTGCTATAATCAGTTATGAAGCGTCCCATGTCATATCCCTCGACAGAACTTCTCCACCCTTGTAGCTTGCTTTTGTAATATAGATCACTTTGTATCACGTTATCTACAATGTATTCTTGGAGGGTATACGCAATTTCTTTTTGCTCTTTGGTATCGTTTGTGGCAAATGCTTGTTGTATCTTGCTTTTATACCATTTATGCCCGGAACCTGGATTAGTTCCAAACTTTTCTCGAGGTTTCCCTTCTGGTGGTTTAGGACCATTAGGCTCCCAAGCGTCGTTGGAAAGATTTCCATCTTCTGGCTTGGAATGCCAGTTGTTGTGATTTCGTTGCGTTGCAAACCCAGCATACAACCAATAGAACACTTGTCCGATCGATTGTCCCCACGAAGCACCCGCGACGTGCCATCGCGATGTACCATACAAGCGAGAATACAAGGTGGATTTTTCTACCGATTGGACATCAACAGTTATTCCAATATCTTTGAGTTGGTTCTGAATGATTGTAGCCATCTGTTTTCTATTTGATATATTTTCCGTCATGTACTTGATGGTAAATCCGTCTGGGTTAGGCCCTTTCTCCAACTCTGACTTTGCCTTCTCCGGATCATACATCGACTTGTCCCGCAGTTTGGGGGAAGTCCATTCACTATCAGGGAACCAAGGACCTTTTTGCACAACACCCTCTCCCTGCGCAACGTCTTTAAGTATACTTTTAGCATCAATTCCGTAATGGAACGCTCTTCTGTTATGTACATTCGACATTGGGTTCTTTTCACCAAATGCCTTCGGATTTTGGTTTATGTAATTCAGTACTGTCGAATTACCAGAGAGAGATTTTCCTGTTATATCACTCTGATTTTTAAGAGACTCGAAATCCTTTGGGGGTACCTGGTTCATCATATCAACATTCTTTGATCGAAGTTGCGATAAGCGAGTAGATGCTTCCGGAATGAATTTGAATTCAATTGAATCTACGTAAGGAGGAGTATTTTTGCCGTTTCGATAATAGTCATCAAATGCATCCACAATTATGTGACTTCCACTCTTCCATTCTCTGAATTTATATGGCCCTGTTCCAATGGGATCTGTGGTGAGATTGGTACCTAGCCCCTTCGGGCCCTTAGCTTCTGCAACATTTCCTCGAGAATCTTTTGGAACGACTCCGTCAATCACTCGAGTCATCCAATCATTCCAAAAGCTGTTGGGCTGTGTAAGATTTAATCTTACTTCATATTTTCCTTTTTTCTCTACTAGTGGAACACCGTTCTTCTTTCTTAGCATTGGAGCATATCCGAGAGCAGCTGCATCGTTGTCTGGATTACCAATCCATTCAAATGTATATTTGACATCTTCAGCAGTCATTTCAGACCCATCGTGGAATTTAACCCCTTCTTTCAACTTTATATTCCACTTTTTCCCATTTTCGCCGACGGGTTCAGCAAGTTTCGTCGCAACTTCTGGTGTAGGTCCCTCCGTTGGTTCAATACCGACAATATTATCGTAAACAACATTCGATATTATTCGCGATCCAGTATCGGTATATAATGCTGGATCCAGATTCCAGGGTTCGCTTTTAATCCCGACTTTGAGTTTCTTGTTTTTGCCAGAGGAGTTTCCGCCGCTACTATTGTTTCCACTTTCCCCACTATTAGTGCACCCGGCTAACGACATTCCACCTACTGCTGTACCAAGTACTTTGAGGAGATCCCGTCGGTTCTGAGGCATAGCTATATACTCAATTTCATCATCTGTCTCTTTACGACTTACATTTGGTAGTCTATCTACCATGGCCTATCATGACGTACCTTGTTTAAATAGATTTGGGAAAAATGTCCAAAGATATAGATGTTTGGTTGAAGGGCAGTGTCTAGTTGAGGTGGCTTGAGGAATGAGCAGGCCGTAACGAGCACTATCCATGAAACTCGCGGACCTGCTCAGAGAGACGTTGAACGTGGATTGTGATGAGGCTTGGAGAACGAGCGCACCCCGACGCCTGTCAGGGTGTTCGGGGTGTGTCTCCATTCGATGGGGCTGTCGCTGTGAGAGACCGTCGCTGTCCTCGACTGGCTCGGCGTTGATCCGTTCTCACGGCGCGATTTGGAACTGGACGCATACGGTCTCAGAAACCCAGGCTGACCTGCCGACGGCGGAGCCGTCGCGGGTCGCCGTCGACGAGAAACAGATCACCGTCGACGGCGAGAAGAAATGGCTCTACGCTGCCATTGATACTGACTCGAAGCTGCTCCTCGATATCGAGGTGTTCAGCCGACGCGGGACCGATCCCGCGTCGGCGTTTCTTCATCGTCTCACCACCACACATGACGTCTCAGATACCGAATTTCTCGTCGACGCAGGTGGGTATCTGACCGCTCTCGCTCGACGTGAATTGAGCGGTCACCTCGACTACAGCGAGCGAAATCTGATCGAAAAGCTGTTTCAGACCGTGACGATGCGAATCGACCGCTTTCACTCGTTCTGGGAGGGAGTCCAGCCAGCGCACGGCGCTGGCTGCGACGGTTCAAGCATCACTACAATCATGACCGACCGAATCAAGCGCTCGATGGACGAACACCCGCCGAGGAGGTTCTCAACTAGACACTGCCGGTTGAAGGGCATTGTCGGTAGTTCCCAACTGAGTTCCCAGCAAATCTTCTGAACCGGCGGACTGTTGCAGTGAACGACGTGGTGAACGATTCGCCAGTGCTCAAAGACGTGCTGCGTTCCAGAAATTCCCTGCACTGGCTTTTCTCAAAATCCCAGCCAACAGCTGGAGTTCACGAAGGGCACCCCCGAGACCGCGGGCTGGTGAGTGGTCTGCGTAAGAAATGAATGTTGGTCAGCGGGTGAACCAGCGAATTCACTACCGTCGGTCGGTTTTTTGTCCCATAGAAGCAGCCACACTCCTCTACCATCCAAACGTTGCCCAGATCACTCTTCGAGCCGTTCGAGACGTGTGAGCCACTGAGAGAGCCATCCTTGCGTGTACCCGTAGCGTTGAGCGATATCCTTCTGCCGGATACCCCTCTTCTTTCCAGTTAATTGCCGCCATCAGCCGCTGTGTAGGCTTCTTTCCCTCGACCTCCGCCAAGAGAGTGGTCAGCGTAACATTTGGATATCGGGAGAAACGTCTTGATCCAATCAACCGCAAAGCTCATACTGTCGGACGGAACTGATCGGAAATCGTGCGGTGAAACATCACTCGTTGCAGTAGATCTTCTCAATCTGAACTTCACGTACTTCCGTCCGACAGTATCAGTCGATGGCTCAAGCGAAGAAACGTCTCAGTGAGGAACTCCCGAAAGTGATCTTCGTCCTCGTAGATCTCTGGCGAGATCTCTCGTTTGAGACTCTTTCAGAGTGGTTCGATTGCGTTTAATGTCGGCGAATACGGCGGGATGAAGACGAACTCGATGCCGAGTTCGTCGGCCCGTTGTTGGGTGAGCTTCGCGTGATGGGGCCGTAGTTGTCCGCGACGAGCAGAATCCGCCCCACCGGATTCTGCTCGCGGATCTTCTCTAACGCTTCACAGACGGTCTCCTTGATGATTCGTTCACCGAACGAGATCGTGCTGTTCCCAGTCAGCGCATAGAAGCCAAACGAGCGCCACGGAGCTGTCACAAGCGGTTTCTCGATTGTCACTGTTCGGTCGTACGACCACATCCGCTGAGAGTTGTCAAACGGCTGCGGCCACGACTCATCGAAAGAACCCCAGCACGACGGGATCTGCCTCCTGTTCCTCGACATCTTTCTCGCCGAGCGCCTCTCCAAGGCGCTCGGCGAGGATCCCCTCTGCGTTCTCGGGACTGCGGGGATCCATTGGACGTGGTTTGGCGTAATGCATCCCGCTCGCGCGTAACTTCCGGCTCAGGTGTGCCGGGTCGTAGGTCACGCCATAGCGTTCTTCGATAAGTGTGTGGATCGCTCGTGGCGTCCAGGGCTGGCCCTCTTCGAGAATGTCACAGAGTTCGGCGAACTGCTTGTTGGTGAGCTTCGGTGGCCGGCCGCCGCCGAAGCCCGGTCGGAGGCCTTCGACGCCTCCTTCGTTCCACGCTCGTGCCCATCGTCGCGTCGTGGATCGGGAGATCCCGACGCGGTCGCCCGCTTCCTCGCGCGCATCACCAGCGTAGAGGTTCTTCACATAGCAGAGCCGCCGGACGAGACTCGTCTCGTCCGCCTTTTGCGCATCTGCAATCGCTCGATCAAGCTCATCACCCGACAGATGCTTTATCAACAGACCTCGCTGATTGTTCTTCATCACCATAGAGAGTGCTGTGTTGAATTGGGGTACGGTGCGGGGATCATAGAGATTCACAGAGTTGTTCGATGTTCGAGATAGCGAACATCAGGACGATTTCGCGGAACTCACGGTACCAGAATTGCGCTCGCACGGCGGAGCCGAGCGAGCGCTTGGTNCATCAGGACGATTTCGCGGAACTCACGGTACCAGAATTGCGCTCGCACGGCGGAGCCGAGCGAGCGCTTGGTTGTCGAGTACGATGTTTTGGACATCCACCGCTGAGAGTATCCAGCGTCCCGAATTAGCGCGTTGTGGCCAACTGTCTCCAATGAGGATCCACGTTCGAGAACAAGCAGATCAACGTCGAGCGTGTAGAACTCGAACTTGCTCATCCAGTCGTGAAATCCCTTGTCAGCGGCGACTGAGAGCAGGTCGTCGGCGTTCCGCCGGACGACCTGCGGTCCAAGCTTCGTATCGTGCTTCCACTCGACCGAGCACTGCAGATCCAACACAGCAGGCGATTCTGTATCGGTGAGAGTTGTAACTTTCAGCGTCTGTACGTCTCGATCCGCTCGTTGAAGGTAATACGACGAGGCGTGACCACGCTCGAAGAAGGTGCTGTCGAGAGAAACATGACCGGACTGCGGGAGTTGCTCCGCTGAAACGCGGAGCAACGCCCGCCAGATCGTTATATTGAATCGGTCGAACGATTTGGAGATCGTTGAGTAGTCCGGGACATCGTTGAGGTCGAGTTCAAGAATCTCACGCNGACTGCGGGAGTTGCTCCGCTGAAACGCGGAGCAACGCCCGCCAGATCGTTATATTGAATCGGTCGAACGATTTGGAGATCGTTGAGTAGTCCGGGACATCGTTGAGGTCGAGTTCAAGAATCTCACGCAGTTCACTGAAACAGCGGAGGCGATTTTCCGTTTCGCGGTAGCTGTGGTCGTCTTCGAGCCGATAACCGTGAATGACGAGGTGCTTCCAGCGGGCAAGCCCACCTTCGGCGGGCTTGCCCGCGTTGGTCCCCAACACTTGTATGGCAAGCCGCTTACAGTCTCTCAGGAAGCCGAGGAGATCCACTTCTGCCATATCGGCCTTCCTCGGCTTCGTCCTTACCGATGTGACGGTCTATCCCGCTGCCGTACCCCTATTCAACAGAGCAATAGAGAGGCGCTCTAAGGGGTCAACTCTTTCGCAGACCACTCATTTGGCGGAGTTCTTCCGTAGAAACGTTCTCAAGATGAGTCATGCGAGAACAACGGACCGCAGATTAAAGAACTTTAGTTTCCAGTATTAACTAGACAGCTCCCCTGAAAAAGATCTTGTCAGCTATATAATGATGATTGAAGAAATGACATAACACGTTCAAAAAATTCAACTCTGTTTTTTAGCTTGTTCATGTGGTGGCCTTCATCTTCGAAAATAATACGTTCCACAGGAACATCTTGTTTTGATGCTGCACTGGCTATCTGTTTAGTTTCTTGAATAGGTACCCGTGGATCGTTTGCCCCATGTTGTATAAACAGTGGACAGGCTAGTTCGTTAATGTCATGGATTGGGCTAATAGATCTCAGAAAATCCCCATTTTCTGAGATCGTTCCATATTCCGATTCGCGATGAGAACGACGCCATTCACTGGTGCGTTCAAGATATGTGATCCAGTTTGAAATACCAACGCAATCTATCGCAGCTCCCCAAAGACTTGGATGCATAGTTATAGCTGACAAAACCATGAATCCTCCGTATGAACGTCCATATGCGACTAGTTTGCTCGAATCTATTTGGTCCCTCTCAGACAACCATCTTGCTCCTTCAATGATATCCCTCACTGAATCTTTTCTTTTATCTTTATTATCTAAGGAAGAGTATCTTTTACCATATCCAGAAGATCCACGAACATTAGGTTCAAACACTGCGTAGCCACTGTCAACAAAGTACTGCCGTATTGGATTAAACCAAGGGCGACGTTGATGATGTGGGCCACCATGTATGTCAATTATAGCTGGATAGCTCATACCATCCGACTTTTCGGGGATAGTAAGATATGCCGGGATTTTTCTCTCGTCAAATGAACTATAGTGTTCCAGTCTTGGTGATTTGTATCTTTGCAATTCAACACCACCTGATGATGGGAACGTTTTTCTGTTCAGATGCTTCGCTTCGTTTTCAATGTCTTCTATTATTCCATCTCGGTAGTCCATGTCAGTTGTGTCAGGAAGTTTTTCTCTATCCAATTCATCACCGGAAATATTAATTTTGTATATAGAATGGTTTATTTTCGGTGTAGAAATTGTAGCCATGGCGCAATTTCCTTTTCCGCCCATTATTAAATCATGAACAACTCCTTGGAGAAAACCAATCTGAGAAGTGATCACTTCACCGCCATCTGGCATTACTCCTACACTCAATTCAGAATACCCATTTATATTCCTAGAAATTATAAATTTGTTTGTCTTTTGACTAAATGAAAAATGGTCTATATTCCAGCCACCACCTTCGAGGATAGTTTCAACGGCACCGTTTTCCGCATCTATTTTTATTAAATTTTTGTTATCCGAACCTTTATTACTTAGGCAATATATTGATCTTCCATCTCGGCTAAAAAATGGTTGTCGATATTGAGAGTTATCATTGCCAAATGTGATGTCGGTTTTTTCTTGACTATCCATATCTAAACAAAATAAACCATCACTAAAACTCGAATATTCTTCCCGAACAAGGATAGTTTTTCCACTTGGATCCCATGCTTCCGCAATTATTTGACCGCCTTCACCCGTGTATAAGAGATTCTCATCTTCCAACTCAATTCCGTTAACCTTTGCTGTATATAAATCAAAAGTTGAATAATCGCGTCGGTTTGATGTAAACGCTATTCTGCCACCATCCGCAGTCCAGCTACCCCATCTGTGAATTGCATCCGGTTGCTCTGTCACGTTATTTATGGTATTTAACTTTTTATTTGACAAAAACAACTGGTCATGTTCATTGCCATTAGATCCTTTGCCGAATATGAATGTGTGATCAGATGGAGACCATTCTACAAAAGATATGCTTTCATCATAATGAGTCTGCTGTTGAGGCCACCCCGACCTTCCATCATCGGTCCATATTTGCATGGTTCCAGAAATATCTGATAAGAATAACATAGAATTATTCTGTGTGACTGTCGGTGATAGTGTTTTATGCGTACCCAAATAAGGTCGTATTTCTTTAACCATGCAATATATTGTTTGCTATCTGCTATCAAAGTTTCGGAGGCTCTGTCTAGTTAACCTTCCTCCACCGGCATGCGGCCGTTGAGCGCTTGGTGCGGGCGTTGCATGTTGTAGTAGTGGACGAACCGCCGCAGCCAGCGGCGAATACTGGCCGGATCGCCGTTCCACGTCGTATAGAAGTGGTCCGTCCGCTGTTTGATGTCTGGAACCACCGCTCGATGTGGTTCCGGCCGCTATATTCCACTTGGCCGCTCAGTCCCAGTCGGGACAGAGCGGTCCGATAACCAAAGCTGTCGACCAGTAATTCCGCCTCCGAAAGGTCGTGATGCTCCGCGAGACGTGAGAGGAACGCCGTCCTCAGAACGCTTCGCGTTCTGATGTGCTGCACGAGAGCTCGCTCTCGTGGACGACGCGGGATCGGTCCCGCGGCGGCTGAACACTTCGATATCGAGTACCAGCATCGAATCGAGATCGACCGCAGCGTAACACCACCGCCACTCCGTGCCAATTTGGATCGCCGTCTCGTCGACGGCGACCCGCCGCGGAGTGCTCCGCAGCGGGTCGTCTTGGCTGTCTGCGAGGCGGTGCGTCCAGTCTCAAACCGCTCCGTGCGAGCGGTCAACGCCGAGGAGCTCAAGAATCGCTACGGTCTCACGCAACAAGAGCCCCGCAGAATGGAGCCGGACGGCGACGCCCGTGAGGGCGTTCGTCGTCCGCTCTCGGTCCCAACAGTCACTATCTGATATCTCTAATGTCTTACCGAGCAGGTCGCTGAGTGGCATTGATCACTAGCTCTTCGGCCTGCTCACTCTTAACTAGACAGCGCCGTAGCACTATTTATGGTCGAATATCTAGCAGACATCGATATGAATGTCCGGGGTGTGTGCGTTCCTGCCACTATCAATTGTGACCCTGAGGAAATTCCTCATTGAGTGCTTTTCTACGGAGGATTGCTCATGCTATTCAGAGATTCATACGAGTCCATGAGCCCGTCTAAGAATTCCGCCGCACCAGTCCCCTGACGACAGCTGAAGATGCTGCTGCACGATTCGACAGACCGATTCATCCGCCGA
>NZ_AOMF01000190.1 GCF_000336715.1 Halococcus thailandensis JCM 13552
ATACAGAAGTTTCCGCTAGATAAAATCTACGTCATGTGAACTCAGAATTCGCAGAATCTGATTTCCTTGCCGATGTTTCTTGGACAGGCTCCCATGTGATAAACGATACGCCAGAGTTTGAGAACAGCACGAGTGACAGGCACTTCGGTCGGTTGCTTGATGCAAGAGTCTTCGACATCGTTGGGGTCAGAGGTTGCATCAGGTGGTGGATGGTATACCCACGGCCGGAAGTTTCGATAGCTTACAGCGGCAAGCTGGAGCATGACGAAACCCGGAAACAAGATTTCCGGTTTGACGAAAGAACGAGTCAGCGAGCAACTCGCGGACGAGGCTGATCCGAAGGCAATCAAGCGCCTCACTGCTGCACGCGAGTACTTAGAGGGTCTTTCTCCCGAGGCGATCGAAGAGAAGTACGGCTGGCATCATCAGACCGTCTACAACTGGTTGAACCGATTCGAAGAGCGCGGCTTCGACGCCGCGCTCTACGATAAATCTCGTCCTGGACGACCATCCGAACTTAGCGACGACCAGTTCGAACGGTCCACCGCTGTACTCCATGAATCTCCTGAAAAAGCTGGATACGACGATCCAGCGTGGGGTACGGCTCTCGCCCAACACTACCTCATTGAGGAGTTCGATATCGCTTTCTCCCGCCGTCACACTCGCCGACTCATGCACAAGGCCGGGGTCTCACCGAAGAGACCCCGGCCGGAGCCGGCCTCTGCTGACGAAGATGAACGCGAGGAGTTCGAAGAGACGGTCGAAAAAAGTAGGCCACCGCGACGAGGACGCAACGGTCGTCACGATCGACCAGACACGGAAAGCGGTTGGAGCGGATCTCTACGCAGCATGGTACCCGGTTGGCGAGAGGCCGACCGTGGGCGTGTCGGCCTCTCGCGAGGGCGTCAATCTGCTGGGAGCAGTCACGGAGTACGGAGAGACGACAGTGCTGGAATGTGGCGGATCGTTCACCGGTGAGGTGACGATCCGCTTTTTAGAGCATCTCCAAGAGGAGTTCGGCAAGAAACTGGTCGTACTGCTGGATCAGGCGACGTACTTCACCGCTGGGGCGGTGAAGGACTTCGTCGCCGATGAACCAATCGAGCTGGTGTATTTTCCGACTGGCTCGCCGGATCTGAACCCAACCGAAGAATACTGGCGTCGACTCAAACTCGCCTTAGCAAACCGCTACTTCGGCAGTTGTGCCGTGATTCGATCAGCAGTTTGGACAGCACTCGAATCGATTCGCCCGCCAGGAATCTATCAATACCTCTGTCTTTGAGTATATCTTCGGCGTCGCGATCCCGCTAGCCTACCTCGGTGCAACGACCTCGCTCGGTCTCTACGGCCTGTATCTTGCCTTCCTCGCCGAAACGACGGTACCGGCGGTGCTCAACTACTACCGCTTCGCCACCGACAAGTGGAAACAGGTCAACCGGCGGCACCGCCCCGACGCCCCAGCGTAATATCATAGAGTGATGCGTAGATACACTCATCCCGACAGATCGTAACGCCAATTCTGCTGGCGGATCAAACATCAGCCAACGATGGACGAGGAGTCAGCTCAGGTCTTCCTTCCACCGCGTGAGCGATGCTTCGAGCGTCTCCGTCTCGCCCGCTTCGGCGAGACGGTGACGTGTGTCCATTGCGGAGATGACGACGTTGTCAAACGGGGAACGACCGACAAGGACGCCCAACAGTACCGCTGCAAGCACTGCGAGACCTACTTCAGCGACCTCACGAAGACGATTTTCTGGCAGCATCGCTTCGAACTCGAAGAAATGTTCTACATCGTCAAGGAGATGCGATCTGAGCCGACCGCTCAGATCGCTCGGGATCTCGACCGAGACTACGAAGCCGTCCTCAACTTCGTTCACAAAGTTCAGGACGTCAGCGGTGATATCGACGAATTCGATCTCTACGACGTGTGTGAAGCCGACGAGGTCTACGTCACAGCTGGTGAGAAAGGACTCGAAGACGAGGATTCGAGTCCGCGCTCGCGCGGACTCTCAAAAAAGGACGCGGAACCTTCGAGTCAGACAAACCGCCAGTCTTGACACTCGTCCGTCGGGATGACGGACGAGTTCGGTTTCTCGTTCGTAAGGATCTACAAGACGCTGACGAGGACATCGCCGAGTACGGCGACGGAAGCGTGATCCTCTGCACCGACGGATACACGATCTACGACGACATCGAGGACGAGGAGGGGGTGGACGGCCATCTGGCCGTCACCCACTCCGACACCTACGTGATCGGTGACGCCCACACGAACACCTGCGAGAACCGTCACAGCTTCCTTCGCCAGTGGTTGGCGAAGTTCAGGGGCGTCTCGAAGCATCACCTCCAGAAATACCTCAATTTCCTCGGATTGAAACTCAACTCACCGGACGACTGGTTCGAGAAACTGCTGTGTTACGATGTATCGAGATGAGCGTAGTCTGTTTTTCGCGTTCGGTATCGCTGCCAAGCCGCTTGCTGGCGTTGCATACGACGTGATCGGTATTCGGCGTTCGCTGCCACTCGTACTTNATCATCGGGTTTGCTCTGCTGCCGTTTCTCAATGGATTCTGGTTGCTTGCAGGGGATACGGTTCTGATCAGTTCGATGCTCGGTTCAGGTGCGATCACTCAGTCGTACCTTTCAGAGACGATCCCACCGGAGATAGAGGGTACTGGACTGGGAGCCGTCCGGTCCAGTGCTTCGTTGTTGGCCTCTATGGGGCCGGTGCTCTTTGGCGCAATTGCCGAACGTGGCTTCTTTGATGAAGGCTATCTCTCGTTGGCACTACTCATGGCGCTTGTCACGCTGCTCACTCTCCGACTCCCCGGTGAAACAGAGTAGAACGGTTCAAATTCTACCTGCCTTGTGTAACTTTTCGCTATTTAAGATGGTGGAATTTATATAAGACATTTCCAGAATTGATGAGCTTCATAGACATCCACCAATTCAGTCAAAATTAAATTTGCAAGCATACTCAGAGTTAGAGAGCTAAGGATGAGTAACAATGTAATACCATTTAAAAATATAATGTAATAAAATAATCTTGCTATATCTCTTATCCGCTGTCGGCTATGTCCTACCTATAGGCTCCGAATTATATTTGTGAGTACGTTTACACCAATTTGGAGCGCGTCTTCATCGATATCGAATCGGGCGGTATGATGGCCGAAAGGATTACTTGCACCAATTCCCATGTAAGTGGCCTTACCACCGTTTTCTTGCACGCGCTGGATCAGATAGGAGGCATCCTCGCTTCCACCGAATGGATACCGATCAATAACATTGTCCACCCCGTCTACCGTTTCGGCCGCTCGCTCAACGGGGACGATAAGTTCTTCGTCGCCGACAAACGTGGTCGTTTTGCCATATGGCGATGTAGTAAGATCCACGTCGTGCATTGCAGCAGCCTGTTTGAGAATGCGCTGTGCTGCCCCATGCATATATTCGTTGAGACCAGCTGTTTCACCGCGTACTTCGACGCGCATCCGTGCTTCTTCAGCGATGATGTTTTGCGGATTCGGTGAATGGACTTGTCCGATGTTGATACGCGTAGCGCCGTCAGCGTGTCGGGGAATCGCATAGAGATTCTGGATTGCCGTTGCCATCGCCTGCACCGCGTTGCGTCCCTCATTCGGCTTGTCTCCAGCATGAGATGGTTCGCCCTCAAATACAGCATCGACCTTCGCATTCGATAGCGGGTTATCGTACGATGCAACGACTGTCCCAGTTTCTTGACCTAATCCAAGATGTAGAGAAAGAAAGTATTCGATATCATCTAGGTGTGATGTCTTGCTCATTGGTTTTCCACCACGGCCACCTTCCTCTGCAGGCTGGAAGAACAGTTTGAGTGTTCCGTTGAAGCCATGGTCACCATCGATTGCTCGTGCGAGTCCGAGTCCGATAGCGGTGTGTCCGTCGTGGCCGCAAGCATGCATTGCGTTCGGATGCTGGCTGGCGAATCCTTCGCGTGCCGGTTGATGGTCATCGTTGCTGGCCTCACTCCGCTCTAGCGCGTCGATATCTACACGTACTCCTACTGTTGGGCCGGATCCATCTCCGAACTCTTTGGTCGCCACTAGACCGGTAATACCGTCCATGCGGTCAAGATACGCTTCGTCAGCACCTTCGTTTCGAGCGCGGTCGATTGCCGTGGCGATTTCATCGTCGGCTGGCACCCCGAGCCGTTCATCGGGGTTGACAGCGTCGCCGCCAAGGAAGAGCGTGAATTCATCGTCAAGTTCCGAAGCAATGAGTGCTGTTGTCCGGAATTCTTTCCATCCTGTCTCAGCGTGAGCGTGTAGATCGCGTCGAATTTCCGTAATCGTTGGTTCTGCCGAGTCAGCCATACTACTGTCGTCAACATCTACCGATAATAAATGTGGGGAACCATCGAGCTCACTACTTCAGATGATTTCATAGATTTTGATTAAGAAACTCTACCGACCAGCAATATGCCTCTTAGAACCGCACCAAGGTGGATTATTTAAAATTTATCCATCAGGACGCTATGTCTTGAGATCGCTCCCCAAGAGTGCTATTACTATACTCAAAGACAGAGGTATTGATAGATGCCTGGCGGATGAATCGATTCGAGTGCTGTCCAAACTGCTGATCGAATCACGGCACAACTGCCGAAGTAGCGGTTTGCTAAGGCGAGTTTGAGTCGACGCCAGTATTCTTCGGTTGGGTTCAGATCCGGCGAGCCAGTCGGAAAATACACCAGCTCGATTGGTTCATCGGCGACGAAGTCCTTCACCGCCCGAGTGTTCAGCGCAACCTCTACGGCTCAGTTCAGCGAACGACACGCCGGAATCGCTCGCTGAAAGACGACGAGGAAGTGCTTGAGGCGTTCGCGGAGACTGGCATCGATCGCGAGCAACTGCTCGGTGTCGACCGTTCGAATATCGAGGAGGCACTGGATGTCGTTTCAGTTCCCGAGTCGGCCGTCTACGATGTTTCTGAGAGCGAGTACGTGCGCAAGACCGAGGTGGATGAAGAACGCAAGGAGACGCGCTGCAGGGGCTCAAAGACAGGCTGGCGGTGAGTGACGATTCCGAAGCGGATGTCCTCCGCCAGGAAATTGAGGAACTCACCGAATTCTCGCCGGCCAGCACGTTCGGTGAGCAGGCCGAAAGCAACTGAGGCAGCCTGTGGGTGTCGCGTTCCAGCAGTGGATTCTCACTTGCAGGCGGTGGTGGGCCTTGTGTAACAACCGGAAGCGTCATTCGGCTTCGGTTATTACATAAGGAAGCTATGGCAGAAGAGGAACCGCCGGCACCGCCGGAATCGCTGCCGAAATACCTCGCTGAGGGGCTCCCGAAACAGGACAGCGAGACACTTTCGGAGACGCGAGAATATCTCGAGGAGTTGATTGACTGGTCTCAGCGCCCGATCGAAGAGGCCGAACTTCCCGCAGATGTCCAACCGGTCGAAGACACGTCTGAAACACACGGCACCGTCGTCGAGGAGATGGTAACCTGTGGTGATGAGACGTGCGCGTGTATGAGCGATGGCGAGAAGCATGGGCCGTATCTCTATCGGTACTATCGAGAAGGAGGGAGCCTCACCTCTGAGTATCTGGGTAAGCCGTAGCGAAGCACTTGCCTTATGTAATAACCAGAAGCCTTGGTCACTGAAATGTTACACAAGGAAAATCTTCGACAGGCGCTTCTCGTCGATCTGCAATGGATTTCTAAGATGTAAATGTCTTTGAAAATAGTCGCTTGTACGTCTCTACCATCTTCATTCTCTATACGACAATTTAATATGATGCAGAAGGTAGATAAGGCTTCAATAACTACCAGTATTCTATGACAAGTACTGCAGAACAGGTGGGGAAATCGGTTACTGAGAACTTGCGGGCGATCCTGGCTGAAGCAAGTGGGCATGTGTTTGCAGTGGGCTTGGACGAACACTCGACACGCGCACTCGTCGAGATACTAGCTGAGAGCGAAGAGCCTCCGAACGTGCGCTTGCTTGCTGGAGATGGAGTGTTAAAATGGCTGAGAGACGATTTCATGCTGGCGAGCACAGCCGCAGAGTTGCGTGATGCGGATATTCTGGAATTGCGAACGGCTGGTGAGCGGCTGGATGACACACTGTTGGTGACCGAGGAGATGGTCGTCTCGCTGCTCACACCGGGCACTGAGCAGAGCGCCGCGCTCGTTACCGATGACGGGGAGTTCGTCGGGGCGGTTCGCAAGCGCTGGAATGAGCACTGGGAGGATGGAGAGCAGTTCGACCTCCGGACGCCGGCGTACTCGCGCGTGCTCGAAACACTGGCCGATGAGTTCGATTCGGCACTGGAAGCGGACTTCGAGACGGTGCTGGAGTCGATCGGGGATATGGATACAGATGACTGGCTGGATGAGGTGGGAGTGAGCCTTCTCGTAGCGGCCAAACACGAGGAGTTGCTCTACGATATCTCCCGCTGGGGAGAGGATGCGGGTGTCGCGAGCAAGGCGACGTTCTCGCGCAAGAANCACGAGGAGTTGCTCTACGATATCTCCCGCTGGGGAGAGGATGCGGGTGTCGCGAGCAAGGCGACGTTCTCGCGCAAGAAGACCCAGCTTGAAGAGCAGGGACTCCTGGAAACGGAGAAAGTGCCGATCGACGTGGGACGGCCGCGGTTGCGTCTCCTGCTGGGTGAGGAGCGTCTCCGAGAAGCAGATGCAGAAGAGCTGGCGAGTATTGCACACGAGATGCTCTCGGCGGCTCCAGCCTAATCGCCACCGAGTAGCTACTTGATAGTCGCGAGTGGCGACGAAGCGTGCCGGCGTGACGTCGGACAAAGTGGTGGCTGCTGGGGACACCTGATACTGAGTGAGCGATGGGATCGAACTTCTCTCGGCAACCCTCGCCGGTAGCATCATGTGATTTAATGGAATATTCGACGAGAATCGGGTGACTGAGCAAAAGGATGGAACAGGGTTTTGCGGAGTATACACGCTTACTCCACTAAGCACGAGTTCATTGGTTATCCTGACAGACAGTTCCTCATTCCACAGGGTGGGGTTCCTGTCGCTCTTCGATTTTGTGGCTCGTTTCGCCTTCGTGTTCAACAGCGGAATACAGGGCTTGCTCGTCGGTGAGTGTCGCACCGGAAGTCCATGCGCATTCTGTGCAACTGTACCACGTCATTGAGGCGTGTTTGACGTGGATTCTGGTGTAGGAATCGTCATACT
>NZ_AOMF01000191.1 GCF_000336715.1 Halococcus thailandensis JCM 13552
CCTGCGCGCAGGTGTCGAGCGCGTATTCTCGCGTCTGAAGTCCTTTACCGGCCTTGATCGCGTCCGCGCACGCAAGAAGAACAACGTTGAGACTCACGTCGTTCTCTCGGCGGTAGCCCTAGTTGCAGCCTCCTTGACCGCAAAACGGCAAGACAAACCTGGGCTGATACGCTCACCGAGCCGGCTCATCTGAGGCTTACCCACCTGTCCGAAAAACAGGTGTCGCCGCCTGAGAGGCATCGCTCTCAGGCGGCTGTATTTTGTGAAAATAACCCGACTAATCGGAGTGATATATCGGTCAGTTCAGCCATTTCTGTCAAGAATTATTCCATCATATGACTGACTCCATCAATGAAGTCCGGATTCAGGCCCAACCGTTCTGTCCAGCGATTTGATTTTGAACGTGCAACAGGGTANCCATCATATGACTGACTCCATCAATGAAGTCCGGATTCAGGCCCAACCGTTCTGTCCAGCGATTTGATTTTGAACGTGCAACAGGGTATCTGGGTGAGGTCGTCGTCTTCAAGGTAGTTAATCGCCGCCATGAGCCGCTGTGCGGGCTTCTTTCCTGTGACCTCCGCCAAGCCCTGACGGAGGTCGTCGGTAGCGACGTTCTCAAGAGCAGCCATACCGAATCGACGTGCTCAATCTTGGAAAAAACAGCCGTCAGTATCACTTTCTACCGTATACCAACACATGGAATGATTAGTTCAGATTCAAGTACTAGCCCGATGAATTATTGATCCAATGGGAATCTTCGGAACTGGAGAAGACTCGTACGATCCAGCGATCAACGATATGGTTGACAATGCCATTGGCGACTCGGTTTCCGGCAAGGCGTTGACTTCAACAACGGTGGGATTTGCTCGCACAGGTTTCCTCATGGATCATACGATTGCGAGCTTACTGGACAACGGAGAAACCCCTCATGCAATTTTCCCCAATTTACAGAAGGGAATTTCATTAAATGGAAATAATTTCACATCAAACGGAAACTACCGGCATCTGTTAGTTGTTACAGATGCGAGACTTCTCTTCCTCATTGGTGACAAAAATGGTGACCGCGGCAACGCGTTACGGTATTCCGATATTGATGATGTCCAGTGTTCGACAGGCATGCTGAAACACCTACTTAAAATTCGATTTTTCGGTGGAACGATCGAATTCCATATCACAAATACAATCCAGAATGAGGAAGTTTTGGAAGTCAGGGACTACATTGCTACGCAACGCGACAGTATCTCTGAAGGGACAAGTAACACGTTTGAACTGGATTCACTGAGGCCGATTTGGCTCGATTCCGCAGTGGGTATCGCTAATACCACTGGGCAATCTACAGAATTGCCAGAAACACAAGCAGCGACCCCAACAGAGTCGCATTCCAGTGTAAATCTCATTGAGCGACTACGCCAGATGGACAGTTACGAGTTCGAGAAGTTGGTCGCTGATCTGTGGGAGCGACAGGGATGGGAAGCGACCGTATCGGATGCTACTCGAGATGGTGGTATAGATATCGTCGCAATCAAGTATGTACCATTTGAACAAAAACAACTCATCCAAGCGAAGCGTCACGGTGAGAAAAACTATGTTGGTGCGCCGGATGTACAGCAGTATTCAAGCCTTCATCAGCAAGAGAACAACGTAGATACTGTTGTCATCGTTACTACTGGTCGATTTTCTAAACAAGCTGTAGCTACCGCAGAGCAACTAAACGTTAAACTCATTGACGGTGAGAAACTTATTGGATTAATCAATCAGCTCGATGCACGTAATCTAGCTGAAAAATATACATCTGCGAAAAACGGAGGTACCTCTGACGGGCTCCCACCGAACTCAAAAAATTCTCGGCGCGATCAATTGGCTGGTGAATTCTCCTCTCCGCAGCAAGCGTCTCAGAACACAGATCACCTCTCCGATATCTACGTGTCTAAGCTTGTGGATAATGCAACGGGACGATTAGTGACACGAAATCGCCTCACAAAGCGAAAACCAGGGATGAGTCATCCCCAAACACTTGGCGAGGCCCCAATCCACTATCTGATTAAGAGTGAGCAACCACACTTTATGTTCCGAGTTGACTCGCTCACAACACCACAAAAAAGTCTGGACCCCGATAACGGCGGCTATCTCGTCGCAACGGACCGTCGAGTCGTTCTCTTGGTCGGGCACGCTGGTGAGGACGTCATTAGGGCAATCCCATACAATACAATCACTTCAGTTCGTATGAACAATGGGTTCGCAAAACGAAAATTCTATATTCAAACTGATCAGGGTGAGTTTATTGTTGAGGGGCAGCATACATCTTACAACGAGTCGGGGGCTGAGTCGGAGGATGACATTGACGCCGAGTTTGAGAATATGACGCAGTTCATCAAGGAGATGGTATACAAAACAATGTGAATACGGGGCTACACCGGTTTTGCGTTCCAGAAAGATTGTGTTGATACCGTTTTGGATAGTAAGTGATATCGGGTTATCAAGAGCAACAACCGGCTCTGCTATTCTCGGGGCGTAGAATTCACTTTATCAGCCTGAACTTCGGCAACGGTACTACTATCAGGAACTTCTGTACGGAAGAAATGCACCCAGAGAAGTTCGTCAATGAGTGATTGCTCCTCGGTGTTGATATCATTCGCTTCTCAGCACATCCCCTCCCTGTCAGAAGGCACATGCTTGCTGACAGGCTGTCAGTAGCCCCACCTCATTCAATACGGAATCCCCCTGTCAGCAAGAGCGGTCGTTTCCCGACTGATTTTCACTCCGAACGAGGGGGTGTCGTCGCGCCGATCACGCCGGAACGCCACCGTCAGAAGTCAAGTGGCTGCTTGTAGGCCAGAGATAGATATATGTCACTGGCACAATAATCAATAGCATGGTTTCAAAGCCTACCCAACAGACGCTAGGCACTGCTTGGACGATGGTCGTCGTCGGAATTTCGACGCTTCTGATAATACTCGCCTCCAGCAGCGACGGAGCCGTCTGGGGTATGCTTGGAGTGGTCGTTGGAACCGGCTGCGCGCTGCTCGGGCTATATGCTGGACAAAATGGGAATGGCGATCCGGCCCGTGCGTGTCAGAGTTAGAGGACGATTGCGACAGCTACATTTCGATACCGGGGTGCTGCCGCGCCGATCACGCCACCGGGACCCTGTAAACAGGGGAGTGACTATTGACAGGGTAAACCCTGAACAACCAAGCATATACACTATAATCAGGCAGAAACACGCCTTAGTATGCCATACCATCGAAACTACTGTGCGGAATGTGGTTGGTCTGCTAGCACAGAGACCTACAGTAGGAAGGAAGTCGTCTCTCGTGCCATCGAACATTTTACCGAAACGCGTCACACTATCGAGGGCGAACACACTGCGGAACTGGACCAGATTCCACTGAATGATGCCCGCTGAGGTGCGAGCAAGACAATTAGCACCGCAACCACAGACTGCACCGTGGTGCCTCACGGCCCCTGTCGGGGCCGGAGGTCAGGCAGGGTAAGTATGAGACGCGAACTGGATCAGAGCGTTAACCGTGGAAATGATGCTACTCGGTAGCATGGTCAAAAACGAGGGTTTCTGGGCAGACTGGTCAGAAGGTGGGTCGCTTTAACTCGGTAGCGGGGGTGACGAGAGGGGGCTCGATCTGACCAGCGGAAACAGTGGGGGTGTTGGGTGCAGCCAACGGAACACCTCCGGAGTGTTCTCACCAACACCAGCTTCGAGAAAAGGATGGTGAGGAGGGGGCAATCTTTACAGAGTCTGGCGTAGTGGTGGCCAGTATGACACGGGGCCTGATTCAGGTGGATGATGACCCGGAGTCGGAAACCGACGTGTTGGGAACACTCCCACAATTGGGGAATCGATATGAGCCAGAGTGACTCGACAACATTGCCGTCACGGTGTCTGAACTGTGGATTTGAAGCGGCCCCTGGGAGCGATGAATGGGGACAGGTTGAGGCTCCGCCGCTCGGAATGATGGTACAATGTCCAGAGTGCGGGAGTACGAATGTATTGAGCCGCCAATAACTGACTTAAAGTGACTGCTGTGGGACTCACAACCGCTCACATTCACGAAGACTCTTTGAGCGTTGCCGCCTAGAGAATGGCATATGAGCGAAATCATCTCGACTCCGGACACACTTGGTGGGGCACCCCGGATTGAAGGGCGACGTATCGGTGTTCACCACATCGCAAAGCAGGTGCTTGACGCAGAGGTTGATCCGGCTCAGGTTGCTGCAGACTACGATCTAGAGCTTGCTGATATCTATCGAGCGCTCACGTACTACTACGATCACTCCGACGAAATGCGAGCAGTTCGGAAACAGCGCCAGAGTATTCCAGAAGGGATGCACGTCGTGGAGGGTCCCGACGACCTGGAGCGTCGTGATGGTGTGGAGAAAGAGGCGTGAAATTCATCGCGGATGAGCATATCCCTCCAGCGTTCGTGAAAGCACTCCGTGGCGAGGGATATGATGTCGTCGAGATCAACGAAACCGTCGGACTTGGAACAGCCGATGATTCCATTCTGGAGTATGCGGTAGAACAGCGTCGGGTGGTCATCAGCGAGGACACGGATTTCCGTGGTGCAGATTCGACACTCGATCTAGAAAATCATCCAGGAATCCTCGCGTGTGATACAGCAGCGGCTCCGGGAGCAGTAGTAACCGCCGTCCGGCGTATAGACGAATCAACTGACGATCTCACGAACACTATTCTGTTCGTTCCCGGCGGGTGGATTAGGTCTGGTTACGACTGACGAGCTGTTTCTCTTACAACGTGGTGAGCTCACGCGCCGCTCAGAGTGGTGTGGAGATGAGAAGCACTCTTGCTTTCCCTACCTGCGAAAACCGCACAGCGCGCTGTGCGCGCGAGCAGGACCTTGGAGGGGCAGTCGTGGAGGGAGGGTACGCGGTCGGGCTTTGGCCGGCCCTCCGGGGCGGGATTCTTCAGCGGTGCGGTTGCGAGTTATCAGTGGGTTAGTCGGAATTAATCCGTTGTCAACGACTCATTTCGTTCTATTCGTACGGCTCGTTGGGAGAGAGTCCATTTGAGAGCGAAGTTCCGCCACCCCATTTCATCATAATCCCTATCTCTAGAGACATCATCACTTTGTTTGATTGCTTTGACCACATCATCGTAACTGAGCATCCGTTCAAACGAATCACTCGGTTCAGTCAACTCATCTTCCACCGAAGAAGCGTCGTCATTGAGAGCATTTGCTGCAACGCTACGGAGTGTTTTTACTGGTTCTGAGGAATCATTCACACCACCATCGGGGGTCGGTAGTGTCTGTGTCTCCTCTTGGGCGTGCATATCGTCGAGGAACCGAGATACTTCTTCATCTAGGTAGGGTACATATTCCTCCTTGCTAGGACTGAAGAAGACTTCATCTGTGCGATGGTGTCTGATGCATCCACCCGCTCCCGGAGGGGGTACTTCGACTAAGACGTCTATCTCCTCCAGATTACCGAGAACTCCACGAATTTCATGATCAAGACGATGCTCGACCCTCTCCCGGACGAAGCTGGTTCGGACTTCACCATTATCGTCATTCACCGTGCAGTTGTGGTTAAGAAACCAATACCCCGTAGTGATCTGATCCGCGCAGCTTGGCATTTCTCCGTTCTCATCACAAATCCACTCTTCAAGAGTAGTATAAGCCGTCATTACCACTCTCTACGTGCTCGTACTAGGTGTTTTGATGAACTCATATTTCGGTCTCATGTTCCCGACTTGTTTTCAACGGGGAACGATTATGTCATGGTCGTCCATATTTATAAACATTCGGGACGGTAAACAGTCTAAATCTGGTCTAGGACACCCTAAATGCCGAAATTCGACTCAGAACAGGCCTGTGTATTAGAATTTTTACTATTTTTCACTCATAGAATACAATGTTCGTACGACTACACGGGGTCGCGCGTCGAGAAGAGCACCCTCCTGATTCTGCACATCAAACCCTGCCATCGAGCGCGAGCGATGTGCAAAATGAGCACTGAACCCGCTGATTTCGTCTCCGTAAGAGGAATCAGTCGGGTGAACGCAGGACAAATGGTGGATAGCAGCCGATTCAATCATCCGAGAAAAACGCCTTTTACAACCCGATGTGCAAAATTCGGCGGCATGAGAATCGAAACTAGCGGGAAGTACGCATGGCGCACCGACCTCTATGACGACGTCGGCGAGTTGCTCAGCGAAAATACGCGTTCGGGCGCGGTCGATGGTGCGTGTGAATTCACCAGAGAGATGCTGCCGGCGCTGGAGCGCGCCGTCGAACATCCGGACATGACCGAGGAACTCGCGGAGGTGCTCTCGACGAACGTGGTCAACGTCGAGTATCGAGTCGAAACTGGCGTGAGCGTCGAGTAAGTTGCTACCTCTCGGTTGAACCATCCGGCTACAAGAAGGATCTGAGCCAGTTACAGCCTGTAATCAGAGGGGTAACTACTGATAGTCCTTCCTAAACTACTTTTGACTCCGAGCGTTACCGTCGAGCATCATGCTATCACCGGGATCGAGATTGAAGGCTAACGTCCATGCATACATTGTCAACTCTATGGTGAAGAATAGTTAATAATTAGAACGCAGAGTGAGTACGAATACATATAATCATCTACTCTGGCCAATGATCAAACTAGACAGATAGACAAATGGTGTTGTTTGAAATCCTATTGGATTGGAAAAAACATCCAAATAAACATCGAAAACTGATCTCGGTTACATTCGGAACCTTCTCTGCTATCTTATTTTTTATTAGCTTAAGCATGGTTTTTTTTATATACGAATCATACAACTATATATTAGAGCAAATATTAGTAACATCAATTATTCTTGGGATGGTTATTGGTACTATAAGTTATATGACTCTAATTGTTTTGAGATAAAATCGAATCCAACTAATCCTTGGAACATCCATATATTAAGTTACTAAGAAGTACATCGGGTACATCGCTGACAAATCAGAGGAGCAGTTGCACAGAACGTCACAGCACAGGCGGCACAGGCGGCAACGCCGGCAAGCGTTACGACGCTCAAGCATGCAGCTCCACATGTGACACCACAACCACCACCCATAGCAGCCACACATGTGGCACAGGCAGATGCACAACTTTGTGCAAAGACAGGGCGTTCGACAGTAGCATCTTCAAAAGCTTCTATAGAAATCTCTTGGTGAGTAATGTTTGAAATCTTCGGATCGACTATGTAGGTACTACTATCCTTAGTTGTGGATGTGACCCGAAATACACCATCCTCTGAATTCACCGACGCGTCACTCGTTATCGCTTAAGGATTCGTCCGGATCAGCAGGCGCTACTGTCTCCCGCGTCAGCCGGAACTCATGGATCGATGGCTCCATAT
>NZ_AOMF01000192.1 GCF_000336715.1 Halococcus thailandensis JCM 13552
TCGTGCTCTACTTCTGAGAAATCCCACAGCACTCAGCAAACCAGCTTCCGCACTCACCGCTCATTCTGGGCTTAAGCGATAACCAGTGTGTCTGCGTCGAATACCAATCGTTCGCGTCCAATGACGGCGTTCAACTCCTCACAACCCAGTGTATCCGTCGCCCACTTAGCACTGAACCGACGGGCACCTCCTCGGATGATAGCGAGACAGAAGCCGACAAGACCAAACGAGAGTTCTGGGAAAGCGTCGCTGAGGAGGTTTCGTCGCGCTCGGACACGTCGCTTGGGCCAGTCAGTTCAGGCAGTTCCTACCATCGAGACCAACCAACACCCCTTCAGGATTCGATCATTCGGCTATCGATTAATACCCAGAAGCGTCAAATTTCGGTCCACCTCCTGATTCGCGATGATTGGAGTCTTTTCGACCATCTCGAAGACGATGCAGAGGCGATTGAAGCCGAGCTTGGGACTGAGATTGAGTGGGTGCCACCAGACAGGACCAACTCCAGCAAAGAACGGTGCAAGGTCCGACTCACGCGGCCGATCAACCTTGACGAGCGAACTGATTGGGGCGAGGCGGTCAAGTGGATAGTCGACCGAGGCGAGCAGTTCCACGCTGTCTTCGACGACCGGCTAGCTGCCTACTAACCACTACGGACCGCCTCACCACGACCAGGCCAGCAGCATGCCTGCAGCGGCTCCCACGAGTCAGCATGGCTGCTGACACTCCAAGATTCAAACCCCGGAATTCCACCGCCTGGTGGAATTATTTTGCTGATCGGCTTCTTCGAAGGCGCTGGTCATCTGGTCGGCAAGTTCGCCGGCTTCGATATGCGAGTAGTGCTCGCGAACGACCTCTTCGGAGTTGTCGAGCGCCCGGGCAGCTGCTGCATGGCCAGACGTACGTACGAGAACTTCGCCAGCACCACGCCGAGCACCGTGAGGCATCAGATATTCCTCGCCGTCATCGAGTTCGATACCTGCTTCCTCGCAGAGGCGCTTGAGGACGTGCCGACCGGCGTCGGTCGTTATCGACGGTGGTTCGATGTCGTACTCGACGCAGACCTCAATCAACGAGCGGTCGGTGCGCATCTCTTTGATCTCTGTGTCGGTGTATCCACGTCGATCCAGTTTATCGGTCACTCGTTGAGAGAGCGTCGGGTGATGAAACGAGGGAAACACTGGCCAACTTGCGCTCGGTGCATCCAGCATCTTCTGGTACATCTTCAGTGGGTGGAGTACTGGTTCGGGAAGCCCCCCGATCGTCGAGACGCTGCTTTTTCGCGAAAACCGTTGCGTAGCGATCCTCGAGATGGACGTCATCACACCGAAGAGCTCTGTTGAATCACTAGACTGCGTGGGATCGGTCACTAGATCAAAGGCATTGAAGCGAGAGACTTGCGTTGTCCATGACCCAAATCTCCCGCTTCACCGAGCGATGCGTCTTGGTCGCACAAAGAGTTACTGGCGATGGAAGCGAATCCGCCGCCCCGAACGATGGCGGCGGATTCGCCGATTACGCCCTCGTTTCCCTGCATTGTCTCCAGATCTACCTCGATACGTCCTACCGCATGACCATCGATCTACTGAAGGAGATGCCACAAATAACCCGGGAGATCGGCCTCGACGCGGCCGATCTCACTGCGCCGTCAACGTTGTGTTAAGCACTCGACCGAATCGTGATGAGTCTCTGTCGAGTGCTACTGCGCCAATCGGCGAGTTGCACGATCCATCCGAACACGCCGCTCTCGACGCCACGTTCTATGACCGAGACCGCACCAGCCGCCACTACTGCCAGCGCACGAACTACCGCGTGCAGACGCTCAAAGTCACGAAACTCGTCGATACAGAATCCCAAGCCGTCCTCGACGTTCACTGCTCGACCACACTCAAAGGAAGTGACGCCGACCTCTACGGGCAGATCGCCCGCCGGAATGCGGGCGATCTGCGGACTCTCGCTGCGGACAAAGGCTCAGTACACCACAAAGCTCGCCGGTTGAGTGCTTCTAAGACGTGAGTTGGTGGAGGAATTGGTACCGAGCAACTGCTGAAGAAGGTGGATCGGCACCGAGAGCATCAAACCTGTCGCAGTCGGCGGCGGAACGCCACCGACGCGACGGCGTTGTCACTCACCGAGCGGGCATTCCTGGCCGGTGGATTATCGCCCGAAGCGGTCGTCCGGCGGCTTGTTTGCGGGAACGGTGCGACGCACCGCGAGCGCCGTCTCCGCTGCTCTCCGTACCATTCCGAGGAATTCGTCGAATCGCCACGACCAGAGGCGTCGCGCGCCTCGGCGCGGCGACGCCACGTACTCCCAGTGGAGATACCGCCACGCATTCTGGAGNTCGTCGAATCGCCACGACCAGAGGCGTCGCGCGCCTCGGCGCGGCGACGCCACGTACTCCCAGTGGAGATACCGCCACGCATTCTGGAGTAAGAAGCTGATTAGTACGTACAGGAACCGCACCGCCGGATTCTGTGTCGTCGTATTCGCTATGCTTCGTTCGGACAGCCGGTAGGTCGATTCGATACCGAATCGGCGGCTGTAGTACTTCCTGGCTTGGCGTGGTGTCTCGATGAACGGCGCGTCCACGGCGTAGCCGTGACGCGCCACACCTTCCTCGTCGTACTTTCCTTGCTGGTACGTACAGTCGATATAGACCGGAAAATCGACGGTCCACGTGTGGCCGTCGATTTTCCCTCGGAGCTCGTGATCAATCACGCGGCTCCAGCCTGTGCTCAGTTCGTTCTGAATCTTCTCGCCCCACTTCACGATCGGCATGATGAAAGCGTAGTTGTGGGCAGCGAGTAGCGTCAAACAGTACGTATCATAGAACTCGCGGTCGAGGTAGACGGCCTTGGCTTCGAGGTCAAGGCCGTCGAGCGCGCCGAGTAGTTCCGCGAGGATCGAGCTGGCGGTGTCGCCGTCGGTCAGACGGCGCACCGCCAGCGTGTAGCGTTTGTTGCGTACGCGGGCGTAGAGCGTGGCATAGCCATGGAACGTCGTCGTTCCGGCTTTAGCGAGTGAGTTGTAGAGTTCCTCTGTAGATTCGTCCTCCTCGCCGTAGTACGGACGGAGGTGGAGGTCGGCGACGACCTCCACCGTCCGATCCGGGAGGAGTTCGAGGATATCCTGCTGGATGAGTGTCTTGCCGACTCGTTCGAGCTCTTCGAGCTCGAACTTCGTCCGGAGATGGTGGAGAATCGTGTTGGNATATCCTGCTGGATGAGTGTCTTGCCGACTCGTTCGAGCTCTTCGAGCTCGAACTTCGTCCGGAGATGGTGGAGAATCGTGTTGGCGTGAGGCGATTCCTCTGAGATCTCGCAGAGATGACTGACCGAGCCCTCGTCGGCTGTAGCGCCGACGAGGACGTTCCAGATGTCCTCGGAGTCGATATCGGCGTTTTCACCGAGGTCGATATTGATCTCCTCATCGAGAGTGTTGACGAGAAAGTTAAGCACCTGCTCTTCTGTGAGTTCGTTGGCTGCTTGGTCCGGTCGCATCAACCGACCAAGCAGCCGGTTCATCTAACCCACTTTGTGAGGTATTGAGGCTACGACAAGACCGCTCTCCGCGAACGCTGCGTGAGCTCGAGATTCGCCCACTCATCAAGCATTGCATACGTGCACCGTACGACCACGCACACGATGCCAGAATTGACGAGGATCTCTACGCACAGCGATCAATGACCGAAACCGTGAATTCGGCTGTCAAGCGCTCGCTCGGCTATGCCGTGCGAGCGCGTACCTGGTTCCGTGAGTTTCGAGAGATCGCCCTGATGTGTATCGTCTACAACATCAAACGAGCAGTGAAACAGTGNGCGCGTACCTGGTTCCGTGAGTTTCGAGAGATCGCCCTGATGTGTATCGTCTACAACATCAAACGAGCAGTGAAACAGTGAATTCCATCACCTTATGTCGATTCAACAGAGCTCCATATTGTGAAGATACGGAACATGCTTCGATCGTCCTGCTGCTGAAAACGCGGGAAAGCATACGTTTATCGCTGGTAACCATCGATCAGCCCGCTACAACTGGAACTTAATATCCATCTCAGCAAGGCGCGTCGCGCCCTGTTCGACTGTTTGCCTAGCCGACAAGCGAACTCACATCACAAATAGAGTGAAAGAGGCCGAACAGATGCAAAATTCGACGGTTCTACGGATCGGCACCCCCAATCTGTCTATTTAGCGCTCAATTTTGGCTGAGTACCCCAATTCCTAATACCCAGCCAACCGACTGAATCGTATGGCATCAGAGCGAACGCGCCCCCACCTGACTGTCCGCCCGCCCGATGCTCTTGAGGACGGCGATGGCGAACCCGAATTCATTCGTGTGAGCGGTGATCCCTCCCACGTTTGGCTGGATGGTCTCCATCTCGTCGAAACGACGGATCGAAGGGTCGAGGTCGGGAAGTATTATTATCTTCCGAACGGGGAAGGAATGTTCGTCGAGATATTGGATATCGAGCCGGCGGCTGACACCGAAGACGAGCATGACCCTCACTCACCTCAGGACGAACGAATTGAGCAAATAGATGGTGCGATGGACGAAGTCTCGATCCGAGTGCACTACTATGTCTCAGCCACTGACGACCAGTATCGAGTCGAAGGCGAACAAACGGATGTCGCACATCGGTATGGGCTGGAAGCGGACTTCGCTATCAATATGGGCGATATTGCTGCGGTTCCATATGTCCCGGTCGCCGGGATCGACAACTGATCCAGCAGTGCGGAACTCGATGACGTCACGGATATGGAGCTTGATCGCTGACAGATATCGTAAGCCAATGTCCCCCGATCAGTATTCGCTGAGGCTATGATTTTGTGACCGCGTGCGATTGCGTCCGACCTGGATGTACTCGAACTCAGCGAGATCGAGTTCGGTTCCTGCCCTGAGTTCGTCTCGCTGCGTGGTCGACAGCGTGCTAAGTTCAACGAGTGAGAGGGTGTGCTGAGCGAGAAAGTAGCTGCTCGCAAAGCTGGTTGGGCCCACAGTCACGATCTGCGAGGCATTCGCCCTTTCGCGTTTCAATTCGGCGTCCCGGTAGCGATAGATGGTTCCTTCCAGTTGATTGAGCGGGAACAGGGGAGCAGCTGCATCATGCTGTATCGTTTCCCCATCCTCACAAAAATTCTCTGTACTCATATACACTCACAAAATAATGCGCACTACTTATCGCTTGTGGCGTCACAATCAATACCCGTCTTTTCGTGTCGATAAACGAAAATGGACCGAGACGTGTACCAATGCACTGCAGGCGATCTTGCGACAAGAGACGTCACGTACAAGATGGAAAACGAAGAGGCGGGCTCTGTAGAGCAAACGATGGCAGAGCAGGGCTATGACGTGGCTCCAGTACACGACGGCAACCAGCCGATCGGATACATCGAGCGAGAGGGTCTGTCAACAGTATCTGATTCGTCACCGATATCGGACCACCTCCGTCGGATCACATTGGACGAGATTATTTCCACGAATGCCACCTTCGCGGATGTGCTCGAAGCACTTTCCGAGGACCCGTTCTACTTCTTGGGTGGCCGGAACCAGGTGACGGGTATTCTCACTCGTGCCGATCTGAACACATCGCCAGCGTACATCTATCTCTACGACCGAATCTCATTGCTCGAGGGGCAGTTGCGAGAGGTCGTCAGGGAGAACGCACCGGAATGGATGGACGCTCCCGCCGTCGATTTGCATCCGGAAGTTCGGGAGGGAATTCAGGAGCGGTACGAACAAGCGGAAAGAGCAAACATCGAGCTCGACCCGGTCGACTACACGCAGTTTTCGACATTAGCCAAGGTGGTGTGGAGCATTGAAGACTGCTGGCAACGCTGTGACTTCGCGAGTGGCGATTCTGCCAACAACTACTTCGAAGATGTCGTCGATGTTCGAAACGCCGTTGCGCATTCCAACCTGCTCGTCGAAAACACCGAGGGTGGGCTGATGAACGGCCGAACTGTCAGCATCCTGCTTGAGGCATACGATACTATCGAGCAGTGCCTCGATGCGCTTAACTAATCCTGATTTGCAGTCCTCTATGGGTGGGTATCGGTGCTACTCAACACGGACATCGATTCCGATGCCAAGGATCGTCTCAAACTGTAGTGAGTTCTCGGGCAAGGTTATGGAGTTCGTCGGTTACCGCGAGCGCGTCGAGCCAATGCTCGGGAAGCGCCGATGATCCGAAGCGAGCGCCGGCAACCGCTCCGGCGACGGCACCGATAGTGTCGGTGTCGCCGCCCTGGTTGACGGCGCTGACGATGGCTGACTCGGCGGAGTTAGCCGTCAGTGCATGATATAGCGCAGTCTGGAGAGTGTGGAGGACGAATCCGGAATTCTGCAATTCCGTCGAATCGATGTCGTCGGGAAGGGGCTCGAGAACTCCAAAAAGACTGTCGGGAGCGTCAGGATGCAACGCATCGAGAGCACTGGCGAGAGGTTGCTCGTCGCCATCAAGTAGTGCGGCAATAGTGAGATTCAGGGCCGCACAGCCGTGCGTACATCGGGGATCGGCGTGCGTGATCCGTGATGAGTCACGGCTCGTCCGCTGGAGGGTTTCCCAATTGTCGGCGAACGCGAGTGCAAGCGGCGCACACCGCATTACACTGCCATTGCCAGCATTGGAACCTTCGGGCTTTGCTTCCCAGACCTCCTGCCCCGCGCTGTCCCACGACGCCCCCTGATCAATGCGTCCCAACGCGTCGGCGGTCATGATCCCGATATCGAACGGGCCGCCGTTGTACCATGTCACGAACCGGTCGGCGATGTCGTCCGGGGCAAACTCGCCACGCTCGACGAGGCTCCGAGCAATACACAGCGCCTGCTCGGTGTCATCGGTGATGGTCCCCGCGGGCTTGCCGTGAGTGCCGTTGCCAGTCATCTCCCTGAGCGTGCCGTATTCGGCCTCGATAGCTCCCGACGAGCGAAACTCCACGGGCCGCCCGAGCGCGTCGCCGCAGGCCAATCCCAGTAGGACGCCCTCGGCTCTGTCATGTCCGACCATGCTCAGTCGAACGCTGGCGGAGTATTATATCCCCGGCCACTGTGCCCTGTACAATGGCTTCGAACGCGGTGGAGTGCCCATGATGGTGTTCGCGTTCGACCGTGACTGGACGGTCGATGTGAATCCCCATCCCCAGCACGAGGCGGTCCCGCTCGCGTGGGTGCGGCACCTCGCTCACGACACCGACCACGAGGTCTGGGCGATCGGGAACCAGGATCTGAAAGAGGAAGCCGACATTCCCGGCATCGAAGCGCTCGCGGAGCGATACTACGAGGAAGGTGTCGGCCGTCTCGGCGAGCAAAACGAGTTCGGTCGCTACGAATACTGGCCCGAGCGTCCTGACCGCCTTCGAATACTCGCCGAGGAGTTCCCCGACGCAACCGAATGCATCGTTGTCGACGATATCGATCTGAGTGATGTCGAGGGATGGAGTCACTACTACGCGTGGGACTTCGTCCTCGCCGTTGAACGTGGTGGCATCCCTATCGATCCACCATCCCGGGAGGAATGAGCGTCGGAGCAGTTCGATTTTCGAGCGTCTGTGTTGATCTCCCGCTCACTCTAGACGATCGGATGAGTGCGTTACTGCGATCGACTATGCTTTCGAGCTCTGGCAGCACAGTCCTCGCATCGGTCGAGCAGGTCGGTCCGGTTCATTTCGGGATCGATCGCGCCAGCCCCGTAGATGGGGCCGTCGTAAGCGAGCGGCGAGTCGTGGTTCATGTCGCGTCGTTCCATCTCTGCGGCGAGCCGGGCGTGACGTTCTTCCAGCCGCGTCGTGTCGATGTTGCCCTTCTCGGCGTGGCCTTCAGCGATCGCCTCGCCATGCGGGTGGTTTCGGATAGTCCCCACAAGCTGGTGGTGTTCTGCGTGCTCCCCGCGGAGATGATCGTCACAGAGGATCTCCGTCGGCAGGCACCACATCCGTGTCATCACTCAACTGAATGGGATCCACTTATAGAGTGTCACCGATTTCTTGGAGTGACAGCGATATCACTCTCTCACCCAAATTCTCGTGGAGAACGGCAGACAAGGCAAACTCACGGGCCTCTCTCGTATCTTCACCTTGTCGCCAGAATCACTTAAAGCGTCAGTAGCCACGCCACGATGATCCGGAATGCCTCGCCCACCAACTCGCAGGAGTTTCGCTGCTCTTACTGGTGTCGGAAACCGAGGGAACGATAGCGGGATGGGATAGCCAGACATTCCGGCGGGTTCATATCCCGCAGATCGGTGGTTCAAATCCACCTCCCGCTATCTCGCTTTCTCACCGAACAGTTTCGAGCGCGATAC
>NZ_AOMF01000193.1 GCF_000336715.1 Halococcus thailandensis JCM 13552
ATTACAATGATGAACTGGATACAACCACTTTCATCGTGACTGGAGGACGGCGGCTCGCTGACCCATTTTCCCAATCGGAGCTGCGAAAGCTCTCCGGGGCGGGACATGTCGACAAGAATTATTCTCGCCAGCCGGCGTATGTTATCCAACGTCCTGGAGACTTTCCGGAATTTGGTTGAATCCGGCGAACTGCTTTCTGACTGTATGATTCATTTAATCAACCGCGCCGCTGACGCGGGCGACGGTCGGATATTGAGCGAAGTCCCAAGAACACCCTTACGTGTAACGTCGATGAGTTCAGGCAGAGAGGCAGGAACATATTGAAGCGGTGCTAAGCAACGTGTCATTCGATCCAATTCCACTGCGCAATTCACAAGAGGATTCACTCGCTCTGCGCTGAGTCCGCGTTCTGATCGGCTTCTTCGAAGGCATTAGTCATCTGGTCGGCAAGATCACCGGCTTCGATATGCGAGTAGTGTTCGCGAACGACCTCTTCGGAATTGTCAAGCGCTCGGGCGGCAGCCGCATGTCCTGACGTCCGGACAAGAACCTCACCGGCACCACGCCGGGCACCGTGAGGCATCAGATATTCCTCACCGTCATCGAGTTCGATACCTGCTTCCTCACAGAGACGTTTGAGGACGTGCCGACCGGCGTCGGTCGTTATCGACGGTGGTTCAATATCGTACTCGACGCAAACCTCGATCAGCGAGCGGTCGGTGCGCATGTCCTCGATCTCTGTGTCGGTGTATCCACGGCTATCCAGTTTGTCTGTCACTCGTTGAGAGAGCGTCGGGCGATGAAACGAGGGAAACACTGGCCAGCCCTCGCTCGGTGCATCCAGCACCTTCTGGTACATCTGTAGCGGATGGAGTACTGGTTCGGGAAGTCCCCGATCGTCGAGACGCTGCTTTTTCGCGAAAACCGTTGCGTAGCGATCCTCGAGATGGACGTCTTCCCACCGGAGTCCCTGACGTCGCTCGTCGCTCCGATCTCGCAGGATCTCTGCACCTCGTACGCCGGAGTACGACAACAGGTAGACCAGAGCGCGGTCACGACAGGTTTTGATCGCTGCTTCTCGGTCTTCACCGACGTCGTCGATCGCAGTGCTGGCCTGCTCGTCGACAAATGCGGTGAGCTGCTGACGGTCCTCGGCGGACCATGCCTGCTGGTCGCCGCTCTTGTGACCGCCGTCATCGGGTATCGGTTCGGTGGCGTTGCGCCGCTGAGCGACGTTCTCGGCGAGATGGCCTTCGCGAACAGCCCAGCCACAGAACGCTGAGACATATGCGTAGTAGGTGCGCACTGTACCCGCGGTCCAGCCCTGCCGAGTGAGGTGACGTGCGTATTTGCGAAGATGGCCCGAATCCAACTCTCCGAACGTCGTCGGACTGTCCTCGTGTCCAGTGAGGAACTCGACGAACCGATCGAGCTCTCGGCCCGCGTCCTGGCGGTAGTTGCCGCTCTCGCCACCCTGGCCTTTGCCCTTGTCCGTCAGGAAATCCTCGGTGACTGCATCGATCTGCACCATGCTACGCGCCTCCGGAGCGTTCGCTGGCTCGAGCACTGTTCTCGGGGCGAGTAACCGTGGTTCTGGGCCGTGGCATCGTGTTCGCTGTGGTGGAGGGCGGGGAGGTGGATAAATCTACGTGTCCTTATTCGATTAAGCACGAGTAAACCACGAAAACGCCAATTCCGACGATTTCAGCCACTTCAGAGTGTTTAGAGTCGATATTGGCATCTATACACTGTATAGTGCTTCATTGAAACTCAGCCGAGAGAAGATCAGAGGTTCGGAGGATGGGTTTCTACAAATCACTCGTTTGCTAACAAGTCTAAAGAGCTGAAACTCCGAACGTGAGTGATCAAACGCTATTGCTATTCAGATGGATCACATAGGAGCCTCATTAACTGAAACAGCTGGGCAGAATTATTCTACTGGCCGTACAGAGAGGTTAGAGAAATACGACCCGTAGAAGCCTGCATCGAATGTCACCAGTGCCTCTGCATCCATGACAGCATGACCGCCGATCAGGAAATCCGCCGCGATATGCTGTCGCGGTGCAAGCGTATGCTCACACTCGGAGCAGTTCACTACCTGTTTGGTGCCACACTCAGGACACTGGAGACCATCCGGACGACGGTCACTATACCTGCTAAATGCCTCGCCACTCCGAAACAATGCCTCGGGCGATGGATGTGCGACATCGATACTCAAATCGTCGAGGAAAGTGCTCAATTCCGTGGTGGTTGAGAACTGTCCGTCGGCAGCAGTTTCGGCATACACAACCGGGGTGATAACGAGCGGACCTTCTGTATAGGCGGTGCGGAGTGCTTTTTCAGCCGCGTCAGCATGATGATCGTCGTGTATGAGCGCGAGAAGCGCATTCGTATCGACGGCAATCGTCATCGTTCACCGGCTGTTTCGTCGGTATCTGTAGATGGGACATCATCGACATCTCTGGGGTATTCCCCACGCAGTCGGCGCATCCGCTCGGGCATGGTTGCCTCGCTGTCGGCAATCCCTCGGTACTTCTCAAACGGATCCGTTCCCTCGTCGGTCGTTGGAGCGTTTTTCTGGATAACGTAGCCATCGGCTGTTTCTTCGAAGATCACTTCGTCGCCGGGTTTGATCCCCATCGCCTCACGGACGGCCTTCGGGATCGTTACTTGGCCTTTGCTCGTGACGGATGGCATGGTCTGTGGTATTACTCAATGGCCATTACTGTATAAGCATTACTCTGATTTCCCAGTTGAGGGTGATTAGGCGTCTCAGAAACCCACCTTTCTGATACACCTCCATTAGCACTAAGTGCCGTACTAACTATAGTACGAACCATCGATGCCGACAACAGCCATCAGCAAATCCGGTGACCGCCACTACAAAACTACCGTCCCGCTCGGGTTCGTCGAAGGGTTCGACCTCGACGGCAAACGGTTCGAGTGGTCGGTCAAATCCGGCAACACCTTCGAACTCCGCGTGGTCGACGATGACGATTGAGACCGAATCTGACACTGCTGTCGGCTACATTCGACTCTCCCAAGACGGGAAATCACTCAATCGACAGCGCCGGGATGTCGAGGATTACGCAACTGAGCGCGGGGTCGAACTGATCACAGTCTACGACGAGGGAAAACGAAGTTCTGGGTTCGATACCAACCGCCCGGAGTACACCGCGCTCCGTGAGCACGTCGCTGACGGCGGCGTGGATACGGTTATCGTCCCGAACCTCTCTCGTCTCTCACGCGACCGCAAAGAACGCCTGCGGCTCTTGCTTGACGTCGATACCGCTGGCGTCGCGGTTCACTCAGTTGAGCTCGGCCGTGCAGTCGATCTTGATGATGACTGGGCGCTTGTCCACCAGTCGATTCGGGCGACTACCGATGATGTCGAGAAACGCAAAGAAATTGCGCGCTCGAAGCGCGCGACCCAAGAGCGCATTGAGAATGGCTACGATCACGGCCGTCCGCCGTTCGGCCTGACCTACGATGATGATGGCCACTACTGGGTTCCCGACCACGACACCGACGAGTACCGAGCGGCGCTCGCGTGTATCAGGCTTCGCGAGGATGGTGGCTCGTGGCGGGAGATCGAGCACGAAACCAGTGTGAACAAAGACACCGCCCGACGGATCTACTCCCGCCGCGAACGGTATCTCCCCGCGGATGTGAACGCAAACGAGCATAGCTCGACTTCACAGCTGAGACGGACGATCAACTCATCACGGTAGGAGTCGGTCGGCTGATCTCAGGTTATGCTTATCCCGCTTGCGCCGAGGCGGGGGATTTCTGAGAGGGTCAGAAAAGACTGGGCGCAAGTGGGTACTTCCATGCCTCACCACCAGCGGCCTTGACCGTTGCCCAGATTGAAAACCCGAGGCCGAGGAAGCCGAGAACGATAGCAAGCAGGGCAGCCAGAATCACGAATATGTCTATCACGGCTCCAAGCACGAACGCCATTACTATGATTGCGATGCCCGCACCGAACACGAACACCCACCAGTTTAATGCGTTCCGTGCGTTCGACTCCGTAAAATCCGCATCTGCGACGAGGTACACCAATCCTACGCCAAGAATCCCAAATGGCAACCCAATAAGGTGAACTAACACACCCAAAATCGTCCGCCGTCCAGACGAAGAATCCGCCCGAGAGTCAGTAGTGTGTGACATCGAAGTTCCCTTCAGAACTCGATATTGAAGCCACCACCATCGTCCTCACCCGTGCCGGGCATCGCTTCCACGATGGATTCAGTGAAGGTATCGAGGCCGCGCGTCTGATACCAGACGGTTCCGGGGCCAGTGAACTCCATCACAAGACCTTCACCACTAAGCACTGTGGACGCCAGCCCGCCGACGCGGCGCGCGTCGAACTCAACGCTACTTTCCCACGCAACGACGTGATCGTTGTCTACAACGTAGGACTCGCCGTGATCGAGATCAATCGTCTCGATTCCACCGAATGTTTCGATGAAGACGCTGCCAGTTCCGTTCAGCGCGAGCGGCGTGAGACTCGCGCCTGATAACATCGACTCCAGCCCGCCGAAGTCCGAATCAATATCGATGTCGGGGTCCGAGGCGAGGTACGCACCATCCACGGCGTACAGAGTCTCGCCGTTGAGTTCGTGATGATGGATGTCGCCGGGTGTCGGTGGCGAGAGCGTCACAGTACCGGACTCGCCTTCGGCAGTGAACTCGTTGGCAAACGCGGACTCACCACCGAGCATCGACGAGGCAGTGCCCAGGAGGCCGTCCCCGCTCGATCCGGTTTCAATCGACACCGACGGCGAATGACTGACCATCGCTCCCGGCTCTGCCACAATCGTTTCTCCCGTAGCGAGTTCAACGACGAGGTGGGCATACGACGGACGATGGGTGATTTCTACCTGCATTCAACTCACTGGATAGATTGTCCACATCGTGATGTGTTCCTGATACGGTTGAAGTTTATGGAAGTAGGGGAGAAGTCAAAGCACTCCTCCCCGCCACTGTCAGTAGTCACTCTTCTACTTACAGGCAGACAGGATCTCGCGAACCGAGAGACAGGGATGCTATTTACTCGTGCTCATCGAGGAAGCGTGCGTACACTCTCACTGCTATCTCTCGCATCATCTACTCACCTACGGGTGCTGAACATGTTGTTGAGTGAGGAAACCACGGTGTCCAAGTTCTCGATGTCGTCACGATCGGATCGATACGCTGGTCGCCACCACGCGGCCGTTTGAATAACAAGCGCATCGTCAGTGAGAGAATACCCTGCGAGTTCCGACCACGGTTTGAATCGGTGCTGGAGTGGACGTCCAACAGCGAGTCCAGCTTCGGTTACTCGAAACGTTCGAGGATTCTCCACACCCGCAAAGAGTGACCAGAAGAAGATGAGCCAATAAAGCCAGCCCGCCCAATCGATGCCGAACGCGAATTCGGCAATGAGGCCGCTGATTCCGAGAATACCAGTAACTACCATGCCGGCAATAGCGACGTACCGCCAGCGTTGAGGCAAACGTGCTTCCCATTGTGCAAGCTCGACTGTTTCATTGAGAACGGCCTTCGTGTATCGGCTCCGGCTCATTCCCAGCAAGACGATCCCGAGAAATGCACCTCCACCCGTGCCGACGATTGTGAGAGGGAACGCTACATCCGGTGGTTTCCAACCGACGACAGCTGCACCGAAGACACCGACAGACCATGCGAATGGGACGATCGGGAGAAGCCAAGCGATGGCTGTCCGACCGATGGTGACCGCAAGTCCCTGACTTCGCGAGACACCCCATCCGGCGATGGCTGCAACGCCCGCTACTGCTCCGAGCAAGCTGAGATAGAGAACGGCAGCGCTCGACGTGACGCTTGAGAGGCCCAGAACAATCATTGGTGCAAGGATGACAGCAACGTAGAGACCAGCAGCCACCGCGTATGAACTATCAGGGCGACCTACGCTCGACGGCCGGAGCGCAGTCTCAGTTCGAGTTGCCATACAGAGACCTGTTCTCAGAGGAATAAAAAGGCATCTCAGGAAGCGGCTACTTTCGGAACTAGCTTAATTCCCACGGCGGTCGCAGTTCGCAGCTAGCGTTCGCGGTCGCGGTTCCTTCTCATCGAGTCACCCCTCCGGCCCAGGGGCCGTGAGGAGCCGCGGTGCGGTGAGACAGGTTCTGACCGCATACTATGCCATAGAAACAAATATTTCTCTGTAGAACCTGTTTCTTCATATGGGTAGTACGGATACAACTGTTCTTTCAGCGTTGGTTCCGGACCACACCCCTTCTCGGGTAGATCTCTTCATGATGGCCATTGCCGCTTTTGAGTTGTACCTCAATTTCTACATCGACTCGTCTGGGCGGGAATGGCCATGGGTGGTAGTAGGGTTCGTATCGTGTGTGCTCATAGCCGGGCCGATTGCGAAGTCATCAATCGGTCGTCTCCTCGAAAAGTGGTTTCGAGAGATTGGCATTGGCGGGCGTGCCCTCCTGATCGTGCTCTTTGCGATTGGATGGTATCTTGTAGTTTCTACATTTAATATTCCAGTAGATCCTGTCACCAGCGCTTCTAACGGGATATTTCTGTGGGTGCTCCTGTTCGTACCTTTCCAATTCATCTACACTGCTCGATTTCGAGAGAACTGACGAGCTACTGCTATAGGGATTGGCAGTGATGATCGGATATCGCGGTTGTTGAAACCGACAGCGGCGGCAATCAACCAACGGGAGGAATTATGAGTTTGACTGACTCTATGAGATCGATCTCAAGAATAGTGGGATGAGGACGAGGCCGCCAGCGTCCATGCAGGTCCTCTCGGCCTCAGTTAGCCTCCAACGCCGCCAACGAATGAAGCTGGCTCCTCGCTGTCGTTAGTCTTTTGCGGTGGAATTGCTATCCTTGTCCGGCAAGTCTACGGTCAGCGTGTGCGTGCCGGACTTGAACGTCCGTGTGTCGGCGTCGATGAACTCCTGTTTGTCCTCGGTTGCAGGACTCCAGCCAGGACCGACCTTCTCGTAGCTCACCAGCGAGAGCTGTACGGACTCGCCATCGTCGACAGTAAACGTGATCTCTGCTGTGTCGTTCTCGATGGTGATTTCTTGACTCTCGATGCGCTCGTTCAGCTCGGGTGCATCGCCGTATGCGAGCATTCCGGGCGCACGCCGCATCACTGGCTCGTCAGTGCTGCCGTGGGCGAACCGGAGCAGCCGGTCGTTCGCATACGTGCCTTCCGTCTCAAAGTTCTCGATGGGGTCGCCAGCCACGAAGTCCACTTGATAGTAGGCCGCGTCCCCATCGTCGGCGGTGTCAGTATCGCTGTTGGCCGCGTCAGTATCGTCAGCAGCAGGTTCATCCGCACCGTCCGCTGCGTCGTCACCGCCTGCGACGCAGTCGATGGACTCGGCTATCGAGACGAGTTCGTCCTGCGAGAACGGCCCGGTGATGGTGTACTGGGCGTCGTCACTCGTAAAGCTCAGGACACCCTGCCCGGCTGCTTCAACGTACGTCCCGGACTGGCCGTCAATCGAGACGTTCTCGCCGATGCCGGAGCCGGTCGATTGCTGGCCGGTCGTCGCATCCGAGATGGTGACCGAGAGCGCAGCCGTCGGGTCGTCCGAGCCGTTCGTGTACCGCAGTGTGACGCTGGTATTGTTCCCGACGCTGGATTCAGTAGCGTTGGCGAACGAGTAATTCCCGGGAATCTCGCTGGGTTCACAGATTCGAATGTCGGTGTTCTGCCGGGCTTGCTCGACTGAGGTGTACGACGACATCGAGACGTTCGAGAGCGGGCTTTCGAGCCGCTCCGCACCCTCGGGTGGGGTGAAGTCGAACACCGTCGCGGGCATATCCACGTTGGTCCGCACGTCGCGCAGGAGTGTTGTCGATTCGAAACTCGTAGTCTCGTTGCCGAAGCTAAACGAAGCTTGGGTGGTCGTCTTCACCGGAAGGTACGTATCCTGATCGAGATAGTACGTCGCGTTGTCGGTGACGTTCGCAGCGATGCCGGTCGGCTCGACCGAGAGCACGTACGTCTCTCGGTCGGCGACCGTTGCCGTCCCCTCATACGAGACGTTCGATTGGGTGAGCGTGCGGTTGATGCTGTCGAGATACCCGGTTTCGCTCAGGTTTGTCGCTCCCATGCCGCCAAATGTCGACTCGTTGAACGAAAACGTCCGGTAGGTGTTGTTCGCCTCGTTGTAGAACAACGTGGACGTGCCGTTCGAGATGATGACGTTCCCGGATTGATTTGCCGGCGCGAGGAACTCATACCGGAAGTTGTTGGGTTTCTCGAAGGAGATGTTCGCTCTCGTTTCGACGGAGTCGGTGGAGCCGGTCCCGTTTGAGGTATTCGTGGTGCTCACGAGCGTGGCGTTGAAGTTTTGGATACCGCCGTAGGATTGGCGAGCGTTTTGCACCACTTCGGCGGCCGACTGATTGTCGGTTTGAGTTGGTTCGCCGGTCTGGGCCTGTCCGGGTTGGAGGTTGTGCTGTGCTGGTTCGCCGTTGTCTGCGAGCGCGTCAGCGCCCGCGGTCGGGGCGGTCTGTGCTGGTCCGGTGGCGGTGAACGCGACGGCGGTCCCGGCCGAGAGCACCACGGCAAGGACCACCGCTACGACACCCAATCGATTGAATGCCATGCAATCGGCCAGATGAAGCGGGAAATGATAAATCGCTCATCCGATTTTCAGACTCAGAAAATTGACGGCGTTCCTCTTATACATCCCCATCGAATCTCCTCGCAGACCCCATACTATCCACAGATGATCCGAAACCTCGTCACTGACCCCGACTCGTTTTTCCGCCGCCGCGTAGAGAACCCTGGATTACTGATTCCGTTTGGGATTGTCCTGATTGCGGCCCTCCTTGCTGCCGTAATCCCATATTTAGAGCCAAATGTCACCGGACAAATATTCGAACAAGCGACACAGCAGCAAGGCCAGCAGATCAACCAAAGCACTGTACAAGCACTTTCTAGTGCTATCAGAACGCTCGGAATCGTCTTTTCGTTTATCGGTGCGTTTATTTCATGGTTGATCTACACTCTCGTGTTTTATCTCATCGCCCGTTTTGCTTTCAGTGGTGATGGATCGCTTAGTGACACCTTCGCGTTCACCGGCTGGGGATTCGTCCCGACTATTTTCGGGAACGCAATTAGTGTGATCGCCACGTACTACGTCTTTGCCGGCGTCACGCTTCCACGCGGTCCCGAGGCAGCATCTGAGGCGGTGAGCCAACTCCAATCCGATCCAGTATTGTTCGTCGCAGGTCTCATCGGCCTCGTCTTGTTGCTCTGGAGTGGAGTGATCTGGACGTACGCAATGCGCCACCTCCATGATATCTCGCTTCGCAACGCTGCCATCACGGTTGGAATTCCCGTCATCATCGATGTTCTGCTCGGACTGAACGGCTTACTGTAAGGCCAGCGTACCCGTCGCAGTGGGATTCTGACCTGCAATATCTCGCATTCAGGCACTGTTCTTGAACAGTATACTGAATATACTGATAAAACCACCAAAATTGACGAAGATCTACAAATCGGTCGAAGCGAACCGAGAGTACCCAAGCGCGAGTGGAACGACGATCCATCCAGCAAGAATCACGAACCCGAACCAGTCTTGGAGGTAGAATGGAGGATTCTGCATCATCGGTCCTGGAAGGTCAGATATCAGGGCTGCTGAAGCATATCCGTAGGCCGTCGTTGGATTGAGCAATGAGATGAAGGCTGCCCAGTCAGGCCGTGCTAGGAGATTCGGCATCGTGAATCCATTGAGCACGAACCGTAGTACCGTCGGAACGAATCCCCACACAAACACAAAGAGAACGAACAGTCCGATCACACCATACAACGCCCGGCTGGCAGACCGCATCGCAGCCGAAAATCCGACTGCGATGGCGACGAATACCAGCCCCAGCACCATCGTCAGCAGTGTGTAGCTGACAAATACACCAAAGGCAAACGAATCGTACAACATCAGTGCGATGATCGCGCCAGCAGAGAATCCAATCAGGATCGCCACAGCCACAACACCTGTCCGACCAACGAATTTGCCAAGTACCACGTCACGACGACTGTGTGGCAGTCCGAGCAAGAGCTTGAGACTACCACTATCACGTTCGCCGACGATCGCTTTGTATCCGATCAGCAGTCCAATAAGCGGCACTAAAAATCCGGCCGAACTGCTCAATCCATTGATGAGGCCGATTGTCGGACCAGAAGCTGGCAAGTTCTGCTGGCCGACGAGTTGCGGAATGAACCAGAAAACGTAGGTGAACCCGGCTGCGAACAGGACAAACAGAGCCGAAAGTACCCAGAGTGTTCGTGAACGGATCGCATCTCTGAAGTCCTTTTTCGCTACGACCGTCCAGCTCATGCTTGCGCCTCGCTAAGTTGTTCGTCCTGTGTGTAGGCCGCAAAGAGATCTTCGAGCGAAGTATCTTCCGTCGTGAAATCCTGAATCGACGCCCCTTCGTTCTCGACAGTGTTCAATACCTCCGTCTTCACGCTATCGAGACACGATACTGTGAGTGAGGTGTTCTCAGTGGAAACCTCGGAAACACCCGACAGTGTGCGTACTGCCGAAGACGTTCCGTCCGGTACTTGATCGACGTCGATAACGAGAGTGGATTCTGTCTGGGTTGCGTCACGTAATCCCTCAACGGTATCCTCCGCGACGAGCGTTCCATCCCGGAGAATTCCCACTCGATCACAGATTGCTTCGACTTGCCCAAGAATGTGACTCGAAAAGAACACGGTCGCGCCGCGGTCACATTCGGCGCGGATGATCTCGCGCATCTCGCGCGCCCCGTTTGGATCGAGACCCGTCGATGGCTCATCGAGGAGCAACAGGTCAGGGTCGCCGACGAGCGCCATTCCGAGGGCTAATCGCTGGGCCATCCCTTTCGAATATCCACCCGCCTTGCGGTCAATCGCGTCATCAATCCCAACACGGTCAGCGAGTGCATCAGGATCGTCGTCAGCATCCTTTGACTCAATTGCGAATTCGAGATGCTGACGGCCAGTAAGGCGGTCGTAGATGCTAAATCCTTCAGGGAGAACACCGATATGATCGCGGATGCGTTGACTCTCCTGCTGTGCATCGTATCCGAGAACCTCTACATGGCCGGTCGTCAGCCGTGCGAAATCGAGCAGGATGTTGATCGTGGTAGACTTTCCGGCTCCGTTTGGTCCGAGAAAGCCGTAGATTTCACCTTCGGTCACGGTGAGACACAACTCCTGAAGAGCGGTGATATCGTCGTATCGTTTGGTCACGTCATTGAGTTCGATGGCAGCCACGGCTACACCCCTCCATATCGATTTTGGAAAGATTGGTGCTGCGCTCCCCGTTGCTGAAGCAGCCGGTCTATACACCCACCTCTTTTCTGGTGCAAACACGGTGGACCAGAGAAGCCGCTCATTTCTCTATATGTGTTGCAAGTTCGAATGATAGCTGTCAGTGAACGCTCATTTGCTTTCATCTATCTGACCGAACGAACCAAGGAAGAATAAGTAGCCCATCCGATTTTCTGAGTCTGAAAATCTACAGAGCCACTATTATGCCTCCCATAGAATGCCCGTACAGAGCCTCCGACCCTCCCCACTGAGGCTCTGCACCGGGCAATCCGTTGCGTGGCATCCACTGGCATCACCCTTCCTTCCCGGTGCTTTTCCGTTGACTCCATCAATCGCACATCAACGAACATATCGATCATTAGAACAACTGTAATTGTCAGAGCGACTCGATAAATAGCTGAACAGCGTTGGGATAGAGCGTTAGACCAAGGGTGTCGAAGCGAGAGATTGCAAAGTCCATGTCCAAGACCTCCCGTTTCACTGGACGAACGGGAACGTTAGCTCAAAATGCTGTCGGTGGGCAAGACGAATCCACCGTCTCTTCAGCTGATCTCTCAATTGAAATAGACTGAGGTCACTCTATTCACCGGCATATCGAACTTGGCCGTAATGGATAATTAGCGGCGGAACGGCCGTGCAAGTCGCCGCATAACGCGCTTTCCGTTTGAGCGAACGAACGCGATGCCACCAATCTTCGACTCATCGAGCCCGTACCGGTTGGCGTTGTCGCTCGGACCACCATCCACTCTGTAGACCATGTTGTCGTCAGTAGTGATCTCAAGCGCGTCGCGGACGCGCGATTTAGTGAGATCGCAGGCATCGGCGAGTTCGGCGACGGTTTTCGGTCCCTGTTTCAGTTCCTCAGTAACGAGATGGGCATGGTTCATCACCAGCATCATCTCGCTGATGGTCATGTCATCATTCGGATATCTGTCGCGTCCCTCGCGGAAGTCCCTGCGGGCGTCGAAGAGAAACCAGACGCCGATGAGGGCCGTTAGGGCTGGGAACCAGGCTGGACCGCCCGTAGTGGCTGCCGCGGTGAGTTCGTAGCCCAGCCACGCAAGACTGGTGACTGCGACGAACGCGCCGATACCGACTCCCACCCAGCGGTCGTCGGCACTCGGCGTCTCTCTAAGTATCTGTATTGTCTCCACTAGCACAAAACCGAGTGCGATGGCGACGACTGTCTCGATCTCACGGGTGAAACCGTAGGCGAGGACGAGAAACGCGACGAGCGAGAGACCGTATCGAACCGTGAGCCGTTCGCGGGCGGTTCGAACGATTTCGGCTATCATATAGACGGCCACGTGCGGTGCCCAAATAAGTATTGACGGCAGTTTTCCGGGCCAGAAAATCAACCCATCCGTTTTCCATCACTGGGTTCAATGATCCACGTACGTGTCCTCAACAAGCATGCCGTCAACGATTTATGAGTGGGCAACGACCCAGCGGAATCTCACGATATTCACGTCCATCCTCATTGCGGTCCCAGCGGCATTCGTCATCCAGACGCAAGTTGTGGAAGGTGAACTCGCCGCCAGCTTCTTCCTATTAATGATACTCGCGGTTGGTGTTCCTTCGGCTTATGACGGATACTGGCCACAGTACGACCGGACCCGGAAGGCCATCGCGTGGGTGCTTGTGGCCGCTGCCATCGCCACGGTCGAGTTCGCTAGCCTCTATCTGCTGGGGACTGAGTTTGTGAGTCTCTCCCCGACGGTTGCTGCCGGTGGTGCATTTGTCATCACCGATCTCGGCAATCTCGCGTTACTCTCAGCCCGACAGCGCGCCAGTAATACACTGTGACTATGGATAGAGATTTTCCGCTTGCTGTCTTCTGTGGTCTGTTGGTTGGTTTCGGCATATACTGGTTTCTCGTCCCTGACTGGTTCGTTGCGGCGGGGACGGCAACGGTTTATGCTGGAGCGGGATACTTCTATTTCGCATTCGATGTATCACTCTTTGGCAGTGCTGTCCAATTTAACAACCGAGTAGACAGACTCGGCTACGCTATTGGTCTATTCGGACTGAGTGTGAGTCCGATAGCGTTCGCACAGTACTACGGACAACAAAACACTACAGCACTCCCATTCGTAATTCGTAGGTGGTGTCGCAAAGCGGTCTAGACTTCGGTAGCAACTGACTCCTCTCAGGAAGGGGTTGTCTCTGGTGACCAAACCGAGACCACCCCA
>NZ_AOMF01000194.1 GCF_000336715.1 Halococcus thailandensis JCM 13552
GGCGCTGTATCCCCTCCCTACTCCGCTCCTTGTCCGCCGTTCGGCGGACTGTGGTACTCGTTGAGGAAGGGGAATTAGCGCCTGCCGAACACGTACCTAAAGCACTCCAAGCACGAACAGATACGGCATGTCTGACAACTACCTTGTCGAACTCAAAGACTCGGTCTTCCGTGCGACACCGCTTACCGAGGACGAATTCGATGACGATCTCCGTATTGAGTTCCCTTCGGAGGACCACGCAGAAGCGTGGCTGTCCGAGCAGAACAGCTTGCACTCAAAGATGGGAACCCTAACGCTCCACACAGCTCACCCGAACGACAACTCCAACGTGGACTCGTACGTGGTGTTCCAGCCCGTACACAAGGTATGAATGCCGGACTCGGACGCATAGCGACTATACAAGCAGGCCTCCGGCAGCTATCGTCAGCGAGGCCGGGGCGCGTTTTCGTACTTGATCATCTTCTCGGGCTTGTCAGAGATCGTCTCGTAGATGCGTTGGAGAGTCTCCTCGGCCTCCAGTAGGTTGTGTTCGTCGAGGAATTCCCGACCGTCATCGCTCACGCCATAGAACTTCCAGGGATAGCCCTGCCGGCGTTCATTGTCCGGCAGCGCCGCCTCCTCAACGATGCCAGCGTCGATCAGTTTCTGGATGTGCTTGTAGACGGTGGCGTCGCTGATGCTCGGGTTCAACTGCTCGAGTTCGTACATCGACGGCAGTTGGTCGGGGTGCTGGAGGATGTTGCTGAGCAGCGTGAATCGCGTCTGTTGGGTGACGAAGTGGACGAGTTCACGCGCCTCCGTGCCTTCAGCAGCCCCCACGTCGGTACTCATACGAACATCTACGCGCCGGCACGGGAAGTAATTTACCTTTGAGTAAAACACTCTGAAGTGAATGATAGAATGATTGACTCAGTAGTTTATGTAGGAAACCATATTCCGCCGCGTAGAGTAGGTGTGATATGTCCGACGAGGAGTCGCCGGTTCCCGACGAGATCCTCACGAGCGCCAAAGAGCAGATCGATCAAGAGGAACTCTCGCTGGCGGACAACGAGGAAATTCTACACGCGCTGAGCGAACTCACCCCGATCTACGAAAGCGACCGGTCGTATTTCGTCCTCGGGAACTACGACCGGGAGCCGATTCGGCGACTGAATCTAGTCGTCGACCGCCTCAACCGTCGCCAGGATGCCTACGCATTCCGGATGGTGGACATCCGCGGCGAGTGGGACAACAGCATCCAGAAGTTCTGTCTGATCGCCGACCTCGTCACGTATCTCGTCGGCGTCGCCGAGAAAGACCCCAGCGACTTCCTCGTCGAGCAAGGCCTGCTCGTCGGGACGGTCGAGTACTTCTCGAAGAGCCACGTCTTCAAACGGGTCTACGACGACGAAGAGCATCCGTTTGGCTGGATGCAGGATGGCGTCTTCGACCTGTTCGAGGACGAAGGCCGGCTCTATCGATGGCGAACTGAAGAAACCCTCGTCGAAGTCACCGAGGACCTCCCGTAGAGTCCGGGCGGTAGTCGATCACACCGGTGATCGGTGCTTTTCTCCGATTTCTCGATGCTCGCGGTGCTATTGTGATCTCTGACTCGCCCAGTCAGCGCTCGAAGAGATGGCCGAGTGGCCGAAGGACGCTTCGATCGACAACGAGCGGGTCGTCGGCATCGGTGGCAACCCGATCGCCCGGAGCGTCCGGAACCTGTCTATCCCATTGTTCACAGGCAGCCACTACTTCAGGAGCCAGGTCAGCCGTGATGTAGGCGATTTCGCTGAGTTCGGCCTCGGTGGCCGTGCCGACGGCCTTGAGAGTACCGTACTCCTCGGCGAGATTGTTGATCCCCGCCGGGCCCAGACCATGAATCCCTGACAGCGCACTCCACAGCCGATTCCACCTGTCGACCCACCGGTTATCGCCTTAGGTCGAAATGAGCGTTCAGGGCGGAAACTAGCCGGCTAATCTCTGCCAAATCCATCAACAATACCGAATGAATAGNCACCGGTTATCGCCTTAGGTCGAAATGAGCGTTCAGGGCGGAAACTAGCCGGCTAATCTCTGCCAAATCCATCAACAATACCGAATGAATAGCCGAGCAGAGACCGATGCTGATGTAAGCGACTGATTTCAGGTCCATCTCCACTCAGAACCACGCCGAATTGGGAGTGTTGCCACTCAATACGAAGCTATCCCGGCTCGGCTGACGACTGTCAGCCGGGCCGGATCGTCGCCAGTTCACCTGCATTCGTCAGATCTGGATCAACAGTTCCATGAGCCACTCGCTCTGTGAGCGCGTGGCGATTCAGATTTCGATCAATCGCTCCCTCGATGATCGCTAACCCAGGATCCCATGAATAGCCGAATTGCTGGGCCAACGTTTCCAGAAGATCGGTTCCGTACCACCGCAGTCGCTTTGAAAACGACATCGGTTGCGTCTCTGTCTCTTCCTCTACGGAGTCAGGAGAGGCAGATCCGAGCCCTGCTCGTATCTGCCGCAGCAGGTACCGGCTGAGCAACACCATCACAACCGACGCCAGCATGAAACACTCAATTGCTTCCTTCCGATAGACACTGATCTCGTCCAGTTCGAACACCGATTTCGCCTCCTGAACGACCGTTTCGATACTCCATCTGTTGGAATACAAAGCCGCGATTTCTCGCGGCTTGAACCACTTTCTCGGCAGATTTGTCACGTAGAGATGGTAGTNGTTGGAATACAAAGCCGCGATTTCTCGCGGCTTGAACCACTTTCTCGGCAGATTTGTCACGTAGAGATGGTAGTCGTGATCAGCGTCAGGTGCGTCGTCACTGCCAGGTACCTCGTCGTGACGAAGTCCGACGAGGCGGAACTCACGAGGGAGCAACTCGCTGTCTGAACTCGGTGTATCGAAGCTTGCGGTGACATCGATCTCGCTGCGATAGAGGTCTGGGAGTACGTCTTGGAGCTGTGTTCCCTCTAAGGAGATGGCGTTACCGCGCCATCTTCTGAGTTCGTCCGTAATCGGCGCGTTTGAATCGATTTTCAACCGATTCACGAACCAGCCACCGTGCTCGTCGATTTGTGCTAGTTTCCCGTAATCGTGATACCCGAGATCGTCCAACAGAAGCGAATCAGCCATCCAGTCGCCGATTTCGAGTTGACTCAACTCGTCGGTACGGACATCAGTGATCGAGGTAAAAAACGGAGCACGTGACGCGAGTGATTCGATCACGTGGAGCCGTGCTCCAGCGTGATCATCACCGTAGCCGGGGAAATTCTCGAAGGATTCCGCGGACAACGTACAGTCTGTCGCATCCGCGATGAAGACATCGCGGAAGCGATCAAACCGACCACCCAGAGAGGATTCTATTCCACCGAGTTCGACGCTGAGATGTGCAACAATCTCGGTGAGGAAAGTCTTGAGCTCTGGCGTGATCCACTGCTGGATCGATGAGTATGCTGCGTCGTGCTCAGTAAACGTCTTGTAGAAGTTCTGTACCTTGGTAACAGAGCCATCTGGCTGTGTCGTTCCGAGGAGAAAGCTCCAGAAGAACGGTACAGGCCCAATCAGCCGATTTCGTTCAACGAGGCCGGTGGAGCGGGCCGTTCGCGCCACCGCCTCCCCTGGCAGTACTATTCGGAACGCTTTCACGATCCGGTCGAGCCATCGCTGCATAGTTCATCGNGTTCATCGAAACGGGATCATGGAAAGGAATCTTCTGTCTGAGAATTACAGTAAAATCGGCCGATTTTACGGTAAACCGGCTTAGGCGATAACGGGTGGGTGCTGGAGAGTTCTACGATCACACCGAAGGAGAACCCGTCTGGGGACAGGACCTCGTCTACGCATTCTACACTGACGACAAAACCTCCTATCCACTCGCATTTCGCCAGTACCAGAAAGCTGACGACGAAGACCAGGACAACGAGGAGACGAAGTACGATCTCTCCCGAGAGATAGTCACAGAACTGGAAGAAGAGGTAGGTGTACCTGCGGACACCTACCTCTTCGACTCGTGGTTCGCCCACGACTCGGACCTGATCAAGCANCCACTACGGAGCAACCGGCAGGTGACCTTCGATAACGAGGAGATGCGCGTCGATGCGCTGGAAGAGCGCATCGACAAAGTAGAGCGAGAAATCAACGAGGAAACGTACAAGATCTGGACGAAGACGCTCCCGATCTCGAAGTTAGGTGAGATACGGCTGGTAATCGCCGAGAAAGTCACTGACGAGGACGAAAACAACCCGGTCAAGTATCTCGCAACGAACAAGATCGACGCTCCCTCTGGCCATCTCAT
>NZ_AOMF01000195.1 GCF_000336715.1 Halococcus thailandensis JCM 13552
CATCGCTGCATAGTTCATCGAAACGGGATCATGGAAAGGAATCTTCTGTCTGAGAATTACAGTAAAATCGGCCGATTTTACGGTAAACCGGCTTAGGCGATAACGGGTGCTGTCGACCTGGGCTTCGACCTGCGGGATCGTTTCGCTCAACCAATCGATGGCACCGTCAACCAGATCGGTAGCGCGGAGTCCCCTTCCTCAAGGAGCGGCGGAGTTCCGACAACAGTCAGAACGGAGCCGCGAGTAGGGAGGGGAGGAGCGCGTTTGTGGTGCGGACCGAAACCGCTATATCCGCCGAAAACGTATGATAGAACACTCACTGATGGGCAACAGACAGTCCCGAAAGGGGTGCCCGGCCACGCTTCCGAGCGGCCAAGGACGGTTATCTCGTCGGTGAGGGGCATCGGTCACCATGCCCAGCGACCCGGAACGTTCCGGGACGCGAAGGACGGGCCATTGACGGTGAACGCGACGCCACGCGCCTCTCCGTCCCCCACTTTGGGGGTAGAACCCGAGGTCACGTCCAATTAAATTGCCGCTGCCGGCCGACCGCACCGGCAAACAAGGGCGAAGGACGCCACAAAACCTCCAACGTCCGCCACGCAAGCCCCGGCCTCCTCGCGCTGACGCGCTCGTTGAGGCCGGGGTCGGTGACCGGACGCCACTCGATACTGCTCAGTCTGTGATACAAACCGTTAGCGCATACCCGCGTCTTCAGGCGCGGGTTGAGCGATAGGCCGTTTCTGTGTCTGTACAACCGCTTTTCGTTGGCGATCGGCGAGTTGGATTTCCACCATAACGCTTAGTAGCGTTCGGGTACATAGTGTGCATACGGATGAAGACCACACGGCACGCGACTTACAACCTCAAATACCACATAGTGTGGTTGCCGAAGTACCGCCGTTCGGTACTGACGGGGACGGTTGCGCGCCACGTCGAAGAAATCATCCAAGAGATAGCGGGAGACAAAGGGCAGGAGGTTATCGACCTCACCGTCCAGCCCGACCACATCCACCTGTTCGTGAGTAGCCCACCGAAGCATGCGCCTTCGCTTCTCGCCAACTGGTTCAAGGGCATCTCGTCGCGGAAGTACAACCACCGCTACGCGAGTTCCGACGACCAGAAAATCAAGTGGGCGCGCGGCTACTACGCTGGAACAGCGGGTGAGGTCTCCAGCGAGACGGTTCAAGACTACATCCAGCGCCAAGAGGCCGAAGCATGAGCGAGGTCACGAAAACGCTGGAGCTGAAACTCGTCTCACCAAACACTCACAAGCGTCGGAAGCTCCGCGAAACGACTGACGCCTACCGTGCGGCGCTCCACGCCGCGTTCGATGCTGGTTGCTCCACACAATCAGCGGCGAACGATGTGGTAGTCGAGTACGATTTGAGCGGCTACGCGAAGAACGCCCTCAAGAAGTACGTCCCGCAACTCTGTGGCGGGAGCTACCACGCTGACGAGCTTCACGACGAGCACCCTGTTCGATTCACGAACGAGGGCGTCAAGCTCGACCACAAGCCACAGAACACCGTCGAGTGGTACGTGAAAGTCCCGCACCACGACGACTACCACCTGTGGGTTCCAGCACAACCGAACCCCGAACAGCGCCCGTGGGTCGAAGCCGTCTTCGCGGGAGACGCCAACATGGGAGAATGTCGGCTGTTCGACCGCGACGGCGAGTGGTATCTGCACATAGTGACTACGCGGGAGGTCGAAGAACGGTCAACCGATTCGGTGTCCGACGAGACGCCGATTGGTGTGGACATCGGGGACTCTGCATTGCTCACGGTGTGTCACCGTGACGAGCGCGGAACCCCGACTGCACCAACACTCTGGAACGACGAGGGCAAAGACGTTCGACGCCTTCGGAAGACGTATTTCACCACCACGAGGCGGCTTCAGGAACGCGGAAGCGAGCGCATCGCCGAGTCGTTCGGCGACCAACTCTGGCGGCAGATAGACCACATCCTCCACTCCGTAACGGATGCGGTGGTCGAACACGCCGCGTCGGTCGAAAATCCCGTCCTCGTACTGGAAGACCTCACGTACATCCGCGAGAGCATGGACTACGGCGCGTACATGAACCGTCGCCTTCACGGATGGGGCTTCGCCAAGATGCACGCTCAGCTGTGCTACAAAGCCGCCGAACGCGGTATCCCCGTTGAGACCGTGAATCCCGCGTACACGTCCAAATCGTGCCATGTCTGTGGCGAGACGGGATACCGCCCCGAGCAGGCGGAGTTTCGCTGTACGAACGAGGAGTGTTGGCTCACATCCTATCAAGCGGACGTGAACGCCGCGCTGAACATAGCAGACCGCTACTCCAGCGGAGAGAGCCGTTCAAGAGAACACACGGACGGCGATGACTCGGCTGGAGATGGGGCGCGTTTGACCGCGCCACAAGACAGCCAAGCCGATGGTGAAACCCACCAGCAGACGCCTGGAACGTATGCGTCTTGAAACCGACGGTAGCCGCGACGGCTACTGAAATCCGATGGTCGGATTCCACGTCGTTTTACGGCGTGGAGGAGGTCAATGTACAACAAACTGCTCCATCGACGGAAAGTAGCCGACAGTTACTCGCCGCTCAGATCGCATCGGACGCTCAGTATTGGGCTCGTACCCATGTAAATACACGAAGAGGAGTTGTGTCGCGATCGGCTCCGCTGGGAGTTCAGGTGCAAGATCACGCGCGAACTGACGGTCGATCGCGGTTGGGTCGCCAGAGATCACTTGGAGCGGATGCTGAATGAGACCACGCATCCACCCCGATGGCAACTCCACCGAGAGGAGCGGGTCAAGTGCTTCGGTATAGTCGATGGGATCGGTCATACACTGGCTCTGGATCGCAGCTAACAGTCGGGGGGGAGGAATATGTACGGTCGTCTGGCTCATGACAGCCACATGGTCGCTGAAAACGTGGGATGCAGGGACGACCATGATGCCCACCCACGTTATCCCGGTTCATCCATGCAGGTGGTGAGTAGTACCGGGATTCATGCAATGAGTGCCCATAGCAAATAACTTGCGGTCGGTAGGTTCTCCTCCCGGTTCGTATCGTTCAAAAAAACGTAGGACAGTATCATGTCACGGTCCCTGCGTTTTCTCCCGGATAGTCCATGCGACACTCACCCGGGGTTAGACAGGTGGTTCAGGATAACAAATAGTTTGTGGTCAATTGGCACACAGATGTGTCACACAGACCATTCAGAAACGTGGGAAGTAAGGATGCCCATGATGTCCACCCCCACGTTCTCCCTCAAACGAATCCATGCAAGTGGGAGTACCGAGAATCAACCAAAGCGGGGGATTGGGAAAACAGCACGGCTTGCTAAGGGAAGGTGTGATACAGTTTTCCACTCGAAACGGCGGGGGTTTGATAACTTGATCCAGCATATTTACGCGAACTATCATATTATTGAGCATGGGCGAGCACGATATAGAGTCAAATGGCGGTATTCCTTCGGACGGAGTGCCGTCAGACGAGACCGTTCGCCAAGAGCGCGAGCAGTGGGATGAGGGAAAGACGGTCAAAGAACGCATCTACGAAACCGCACTCACGCTGCGCGAACCCACCCCCCGTTTCTGCCGTTGCCAATCGAGCCGAGTGCACACCTGCATCCGCGCGACGACACCTCCTTTGGGTTGCCGAGATCGGTATCGTCGAGCCAGTTGGCGAAGGACAACCATGCAGTTTCTAGCGCAATCGCGCGTACGTTCGCTGAAAACGCCCAACGAAGTCGGACGCACCCATTCGGGCGATGAACTCGCAACCCAGCTCGAAACGCTGCTTGAGCGCGATCGCGCCTATCAAGACAAATACGACGAGTCAGATCCTGCATAGGTGAGTGCGTTCGACATCGCCGCCCCGGATGATCACGACGCGCTTGAAGCCATCTGGACTGATGGCAACGACTGGCTGCTGTCAGAGAGGATCAGCGCGTGCTCGAACACGCCCAACGCCTCCAGCGCGAGCAGCAATCAGCGCCGGCGTGAACCAAGTCGGATGATCGACGCAAACGCGCCAATCGACGAGGCGATTCGCAACGCCATCGGCGTTCAGCGACGTATCACCATGGTACCGAATAGCATCCGCTGAGACAACACCTATGCGATTTCAGCCCAATACGTTTCATCATGGCATCAGTCTCCCGAATCAGACTGTATCCCGTCAAATCACTGTCCGGCGTCACTGTCGATAGCGTACCGATCCGTGATTCGGGGCGGCTGCAGTACGATCGCGAGTATGCCCTGTTCAGCGAGGATGGGAAATACGTCAATGGACGACAGAACAAACTGGTCCATCAGATCAACACCACAGTCGACCTTGCGGCGAATTCGATCGACTTCGCGATCCACGATTCGGACCGGACGTTTTCCTGCGACCTCGATGGGATCGACAGCAATCCGGAACTGGAGGCATGGTTGACGGATTTCTTTGACGAGCCGATCACCGTCGAACGGGCCGCACAAACGAACTTCACGGATAGCGCAGGCGGTATCGCCCCGATCCGCGTCACCGCCACGGGCCCGACGCTCGTCGGTGAAGAAACCGTGGCCGAAGTCGCATCCTGGTACGACGACCTCGATGCCGACGGGATTTTCCGTCGACTGCGGACCAACATCGCGATCGATGGCGTCGAGCCGTTCTGGGAAGACAAGCTCTATACGAATACGCCGGCCACACGTCGCGATCCGGGTACTGGCGTGGAGTTCACGGTTGGCGACGTGACCCATTATGGGGTCATGTGTAAGCCACGCTGTGTCGTCCCCTCTCGGGACCCAGAAACCGGCGAACAGAAGCTGAACTTCACGAAGAAGTTCATGGAAAACCGGAAGGAGCAGTTCCCCGACTGGGCTGACGCGGAGACGCTGGGAACGAACATGGATCGTGAGGATGCAGACGATTATTTCTATCTGACAGTCGTCACACGGCTGCCCTCACGCGAGGCCGGCAAGGAGATTTCCGTCGGTGATGAGATCTCTATTGAGGGAGAAATTCCTCTCTTGGAGACGCACTAGTCCTTCTGCGTTTAGCTACTTCTGGACGACGGCTTCACCATCGAAGTGCTTAGGCGTCGGTATCGCCCTCGGGTTCGAGGACGAGTTTGCCACGGGCGTGATCGCTTTCGAGTTCCTCGTGGGCGGCAGTTGCATCCGCAAGCGGGTAGCGCTCTGCAATCGTTGGCGTGACGGCTCCGTCATCGATCAGTGTGGCGACCTCGGAGAGCGTGTCACCGTCGGCTTCGACACCGACTTGCTGGCTGACGACGCCGTAGGCGTCGAGTTGCTCTTCGGGTGGGGCATCGAGCAAGGGCGTGATGGTCCCACCCTCGCGCAGGACCGACAGCGAGCGTTCGCCCGTTTTGCCACCGATCGCATCGAGCACGAGATCGACTGGCTCGTCGATCGCGTCCTCGAACTGGGTGGCCTCGTAGTCGATGGCCTGGTCGACACCGAGATCGGTGAGGAACTGTTGGTTGTAGCCGGCGGCGGTCCCGATGACGGTCGCACCATGTTGCAGCGCGAGCTGCACGGCGATGTGGCCGACACCGCCGGCGGCCGCATGGATCAGCACGCGGTCGTCGTCCTGTAGGTCGCCCTGTTCGAAGAGCGCTTCCCACGCTGTCAGTGCGACCATCGGGACGCCTGCGGCTGTGGGGTGATCGATAGTCTCCGGTTGTGCAGCGACGTCTGCCGCGGGCACCGTCGCGTACTCTGCGTAGGCGTTGCCGGCATCCGGAAAGCGCACCAGACTGTAGACGTCGTCGCCGACCTCGAAGTCGGTGACTGCGTCGCCAACGGCGGCGACGGTACCCGACAGGTCCCAGCCAGGGATCCAGGGCAGTGGATACTCGATCTGCCCGTACCGGCCGGCAGTGTCGACCGGGTTCAGGCCGGCGCCGCGAACGCGCACGAGGAGTTCGTCGGCGGTGGGCTCTGGCCGCTCGACGGACTCGTAGCGCAGCACGCTTGGGTCGCCATGCTCGTGGACACGGATCGCTTGCATTTCCTCGGCCATTGTTCTCGGGAGGCGATACAGGTCGCCTCCCGATATTCTTATTGGAAAGTATTGTTTTTCCTACTTTTTGGGGTTGGGGTAGTGATTCTGGTTTTCTTGACGAATCGAGATCGGTGTTCACTCGCTGTCGTGATGGTTGCTCATGACCGAATAGGATCTCACTATCAGCAATTTTCGACAAGGGTAGCAAAGGCGAGAAAGGGATTCGAATCTGACGTACTCCTTAGCTATCGGTTTCATTGGCCGGTTCGATACGATAGAGATCGAACTGACCGTTCGCGTAGGTGTTAGCGATCCCGGGTGTGCTGTTGAGATAGGTAAAATCGTTCTGTGAGAACTCGACACCACCGTATAGCTGCGTGCTTGATTGACGGTCGACAGCCGTTACCGGAAGATAGAACAGCTCGTCGGACTGTGTGCGGAGTTCCTGATCGGCGAAATGGTAGGGGACACGCAAGTAACGACCGCTGCCGCGTGGATCATCGAGCGATGCCTGAGGAATGTCCGATGCATTCTTCCCGGCGATGCCGTCGCGATAGCGGAAGAATGACGAACTGACGCCAGCAAAGCCGGTATCACTCGCCTTGTGGTCGAACGCGAACTCGTAACCGGTCATCTGACCTTCGGGGACATGGTCGGTCTCCTGGGCGACGTACGGTGAGCGAAACATCGTAAATGAAGAGACGAGCAGTAAGACGACGAAGCCGACGGCGAGGACGCTGCGGACGGGGATCGATGGCAGCCACGTCTCAAGGGTGGCACGTGCCTCCCAGAGGAACACGGCTCCGAGGATCGTCACGAACACGAGCACGAAGCCCAGATAGCGGAAATACTGGAGTGGGTTGCCTGCGAGAACATAGAGGACGGTGAGAATCACAGCGGGGACGATCCCACAAACAAGCGAGAGCACGACCGAGTAGCGAATGTGGCGACGGTTCGCTGCTTTCGAGAGGACGGGAACGAGGAGGGCGAGGACGGCGAACACCCCGACGACGATTTCGACGGCAAACGTTCGACGATAGATCGTGCGGACGGACACGCCGAGTGCCTCGAGGGTGTTACTGCGCGGGATGATCGGTCGTGCGGGGGTGTCGAGTAGTTCGGCGATGATCGCGTCGAACGAGTGTGTCGACAAGAACGTTTGGAGCTGGGCGGTGGTTTCGACGTCAAACAGTATCGGGCCAAGTTCGGAGACTCCGCGGCCAAACAGCGATTGCGTGCTGAGCCAGCCCCAGACGACAGCGAGGCCGATACCGGCGAGCACGATGAACTGGACGAACAGGCGTGCGATCGCTTTTGGACCTGAGACTGTGCGTGTCAGCGGCTGGGCGACAAACTGGGTGACGAGGACGATGCCGAGCAAGGCTCCGAAGACAAGCCCGTGTTGTGGATGGAGGACGACGAGAAAGGCGAGGGCAATGACAAGCAGCGTCCCGAAGGCGAGCCGGCGGGGGCGGCGCGTGTACGCGAGTAGAATGAAGGTTACGGCGGGCACGAAGAGAATGGCTTCGCTCGTCGGGATCGGCTGGAGCACCGGGAGATAGATGACGGCGATCGGGAGCAAGAGCAGCGCAGAGACGACGGCGATTGGGTCGATGTGTGTGCGAGCGACGATCAAACGCACACAGAGCGGGACGAATAGGATGAAGATCGCGACGAACAGCGGGACGGTGAGCAAGAGTGACCACGTGAACGGTCGCGTGGTAAGGATGCCGAGGAGAGCGGCGAGGGTATGCATCGCTGGATAGATGATCGTAGTGAGATCGACCGTGTCACGAACGAGGCTCTTGGTGTGACCGAGATGCGTGAGTGCATCCTCCGGCCCGAAGAACTGATAGCCCCGGAGGAGTGGCAATGCGGCGAACGCGACGATCGCGAGACCGGCAAGCCATAGTGCTGTGACGCGGATCGAGCGGCGGTCGCTGGCAAACGCGAGGACGACCGTGGCAGCCAGCGTGACGAACAGCCCGATCCAGAACGCACTGGGCGTTGCCTGGTAGATCGAGAGCTCGTAGCCCGTCGCTGGTATGAGATGTGTGGAGAGTACGGCGATGGTGAGCGCGATCGCTCCCGCCGCAAGCGTGGCCTTCGAGAGTCGCAATCGAGTGGTAGCGTGCATCGGAGGATCGTCGCCGTACCGTTGGTGAGTAGACAACTGTATATGATATAAAAGGCGTGAAATTCCATTGGTGAATGTCGGTTGCTTGGTTGAATGCCTTGTTTTGAAGTGGTGGCACGTAGCAGTAGAGGCTCGTTGTCGTCGGAAATTTCCAACATTGGTTGCTCGTCGGAATACATGTCGTCAATTCATCGAAAAGTCAAATCGAATCGGCTCGGATCGGGACACAGAGAGCAGACGACATCATTATGGGGATTGACCCGGAGTATTTGTGCAAAGACAAAAACAGAGATGAGATCTAAAGGAATTTATTGGGAGACGTGATGGATGGTTAATCCGTTAACAATAGCATTCGTGGTACTGGCTATTGGAGCATTAGCATGGGGCTTTGAGCGCTATCGGACGCGGTTCGTGAGAACTGATCTGCTGCTTGCGGGCGGTGCAGCCATCGGATTGCTCGCCGTCGTCTTGGTTCCGGATTTCTACGACCAGATCGGGAACCTCCTCAACATTCGCAAGCGGTACGTGACTCTCTCGTTGCTCGCTATCGTCGCCTTGCTGGCCTGTGTGTTCTATCTCATGGCTCTTGTACGCGCTAACCGAGCCCGAATCAACGATCTCACGCGAAGCCTCTCGCTCGAACAGGCCAACGCGATCCAAGCCGACGGCAGCGGCCAGACGATCGGCGTCGTGATCCCAGCCTACAACGAGGAGGCAACCATTGAGGAGGTCGTCAACTCGCTGCCGGAGACGATCCGTGGCTATCTCGTTATGCCAATCGTCGTCTCGGATGGATCGGCCGATGCAACCGCCAGTCGGGCCCGCTCCGATGGCGTGACCGTCGTCGAACACCATCTTAATCAGGGCCAAGGCGGTGCCCTCCAGACGGGCTTTGAAATCGCCATGCGCGAGGAAGTCTCGATTGTGGTGACGATGGACGGCGACGGCCAGCATCCAAGCGACCGGCTTGAACGCATGGTGGCTCCGATCATCGACGACGAGGCCGACTATGTGATGGGCTCGCGGCACAAAGGGACTGACTACTCGGGCAACAGCGCCGTTCGTCGGGCTGGAATTCGTGTGTTCACGCGGCTGATCAACGTACTCACGAAATCGGAAATCACGGACTGTACGAACGGGTTCCGCGCGATCCGCGGCACGGAGCTATCGAAGCTCACGCTGACCGAGGAGCGATTCAGCGCGCCCGAGTTGATCATCGAGGCGCGCAAGAACGGGCTACGACTGCAAGAGGTGCCGATCACGATCGAAGAGCGACAGGCTGGTCAAACCAAAAAGCCGCAGCTGGGCTATGCGATCGGCCTGACGCGGACGATTCTAACGACATGGATTCGATAAGTATGAACCAACGCTGCTATCGTCAGTCGAGTAATACCGGCTGTATGTCTCAGCTGGCTGCGTATTGTACAGGAGTGAGAGACAGCATCTAATGAGCACTACGACGAGAAACGCTTCGATAACGCTTGATTTAGAGAACGATTGGTATTTCGAAGAAGATGGTTATGACCACTTGACGTTCGAGTATATCGATGAATACATTCAGCTTATTAATAATCTCGATCTTCCAGTTACCATCTTCGTCGTCGGAAAGACTTTAGAGCGGTTCCCGGAAGCGATCGAAAAGCTACAACAGGAGACGGATTCGGAGTTTTTCCTCCATTCGTACCAGCACGACATTGAGAAGCGCTACGATTTCGAAGAGGAACTGACGCACGGCAAACGTGCTTTTCGGTCCTTTTTCGGTACTGATCCGGTCGGCTATCGCGCTCCACAGGGAAACATCGAACAAAACGAGCTACAACTGTTGGAACGAGAAGGTTTTAAATTCGATTCAAGCCGTTTTCCCTCGTATCGGCCAGGAATCTACAACAACCTCGATATTCCGCTTCAGCCGTATCGACCGGCCGGAGCGACGGAGATGATCGAACTCCCGATTGCAGCAGTACCCAGATTCCGCATCCCGATCACACAGAGCTATCTCAAACTGCTTGGGCGGCCATATTTGAAATACATCGAGCACGCGAGTTTGCCGGAGACACTCGTATTCGATTCCCATCTCCAGGATTTCTATCGGACCGCCTCGCACGGCAATCTCGAGCAGCCGCTTCGATCCATACATAACCGAAACTTGGATCGATCGACAGCTATCTTCCGTCAGTTCGTCTCCTCGCTCCGTGGGAAAGGGTATTCGTTCGTGAAACTATCAGATGTGTACGAAGCAGCGAGGAATTCAGCATGAATGTGCTCTTGCTCACGATGGACGAGCCGATGTATATGCCACAGTATATTGAGCCGATTCTTCGCGCTCGTGGCGATCATATTTCGGAAGTCGTGATTGCACCACATCCGGGCGAAGGGCTACCGACGATCGCTCGCCAGCGCTACAAGATGTTCGGACCGATCGACTTCCTCAGATATGGCACTAAGTTCGGGACGGGAAAATTGCTTGCACAGCTCCCAGCGGAAATCGATCGGGCGCTCACGGGCCGTTGTCATTCGGTCCCCGCTGTTGCAAACCAGTATGACATACCAGTACGAACTGAAACGGATATCAATCGGCCCGGATTCGTCTCCCGAATTGAAGATATGGATCCCGATCTCATACTGTCCGTTTCCTGCGGCCAGCTGGTCAAGGAGGACCTCCTGTCGATCCCTGAGTATGGAAGCATCAACGTTCACGGATCGTTGTTGCCGAAGCATCGTGGTCGCGCAGCATCGTTCTGGGCGCTCTACGAGGGCGACGATGAAAGCGGTGTAACAGCACACTACATGACGGATGAGTTTGACGACGGTGATATCGTAATGCAGCGGGAGTTCGATATCGTTAGCAATGACACGATGGATTCCGTGTATCGGAAAGTGTCCAAGACGGGAGCGAATCTAGTGGTCGATCTGTTGGATGAAATAGAAGATGGTGAGATAACGACCACCCCGAATCGGACAGAAGAAGGTGAGTATCGGTCACTACCGGGCAAAGAAGCTCGTCGCGAGTTCAAACAGCGCGGCAACGAATTCCTGTAATGGATATCCTGTATATCACGAAAACGTCGCTGCTTTCGGGCGGCGGTGGCGGCGAAAAGCGTGCTCGGAAAGTGACACAGCGGTTGGCAAACCGAGGCCATCATGTGACGATTCTATCGGGGAAAACGGATCGAGGTCTGCCCGATAAGACGCGCCTTAATGGGTGTAAGGTTCGCCATATCAACTGTATTCCTGAACGACTGTTCGACTGGCCAAAAATAAGCTACTACGCGACGCGATATCTCTTTGCAGTCGTGAGCATTCCGATCCTCATCTCGATGCTACTGCGGGAAGATTTCGATGTAATCGTTGAGAACATGACTCCGTATCCAACTCTCTCTGTACTGCTGGCTAAAGCGTTCGCTGTGCCGATAGTCGCTGTTCAGCACGAGTTCTACGATCGCAGTTGTTTCGAGACATACGATCCCCTCACAGCACTCATTCAACTCACAGTACAGAACATCCTCCGTATCGTCCGCTACGACGCTATCGTTGTACCGACACAGCATGTCATGGAGCAGTTGATAGCGTACGGTGTGCCTGCTGAACGAGTGCATACAGTTCCAAACGGCGTTGATGCAGCGAAATATCAGGTCGATGTGACTGAACGAAACGAACGGTCGTTACTTACCGTCGGACGACTGAGCAAGCGAAAAAACCAGAGTACGATTATTCGCGCATTCGCACACGTACGAGAAGAGTTTCCGGATCTTCAGTTAGCCGTCGTGGGTACCGGTCCGGATCAAGCGAAACTTGAACAGCTTGCTGATACGCTAAACGTCGCTGACTCAATCACGTTTCACGGCTTTGTGAGCGAAGACGAGAAAGTTCGGTTGATGAACGAGGCAACAGTATTCTGTTATTCATCCAGACAAGAGGGGTTCGGGATCGTGCTGCTCGAAGCGATGGCCGCTGGTCTTCCAGTCGTCGCAAAACGGCTTTCAGTTTACGAAGAGTTCTTCCAAGACAGTACGAACGGTTCCCTTATCTCAGAGGAAGATCCACACGTGTTCGCCGAGGAAATCGCTCGTTATCTTAATGACATGGAGCTATGCAGCGAAATCAATATCCACAACCGTTCTACAGCAGCACAATATTCTTGGGACGCGACTGCTGAGCAGACAGAGACAGTGCTTGAAACGTGCTATGACGAACAACGTGCTTATGAGTCTCCTCCGCAGAAATTGTCTAATGACTAGTCAGCGTTACGTTATTCTACTTAGTAGGGGCGCACTCTGCACCGATCGTCTCCTTTCTCAAAAGAATTCAACTCTTCTGTACGAGGATGATATATGCGAATTGGAGTAGTCACCCCACAGTATCCACCACATATAGCTGGTGGAGGTGAAATCAGTGTGAAATTATTGGTTGATGAATTAGCCAAGCGAAAGGAAATTACAGATGTAGAAGTGTATAGCCTTGATTGTGGTTACCCCTCACAAGTGGACGACATTACTGTGAGAAGATATTACACTCCAACAAGGATTATGGAAATTTCAAACGCCATTGCTATCTACCAACTTTCTTCGGAGTTGGATGATAGAGATCTTCTTCATGCTTACAATATGGAATTGCATCCAGCAGTTGGCTATCTTTCGGCTCAGTCAGACATTCCGTCAGTAGCCACTTTGAATGCATATACATTCTTGCCTAGTTCTACAACCAAAGCAGTTACAGATTCGAAATTGAAAAGCATCTATAAGGAATATTGGCTCCCAACATTAGGAAAAGTCCTCACAAAACAGCTTGGAAAAATAGATCGGTTTTTTGCTCTAAGTGATTCTGTCAAGGAATCATATTCGTCCGATCTATTAAACGAAGAAAAAATATCAGTTATTCCGAATATGGTTGATCCAACTTTCGAAAAATCGCTCACACCAAACCTTGGTAACTCTGATGGCGAAGCTATAATGGTTCTCTATGTCGGATCTTTGATAAAGTCTAAAGGTGTAGAATATTTAATCAAGTCATTCAAAAACCTATCTGACAATTTCAATCTGTCTATTGTCGGAACGGGTCCTAGAAAAGAAATTCTTCAGAAACTTGCTACGGCGCTTAATGTGGACCATCAGGTACAGTTTCATGGTCACGTAGAACATGATCTGTTAGGTCAGATGTACTCAATGTCAGATGTTTTTGTTCATCCAGGCATTTGGCGGGAACCATTTGGACGTACAATATTGGAAGCTATGCAGGCGAAATTGCCTGTCGTCTGTACGGACATCGGCGCACCTCCAAAAATCATTTCGGGAGAGAGAACTGTTTGTAATGTTGCGGAGCCTGACGGTTTAGCAAAAGCCATTAGATACGCATCTGAAAATCAAAAGCATCTGGGTAATGCTAATTATGAGAAAGTAAAGACAGAATACCAACCGAACCAGGTCATTTCAAACGTAGTTGACCAGTATACTCAAGTGATTTCTAATTATCAGTAGGAGTGATACTGATGACTATTCTTTCGTCTTTTCAGTATCTCCTGTTCTGAATTACAAGGTGAACACATTCAAACGTCAGATTATATCGACTGGTTTTATATGTTTAGAGGATGGATATCTCACAGAAATGCTACTGGAGGAACATAAGCATGCGCATCGGAATTTATCTAGGCGCTGCTGACAACTCAACAGACAACGTCGCCGAGGATCTCGGCGGCATTGCTCAGTGTCTCACCAACCATGAACTCGATGCGTTCGGTGCTGCATCGCTTCCTGCGTCGGTACAGGACAACTATATACAAATACCGACGACCTCCCGAACACCACGAACGCCATATACCAGGATTCTGTCAACGTATCGAAGTTGTCGTGAATATATCCACAAACGGTCTCCAGATGTCCTCTTTCAGGTCATTAAATACCAGACACATGCACCGGGGCTAGCGTTGGCTGGACACCACGCAAGCGTTCCAACAATTACTCGCCTTGCTAGTGACGTATTTCGAGAGTATCAGGGGCACTCTGGGGTGAAGAAAGCGGGGATTTTCCTCCTCGACAATGTTCTCGCCCGGATCCCGATGCGAATTTCCGATGCGATGATTGTCTTCGGTCCTTACGGTGCCGCACAAGCGCAAGCTCATGGAATGAACCCGGACAACATCGTGACTATTCCGCCGCTCGGCGAGTTGGCTGAGCGATTCTCTCCACCGAATGACCAAGCAGCTTGTCGGCGAGAACTCAACCTACCGATCGACAAGGACATCGCCCTGTTCGTCGGGCGACTCTCTCGATTGAAGGGAATGGATTTTCTTGCAGAGACCATCGAGCAGATTGCGAATGAACAAGAAATGTTGTTTGTACTCGCTGGAGAAGGACCATATTACGAGAAATTCGCCAACAAATTTTCCGACGATATAGTTCGGCTAGCAGGGTACGTTGCACACGAGGAAATACATCGGTACTACAAAGCGGCAGATGTGTACATACATCCATCGCCATATGAGGGAATACCACTGGTACTCCTTGAAGCCATGAACTGCGGCGTGCCGGTGGTTTCGCGTCCTGCGGGCGATATCGCATTTCTGACGCCGAACATCACAGAGACGCCTGCCGAGATGGCTGCTACAATTCTCGCACAAGATTGGTCCTCTGAGTGGCTAAACGAGGAATACTTCACCACCCAATATCAATCGGACGTATTGACCGACCTCGTGGAATCTCTGGGCAAGTAGTATCATTTGACTACGTGACAACACCATAGAGTACATACACTAATGCGACAGCTCAAAACAACGGCAATAATCGCTCTCCTTGCGATTTCAGCAGGGACTCTCGGAAGCCATAGCGCCGAATCACTCTGGCCGTGGATTCCAGTCTCAGTCGGTGTTTCAGTGCTCGTCGTACTTGCCGGTATGCTCTGGCGACCAAACCGGACATCACCACCAACCGGACCCAGCCTCGTGCTCGTCGTAGGTATCGCAGTATTCTATCGGGCGTATACCTTTGTCTTTCCGGCCAGCATGATTGGAATCGATCCGGATGGATACGCAGTTTGGATCAACCAACTGGTCGCGTCCGGTTCAATCGAAGCGATGAACGTCGGGTTCTACGCGAAAGCTTCATTCTTTCCGCTTTTGAACGGTTTGTCTGCAATCATCTCTGGACTGCCGGTACGAACGGCGATGATTATCATCCCGCTTCTCGCAGGCATATTGATTCCTTTGTCTGTGTACCTGCTGTCGAGATATATCACACACGAGAAAGCGACTGAAGTGGGTATTGCCGCGAGCCTAATTGCAACTGTGGCAGCACAAGGTGTTCATCACAGTTTTTGGCCGATATCCCAGTCGCTCGCGACATTGTTTTTGTGCTTGTTTGTCGTTGTGAGTGTTCGATCAATCTCAGGGCCTTCTCATCGCTATCGATTTTCGCTGCTGTTTGTGGTGTTCTTGCTGTCAATGGCGCTTACTCACAAACTCCCGATGTTAGTCACAATAATGTTTGCTGGGATGTTCATCGTGTTAACTCTACTGTCGAGAACCGTTGCCACACAGCTCGGACAGAAGCAACGCGGCGGATACAATGTCTGGATGCTATTTGGGATGATATTTATGATGGCGTTCATACAGTGGTCATACATCTCAAATTACCTCAGTTCGGTAGTTGCAAAACTGATAGCGCTATTTGGAAGCGAATCAGCAAGTGTGTCGGCAACACTGTTGCAACCTACTGCAGCCGTCAGTCCTTTCTCTGAGATTGTAGGCATTCTCCTCCGGAACCTACATGCTCTCGCTTTGTTGGTTCCAGGTGCGGTAGCATGGTTAATTCTTGTGTACACGAACCGCAGTAAGCGATTTGTCCAAGTCCAAGTGCTGCAGGCTGTTACTGCGGGATTGTTCTTGCTGTTCCCGGTCGCAATAGTAGTACCAAGTGAATTCAACTATAGTCGTGTAACATTATTTATTGAACCGTTTCTCGCCGTGCTCATTGCTGCGGCGTTCATCGATCAATCAGGTCGATCTAGGAAATTACTCGCACGCGCATGGTCAATGATGGTTATTAGTATACTCATGTTTGTTGTCGTTACCCAACCCATCACGGTTGAGGCTGCACCGGATTTTCCCGGCTCACCCCGAATGTATCTCACTTCGGAAGAAGTTGCAGCAAAGGAATTCGGCCATCAACATATGGATAATTCTGCCACAGATCCCTACTATGCAGGGGAACAACCGTTTCCCGACCAGCATGTGACTGCCTCTGGGGTGCTTGATACTACACGAGAAAACAGGTATACGTCACTCAATTCAGCTCTCTACAATGCAACACTCCTTAGCGACTGTCCTCCAGACATACTTTATCGCCAAATCGACGTGTATCGATTTCAGGGACCATGGCGACTGACATGGGATCCAAAATCGGTCCTTGATACGCATTACAATCGGATCTATACGAACCACGGAGCAAAGCACTACTCGCGAGTACGGTGCGTGAACTCAAATAGTTCTGCAAATTGATCATATCTGAGAATTTTAGCCCTTCCAACCAGCCAACCGAAACAAAACACACATGAGAGGAGCAACCACCGGTAGCAGTATGTCCAGCCCAAACATCTTGTTGCTCACCGTCGATTGTCTCCGATACGATCACTGCGGATTCAATGGATATACAAAACCAACCACGCCCACGCTTACCGAACTGACTCAGTCATCGCTCGTCTTCGACACTGCGGTTGCAACCGGTCCGTACACGCCCGAATCGGTTCCTGGCTTTCTCGCCGGCTTGCACGGCTACAACAGCGCCTACTACTCCGACGTCGACTGGACGGCGATCCCGAACGATGCCGAAACCCTCGCGTCGCATTTCCGCGACGCCGGCTGGGAGACCATCGCAACGATCTCGAACCCACAGCTGACGACTGAACGGAACTTCGATACGGGGTTCGACAGTTTTCGGAACCTACGCACTGAGGACACACAGACCGAGATCGGCAATCCACCAGGGTCGGCAGGACCGCTCCGCGAGCGGGTGAGTTCTGTTCTTTATTCGTTTCGCGACCGAATTCGATCGATGGAGAACACTACCCTCTCATCGGCACTGTACGCTCTCTATCGCTACCAGCAGCTCCGAACCGACTGGCCCACGACACGGGGCAAGGTGGTTGTCGACAGACTGCTGGACAACCTCAACACAAGAGACCGAGAACAGCCGTTTTTCGCGTGGACGCATCTGATGGATCTTCACGCACCGCTGCATCCTGACTCGATCCGCGAAGGCGGATTGGCGTGGAGCGACGCGACCGCGCGACATCTGCTCACAGACGCGGGCCGCATGGCGAACCAACACACGCCGGCCTACGAGACGATGTACGACAGCGCGCTGCGCCATGTCGACGCACAGATCGCTCGCATCATCGATTATCTGCAAGAGGAAGGGGTCTGGGACGAAACGATCCTTGTCGTCACCGCGGACCACGGCGAAGCCCTGTTCGAGCGTGGCGTCTATGGCCACCAGTATCACAATATGTTTGACGAACTTCTCCACGTCCCATTTCTCATCCGAACGCCCAACGAAACAGCTGAGCGGTTCGACGCGCCGTTCTCGCTGGCGTGGCTTCACGAACTGCTCGCCGACCTCGTCAATATCGATCGTGGTCCATTCCCGGCGAAGAGTGGGCGCTCGTCACATCTTGATGACGAAGACTGCGCCATAGTGCTCTCCGATTCGGTGAGCCACCGTGGCCATACAGTCACAGCGCGCACCGCTTGCCACAAGTTCGTCCGACACTTCGGAGAACCACTGTACCATGAACACCAACTCGCAAGCGCCGTCGAACCGTTCAACGGTGAGGGCGTCACTTACGATCTCCGTGCAGACCCCGCAGAGCACCTGCCACTCGACGCGACAGAAAGTCCGGCCAATCTCCGAGAACTCGCGGCGGACGTGCATGTCCATCCATCAGAAATCCCGTCGCTCACTGGGGAACTCGATACCGAGACCAAAGCTCGACTGGAAGATCTCGGATACGTTGAGTGAACCTGCTCAGTCTCTGAGTCCTATCGTGCTCCCCAATGGAAATGCCATCATCAAGGAAGCGACTGGACTGAAGCCTGATTATCAAACACGCGTGCATGCGTCTGGGAGTCCATGATTGGCATCACCATCTTCGCCGCTACCGATGTCACGCTCTCAGTTCAATGTGTAAATCTGTGTACGGTTGATGAAATAAGCGATCCAAAACGAAGAGTTCATGCAAACTTCGCTAGGAAGGGCAATAGTGTGAACCACATATATCTCCCGTATATAATCGGTGGAGATAGCCCAATACCGTATCTCTTCGAAAAAATCACCCCCCACATGAATGAAGAACTATTTGTTCCTACTATATACAGATTCGAAGGAGAAGAATTTTATACAAATTTTATTGAAACTGTACAAATGAGTAACACAAATAAATTACAACGAATCCTTCAATATGGACGAACTTCATTGAAAAATTACGACCTTATACATACTGGTGGACATGCACCCCGCCACATTCCTATATCTAAATGTTCACGAATACGGAATCCGAATATCAGACATATTCATTCGTTCAGAGTTGATGTAAATCCAGACTCAAATTTCCAAACGGATCGTCGACAGCAACTAGCGGAAATGGCCGACATGACGACGGCAGTAAGCAAGCACACAGCGACAACTGTAAAACAAGAATTTGGATTTGATCCAATTGTTATCTATAATGGGGTCGATACCGATCTATTTCATTCGAATTATGAGAAGCCGCCCCTCCTTAGCCGTCTAGATAAAAATGATCCAGTGTTTATGTTTGTGGGAAGTTTAGATAGTCGGAAGCGGCCGAGCGATATCATCAAGGTGGCCAGGCAAGTTCCTGAAGCTACATTTCTGCTGATCGGTGATGGGCCACTCTATGAAAATCTCATAGCGGAGTCGCGTGATCTCGAAAATGTTCATCTCACAGGGCGTATCGATAAGAAACGACTGCCAGCAATATACGCGAATGCGACCGGATTCTTGTTCCCTACGATTAGAGAAGGATGTCCGAACGTAGTTTTAGAAGCGATGGCTTCTGGTCTGCCTGTTGTTGGCTATGAGACGACTTCAATGCCAGAACTGGTCACTACCGGGAAAACTGGATATTTGGCATCGCCGTGTGATGTTAATCAGTTAGCCGAACACGTTCGCTCCATATGTGAGAATAGTGATGTTACAGCCATGGGAGAACAGGCACGAAACTACATTGAAGAGAATCATACTTTCGAAAACATAGCAGCACAATACGAATCATTGTATCTGGAATTATTAGAGTAATGAAACTCGGCAATAAAGTCCTCCGAGATTCGCTGTTCACGCTGGGTCAAACAGTTGCTCAACTGTTCCGAGGTCTGGCCATCATTCCCCTAATTACAAATCTGCTCGGAGCAGGCGATTACGGCATTTGGACGACGGTAACCGCGGTTATTGGTCTTTTTCAATCTACAGGGGGCGTTCACCTCCATGGCGCTCTAATTCGATATAGTTCTGGACCAGAAACGATGAAACGCGTTTACACAGACATTCTGTTTCTAACGCTATTGCTCGGTAGCATCGTAAGCGGAGTTGTACTATTCTTTGGGAGTATAGTTGATGTTGATGTGTTGCTTGAATCACAAGATATCGATGCATCGGTACTTGTTCTCGTTTCTGCCGGAATTGTTATTTCAGATATGATAATGCAGGTGAACTTGAATTTTCCCAGAGCGCTTGGAGATATCCGCCGATACGAAATTCTTCGAACGACACGGATGATCGTTGAAGCTGCCGCACTATTCGTTGTGTTCGTAGCTGGAGGTGGAGTCATCAGTGGACTACTGGCACTCTTAGCGATCTCGACCCTCGGTAATCTCGGCTTATTTCTGTTGATTGTGAGGAGCTATGGCCTTGTACGTCCCTCACTGTCCCGATTTCCCCAGTACCTCCGATACGGTGCGCCGATGATTCCGCAGGAACTTTCGAAATCGATTCTATCACAAGTAGACCGGTTCCTGCTCCTCTATTTTCTATCACCAACGATTGCAGGTATTTACTCTGCCGCATATGGAGTTAGTGGAATTCTTAAACGTTTCACATCGATCTTGAACTCAACTCTTTATCCAACTGTTGCAGGGGCTTGGGACAGTGGCAAAACTGCGGAATTGAAGAGTCTTTATGCGGGGATTTTTAAATACATCACTATATTAGCAGTACCAGCTCTGTTCGGCATCGCGCTGCTATCGAAGCCATTACTGTCCCTGATTTCAACCCCGCAAATTGCTAATAAAGGTGCGTTTCTAATTCCAATATTATCCTCTGGATTCCTAGTTAGAGCCTATCAAGACTCTATTGAGTATATCTTGACCGCGAGCGAACAGACCAGTAAAATCGGATTTGCAGTTGTACTTGCAGCTGCTGCGAATTTCACACTGAACATTCTTCTGATCCCACGATACGGCCTACTCGGTGCAGCCGCTGCAACGTTTGTCTCCGAGATATTGGTTACCGCAGTCATTTACTACTTCGTAGGCCAGGAGATACACATTCCATTTCCAACTCAGACACTATTCGCTGCCCTCGGATCGGCTGTCGTGATGTCTCTCGTGCTGTATTTCCTACCTACAATTTCGAATGGAATTTTTGAGATAATAGCGTACGTGATCATTGGTGCGGTAATCTATTTTGCCGTGATGATAACTCTGGGGGAATTTTCACCACACGAGATCTATAGCTTCGTAAATAGCTGAAGGGACACTAATGCGGCTCGTCTGGAATGAAAATAGTGAAAAATAAGTGATTATTGCCAAAATTCAGACGCGCCAGGACACGTATTCCGATCAATTGGTTGGCCAGTCACCTTCAGCCATGATCTGAGGTCGCCCGAAGCGGCTGCTGTATAATAACAAGACTTGGGTGTTCGTTGATCCCAGAATACCGTATGCATACTCTCCACCCCTCCGCTACCCATCTCTGGAGGGATACTTCCAGATTGCGATTCGTGGAGTGTATCGTTTGGCGGACCTTGGATCGGAGCCACTAACCCCAACCATCCCCCCGAAATACCCGATATGACGACCGTGAGCGCCAGAACAAGAACCGTAGCTTGTTGCCATCTTCCTCGTGTTTCTGAGACTGCAAAGCCGACACCAATGGCTGCAAAAGCCATCCCCACAAAAAGGTCAGATCCTGCGTCATAATCGAGTACGAATACCTGCAAGACTCCCCACCCAGCACCAGCAATCGGCCACAGATCACCCGCAGAGGCGGCAATAAGCACCCCAACACCGCCGATAAGAACCACAAAGCCCCCGTATCCTAACCCTCCAGCCACTCCATGGAGAGTCTGGATGAAGGTTGTCGACCCGCTGGCCACACTGGGGATGACAAATACACTCAATAACATCTGATCAATGGCCCTCCAAATCACGACTGGCCCCAGAACAACTACAACCGCCACAATTCCTCCACCAATCACTCGCAACACCCGTCTCTTGCGTCTGGAACGAACAGCCATGCCAATTATGATTGCCGAAAAGATGAGCGAGGGCTGCCAGTAGGCCGCCGAGAGTGCGGAAAGAAGCCCTGCAAAGAGTGGGAGATCTCTGAGGAGAAAATAAATGCCGTATATACCGAACATAACTGCAAAGGGCTTCGCCAGAAATCCTCCCCATCCAAAATCAATCGTTGCTGGTAGTGCGTACAAGGAGACTCCGGCCGCAACAGCTGCTACTGGGGAAGAGGTCTTGTAGTGAACAATGAGGGCAATTCCAACACTGGACAATACGACAGCCAACTGCGTGATTACCATGCCTAGGACATGAATTGCTATCGGATTGTTGCCAGTAACTACCGACAAAAGAGCTGTTGTCTCGTAGACTACAGGAGGTTTTACTTCAACGAAATCAGAGTACAGAGTTGCTCCGTTCAGCATATACCAGCCAGGATGTTGAAGCATGAGGGAATCAGTGCTTATTGGAAGGCCTGAGCCAGCATAACGGAAAGTCGCAAGGAGTTTTGCAGCGATCGCTAAAACAGCCGTTACTCCCAACCAGTGCCCTTCTAACTCATCAACACCCATCTCCATACAAACCCCCATGCCTTTGTCACTCGTTAAAGGCTATGAAACCTACGCGTCGGGCTGGTCAAGAGTTCCTCTGTATAGACGTTCTCAGGCAGTCTGGTGACAAAATGCCGCGAAGCTTACGCCGAGACAGCATACAGACACGGCTAGCGTTATAAAGGCTGTGCCAATGCCGGTGCAGCGATCGGTTCGCGCGCTGACTATGAAGGCGATTGGTCCACTACAGACGGCAAGTAACACACCGGTTCGCGCCATCGATGATTCGACACTGGCGAATGCCGCGGTGTCAACCATTGTTATTATATCCCCAATAAAGTGAGGGTGTAAAAATCATCTGATTTCACTTGGCATTCTCCGTCTCAAAAGGGCTAAGTTTTTTTTTTCCGGTGGCAGCGTGTCATAGAACAGTTGGCATGGTTTAGGGGCTATCGCACGAAAAGATTGCTGCCGCTAGTTTAGGATGGTGATAATGTCTTCCAGTCAAACATTGTTTCTCAGCACGCTATCAAGGTGTGACGAATTCTATGACACGCTCTCGATGGGAAGTGCAGTTTAAGCTGGCTCGCCCACGAAGGCAAATATGCCGTTTGAAGAGATCGGGATGTCATGAAGACTGAACGAGCGGCTCATACCACTCCCGATTCTCTCGATACCAGGCAATAAATCTCTGAACACCACTACGAATATTTTCTGTCGGTTCATAGCACAGAATATTGCTTGCTTTCGTCACATCCGCATGGGTATGCTCTGCGTCGCCGGTTCGGCGCTCATCATGCTCAATGGCAAGCTCAGGGGCGATCGTATCTCGAATGACCTCGGCAAGCGTCGCAATGGAGACGTTATCGGTGCTACCGATGTTCAGCACCTCGCCGTCCGCAGCATCGGTATCAAGTAGTTTCGAATTCGTACGGACGATATCGTCGATATAGGTGAAATCACGAGTCTGGGTGCCATCGCCATAGATCACCGGCGATTCGGTATTCATACACCGCGAGACGAAATTCGAGATTGCCATATTTGGGCGCATGCGAGGACCGTAGACGGTGAAATATCGGAGCGCAACGGTCGGGATGTCATAGAGATCACCGTACACTCGGACATAGTTCTCAGCAGCGAGTTTCGAGACGCCGTAGGGACTTACTGGTGTCGTCGGATGGTCCTCATCGTAGGGGAGATAACTTGGTTTACCATAGACCGACGACGAACTCGCAAAGACGACGCGCTCAACGGTTGAATTACGCGCTGCGTCGAGCACGTTCAGGGTTCCTTCGACGTTAATGTCGGTAACTGTTCGAGGATTCTTGACGCTGGTCCGGACGCCAGCCTGTGCCGCCTGATGAAAGACGAAGGTGGCATCGTCGACAAGTTCGGTCACGAGATCGTCATCACGGATGTCTCCTTCAATGAATTCGTAGCTCCCCGGACCGTTTTGGGCTGCTTCGCGGGCGCATTCGATGTTGTGTCGTTTAATGTCGAGATCGTAGAACGGGTCGAGATTATCAAGTACGACGACTGCGTGGCCGTCGCGAACGAATTTTTCGGCAAGATGACCGCCAATGAATCCTGCACCACCTGTTACAAGTATCATTTTCGGATGTGGATAGGGAAATGACTAAAGAATACTGGTATCAGAACTAGCATTAGACCAATCAGAGTGTTCGTACGACGGAGAGACGGTCATACTATTCATTACAGACCACTTTGTGAATTTCCTCAAGCAGTTGTGGGTGATGCTCGCGGAGCAGCTCAATGTCCTCCGGCAGTTCGTCTCGCACCTTGCTTCGCACACGTGAGATAACAACATAACGGGGACCTTCGAGATCTTCGTTGGCAATCAGCTCTCGTTCGCGGTCGGTAAGCAACGCCCGTCTTCGTCCCATACCGAGACTATTTTTTGCCATTGCATTACGCTCTACGGTAGTGTATCGATCAGAGAGGAGTTCCATATATGGAAACATTTCCACATGTGGAAACCTTTAAGTGGTCGAAAGACATAGAACAGAGTGAGAAGCGTGGGTCGCCGAGAAATCGGACGGCGCTGCAACGCCGCCCGCGCTTCCGGGAATGGAAGCAATGGACACTACTACCCGACGTAAACAAAACGATGTCGTACTGGCCGACAAATCTGAATGCTACGATCGATGTGGTACGTCGACCACCAAAGACGACTTTCGCACAAAGTCGCTATTCGATGACAGTGTGTCCTGCACACCTGTGTGTGCAATGTGGGGTGTCAGCGAATGAGCGCCCACACGGACGCCGCCAGACAGACAATTACCGGATTAGATGTCGGTGCTAATGGAACGGCCGTCTGTACGTACTGCAAGTCAGAACTCGGTGAGGGTGACAACGTGACCGCTTACGCATACCGATGCGCGGGCGAACAGGTACTTTCAGTTGCACGATTATTCTGCGCCGAATGCAATCAAGATGTCATTGAATACCCATCCTGTGGGTGCCACGAGTGGTTAGCTACCGCTCGATTAGGACTTACATCAGACGTGGCTTTTCAGTCGCATACGCTGACGCTTCTTGACGTCACCATCATCGATGCGAGTAGTCCTAATGAGGGAGAGATGCTATGAACGGCAAACAGGTGACAGAATTCCGCGATGTATTCATCCGGATACAGACGGATCTGCTCGTTGTCAACGATAGCATAATGACCGATCGCCACCACGCCTCGAACGGGAACTACGAAGCTACGGATCCACAAAACCAGATCGGAGGCATCATTCCTGCATTCAGCCTCTCGGGGTGGTTGCGTCACGGAATGGAGCAGGTCGTCCAATCCCACGACGGCACTGCCTGCCACCCCGGCGAGGCCAACGCCAACTTCCGCAAAGACGGCGTATACACACGTGATCTCGATGCCGGATACCATCCGAAAGGCGACTGTCTCGACACCGAAGACGGCGACGGGTGCGTCATCTTGGACCTCTTCGGCGGGTTCGGGAATCGTCCTGGCAAAGTAATGCGCCGACCGATCAAGTTCTCGCCCGTTCGTTCCCATGTAGACTACACCCGCGGCCAAGCGGAAGGCCACTACCGACAACTGAATCGGAATGTCGTTTCGCGAAACCAAGAGGACGGCCGCGAACCGCTGCGAAACATCTCGGTTGACGCCGTCGCGAACGTAGACGGCACCTGGCATCTGTCCTTCCGAGAATCCAAACCCGAGTTCGTCGGGCTACTCGTTGAAGCTATCGAATTATTGAATGAAAGGAGAACGGAGTTCATGCACCAACTCGGTGGTGCCCGGAACTTCGGCGGCGGAATCGTCGATTGTGAACTGGTGAATCCGCTCTATGAGGAGCGCGAACTCCAGCGGGTGTTCAATCGAGGGAAAGATAGCACACAGACGATGGCCGACAAGGACGCCAAGTGGGCTGATGAGTATCTGCCCGAATTCGAATCAGCACTCGCCGAGCGTATCGAGGCTGAATCATGAACGACGTGATTCTCGCGGCGTTCCGCCACGACGCCCACAAGTTCACAGGTGAGAGCCATGACGATGCTCGGGAGACGTTCGCTGGAGTGTCCGTCAATCAGGTCGTCCCTGAGGGTGCAGATCGCGATGCGGCGGCACTCTCACGTCCACAGCAGATACAGGAGCGAACCGTTCCGACTCACAATGGTCGCTCTCGGCTTTCGCTGCTTACCGGCGAGCCCGTCTGCGACCACCATGAATTCTCACAGGGGATCGTCGCGAGTGACGTACGTGACCTACTCACCATCGATAACGCTAAAATTGCGCATGAGCAGTGGCTGGAGAGCGACGTAGCCGCCGGATTCAACGAATCCGTCTACCACCCCTATACCAGTCTGAAGTACCACACGCTCCTCGTAGCGGCGCTGCTCGACAACTACCGCAACGACACCGAGTTCACAGACCTCCAGCTCATCGTCGATACCACGGACGAAATCGAACCGTTCCGAACGATCTTCGATGGCGAACGGTTTGCACTCCACATCGATGCAGACAGCAACGGGCGGCCGTCCGCCCGGCTCGGGAGCCGCCCATGGCGATCGTGGGCGGCAACGTGGAGTCGGCTGACGGCGCACCCGCTCGATACCGACCACGACAAATACGACATGACCCTCGATGCGAATCTCCGTCGTATCCGGTCATGGAGCACCGCACTCCAGTATCTCGAGGACTTCGCCGAATGGAGGCCCGACCGATGACGGAGATTCAACAAGTCCTCTGGGAACTGCGGATGGACTACATCGGCCACCCGTACTACGTGTCGGGCAACGCTATCCTGCACGCGCTCGGCCAGCAGCTCGATCCCGAGACACACGCCACACTCTCAGCGAGCCATGGTGTGTTCGTGCCCGGCCAGTTCGGTCAATTTCCCGATGAACACAGTCAGTCGGGTGCCAAACCATATCTCGGAAGCGGTCTCCCCGATGTAGAAGCGTACGACGACCTCTTCATTCAGCGGCAGGCGTCACACGCCTGGCTTCTCGACAGTCGTGCTCGTGATGCGCTGAACACCCACGATCTCCGTGTTCATGGGGGCAATCCAACGCTCGCTCATGAGACCATCATGGGTCGCCGGGAGGATCAGCAAGGCCAACAGCGGACGACAAAATGGTACATTCACGCGTACCTGCATGCTAATGACCCAGAGGTACTCCCGCTCGACGAGGATACGCTGGAGGGACACCAGTTCGGCGGGAAGCGCAACTACGGTTACGGTGAGGTTGCGCTAAAGGACACACGGATGCTTGATCTCGACACACTTGATTATTCGCGGCTTGAGGGTGCTGAGACATACCTCATCGAGTTGGTGACACCGTTTGTACTGGAATCGGAGTACCCGGCAGTGAACGATCGGTCCGTTCCATGGTGGTGGACTGAAAGCAGCGAAAACCTGCGCTTCCGTCAGGAGAAAATCCTTGAACATCGGGAGGTATTCGACCTCAGAACGGTCGATCACGGACAAATCGTGCAGTATTGTGGTGACCGACCGGTGGAAACCGCGAAGAATGGTCTCACTCGGGTGGGATCGCATTCTCGATACGGTTTCGGTGAGCTACGGCTCAAGCCGCTTGAAAATCGGCACCAGAACTCAACAGATAGGTGAATAACGCAGGTGAAAGCCAGTCAGAGAACCGTGTGTCAAATGCTTACGTCGCAGACCGAATAAAGAAATCGCATTACCAACAATTTGTGGGACGATACGCTCTACCGGATCGTCTGCGCTCTCGGTTGTACCCACGACGACGAGCTGTTCATCCAGCCAATCGACATTAACGAGGTGTTCGCAACATTGCCGCGGCTAGATCGGTGGCGTGGATTCTTCGAAGCTCACTACGGCCGTGGCACAGCCAGCACGATCGCCGACAGCAGTGACGATCACCAGTCCACAGACGGATCGATCGAGACCGACCACAGCGTCGAGATCGGTGCCCACCCTGCCGCCAGAGCGGACCAACAGCGATCGCTCGATGACTGCAACTAGCGGTGTCGGGAACGCCCACGGGCCGGCCGCTCGACCACCACCAAACGACGAGGGCGCACCGTCACCTGTTCCACCGAATCAGCCCCGGAGGCATTCGACGTGAAAGTATCACTGGAGGATTTATTGATCGCAACTAATTTACTACAACCTATAGAAACAATTATAAATTCAAATTCTTATATTACTCTAAGTTATAAGCGAAGGTATATAGTTGAATACAATAATTAAATGGTGTAGGCCGATGATGCTCGCAATCAAAACAACGATCTCCAAAACAGATGTCAGAGACAAAAGACAGTAGTGACGGAGTCGACGACGGAACCGCCATCAGTGTCAGCACAGACGACAACCAGACACGAGAGTATCTGAGGGTTCATCCCAGTGAAGATGGGCTTGATAAATCGGCTGTCGAAAGTCAATTTCGGCACCTACATGAGCTGACAGTATCGGAAGATTCGTCATTGTTCGAAGAACTGTCAGATGGATCAACATCCGCAGTGATCGAGTGTCTGCTCGTTTCGAGGGACGGTGCTCAAACGAAGATTGAGTATTATTTCGGAGTTAAGAACGGCCGTCTCGACACACTCAAACGAGCGCTTCGAGGTGTTTTTCCTGATACATATGAGCTCAGGGAAGAATCGCTATGTCTCGCCGAAGTTGCGGATCTGGAGAGGAGTAAGATCGGTGATGGACCGGTTCTCGAACAGAATCGACGTCGAATCACCGGTGTCACGTATAACGCGAAAGCCAAACGCCGGAGAGACTGGCAGGTGGGACTGGACACAGAGACAACAACCCATCCAGAGAGTGAATCCGTCGATGGTGGATACAGTGATCTGCCACTCGCCGGCGTTCTCGAGACAATGGCTTCCACATCCGAGACAGTTATCTATCAGACACTTCTCGAACCGATGACCGACTGGACGGAGCTGGCCGATCAGCGACAGGGGCAGTTGAAGCGGGGTCGCGACAGATTGTTGCCGCGAACGATCGGGAGTATCTCGACCGATCCCAACATCGACCACGAGATGACTACGGCCGAAAAACGACGACATGACGCGATCGAGATGCGTGATGCGCATCGTTCATTTTCGGCCACCGCTCGGGCAGCGGTGGTCACGGCACCGTCCAACACCAAGGAAGGTTATCGCGTCGCCAAGGAGCTTGCGTCGGCGTTCGGTTCGATCGGCAGCAAGTCCTACACCATCGAGGGACGAGTGGTGGTCGATGATAATCCTGATCGCTTCTTATCGACATCCATTGGTCCGCCGACGTACGAAGAAGCATCCGGCCTGTATGAAAACTTGTGTAATCGCGTGGTGCATCCGCCCGATACGGATCGGTTTACGACACTAGCACCCTGGGCGAAAAACAGGAGTCCGGGCATCGTCGTCGATGCACAAGAAGCGCCATATCTCTGCTTGATCGGTGGAGAAACCGTAACCGCCGAAGGCAATCGTGCCCTCGATGTGACGCCCGGCGAGCAGACCGTGTTGCCGCTCCCACCTGACAAACGACTTGCGATATACCGTGATCCAGGACTGACGCTGGGACATCCGGTAACACAGGATGGCGTGGCACTTGACATGCGGATTGCAGTGCCGCCGGAGACCCAAACCAAGAATACGCTCATCAGTGGGACCGTTGGGAGTGGGAAATCAATGCTTGGTATCAGTGGGTTTCTCGATAATCATGCAGCGACCGACGGTCTCGATGTCCTCATCGATCCGAAAGGTGGCGAAGCTATCGATCAGTATCTACTCGCTCATTCCATCCAGTTTGGTGACCTCGATGATGTGTATTACTTTGACTGTGCAGATATCCTACCTGCATTTTCCTTTTTTGACATCCGGCCGGCACTTGATGCAGGAATCTCTCGAACGACGGCCATCGACAACATTGTCGATCAGTATACCGATATTCTTCGACAGATAATGGAAGGTGGCAACTACGGTCGCGCCGCGTACGTGTTTAGCGCGGTCCTCTCGTAGATGCCTCTGCACGTGATTCTGGTTGCTCTCCTCCGAGTATCGACGTCAGTTGATCCGGTG
>NZ_AOMF01000196.1 GCF_000336715.1 Halococcus thailandensis JCM 13552
GCCCGGAAAGCACGATTAGCGGCTGTTCGTCCTGCTCTTCCCTGAGAGCTACGATTTCTCCTTGGCTGTTCCGCTAAACAGATACCGCGCCGCGAAGTCACCGACTATTATCCGCGCACTGATCAAAGCACTCTTCGATCGGGTTCATGGTGACGAATCGTTCACACATCACCAGCTGGTCAGGGCTGCCGGTCGATTGTCGGAAAATCAGACCGCACCCGCAACCAGTAACGAAGCCACCGAAGAAGTGTTTGACAATATCCTTGAGGATTCATCAGACGGAATTAAAAACGCTCTCACAGGTGTGTTAACACGTCTAGACAAAATCGCGCTCGACGACAGGCTCAGTCGGATGCTCAGTTATTCACCGGATGATCGTGATGACGCGTTTGATTTCAGGCAATATTTTGATGAAGACGCCGTCATCATCATCGACACCGGAGCAGTACGTGACAAATCTCAGTCCGCGATGACGCTCGTGATTTTGTCAATGTTGTGGAGAGCACTCAAACGACGCAAACGTGAGAGCAAACTAAACACCGAGCAGCCGCTCGTTAACATCTATCTCGACGAAGCGTCGACGGTTGCGACCTCCGACATGCTCGGCAAGATGTTGGCCGAAGGACGTGAATTTGGCTGTGCACTGATACTTTTGACTCAATATCCAGAACAGTTTGAATCCGATGAGACAGAAAAGGACGTTGCGAAGGAAGTGTACAATAATATCGGATCTATTATAACTAGCAGCGTTGAGAATGACAAACGACTGGCCGAACGGCTCGCAACCGACGAGGAGAGTCCACAGGAAATCGCTAATCGACTGGGGGCCCTCAATGACGGCGAGTGGCTGCTGAAACTCCGATCACCGTACGAAAATCGGGATCCGGAGATGTTTATCGGCCGCTCGCAGTCACTGCCACCCGGTCATCCGGATGGTGATCGACAGGCGACGGAAGCGGAACTGCAGACATATGAAAACGGGTATCCAGCAACAATCGACCGTGCCGGTGAGGACGCCGTGAGCCTCGACGAGCCACACCCTGCCGAGAGCATCCAAGACGGCGAAGAACTCCAGCGCGTCGACAGTGCGCTGGGTCTCACGCAACGGCTGCCCGACTGTGTTGAATACGATGAAGATCGGCATGCGATTAAATGTGAGAGCTGTCAGAGCCATCACGACCCAAATATTGATGGCATGAGGCGTGCAATCAACTGCTGTCACGACCTCGACGCAGTCGATCGCGATGACGTGCCGGTCTGTGAGATCAATCTCAAACTCACGGCCGAGGAACGCGCCGCCGCAGCACTAACTGACCGCCAGCTGTGTTTCCTTCAGGTGGTTCATGATGCGCAGCAAGGACATCACGATCCGCTCGAGTTCGATCTTATTCGTGATAGTATGATGCGGCTGAAAGAATATGTTGACATCGACAATGAGGCGGTCAAAGAGCTCACTAATAGTGATCTCATGAACCGAGACACCCAACCCCATCTTCTGTATTCGGTGACCGCCGACGGCCGCAATGTGATCAACGAGACTCATCGTGCGGGGCTCGATCACGGCGATGGCGTGGGTGATCTGACCGAATCGAGCCAGCATATCTTCGCCGTCGAGGTCGCACGCCGATATCTCGAAGCGGCGTACGTCGACAACGACGAATCGGCGGTCGTCGAGGCACGACCGTACTATGGCGTCGATGACGGGCATCGTCTCGATCTCGTCGGGCTCGATGCCGACGGCGAGATCGCCGTCGCCGTCGAGGTCGAACGCAGCAATCCGGACAGAAGGTCGGCCGCCCCAGCCGACTTCGACAAAATTGCCGCTACCGGCTGTGAGGACGCCATCTGGGTCGCGATGAGTCGAAGGAAGGGTCACGAAATCCTCGCCGCACTCAACGATCCCGACGACGGCGACCCACGTGTCGAAAATACCTACAGCGACGGGACACCACTCAGTGAGGTCACGATCGAGACTGAAGGTCTAACCGACATCTATCCTGTCAAGCATCTCCGCAACACTCTCGATCTCGAAAAATAGAATCGCCACATTCGTCTGGCTTGGCTGCGGCTTCGATCGACCGCCGTCAAGAGACACGGTCGATCAGTTTCTCACCGATCGCGAACCCGTCGCCGACCCCCAATATCTCACCCCTTTCTGTGGCGAAGTCAGTGAAAACGAGGGGTGTGCCTCTCCGAGACCATGTCCATATTTCTTCCAACAAAATCTCAAGAATGAAAACAGATCCGATTGCCGCTGGAAAGATTTATTCGTCAGATGCTCGATGCGCCAAACAGACGTGGCCCTCGCCTCTCGACGCCAACTGATGCCAGCCCAGAGTGGCCCACTCGATGACTACGAACATCTACTGCTAGCATGAGCTCAGACCCGCCGTCCAACCGTGACCGCGATCGAGACGCCAGCACGACTGCCACGCGCGAGCGTGTCGTCCTCCTGGCCGAGCACGACCCGATCACTGTCCTCGAAACCCTCCCGCGAACCGTCTTCCCCGTCTCGGCTCGTATCGAACTCGGGCGAACCGTCGGTGACGACAAACCCTACAGTGACCACGACCGCGGTACGCTGCCGGTCGAACCCCGCCGTCCCGAACCGGTCCCATATATCCCCGAGACAACCGTCTATTTCACCAACCCGGCCGAGCGCGCACCGGCTGATCGAACCGCGTGGACCCCACAGGAGTGTGCGGACGAACTCGCCCACCTGCTTGATCATTTCGAGGCCGCCACCAACACCGATCCCGAACGGTTGCGACTCCGCGGGTTGTGTCTCGCCGAACTCCCAGCGCAGTATCTCACGATGGATGACGGCCACCATGTCGCCTCGCCGATGCTCTACGAGGAAAACGGGCCGATCACCCTCACGTACTTCCGACACGACCTCTCGCTCGCCGCGCACGACGTTCGCGAAGAGCTCGATGACGCGCTGCCTGGTCGAACGCGGTCGCCGCTCCAACTCGTCCGTCTCGACGAACTCACCGCGAAACCGGCCCGCCACGGCGAGGGAACGACCGGAAAGGCAAGCCGGTGTCGGTACTACACCGAAGCGGAAGCCGAAGCAGCCAACGATTTGAGCCGGACACCCGCTGTTTGGCAACTCGAACGGACGATGACCGCCCACGGGAGCGCCCGCCCGCTCGATACGATCCTCACCCAACTCGATGACTTCTGCCCGGCTGTCGCCGACTCCCCGTTGACCAAGGACGTCACGTTCTCCGGCGAGACGGGAACCCAAGAGCGCTTTTATGCCGATGACATACTCGCCGAATAACACCACACCGTCCGATCGGCGAGCTCACTACCCGCAATCATGAATGCGACACCACCAACCGGCGAGACGGCGTCCGAATCCAACACAGACACTGACGATGAGGATGCAGCCACGACTCCCCCACATGAACTCGTTGACGGCGATACACCACTCGTCGTCCATCCGCGGGGCGGAGCCCGTGAGGTCGGCCGGAGCTGCTATCAGGTCGAAACCGCCGACGGGACCTATCTCGTCGACTGCGGGCTGAATCAGGGTAGTGGCGGGCAGTTCCCCGATTTCCGTGGGCTTGGCACCGAAGCGATCGATGCGGTGTTTCTCACGCATGCTCATATCGATCATATCGGTGCGCTGCCGGTTCTCGAACACCGCAACCTCCTCAGCCGTGACGCGACCGTCATCTGTACGCAAGCCACCGCCGCCATCGCCCACCTCCTCCTCCATGATTCCCTGAAAATCCACCTCGAAGAAACCAAAAAGCCCGGACGCGAACGCCAATTCGAGCGGACCGACGTCGAGGAGGTTCTCGCACGATTTGATCCGATCACTGGCTACGACACCGGATCGGTCACCGATCACGTCGCTACCGACGATACGCTGACGTACCGATTCGGGGATGCAGGCCACCTCCTTGGGAGCGCGTGGCTCAGCCTCGAAGCCGGCGGGCGACGAGTCGTGTTTTCGGGCGATCTCGGCGGACGGTCGGCCCATCTCCACGACATCGAGACCCCACCGAGTGCGGATACGCTGATTCTCGAGTCCACATACGGCGATCGGGATACCCATCCCTCGTTTCAGGATGCCCGTACGGACCTGTACAACGAGTCGATCAACGCGATCCGGCAAGGGATTCCGGTCCTTATTCCCACCTTTGCCGTCGGACGGGCACAGGAGATCCTCCAGATCTTCCGTGAGCGCTGGCGGTCGCTTGATGAAGATACCCGTGCGGAGTTCCAGCTCATCTACGATGGGTTGGCGACACAGGCAACTGACCGCTATCACGCCTTCGCCGGCCCGGAGTATATCAACGAATCGGTGATGAACTACATGCAAAACGCCGCCGACTTCGAACCGTTCGTTCCCGACGTTGCCCAACGGCCCGCAAACAGCGACGAGCGTGAGCGGCTCCTGAACATGGAGACACCGCCGATCATCGTCGCACCGTCGGGAATGCTCACCGGCGGCCTCTCGCCTGCATACCTCCACGACCTCCTCACTCACTACGACGAGATGCGGCTCATTTTCACCGGCTATCAGGCCGACGGAACGCTCGGACGGGAGATTCAGGGAGCGAACGAGACCGCCCACATTAGCATCGAGACACGACCAATCAGACCGCCAGCGAGAGATGACGATGCAGAACCAGACCAGCAACCCGGCGAGCGCGACGGGTTCTCGATCTTCGAGCACACACTGCCAACGAACTGGGTGCATTCGATCAGCGGGATGAGCGGCCACGCGGCACGGAACGATCTGCTCCAGTTTGCCCGACACGTCGACCCGACGCATGTCGCGTTCGTCCACGGCGAACCCTCAGTCCAGCGTGAAATGCTCTCACATTTCGAATCGAATCTCGATGCTGATGTGATCACGCGTGCCGCTCTCAGAACGTCGATGCCAGTCTACCCACCGGAAAGCGACCTTGTCGCGTATCAAATCGACTCCGAGGCGGCCTCCTCGACTGTCACCGTTCGAGAGAAAACGGAGCTCGACGAGTACGGTGACGATCACTGGTTATCGCTTAAGCCCAGAATGAGCGGTGAGTGCGGAAGCTGGTTTGCTGAGTGCTGTGGGATTTCTCAGAAGTAGAGCACG
>NZ_AOMF01000197.1 GCF_000336715.1 Halococcus thailandensis JCM 13552
TATGGAGCCATCGATCCATGAGTTCCGGCTGACGCGGGAGACAGTAGCGCCTGCTGATCCGGACGAATCCTTAAGCGATAACGAGTGGGTGACGATGGGTCCCCCACGCCGGCTTCATCCCAAGCCGCCGCTGTGGACGACTCCGGCCAAACGGTGACCGAGACCGAGCCGACGGGCGACGACGCCGATTCGGATGCCATTGATCCGGAGACGCTCGACTATCTCACCGAACGACTGGCCGCGATCGATACCGAGTTGGCAGCGTTAAGAAATGATAAACGGCGGTCGGAAGCGGAACTACGAGCGCTCATCCGTGACGAGGTACGGGAAGTTCTGGGATCTGATGATTGAATTCGGTGGGGTAGGGGGGTGTCCGGCAAGTGGAGGTCTGTTCTGAGGAATGAGAGTTGAGAAAGGGGGAGAGGGGGGGGTGCGTCCGGCAAGTGAGATCCGTTCGATGAAGGGGGGTGCGTCCGACAAGTGGAATCCATTCCGTGGAGCAAAAGTTGGGTCGCGTCGCAAAGTCCTCTAGACTTTGCCTCTGGTAGCCTCGACTGTGAGGTCACAGCTCATGGTTGTTTTGGTTGAGCGGGTGA
>NZ_AOMF01000198.1 GCF_000336715.1 Halococcus thailandensis JCM 13552
GGGTGGTCTCGGTTTGGTCACCAGAGACAACCCCTTCCTGAGGGGAGTCAGTTGCTACCGAAGTCTAGACCGCTTTGCGACACGACCAAAAGTTGAGAAGGGGTGCGTCCAACATGGGGGGTGCTGTCCAACATGGAGGGTGCTGTCCACCCCACGGGGGTGCGTCCGACAAGTGGGATGAGACGCCAGAGCAGAACGATTCATTCGATCGGATGGACTTGCCGGACAGATCGAATCCGTCTTCGCACATTCCTTGTGAAGACGTCTGCACCATCGTCATGACCGTATGGTGAGATGACACAAGACCGTGACCGGCAGATACACCACCGAATCCACTACCTTGGTGTAGACGCAACAGCCGGTATGCCCGTCTCGTCGCTCATCGATCCGGCGCTCGAAGACGTTCGCGATCTTCTCGACACTGGGTTCGAGCACGGCGAAATGCTCACGCTCGTCGGTAAGTGTGCAATCGATTACGACGGACGCGCCTCGAGCCATCTCCCGCCCGGTGAACGATTGGTGATCTGCAAACCCGATGGCACATTGCTGGTCCACCGTGACGAGCAGCGAAAGCCCGTCAACTGGCAGCCGCCCGGTTCGACACACAGTGTTTGTCTCGACGACGACCGCCTCATCGTCGAGAGCGTCCGCAGTTCGCCGCACGAAGAGCTCGAAATCACGTTCAAAACGGTTGCACAGGCGTCACGTCTCGAGTTAGACGACATGTCGGAACTCGCACTCGAAGGCAGCGAAGAAGATCTCCGCCAGCGTATTCTTGCCGATCCCGACATCCTCGAAACCGGCTTCAACGCGATGGCAACCGAACGCGAGACGTCCGCCGGACCGATCGACATCTATGGCCAAGATGCTGATGGCACCCCTATCGCGGTCGAGCTCAAACGCCGCCGCGTCGGTCCCGATGCAGTCGGCCAACTCAACCGCTACGTGGAAGCGCTCGAACGAAATCGCCCGGACAAATCCGTTCGCGGCATCCTGGTTGCTCCTTCGGTGACTGAGCGCGCCAAGCAACTGCTCGCCAGCGAAGGTTTGGAGTTCGTCTCGCTGACGCCGGACCAGGCAGACACGGCCTAGTCGAGGTGGCTTCCGCGAGCTGCTACCGAGTCCTCGATATCGCGGTCCCTGACAGGGATGATCCAGGCGGGATCGAAACGTCGGTTCGACCCCGTGTCACACGACCGTTGCTCCCGTTCGATACGATATACAGCAACGGAATCGTCGTTTCAAGTCTGACAATCGTCGCGGCAGCGTCGTCGTACCGATCAGGTGCAAGTCCAAATAACAGGACTGGCATTGTTGGGCTTGGGACAGCGCATCGATGGTCTCAGGGGCATCCACACAAGAACAGGAACAGCGATGACCGCCTACCGTTTCCGCGTCAAGTTCGACCCTGATCCGACATCGTTGTGGCGGGATGTTGTCGTTGGTGCGGACAGTACGATCGTCGAGTTCCAGTCGGTGATCAATCCAGCAGTCGGGCTTGATCAGGGACATCTCTGGTTCATGGGGAGCGACGAAGACTACTGGAACAGCGATGTCAAATACCAGTGCCCGCAAGAATACGAGGATTCGCTCGGGGGCGATCCGATTTTGCGCACTGAACGAATCGAGAACGCAGGGGAAACGACGATTGGCGAACTGACACGACAGTTGGGACTAGAGCAGTACGATCGAATCTGCTATCTGTACGATTACGGCGATGAGTGGCGTTTCTACGCCATCTTGAAAGAGATCATCTCCGACGAATCGAGTGAGAAAGACCCGGACGTCGTGAAAGAGAAAGGCGATTCGGTCGATCAGTACGACCTGTCGGATGCAAACGAGAGTGAGATGCCCCTTCCTGAACCACTCTGGTCGGTGCTCCCCGAAACGGCTGTGCCTGTCGGGGATCTTCGGACACTGGAAGACCGCGACGAGATCGCCCACGTCGTCATTCTCCTGAGCCTCGAAACTGGCTTCGGTGCCGTTTCCGAGCGGTTCATGATACAATTCGACGATGCTGGATATGTCCTTGAGAACTTTCAGCCTGGCTGGCAGATCGTTGAGGAAATCGATGGAGAGGACAAGACAGAGGAAGAACTCCTCGCGGACCTTGCGTCAGCAGCGCGTGACTGGCACGCTGAAATCGCGGAACTATCGGGTGCAATGACAGGGCAGCATTTCGGCGAGGAGACTGTCGAGGCAATGCACGTGGAACTAGAAGCAGAACTCGAACGGAAAGGATACGGGCACCTGTAATCGGCTTCTGACACGCTTTCCAGTAGCAGGTGTCTGCAAACCGCGCCATCGAACGGGAAGCCCACCCTCAAACGCTCGCCGCGGTGCGTGGGCAAGTGGTAGGGTGGGGAGGATGTCACATGTGAAACCGATGCTGGAAGGGTCTCAGAATGCGAAGAACAAGCAAGATGCGGCGTGGCGGCAGTTCATCACACTGTTGGAATACAAAGGCGACCTTCACGGCACGCACGTCGTTCCCGTCGAACCGGCAGGGACCACGAAAGAGTGTTCCGAGTGCGGTGTCGAGACCGACAAACCGCTGTGGGTGCGAGAGCACTCGTGTCCGGCTTGTGGCCACGGGGAGGACCGCGATCTCAATGCGGCGAAGAACGTACTTGACAGAGGACTCGACAATCTGTGTTCAGACGACGATATAGGAGCGGGATGCTCCGAATCAACGCCCGTGCAGACTGCGCTCCCTGTGTTTGCCTCGGTTCAGGTAGATGCAAAGCGCGTTGTTGAAGCGGGAAGCCCCGCGGCTTGACCGTAAGGACAGTTCACACTCCTATTCCAGACACCACCACGCGCCGTCGAGGAAAACCATTTTATTACTGCGGCATAATCAGTTACTCGGAGAGTGAGTAACTATGGGAACGGACACGTCAACCGACGACGATCATCTCACGGACGTCCCGGATGGCTGTGGCTGCACCGAGATTTGGGAGCACCTGAGCGAACAGCGCGACGAGGAGTGAGCGGTTGGTACTCGACGTGAGGTGGTGGTCAGCTTCTCCGGCCTAGCCGTCGAACGCTTTTTCAGCACGACAAAGGAAGACGATCGTCGCCTCGACTTCCGCGTACAAGGCCGTCAGCGGGTAGAAACACACGTCGGCCTGGTGCTGATCGACCGCCTTCTCACCGCCCTAGCGAACCGCCTCGACGATCCAACTGCCAATCTCAGGAAAACGAAGCCGTGGTAATTACCGAACAGGGTCCGAATTGGAGGTACTTCTTCCGCACCGTCCCACCAACCTCCGGCGAAGGGTGTTCGCTGAGTGCGATGGGTTGTCGAAGATTGTCCGATTGTCCCGACATGGGGGCGGACGTGCCGCGTTCGATAGTAGTGGATTGGGCGGAAAACCGCCTAAACCTTCCGGCTTCGGCGGTTGCCGAAGTAATCTCACTGCGCTGTATCCACGCCCTGAAGGGCATGGCGTTAGCGCCTGCTCGAAGTACCAACTGTAAGGTTTCTCCACGCCTCCACGAGGAGACAAACCATCACCGTGACAACTTTTTTTTTTGTCATTCGTCAAGGAATTCCTCCGCCGACGGTTGTATCTTGGAAGCGACCCACTCGGTAAGGTAGGGAACATTGTCAGTCAGATCGCCAGATGACGCCGCTGCAATCGCCTCGGGCGTATGATAGCCAGCCTGGAAGAGGTGGTGACCACGAACTGGTCCGATGCCGGGGATATCGTAGATTGATGGACCGGCTACACCGTACAGCTCCAAGAGTGGTGGTTTCGCTGTTTCGGGCTCGATATCGTAGCCTTCCAACTTAGCAAGCGTTTCAGCGACTGTCTCGGTGTCGACATTGGTTTGTGAGTGAGTCGCGATTTGTTCGGCGACGACAGTTTTCTTGTCCGTCTCGGGTGTTTCCGGTGTCGTTGGACGCTGATCGATATCGTCTGTTCCGCCACTATTCTCGTTTGTTGCTATCGAATCGATGGCGGTATCGACTTTGACTTCGACTTCGGATCTGTTCTCGACGGGCTCCTGTTGTCTCGCATTATCGACTTCATCCATCTCGTGGTGGTTCGGTTCAATGGTCGCGTCACCGAGCAAGTAATCGAGCAGCGAGAGCGCGAGGCTCTTGTCGAGCGGATCATTCGCGTTGCCACAGTGCGGCGATTGGATACACGCCGGACATCCACTTTCACAGGGACAGTCGGCAAGGAGATCCCGCGTCTCTCGCAGGAGATCCTCGACGCGTTCGTAGCCCCCACGCGCAAGGCCGACACCACCGGGATACCCGTCGTAGATGAAGATCGTACTCTTGGCCGTCTGGGGGTGCAGCGGTGTCGAGAGCCCACCGATATCGCGCCGATCACACAGGAATTCGAGCGGGAATAGCGAGATCATCGCGTGCTCGACCGCGTGGATTGCGCCCTCGAATCCGTCGTCGACATCGCTCTCAGCTCTGAGGTTCTGCTTAATAGCCGGCGGAATGGTGAAATACAGCGCTCGCGTCCGGAGCTCGGTCGGCGGCAGTGGTTCAGGCAACGGAATAGGCTCACCATTGTCGTCATTGCCCTGGGTACACCGGAGATATTTTGTGACCTGCTCGCGGAATTCGATATCCGCAAACCCCACCGTGACGCCGGGATGGGTGGCGAGCGTCGTTTCATTGAGGACCTCGTTCACCGAGATTGCCTTGTCGGTGAGTGCTTGCGTGTAGTAGGACAGCTCTGTGGATTCGAGAAACGCGGTGTCACGCTCAAGATCGAGATCGACTACCTCGTATTTCTCTCCCTGATGGTGATAAATCGCGTTGGGGTGGACATCCCGGAGTGCGTCGTCATACGAGAGGCTGGCGAGATCTGTCTCATTGAGCCGATCACGGATCTGTATCTCGCGATCGTGGATAGCCCGAATGCTCATCTCGTGTTGGGGACTTCCGTCACCCGCGTAGGTCCACCGTACGCCCTTGTTCGTGTTCCGTCGTTCGAGAAGCCCCTCGCTTTCGAGTTGGGTAACGAATTCTGGGAACTTTTCACCGAAGTGCTGTTCGTCAGCGGGTGAGAGCCACGATTCTCGGGCAGCACTGAGCACGTGATCGGGCATGAGTTGGTCGTTAGAGGGGTTGACCGCCGCTTCTTCAGGATCGCCCTCGAAGAACACGTCGGGGTGGCCCATCAGATACTGGTCGAGCTGGTCGCGACCGCCGACGAGCGTTACGAGACTCGCGTCACGCCCGCGGCCTGCCCGCCCAGCGCGCTGGTGGGTCTGCATTCGCGTGCCCGGATAGCCGTTGAGGATCACCACATCGAGACCACCCACGTCGACGCCGAGTTCGAGCGCGCTCGTCGACCAGACGCCCGGGATCGACCCATCGTGGAGGCCGTCTTCGATCTCCTCGCGACGATCCTGTTTGAGTGCGGCCTGATAGGCAGTGATCGCGTTGGCGGCCTGGTGTTCGCCGCGCTTGTGGAGTTCGGCTGCCGACCACTCGGCACATCGTTCGGCCCCTTGGCGCGTCCGTGTGAATACGAGCGTCTGATATCCTCGCGTCACGAGATCACAGAATAGCCGGACGGCTTCGGCGTGGTTCGATTTGCGCTCTCCACCGGATTCAGGCTCTACTGATGTCTCAGTCTCGCCTTCGCCGCCGTCATCGACAGTTGGATCTGACTGTACGTCAGATGAGGTATCGATATCTGTCGAAGGAGGCGCTGGTGCTGGAAGCGCTTCGCCACCGTCCGACGTCATTGTCGGTGACTGTGGCTCGGGTTCAAGCTCACTCGGTGCTGGGTGTTGTGTATCGGATTCTGCTTGGGAATTGTCTTTGACTGGTGGTGGATTCCAGAACAGCCAGTGAGTCGCGCCGGTGGTGCTGGTATCCTCGTCGATGACGGAAAACGAATCGGTGGATTGGCCGGTGACGTTTCCAGCGTGTTCGGCGGGATTGCCGATAGTGGCCGAACAGCAGATGAACTGTGGGTCGCTGTTGTAGCGCTCGCACATCCGCGTGAGCCGGCGCATGACCAGCGCGATCTGGCTGCCGAAAATGCCACGATACTCATGCACTTCGTCGATGACGATGGTGTCGAGCTGGCGAAAGAACCACTCCCAGAGGTGATCGTGCGGGAGAACGCCATAATGCAGGAGGTCGGGCGTCATCAAGACGATATGCGGCTGGTCGCCCCGCACGGCGCGTTTTTCAGTCTGCGAGAGCTGGCCGGTGTATTGGCCCACGTCAACGGTGGCTCCAAGGCCGAGATCATCCGTAAGGTCGGTAAAGTTCGCTTCTTGGTCGTTGATGAGTGCACGCTGGGGCGCGATATACAGCGTCCGCCCGTCGTGATCAAGCGCGCGCTCGACTGCGGGGACAGTGTAGATGAGACTTTTCCCGCTGGCGGTTGGCGTGGCGATGACGGCATTCTCGCCGTCGCGGATCGCGTCGATCGCAGCCGTCTGATGCTGGTAAAACTGATCGATCCCTCGCCGCTCAAGCGCTCGTTCAAGCCGGGATTCGACACCTACATCGCCATAGCTCCCTGTCCGACCCTCCATCACCTGATGAATTTTGATCTGGTTGCGGTAGTATGGACGGTTGCGGAGCCAACCAACGATTTCGTCCACAGGCTGTATACTCAGCCGTGAATGTTAATGATTTCGGGTATTTGTCCACAGAGATAGTGAACCGCCTCGGAAATGCACTTCAAACACCGTTCGATTCATGGTCAAGCAACCGTCGCTTGAGATCGACACCACCGGGAGCAGAATATCCGCCAAGTTCGCCACCACTTCGGAGCACTCGGTGGCAGGGAACGACCACCGTCACCAGATTTCGGCCACAAGCACCTCCGACTGCGACCGGTGCAGTATCGAGTGCTGCTGCGATTTCGCCATACGTTCTGGTTTCACCGTACGGAATCGTCAGTAATTGCTCCATTACGGCTCCGGTGAACGTCTCTGGTATCTCTATCGAGAGATCGAACGTTTGTCGTTCATCATGTTCGTATTCACGGAGCTGTCGACGGATCTCGGTGGGCGATTCCTCAACGTGTGATTCATCAATTTCGACTGTACCGCCCAAGATCTCGACTTGCATATGCTCTCCATCGGCCCTTGGAGATGTAGATTCTCCGGTTACACCAACCCCCTCTGCGAACCTGCAAAGCTGAGTTGTATGCTCTATTGGAAATGCAGTATGGCGTCGGGACCGGGGCTCGAAACCAGGTGAATCAAACGTCTCTCGTCATTCTGATATCCGTATTCTTTGAAGACTGCTCTGGCTGACAATTCGTTGATCGGAGGGAACGCCGGATAGCCACAGTGCTGGGTCGGGTATAGCATTGACACAATATCATCAAATTCACTTATTCTGGGGTGAGAGAATGTTCTAGTACTCCTCGACCGAATCCCCGCGCCATCGTCCAATTTCAATAGAACAGAATACTCATGACAGCACCACAGCCCGCCGCGAACCGAGTGCGTAGCCCACTCAGATGACGCTCGCGGAGTGGGAGCTGAAACCACTCTGGGAGACCGGATTCCCTCCGTGTAGGATTCACCCGCCTTCAGACGGTGTGAGGATATCACAGTTCGTGGCCACAGTTCGGACAGAACGTCTCGTCGCCGTCCAGCAGATGGAGACACTCGACACAGAGCCGGTTGCTCGGTGACGTGGCGATGTCCTCCAGAAAGTCCATGGCTGTCCGCGATTCGACACCTGGCCCATAGCCACGAGCGTAGCCGGGAAGCGTCGAGGCCCACTGGACAGTTCCCTCGGCATCGACGATCGCGATGTTGCCGGCGATGTCGAGTGACCCGTAGTGTTTGAATCCCTCCGATGGTGTCGGTTCGATAGTTCTGTTCAGATCTCGATTTCGTTTCAAATCGCGCTCATAAACCGCTTCGGGAGAGGAGTCTCGTACGTCGCCGGGGAACTCCGTAATCGGGCCATGCTGTTCGTCGATGCGATCGATCTCGACAGTGATGGCATGCTCGTCGTGCAGCGTCCCCAACAGTCGGAGCATCTGCTCATGTAGCTCCTGGATATCCGCATCCGCGTAGTAGCGCACCTTCATCGGTCTGACTCTGTCTCATCTGTGGCCGCAATACGATCCGAGAAGCTGTCGGCAAACCACTCGTTAGCGAGCTCGCTGGCACGATCAACCATCTGTTCGTGGGCCATATCTTCGGACGCGAAGGAGTCATAGACACGCCACTGATCGACAGTCGGATCGAACACGATCACGTAGGTCGTCGCCTCCATATTCAGCAAAAAAGCCTCGATCACACCGGGTGACGAGCCGGGAAACCCCATCGCGCCACGGATCTTCGGGTTATCGCTCTCACCGATCTGTTTGACGATGTCGTCAGTGATCGGCTGGTTCGGGAGAGAGGAGAGGAATGTGGGTGCAGTGTCCGAATCATCAGTCATGCATCTCGTTTCGTGGAGCGTCGTCTTGAATCCGATGGCTACACAACGCAGACCGCGACAGGCGGGAGGGCGATCAATGCTCCAACAATGTGTTCGTATGGGTCGAGAGTGCTCTCACTCCTTGCTGCCAGAGTGTGAGAACAGCGCGGCTATTCCCGTGTGGCGACGTCGGAATCGGCCGGATCAACGGTGTGGCGCTCACCGGCGTAGATGTCGGTGTCGCTCGGAGCGGACAGATCGAGCGGTTCACTGTCGAGATCGCGCTTCAGTAGGCGGAATCGTTGGGCGGTGTCGGCTCCGACGAGCTGCTTGACTGTCTCGAAGTCCAATCGATTTTCGTAGTACTCGTTGGCAACGATCTCCTGAAACGAGTCGTCGTTAGCGATTTCGTCGACATACTCGCGGAGCGCCTCATTGAGGACGTCCGTCCGATCTTTCTGAAACAGGGTTGCGATTGCGTCGACCCGTTCGATGAGGTGCTCGGGCGAGTGAAAGTGGACACGTTGGGTCTCTCGATCAGCGCTCATCGGTCTATGCACAATCATACACACTATTTTATAAATGCTTACACGTCTGATTGGCCGAGAGGCATCTTGAATCCGACGGCTACACAAAACAGACCGCGACAGGCGGGAGGGCGATCAGTGCCCCAGCAATATGTTCGCAGGGGTCGAGAGTGCTCTCACAAGAACAGTCGTGGCCGGTGATCGCTCCGTTCTCGAACCAAAGATCGAATCCAGCATTGGATTGAGCGTCGTACCCATCCGCATCGCCTTTGTGCCCACCGCCATGATGCACGCGAAGACGACCGGCGTCAACAAGGGCGTCGCCATGTCGGTATGCCTGGTCGGAGACAAACGATCGAATTTGGGAGTCCGTGATGGATTTGTCGGTCAAGGGGGCGTGTCGTGCGAGATCATCGTCCTGTATAGTGACCTCCGGTGCGCCGTCGCGTGGAACCGGTGCAGGTCCTGGTCGGCCGCGTTCCCGTATCGCCCGTTGAGTGGCCCGTGCTGAGATCTCCGATGGATCATACGTCCAGTTGGTTGTCCTCCGGACGAGTGGGATGACCTCTTCGATGAACTCGCGTGCATCAGCCTCGAACAGTCCGCTGACTTCGATCTGTTGTCGCGGACGACGCTCTCTATGTAATCGCTGCCCGTTGACTTCGAATTCGACACCGCCCTTGTTGTCTGACTGCTGGGACGCGCGTGCTTCGTATGTCTCGAATACCCCTCGAAGACGATCGATGGCTGCCTTCGTAAACTGATAATCGGTGTCGGCGATCGTTACCAAGACAGTGACGTATTTGCGCTTGGGTTTCAGTGAGATGTATGGACGTCTGTCGATTCGAGCTGCCAACTGTTGGCTCGATCCGTCGTCGATGACGACGATAGGTTCGACCTCGTCGGCGAGTTGAACATGGTCGGTAACCGTCACTGAGTCATCGACAGCGGTAGCTGAACTGGCATAGAGAGTGGCACAGATCTTACAGACGATTGTATCCGTGTGTCGGTCGTGTACAAGCGTGTCCACGTCGCTCTGACACCATCTACAGTCGTCGATGGCTCCGTCGTAGTCGCTCCACTCGATGTCGCGGTGTGTGGTTGTGACCTTCCAGTGTTCGATAGCGTCGCTAGCCTGTGTGTATCGGTCGGTAACGGCCGCTTGACAGGCATCACACCATGTCGGATCATCCATCGTGGGATGACAGAGACGAACTCCATCGTCTTCGTGCGTGAATCCGTCGTCAGGCTTTGCTTCGATGGTTTCATGCGCGGTTCCACCAGTCCCACAGCGAGCCATCACGAGGTGCCACTGATCGTCGTCTCGACGTTCGAGTTCCATTTTCGGTTGGTATTGATCTGCCGACAACGTTAATCGATCGGCCACGTTTCCCGCACGGTGTCTCGTGCGTTCCGGAATTGATCGCCGAGCACATCCCTTGATATCCATCCACGACCGAACCAGCAAGGATTCAGGCTTGTCATCGGGGCAACACTGAAGTCTTACTGCTCAAAATACCAACCATGACCAGCTACATGTTCCGCGTGTGGCTGTTGCCGCATCCGCCACTGGAGTTCGAACCCGACGAGGAGGTCTGGCGCGACATCGAGGTAGACGGCTCACAGACATTGAACATATTTCACGAGGCGATGTTCGAGGCGTTCGACCGCTGGGAGGCCCATACCTACGAATTTCTCACCCGCGATAGGGACGGTATCTCCACCCGGAGCTACGTCCATCCACAGCTCTACGATGGTGGGTTGAGCTGGCCGCCCATGGACGATGACGAGATCGAGCGCTTCATCGAGCAGGCCGTTCCCGAGGACATGTCCGGGGAAGCGAAGGATCGGTTCCGGGACCTACAGTCTGATCCACCGTCGGAAGGCAACGCTGCCGAGACGACGATCGAGGAGATCGACCCCGAGCAGTTGGGGTCGCTAACCTACGTGTTCGACATGGGCGATAGCTGGGAACACTATATCGAACTTCAGGAGACCCGTTCGGAGTCGTTGGACGGTGACCCTACCGTCGTCGACAAACAGGGCACTGCACCGCCTCAATACCCCGATCTCGACGAGTAATACCGTCTCGTTGGCCGGTCGGCGCTCCCGATATCGATTTGGATAGCAATAGCGAGACCACGTCCGAAGAGCAGCCGGCCGTGTTCGCAACACAGACGACAGCCGAGAGCGGGTTCCGTCCCGATCGGAAGTTGACTATTTCATCCCGAGATAGATTTATTGAAGGGTGCGGATACTTCCAAGAGCGGAACGACGCCGAAACGGAGTATGCCTACGAACCGCACACATTCACCTCAAAGAATCCGACGCGAGTCGTTTGGGAGGTGATGTCGTTTCTTTCTTCCAGAATATGACACTCTCCCATCGCAAGCCGCAGCTGCCCAAAAGAAGAAAACGGTTGCAACGCATGGAAGCGAATATCGGCAATATGGAGTATCCGAGTCACGAGGCAATACGCTCGCTTTGTACTCACCAGTCCTACGAGCGTGGTGTCAACTATCACGACCAGGGACGGGTTCGAGAACTCACACTCGACGGCGCGGAGCTCACGGCGACGGTTCGTGGAACGCACGACTACGAGATCTCGATCACCATCGACGACAGCGTTCAAACCTACTTCTGTAGCTGTCCGTACGACTACGCAGGTGCATGCAAACACGTCGTTGCGGTACTGCTGGCGGCCAACGAGCGAGAGCCGGCACAGACGCCAAGCGATGACAGCCTCCAGGCGGGATCGCCGGACCCCATCGCGACCGACGTACAAACACTCGTGGAGGAGACTCCCACTGCGGATCTCCGGACGTTCCTCCAAAATCTCATTGCGGACGACCACGACATCCGTGACCGCTTCGTCGCGTTCGCTGGCGACGACACGGAACACACCGTCTACGACTACAAAGAAGAGATCAACCGACTGTTCGAGAACGCGCTGAGTCGCCGAGGGATGATCGAATACAACACCCATATCGATTTCTCCCACTACCACGATCTCGCGGCGACCCATCGATCTCGAGGCCATATTCAGGCGGCGACGACCATCTACCGTGCCCTCGCCGAGGCGATCCGCGAGAACATGACCCGGATCGACGACAGCGGCGGCTACTACGGCCGGAAACTCGAAGAAGCCATCGACGCATACGCGGAGACGATCGACGAACAAAATCTCGATCCCGACGAAAAACAGGCCTACATCGACGAGCTCGTCACGGCGTTCATCGAGGCCGACTACGCGTTCGTTCGTGACGACTATGACGACGCCTTGCGGACGGTCTGTACGACGACGAGCGATCTCGAACATTGGTTCGATCGTCTGAATCCGCATATAGCAGGCGTTTCGATCGAACGCACCAGTAGCGACGACCCAGCAACGGCGACCGCGGCGGATACCAATCGGCCACACGGTGAGACGGCCTCAGAGCCGAACGACGATGCACGGACACCGCGCGAACCACCCGACGGAACACTTCATGCATCCGATTTCACCGCTGGGCCGCTCACCATCGAAGAGTTCACCGGTGAAACGCTCGATGTGGCCCATCTCACCGTCGGACCGCTCGAACTCCAGTATTTCGTTGGGGATGCCTTCGAGAACTTCCACGTCGATGCTCCCACGACGGTCGAAGAGCACACTGCCGATATCACACCATCCGAATCGGAGACGTCAACGTCGGGGTCGCCCTCGTCGCTACGGACACGACGGGTGTTGTCCTCGTATCTGTATCTAGCCGACCAACTCGGCGACGAGGAGACGGTGCTGTCGGTGTACGACGACATCTATCTCGACAATGCTCGATTCTGCAAACAGTACGCCGAGCAACTGATCGATCGTGGCAACGAGGAACGGGCACTCCGCGTGGTTGAGGACGGACTCGAGACGTTCGGATCCACGACGGCGCTGCAGTGGCTTGCGGCCGATCTCTATCGAGAACGAAACACGACCGCATATCGCGAGACGCTCGAACGTCTGTTTCTCGACCATAGCGAGTGGGACGCCTACGACGAACTGAAGGCGTCGTGTGACGACGAGAGGTGGGATTCGATCTATGAGGAGATCATCACAGCAATCGCGGACAACGACCACCGGCGACTGATCGATGTGTATATCCATGAGGGTGAGCTCGAAGACGCGTTTGCAGCAGTGGAGAACAGCGAGAACCTCACGTGGTTCCAGCAGTACGCACAGACGGTTGCCCAGGTCGATCCGGACGCGTATTTCGAGGCATACAAGGAGCTCCTCGTCCCGTTTGCCGCCGGAGAGACGGGTCGCCGTCACTACCGGGAGATCGTCGATCATCTCGAAGCAATGCAAGCGTTCGCGTCTGCGGATCGATTCGATGCGTTCGTCGAAATGTTGAAGGACACCCACTCGAACCGACCAGCCTTTCTCGACGAACTCGACAAGGCGGGATTTTGATGTCGACGGCTGGCCTGGAACGGAACGAATCGATCCAAGCCGATCGAATTTCAGTCTCTCCACATTTCAACTAACATACAGCGCGGAGTCTCCTTCCTCAAGGAGCGGGGGAGTTCCGACAACGGTCGGAACGGAACCGCGAGTAGGGAGGTGAGGAGCGCGTAAGCACGGGTCTCTGACTGTGCAACCGCTGTTTTCCCGGTATCAACGGTCCGACTCCCCAAACGGAATTTTTAAGTACCTTTGGTGTGTCTTTGAATCATGGAGGTGCGTCGTACAGCGCCCGTGAAACTCGCCGTTTCCGACGAACAACGTGACGCACTCCACGAAACCAGAGACCAGTTCCTTTGGTGCGCAAACCGTGCCAGCGAACAGTGTTGGAACAAGTACGACCGCGACGAGTGCATAACCAACAAACGCACGGCACAAAACGCGCTCTACGACGAACTCCGCGAAGAAACCGACTTAACCGCGAACCTCGTCATTGGCGCGATTTATCGCGCCGTCGAAGCTGTCAAGGGCTGCGTCGAACGATGGAAGAAGCGACAACGTGTCTCCCAACCCGAGTTTACCTCATGGTTCATAGACTACGACAAACGCTCTTCGACCATCCACCGCAACGAAGCATCCCTCTCGACGCACTCCGGGCGCGTCGAGTGCCCGTTTGTTCTGCCGTCGGACAGCCCGACGCCCTACGAACGGTACGTCTTGAACGAGGACTACGAACTCCGCACGAGTACGGTTCATTATGACAATGTGACCGGCGAGTTCTCCCTGCACATCACGACACGACGGTTCGATAGTGACGAAGACGCCGACGGTTCGACAGATACCGAGCACCAAAACCGGACGGTCCTCGGTATCGACCTCGGCGTGAACTCACTGGCCGTCGCTTCGACGGGTACGTTCTGGCAGGGTGACGATTACGACCACTGGGTGAGAGAGTTCGAGAAACGCCGCGCGAAGATGCAACAACGCGGTGGGCAGGACGCCCACCGCGCGATGGCACGTCTCGGCAAACGCGAACGTGCGTGGCGCAAGCAATATCTCCACACGACGGCGAACGAAATCGTCACGGAAGCGGTCGAGAACGACTGTTCGACCATCGTGTTCGAGGAACTCGACGGCATCCGCGAGCGCCTGCCGTTCGCGGAATGGCACCATGTTTGGGCGTTCCGGCGGCTATACGAATATGTCGTCTACAAAGCGCCCGAGCGCGGTGTCTCGGTCGAACAAATCGAAACGGCGTACACCAGCCAGCGATGCTCAAAGTGTGGTTTCACGCACGAGGACAACCGTGACGGCGAACACTTCTGTTGTCAGAAGTGCGAGTACGCGGTGAACGCGGACTACAACGCAGCGAAGAACATCGGGCTACGGTATGCCCGCAAACAGTACCACAGCCTCCGGTCCCGGCAGAAGTCCGGGAGCGGAGACGCACCAGTAAACGTGCGTATAAATCGTGGGACGATGACCGACGACGGTCCCCGGCCGATTGCCGGAGACTGATCGTTGGGAGTCCACATGAAAGCCCCTCCCTCCGGGAGCGAGCGCAAGCGAGCGAGCAGGGAAGGGTAGTTTACTCTCGAAGATAGTTGTGGCGAAGCTGGTCGAGATACTGTTCGTCCCACTGTTTCGAATCTGCGTAGTAGCTGAAGGCGGTGTCGACGTACTCGGACGGAAGAATCTCGTGGGACGCAAGCTCACAGAGCACGTGTGGCGTTGTGAACAGCGTATTGCGGTCATCGAGTGCCAAACTCACGAACAGATAGTTCGTCGAGTTGAACTCATCGGTGATGAACAACGACGCTTCGAGATCGTTCGCTAACCAGATCCCATCTGACTCGCCCTGGTCAAGCCCATAATCGAGTGGGTCGTCGATTCTGGCATCAACATCGCATGTCGTCAGGTGGTGAGACGCGTTCAACACTAGGTCAGCGGCCGCCGAGAGTAGATCACCGCTTCCCGTCGCCGTACTCAGTTCACCAACGACGCTCGTAGGGACGTGAACGTCATAGGAGACGAGCAATGCTTTGAGCGGGTCAGCACCGGTTGGAGCCGCTGGGCGTCCATCGACGACTGGTGTTGCAAGGTTCAACAGGACGTTGGTGTCGACGACACAGAGTGGTTTGTCGGCCACTGTTAGGTGGTTGATTCAGCATCGTCGGTGTCGCCTGGCATCTCAGAGTCACCCTGCCAGACGGGAACGTCGCCGTCGTAGAACTCGTCATCGGTGGGGAGATCCGCTTTCAGCTGGGGTTCGGGTGGATCTCTATCGATCGATGCTCGAAGGAGTTGCATGCGCATGGCTTCCTCCTGGCCGAGAACAGATTGCACAGTCTGAAAGTCGATTCGCTCATCGTAGTAGGCGTCTCGGAGACGAGTTCGGAACCCGTCCTCAGTGACGAGGTCATCGAGTTCGTCTTGGAGAGCATCGATGAGAAGTCGAGTGCGGGAGATGTCGAGCAACTCGGCGACAGTGTCGGCTCGCTCGACGAGCGAAGCGGGTGCGTTGAAATCGACTCGAGTTTTCTCTTCAGCCATAGTCATGTGTAGAGTTTACACATGGATAACTGTTCTCCCTCTATCGTCGACAGGAGGGGATCTCTGACGACCATTCGGTAGCGGGCAGCGTTTGGTGGACAAGTTTCTCGCCAACAGCGTCGCCCGCCCAAAGGAATCTGACTGCCAACTGATTGTCAGAGGATATGCCGTTCCGGTCCCGTTCAGCGGTCCGAACGTTCGGGTGCAGGAGTACCTTCTATTCGATGCATCCAGACCACCAAAAATACCGAAGTGGATGGCTGGTAGTATTCCCGACTGTCATGTCATTGCTTGAATGTCTCATGGGAGAGGACACACCGGACGAACAGGGTAGGAGACTCCGCACTACCGATTAGTTGAGGAGTCTTAGTATCACTTATTCGGCTCGCAACCATTGTGTCTCTCAGATGCGGATCGAGTTCGACGGGGGTACGCTCCTGCTGCGGGGAGTCAATGGGGATGTTCCGTACTCGGAGTGGGATGATCGGGTTGAGGACTACCGTGCGCACGCGTATCGGTACCGCTCCCTGCTTGAATGGGCCGACGCATGGGACGGTGCGACCTCTAGCACCGCTGCAGAGGCGTCAAACCACCAAGAGACTATCCAGTCGACCACTGTCGCAGTCGAGGATACCGCCCGAGCCTATCCACAGCTTGCACTCGATCCCGCGCTCCAGATCGAGCCACGCGAGTACCAGCAGGCAGCACTCGATGCATGGCGGACTCATGACCGTCGTGGCAGCGTTGTCCTTCCAACTGGGAGCGGGAAGACGTTTCTCGGCATCCAGGCCATTGCGGATGCTGGTGTCGGGACGCTCGTCGTCGCGCCGACGATCGATCTGATGAACCAGTGGCACTCCACCCTCACCAACGCCTTCGGTGACCAACTGCCACATCGGACCGGGGAAGGGCCCGAACAGTCGATCGGCGTCCTCGGTGGTGGGAGCCACGAGATCAGACCGATCACGGTGACGACCTACGATAGCGCCTATCGCTACATCGACGAGTACGGCGACCGGTTCGGGCTGCTGATCGCGGACGAAATTCACCATCTACCAGCCCCGACCTACAGACAGATCCCCGAAATGACCATCGCGCCGTATCGTCTCGGACTCACCGCCACCTACGAGCGCGCCGACGACGCCCATGAACTCCTCGAGGACACCGATCTCATCGGGCCGGTCGTCTATGAGGAGGAAGTCGACGAACTCGCTGGCGAGTATCTTAGCGAGTACGAAACCATCCACATGCAGGTCGAACTGACTGACGACGAACGCTCCCAGTACGACGAGGAGTACGGCATCTATCGCGAATATGTCGATACGCACGACTTCGACCTCTGGAAAGCCGAGGGCTATCAGGAATTCCTTGCGCACACTTCCTACGATTCTGACGGCCGTCGAGCGCTGATCGCCAAGCAGCGTGCTGAAGAACTCGCACGCACCGCGGCGAAGAAACTCGACACGCTCGACACGCTGCTCAAGCGCCACCATGACGATCGGACGATCATCTTCACCGCGAACAACGACTTCGCCTACGAGATCTCCCAGGAGTTCATCGTCCCGTGTATCACCCATCAGACGAAAACCGACGAGCGCACGGAGATCCTCGAACGGTTCCGCACCGGCGAATATTCGATACTGGCCACCTCGCAGGTGCTCGACGAGGGAATCGATGTGCCGGCTGCAAACGTCGGGATCATCCTCTCACTCGGCTCTGCACGTTTAAGTAGGAACGCGATGTAGACGGCAGTGACGGCCGATGCTTCCGATTACGGACTTCCTGTCGTGCACCGATCCACTGGACGAGTTCGACTCGCTGTCGTATCACCAGATTCATCACGCCAAAACGTACGTGACTGGTCTTGCTGCGGCCCGCAGCAAGACCGTGACCGGGATCGCACGTGAAGTCCTTCCAGCTCAAGGCGACCGAGCACTCAACAAGTTCCTCACTGAGTACGACTGGAACGAAGATCAACTCAACCACGAGCGATTAGAGGAATTGCAAAAACACGGCGAGACGCGCTGGTCACAGGACGGCTACATCGTCATCGACGACTCGGTGTTCCAGCGAACCGGGAAGGAACTTCCCGGTGCTGGAGAGTTCTACGATCACACCGAAGGAGAACCCGTCTGGGGACAAGACCTCGTCTACGCATTCTATACCGACGATAAAACCTCCTATCCACTCGCATTTCGCCAGTATGAGAAAGCTGACGACGAAGACCAGGACAACGAGGAGACGAAGTACGATCTCTCCCGAGAGATCGTCACAGAACTGGAAGAAGAGGTAGGTGTACCTGCGGACACCTACCTCTTCGACTCGTGGTTCGCCCACGACTCGGACCTGATCAAGCACGTCGAATCCTACGGCAAGGACTGGATCGGACCANGTCACAGAACTGGAAGAAGAGGTAGGTGTACCTGCGGACACCTACCTCTTCGACTCGTGGTTCGCCCACGACTCGGACCTGATCAAGCACGTCGAATCCTACGGCAAGGACTGGATCGGACCACTACGGAGCAACCGGCAGGTGACCTTCGATAACGAGGAGATGCGCGTCGATGCGCTGGAAGAGCGCATCGACAAAGTAGAGCGAGANGGACCACTACGGAGCAACCGGCAGGTGACCTTCGATAACGAGGAGATGCGCGTCGATGCGCTGGAAGAGCGCATCGACAAAGTAGAGCGAGAGATCAACGAGGAAACGTACAAGATCTGGACGAAGGCACTCCCGATCTCGAAGTTAGGTGAGGTACGGCTGGTAATCGCCGAGAAAGTCACTGACGAGGACGAAAACAACCCGGTCAAGTATCTCGCAACGAACAAGATCGACGCTCCCTCTGGCCATCTCATNTACGGCTGGTAATCGCCGAGAAAGTCACTGACGAGGACGAAAACAACCCGGTCAAGTATCTCGCAACGAACAAGATCGACGCTCCCTCTGGCCATCTCATTCGGAGCTATTCGTACAGGTGGCGGATCGAGACGTTCTTCGAGGACTCGAAGCAGGATCTCGGCCTTGGAGGCTGCGAGGTGCGTGATTCTGACGGTGCCAGTCGCCACTGGCACCTTCAGATGCTGACCTACAGCCTCCTTCGCCTTGGTCCCGAATCGAGCGTCTCGGAGCGACTCGTCTCGAAAGCCTCGTCGCTCCGAGCGCAGCTCGAACACGGCCTCAAAGAGACGATCTACAANCGTGACCAGCCAGACCACGATCTCGACGGACTGATGGAGGAGATCGACCACCTCTTCCTCCATTCTGAGGGGAGTTTATGAACGTGCAGAGCCGAGTCATTTAGGGAAGTTATGAAGATAGCGGAGTGATTTTACCGTAAGTTTTACTGTAAATTCGCTCTCCTAGCGAATATGCCGCCAGATGGATACACAACTGTCACAATCAGCGATAGCGTAGCAACGAAACTGACGCGGATCATGGCGGACCATGATCACGCCAGTTACGCTGAAGCGATCGAGTACGCTGCTGATACAACTCTCATTCAAGAGGATGAAATCACCGTACAGGAACTAGTTCAGGTGGTCGACGAACGACTCGATAAGATGGACGAAACCCGTTTACCGTAGAAATTACGGTAAACATTTCAGAACTTCTCTCAACGACTACGACCGGAGTCCGCCGAACATCTTCCGCATCACTACCTGCTCGCGCAGAGCGCGCTCTGCGCGATTATTCGTCGAATCAACGTCCGGCTCCGTGACGAACGTCAACCAACTTCCCAACCCGTTCCTGATCTTCTCGGCTAACTGCGTCACTTCCTCGGTCTCGTAGTCCGCTCTGATCAACTCCTCCAGACACAGCGAGGCCTGCGCCCGCCTCCGCTCGCGGGCGGAGGCGGGCGGGTCCTCTTCGTCGAATGCGGTCAAATCCTCGTGGAGGTCGTGCAGTATCTCCGAGATCGGCTCAGCCTCCTCGTGCCGTTCAGCTACGTACTTCGCCTCTCGTAGAAGGTGCGCCCAGCACCGCTGGAGTTTGCTGT